>NZ_JCAFUB010000001.1:0-782258 GCF_059370875.1 Stenotrophomonas sp. YJH_SMC_81 | reverse complement strand
GCGGCGACCGAGCTTACATGGGTGAGGGCGCTTTGCTTGCGAAGCACTGCTTCGCAAGCGCCCGAACGCACAGCCGCCAGCGGCTGGGCCGGGCCCCGGAGGGGTACTTGCAGCGCCCCCCGCAACCGGACCCACCCCGCCCACCCACAGGAAGCCAGCTTTTGATGTTGCTTCGGCTGTTGCTGTTGCTCCAGCTAGCAGCAGGTGCAGGGCGCAGCCCTGCCGATAAACCCCCTCCTGCGACGGTTCGTCGCACGGGCAACCCGGGACCCGGCTCTACACTAGCAGGGTGACCCGCCTGTCCCGCCCGCAGCGCCTCCTGCTCCAGCTCGCCGTCCTGGCGACGCTGCTGATGGTGCTTGCGCCACTGGTCAGCCGCGCGCTGCAGGCGCCGCCGATAGACCACGCGGCGATGGCAGGCATGGACCACGCGCACATGCACCACGACGCTGCCGTATTGGGTCCGAGCCCTTTGCACGGGCAACGGAGTCCGACCCCACCGGCCGACCCCCACGCCATGCATGGCGAAGCCTGCGAATACTGCGTGCTGGCCATGCGCCTGCTGCCGTGGCTGGCGGTATTGGTGCTGCTGTTGCCGCTGCTGTGGCGGCCGCGGCTGGTATTCCCGTGGTCACAGCAGGTACTGCCGGCACCGCGCTGGCCGGCACACGCCGCGCGTGGGCCACCTCGCGCCTCCATCGTCCGCTGATTTTCCTGTCGAATCTGCCGCACGACGCCTGACCGGGCGCCGTGCGCGCGTGCGTACCTTGGAGCTGTTCCGATGAAAATGACTTCCCGCCCCGCGGGCGCCTGCGTGCGCCTGCCGGTTGCCCTTGGCCTGGCCGTGGCTGCAACGCTGGTCCACGCCGCGCCTGCCGAAGAGGCGCGCACTCTCGATACGGTGGTGGTCACCGCCACCGCGCCTTCGTCGCCACTGCACTGGGTGACCGATCCACGCCTGCCGCGGCAGCCGGTTCCGGCCAGTGACGGCGCCGATTACCTGAAGACCGTTCCTGGCTTCTCGGCCATCCGCAACGGCGGCACCAACGGTGACCCGGTGCTGCGCGGCATGTTGGGTTCGCGCCTGAACATCCTCAGCAATGACGGCAACCTGATCGGCGCCTGCCCCTCGCGCATGGACAACCCGCTGTCCTACATCGCACCGGAGAGCTTCGACCGCCTGACCATCATCAAGGGCCCGCAGAGCGTGCGCTGGGGGGCAGGTGCCTCGGCCGGCACCGTGCGCTTCGAACGCGATACACCGCGCTTCGAGGAACCGGGCCTGCGTGCCGATGCCAGCGCGCTGGTCGGTTCGCGCAACCGCAACGACCAGGTGCTGGACCTGACCCTGGGCAACCCGGCCGGCTATGTGCGCGCCAGCGGCAACCGTTCCGAAGCCGATGACTACAAGGACGGCAACGGCGATGTGGTGCCATCGAAGTGGCGCAAGTGGAACGGTGACGTGGCGATCGGCTGGACGCCGGATGCCGACACGCTGCTGGAAATTTCTGCCGGTGCCGGCGATGCGATCGCACGCTACGCGGGGCGCGGCATGGACGGTGCCGCGTTCGAACGCACCAGCTACGCCGCGCGCTTCGAGAAGCGCAATCTGCCGGGTGCGTGGGACACGCTGCAGGCCAACGTGTACTACAACGAGGCCGACCACGTGATGGACAACTACACGCTGCGCACGCCGAATCCCAACAGCATGATGCCGATGCCGATGGCGTCGAACGTGGACCGCCGCACCCAGGGCGGCCGGGTCAGTTCCGAGTGGCGCTGGCAGGACGTGCAACTGGTGGCGGGCATGGATGGCGAGGACAGCCGCCATCGTGGCCGCATGGGCATGGGCCGCGACACCTACCGCCAGGCCGTCTGGGAGACCGATGCCAACTTCCGCCGCTATGGCGTGTTCACCGAGTTGACCCTCGGCGCCGGCACCGACCAGCGCTGGATCAGCGGGCTGCGCATCGATCGCGCCAGCGTGCGTGATGAGCGGCAGTCCATCCGTGGAATGATGGGCAGCCGGCCCAACCCAACGGCCGGCGAGAAGCGCAAGGCGTGGCTCGGCAGTGGCTTCCTGCGCTATGAGCAGGACCTGGCCGACGGCCTGACCTGGTATGCAGGCCTCGGCCACAGCGAGCGCATGCCCGACTACTGGGAGCTGTTCTCGCCCAACCACGGCCCGGCCGGCGCAGTGAACGCGTTTGCCGGCATCCAGCCCGAGCGCACCACCCAGCTCGACATGGGCCTGCAGTACAAGGGACCGCGCGTGCAGGCCTGGGTTTCGGCCTATGCCGGGCAGATCCAGGACTACATCCTGTTCACCTACCACGGCAGCGGCATGATGGGCATGAGCCAGGCCAGCAACGTCGAGGCGCGCATTGCCGGTGCCGAGGCCGGGTTGGAAGCGAGCCTGACCGAGCAGTGGAGGCTGGGCGGCACGCTGGCCTATGCCTGGGGAGAGAACCGCGACCAGCAGCGTCCGCTGCCGCAGATGCCGCCGCTGGAAGCGCGCCTGAGTGCGAACTGGGAGGGCCAGCGCTGGAGTGCCGGCGCATTGCTGCGCGCGGTGACCCATCAGCATCGTGTCGCAGATGGACAGGGCAACGTGGTCGCGCAGGACCTCGGGCCGAGCGCCGGGTTTGCCACCTTCGCGCTCAATGCCGCGTACCGTTTCAGTTCGCAGCTGCAGCTCAGCGCCGGCGTCGACAACCTGTTCGACCGCGCCTACAGCGAGCACCTGAACCTGGCCGGCAGCGCCGACTTCGGCTTCCCGGCCGACCCGGTGCGCTTCAACGAGCCGGGGCGCAGCGCGTGGATGAAGTTGAACTACCGGTATTGATCCGCCGGGCATAAAAAAACGGGGCCGGATCCCCGCCAGGATCCGTCCCCGCCCGACGCCCTCGGTCGGGCAGGTTCGACTCTACGATGACGGCCGCGGTGGTGCACCACTGGATACACCCCGACACACGCCGACACCGCCCATGGCAGCCTTGCACGGAACGGGTTCAAGGCGCTATCGCAGCCTTGGTTCCACGCCGGTAAACGCTTGGCACATACCGCTTTTATGGGCACTTGCCTACACTCGGCGGCCGTGGATCAATCAGGACCGTTCATGTTGGCTCGTATCGCTTCGACCCTGGCCCTCGGCCTCAGCCTGGCCGTGCTGGCCGGGTGCGCAGGCAAACAGGAGGCCGCCGCACGTCGGCAGGGCGAAGCGGTGCCGGTCACTGCGCAGGTCGTGCAGCCCACGCAGTGGAACGACACCCTGCAGGCACTGGGCACGGCCAAGGCGCGCGAGTCGATCAGCGTCACTGCCAAAGTCAGCGAGATCGTCGAGAAAGTGCACTTCGAGAGCGGCCAGCACATTGCTGCCGGTGCGCCGATCGTGACGCTGCGCGGGCAGGCCCAGGAAGCCGCATTGGTGCAGGCGCAGGCCACTTTCCATGAAGCCGATCAGCTGTACAAGCGCCAGCGCGAACTGGCCGCCCAGCGGCTGGTGTCCAGCGCCACGCTGGATACGCAGAAGTCGATCCGCGACGCCGCCGAGGCGCGCGTGATGCAGATGCAGGCAGACATTGGCGACCGCCGCGTGCGTGCGCCCTTTGCCGGTGTGCTTGGCATCCGCCAGGTCAGTCCGGGATCGCTGCTGACCCCGACCACGGTCATCGCCACGCTCGACGACATCGAGCACATGCATGTCGATTTCCAGGTGCCGGAAGTGGAGCTGGCTGCGCTGGGCGTTGGTGACAAGGTCAGTGCCACCAGCGTGGCCTGGCCGGGTCGCACCTTCGAGGGCGTGGTCAGCACCATCGATGCGCGCATCGATCCGGCCACCCGTGCGGTGACCGTGCGCGCCGATTTCGCCAATGGCGACCACGCATTGCGCCCGGGCATGCTGCTGGACGTGCGCCTGTTCCGCCCCGAGCGCCCGGCGCTGGTGGTCCCGGAAATCGCCGTGGTACAGGTCGGCCGCGATACCTTCGTGTACCGCATCAAGGCCGACGACAGCGTCGAGCGGGTGGACGTGGTCACCGGCGCGCGCCGTGCCGGCGTGGTCGAGATCCGGCAGGGCCTGGAAGCAGGCCAGCGCATCGTGGTCGATGGCACCGGCAAGCTGCGCCCGGGCCTGAAGGTCGCTGCGAAGGACGCCGCACCGGCCTCTGGCGCCAAACCGGCTGACGCGCCGGCGCCGGTCGCGACCGAGGGCCACGGCGGATGAAGCTGTCCGACATCTCCATCCAGCGGCCGGTGTTCGCCGTGGTGATGAGCCTGTTGCTGCTGGTGCTGGGCGTGATGTCCTTCACCCGCCTGACCCTGCGCGAACTGCCCGCCATCGACCCTCCGATCGTTTCGGTGTCGGTGGACTACACCGGCGCGTCGGCGGCGGTCATCGAAAGCCGCATCACCCAGGTGCTGGAAGATGCGCTGGCTGGCATCGAAGGCATCGATACGATCAACGCGCGCAGCACCAACGGCCGCTCGCAGGTCAGCATCGAGTTCACCTCCAACCGTGATATCGAAGCAGCGGCCAACGACGTGCGCGATGCGGTCAGCCGCGTCGCCGACCGCATGCCGGAAGAGGCGCGGCCACCAGAGATTGCCAAGGTCGAGAGCGATGCCGACCCGATCATCTGGTTCAACATGGTGTCCTCGACCATGGACACGCTGGAGCTGAGCGACTACGCCGACCGCTACGTGGTCGATCGTTTCTCCAGCCTCGATGGCGTGGCCCAGGTCCGCATCGGCGGCCGCCAGCGCTATGCGATGCGGATCTGGCTGGACCGTGACCAGCTGGCCGCGCGCGGGCTGACCACCGGCGACGTGGAAACCGCACTGCGCAACGAGAACGTGGAGCTGCCGGCCGGCCGCATCGAGTCGACCGACCGCGATTTCACCCTGCGCGTGGAACGCAACTACATCAAGCCCGAGGATTTCGCGACCATCCCGCTGGGCAAGGGCCGCGACGGCTACGTGGTGCGCATGGGCGACGTGGCGAAGATCGAGCTGGCCTCGGCCGAACGCCGCGCGTACTACCGCAGCAACGGCGAGCCCGGCATCGGCCTGGGCATCGTCAAGACCTCCACCGCCAACTCGCTGGACGTGGCACGCACGGCGCGCGCTGAGGCCGAGCGGGTGGCGCTGACCCTGCCCAAGGGCACGCAGATCTTCGTCGCCTTCGACAACACCACCTTCATCGAAGCTGCAGTGGACCGCGTCTACGCCACCCTGGTGGAAGCGATGATCCTGGTGCTGGCGGTGATCTGGCTGTTCCTGGGCAGCTTCCGCGCCGCGTTGATTCCGGCGGTGACGGTGCCGGTCTGCCTGGTGGCGGCGTTCATCGCGCTGTATGCGTTCGACTTCTCGATCAACCTGCTGACCCTGCTGGCGCTGGTGCTGTGCATCGGCCTGGTGGTGGACGATGCGATCGTGGTGGTGGAGAACGTGCAGCGCCGCATCGACCTGGGCGAGCCACCGCTGGTGGCGTCCAAGCGCGGCACTGCGCAGGTCGCCTTCGCGGTGATCGCCACCACCGCCGTGCTGGTGGCGGTGTTCCTGCCGGTCGGCTTCCTGGAGGGCAACACCGGGCGACTGTTCCGCGAATTGGCCGTGGCGCTGGCCGCCGCGGTGGCGTTGTCCGCGTTCGTTGCGCTCACGCTGACGCCGATGATGGCTTCCAAGCTGCTCAAGCCGCATACCGGGCAGGCCCCGCGGGGCCTGCACGGCTTCATCAACCGCAACCTGGAACGCCTTGCGGGTGCCTATGGGCGAGTGCTCGATCACCACGTCGACCGCACCTGGATCTACCTGCTGGTGATGGTGGCTGCGCTGGCCGCCAGCTGGGGCCTGCTCAAGCTGCTGCCGTCGGAACTGGCGCCAGCCGAAGACCGTGGTTCGTTCCAGATCATGATCGACGGCCCGGAAGGCGCCGGCTACGACTACACCGTGCAGCAGGTGCAGCAGGTGGAAGCGCTGCTGGCACCGCATGTCGGCCCGGACAAGCCGATCGTGCGTGCCAACCCCCGCGTGCCGGGCGGCTGGGGCGCCAGCGAGGAAATGCATACCGGCCGCGTCAGCATCTTCCTGCAGCCGTGGCGCCAGCGCAGCGAGGGTACGCCCGAAGTCGCCAACGAACTGCAGAAGGAACTGGATACCATCCGCGGCGTGCGCGTACGCACGCAGGTGGGTGGTGGCCTGGTGCGCAGCGGCGGCCAACCGTTCCAGATCGTGCTGGGCGGTCCGGAATATGCCGAGATCGCGCAGTGGCGCGACCGCATCCTGCTGCGCATGGCCGACAATCCCGGCCTGGTCGGCCCCGATTCCGATTACAAGGAAACCCGGCCGCAGATGCGGGTGAACATTGACCGCCAGCGTGCGGCCGATCTCGGCGTGCCGGTCACCGCGATCGGTTCGGCGCTGGAAACCATGATGGGCTCGCGTCGCGTCACCACCTTCGTCGACAACGGCGAGGAGTACGACGTGCTGGTGCAGGCCGGTCGCGATGGTCGCGCCAGCCCGGCCGACCTGGCCGCGATCCGCGTCCGCGCCAACTCCGGCGAGCTGGTGCCGCTGTCCAACCTGGTCACGTTGAGTGAAGTGGCCGAGGCCGGCACCCTGAACCGCTTCAACCGACTGCGCTCGATCACCATCAGTGCCGGCCTGGCGCCGGGCTATCCGCTGGGCGAGGCCATCGCCTGGGCACAGAACGTCGCCCAGGAAGAGCTGCCGCAGTACGCGCAGGTGAACTGGAAGGGCGAATCGCGCGAGTACCAGAGCGCCGGCGGCGCGGTGCTGCTGACCTTCGCGATGGCGCTGCTGGTGGTGTACCTGGTGCTGGCCGCGCAGTTCGAGAGCTTCATCCATCCGCTCACCATCATGCTGACCGTGCCGCTGGGCGTGCTCGGCGCGCTGGTCGGGTTGTGGGTGAGTGGCGGTACGGTGAACCTGTTCAGCCAGATCGGCATCGTGATGCTGGTCGGCCTTGCCGCGAAGAACGGCATCCTCATCGTCGAATTCGCCAACCAGCTGCGCGACGATGGGCGCAGCGTGCGCGAGGCGATCATCGAGTCGGCGATGGTGCGCCTGCGCCCGATCCTGATGACCTCGATCGCCACCGTGGTCGGCGCGATCCCGCTGGTGGTCGCCGGGGGGCCTGGTTCGGCCAGCCGTGGCACGATCGGCATCGTGATCATTTTCGGCGTGACTCTTTCGACGTTCCTGTCGCTGTTCGTGGTGCCGGCGTTCTACGCGCGGCTGGCGCCGTACACTCGTTCGCCGGAAGCGGTGAAGCGCGAGCTGGAGAAGCAGGAAGCCGAGTCGCCCTCGGTAGGCGGTCATGCCTGACCGGTACGCCGGCGGGGTCGGATCCCTTTCCCAAAGGGAAAGGGCTCTGACCCCAGACCTGCAAGGCGACGGCTTCCAGCTGCGCCCCTGGCGCCCGAACGACCTGGACTCCCTGCTGCGCCACGCCAACGACGCCGAGGTATCGCGCGGTCTGCGCGACCGCTTCCCTTACCCGTACACGCGCGGGGATGGCGAGGCCTTCCTCGCCGGCCGCGTGCTGGCTCCCGACACCCTGAACCTGGCCATCGAGATCGACGGCCAGGCCTGCGGCAGCGTCGGTGCCCAACAGGGCGTGGCCGAGCGTGGGCATACCGCCGAACTGGGTTACTGGCTGGGCCGGGCCTATTGGGGGCAGGGCCTGATGACCCGCGTGGTCGGCCTGTTCGCCCCGTGGGTGATGGATGAGCTGCGCCTGTTCAGGTTGCAGGCCACCGTGGTCGACTTCAACCTCGGCTCGGCCCGGGTGCTGGAGAAGAACGGCTTCCAGGAAGAGGGCGTGGAACGTTGCGCGGTCTACAAGCGCGGCGTGTTGCACGACCTGCGCCGTTTTGCCCGGGTACGCACGCAGCTGCCCTGAACACGCGGGCTGGCCGCTGTAGAGCCGAGCCCATGCTCGGCTGCCCTCGGGAGCCCAAGCCGAGCATGGGCTCGGCTCTGCAAAACAGCGCTACCGCAGCGGCCTGCGATCAGGGAGAATCGACCGGTCCCCTCCAGCCGACGGGACGTCCTTACAACCCGCCGACTGGAGAGAGCGCGCGTGGAAGCAACCGTACACTTCATCAACAGCATCATCTGGAGCAAGGCACTGATCTTCGTGTGCCTGGGCGCCGGCCTGTTCTTCAGCCTGCGCACCCGCTTCATGCAGATCCGTGGCTTCTTCGAGATGTGCCGCCTCACCGTCAGGGGTGAGAAATCCGACGCCGGCGTGTCCTCGTTCCAGGCGCTGGCCATGTCGATGGCCGGCCGCATGGGCATCGGCAACATCGCTGGCGTGGCCACCGCCATCGCCTTCGGCGGTCCCGGTGCGATCTTCTGGATGTGGGTGATGGGCTTCCTTGGCGCATCCACCTCGTACGTCGAATGCACCCTGGCGCAGATCTACAAGACCAAGGACGCCGAAGGCCGCTACCGCGGTGGCCCGGCGTACTACATCGAAAAGGCCATGGGCCTGAAGTGGTATGCGCTGGCCTTCGCCATCGCCACGATCATCGCCGCAGGCTTCCTGATGCCGGGCGTGCAGGCCAACGCCATCGCCGACAGCATCATCAACGCCTGCCGTGGCACCGCGCTGTGCGGTCCGCTCGATGGCCAGGCCTTCGGCATGGAATCGGTGCAGGCGCTGAAGCTGGGGATCGGCATCGTGGTGGCGCTGCTGCTGGGCGTGGTGATCTTCGGTGGCGTCAAGCGCATCGCCAACTTCGCCGAAGTGGTGGTGCCGTTCATGGCCGCCGGTTTCATCCTGATGGCCATCATCATCATGATCATCAACTACGACCGCGTGCCGGAAATGTTCGGCATCATCTTCAAGAGTGCCTTCGGCACGCATGCCGCATTCGGCGCCATGATGGGCCTGGCGGTGGAGTGGGGCATCAAGCGCGGCATCTACGCCAACGAAGCCGGCCAGGGCTCGGGCCCGCACGCGGCGGCTGCCTCGGAAGTCTCGCACCCGGCCAAGCAGGGCTACGTGCAGGCCTTCGCGATCTACTTCGACACCATGATGGTGTGCACCGCCACCGCGTTCCTGATCCTGGCCAGCGGCACCTACAACGTGTACTCGCCGGTGGAGGGTGCCGCGCCGATCTTCCAGGGCCTGGCCGGTATTCCCGAAGGCGCCGGTTACGCCCAGGCCGGCGTGGAAGCGGTGCTGCCGGGCTGGGGTTCGGCGTTCGTATCGGTGGCCATCTTCTTCTTCGCCTTCACCACCATCATGGCGTACTACTACATGGCCGAGACCAACCTCAGCTATGTGAACCACAACAGGAAGCGGCCGCTGACCGTGCTGCTGCTGCGCCTGGGCATCATCGGCATGGTGGTGTTCGGCGCGTTCCACAATGCCACCCTGGCCTGGGCGCTGGGCGACATCGGCGTCGGCCTGATGGCCTGGCTGAACATCATCGCCATCCTCATCATCCAGAAGCCGGCGATGCTGGCCCTGCGTGACTACGAACGACAGAAGAAGCTGGGCCTGGATCCGGTGTTCGACCCTGATGCCCTGGGCATCAAGAACGCCGATTTCTGGCGCCAGCGCAAGCAGGAGAGTGTGTAAGTGAACAACCCTTGGAACAACCGCCGCCCGTCCGCCCGTCCGCCGCGCGCAACGCCGTTGCCGCGCCCGGAAGTGCCGGCAACGGGCGGTGGTGGGCGCGGTGGCAGCGATGAGCTGCGTCTGTACGGCCTGAATGCCGTGCTGGCTGCGTTCGAAGCGCGGCCGCAGGCGCTGCGCAAGCTGTACCTGCTGGAAGCACGCATCCCGCGCCTGCAGCCGCTGTTGAAGTGGTGCGTGGCCAACCGCGTGGGCTACCGCGTGGTTGAAGACGGCGATCTGAACAAGCTGGCCGGCACCACCCACCACGAAGGTGTGGTGGCCGACGTGCTGCGCGCCCCGGCACTGCCGCTGGCGCAGTGGCTGCAGCAGGTCGGTGACGGCCCGGCGCTGGCGCTGTGGCTGGATGGTGTGGGCAACCCGCACAACCTCGGCGCGATCCTGCGCTCGGCCGCGCACTTCGGTGCCAAGGCGCTGCTGTTGCCGGCCGGCAGCACGCTGGCCCTGTCCGGCGCCGCCGCGCGCGTGGCCGAAGGCGGTGCCGAAGCGGTGCCGCTGGTGCAGCTGCCGGAGACCGCTCAGGCAATGGCGCAACTGCGCGCAGCCGGTTTCGGCCTGGCCGCGACCCTGGTCGAGGGCGGGGATGACGTGTTCCGCGCGTCCCTGCCGGAGCGGCTGGTGTACGTGATGGGCGCCGAAGGCGAGGGCATGGACCGTAGCCTGGCGGGGGCGTGCGACCTGCAGGTCTCGATTCCCGGCAGCGGCGCCGTGGAGAGCCTGAATGTGGCCTCGGCCACGGCCGTGCTGCTGGCGCAATGGGCGAGCCGTCGCGGCTGATCCGGTATCCCGGGTCGGATCCCTCGCCGCAGGCGAGGGCTCTGACCCCTTCCAAGGGTGGTAAACGCGTCAAGCGCGCATGACGTTTTGAAAGTTTCCTTATTGGTCAGCCGCTTCCGGCAACGCAGGGTGGAACTCCATCCCACGTTGTCCAGAAGAGGCTGCCATGCATCACCCACGCCGTATCCTCATCGCATTGCTGGTACTGACCAGTGTCCTTGCCAGCGGCCGTGCCGCAGCCGGCGAACGCAGCCTGGACGGCGTCAACTTCACCGGTCCGCTGATCACCCCCAACCCGGCCGGCCTGCCGCAGGGCAACTGGTACATCGAACCCTATCTGGTGCGGGTCGACAGTCGTGATCATTTCGACGATGGCGGCCATCGCCGCCGCAGTGGGCAACGGAACGGCGCATGGGCCGCGGTGGTGCCGATCATCTACGGCTTCAGCGACCGGGTGATGGGCCAGGTCAATCTCAGTGCATCGCGCGCCGAACAGGGCAGCGCACGCAGCAGCGGTTTCCGCGCTGGCGATACCACCGCGCGCCTGCAGTACCTGCTGCAGGCGCCCAACGCCGATGGCACGCGCCCGGCCATCTCGGTCGCGCTGGTGCAGCGCTTCAGCACCGGCAGCCATGACCGCATCACCGGCAATCCACTCGATGCGCAGCGCGACGGCGTGCAGCGCACCACCGCCGCGCTGGGCATGCAGCAGGTGGTGTGGCTGGGCAACGAGCGTCCGCTGCGCTGGCGTGCCCAGCTCAGCGCCGGGCCGGCGCCGTCGCGCACGGCGATTTCCGGGGCCAGCGTTTACGGCACCGATGACAGCTTCCAGGGCCACATCTCCCGCGGCTCGGTGCTGGGCCTGTCGGTGGGTGCCGAGTACAGCTTCAACTCGCGCTGGGTAGGTGTGATGGAAGTAGCCGCCAGCCGTGAGACCGGACAGCGCCTGAGTGGATTCGCGCGCAACGCAAGCGGTGCCTTCGAGCGTATCGACGAACATCGCCCGGCCAGCCGCAGCGTCACCCTGGCGCCGGCCGTGGAGTACCACTTCAGCCCGACGCTGGGCCTGATCGCCGGCGTGGAGTTCAGCGTGGCGGGCCGCAACACCAGTCGAATCGTCAGCCCCCAGGTTGCCCTGGGCATGTTCTTCTGAGGGGCCGCCGATGAACATCGAATCCATCGTCAACACGATCCTCGGCGTCGTCTGGAGCCCCTACCTGGTGGTGCTGTGCCTGCTCGCCGGCCTGTACTTCAGCGTGCGCACACGCTTCATCCAGTTGCGTGCATTGCCGGACATGCTGCGCCTGATGTTCCGCCATGAGCGCTCCGATGCCGGCGTCTCACCGTTCCAGGCGTTGTCCATTTCGCTGTCCAGCCGCGTGGGCGTCGGCAACATCGCCGGCGTCGCCATGGCCATCGCCTTCGGCGGCCCCGGCGCGATCTTCTGGATGTGGATCGTCGCCTTCCTCGGCGCGTCCAGTGCTTTCATCGAATCCACGCTCGCGCAGATCTACAAGGATCGAGACGGCAAAGGGCAGTACCGGGGCGGCCCGGCGTACTACATCGAGAAAGGCCTCGGCCAACGCTGGTATGCAGTGCTGTTCGCACTGGTGACGGTGCTGGCGGGCGCGATGCTGGCCGGCACCCAGTCCAATGCGATCACCAGTGCGGTGAACGAAGCCTGGGACGTACCGGTGATGACCACCACCGCGGTTCTGCTGGTGGTGCTGGGCGCCATCCTCATCGGCGGTGTGCGGCGCATTGCGCGCGTGGCCGAATGGGTGGTGCCGCTGATGGCCGTGGCCTACCTGCTGGTCACGGCGCTGGTGATGGTGCTGAACGCGGAGAAGGTGCCGGAGGTGATCATGCTGGTGCTGCGCAGTGCATTCGGCGTGGATGCAGCGTTCGGCGCGATGATCGGTACTGCCATCCAGTGGGGCGTGCGCCGCGGCGTGCTGTCCAACGAGGCCGGTATGGGCAGTGGCGCGCATCCGGCCGCTGCCGCGGAAGTCTCGCATCCGGTCAAGCAGGGCCTGGTGCAGTCGTTCTCGGTCTACATCGACACGATGGTGGTGTGCAGTGCCACGGCCTTCCTGATCCTCTCCACGGGCCTGTACAACGTCTACGACCCGGCAGTGAACGGCATTCCGGATGAGACGCGCCTGCTGCTGGGCAATCTGCCGGGCGTCGAGGCCGGGCCACGCTTCGTGCAGCATGCGGTGGAATCGGCATTGCCGGGCTTCGGCCGTTCATTCGTGGCGCTGGCGATCCTGCCGTTCGCGTTCACCACACTGCTGGCGTTGTACTACATGGCCGAGACCAATGTCAGCTATCTGTGCTGCAACCGTCCGGCACCCTGGGTGATCGGCGGCTTCCAGCTGCTGTTCCTGGCGGCAACAGGCTACTCGGCGGTGAACAGTGCAACGGTGGCCTGGTCGCTGGGTGACATCGGCGTCGGCCTGATGAGCTGGTTGAACATCATCGCCATCCTGCTGCTGCAGAAACCGGCCTTGGCGGCGCTGCGGGACTACGAACAGCATCGCCATGCCGGCAAGGATCCACTGTTCAACCCGGAACTGCTGGGCGTGCGCAACACCAGCGTGTGGGAAGGCTGACCGGATCGGGGGCGGATCCCTCGCCATGGCGAGGGGTCTGACTCACGCCATCACCCGATGGGTGCGAACCTCGGTTCGCACCGCTCGTCCCGCTGTGCTCGCCGGGCATGGCCCGGCGCAAGCGCATCATTCGCTCGGCGGTGTGGTCGCCTTGGCCTCGCTACCGAAACTGCCATCCGCTTCCGCCGCCAGGTAGGCGAACACGGTGTACGCGGCCACGTTCTGCGCCAGTGCCTTCGGGTCGATCTTGTCCAGCGTGTCGTCGGCGGTGTGGTGCAGGTGGAAGTAGTCCGAGCCATCCTGCGCCAGCCACGCCCACGCACCGCCCTTGGCGGCCAGTGGGCCGACGTCCGGGCCCGGGCCACCCTTGTCCGCCTGGTACTCGATGCCCAGCGGCTTCATCACTTCGGCAATCTGCTTCGTCGCTTCACGCGAGCCTGCCGGATTCGGCGAACCCGTATTGAAGGCGTAGATGCGGCCCGCGCCGAAGTCGCTCTCGGCGGCCAGCTGGTGCAGGGCCACGTCCTTCGCGTGCGCTTCGGCGTAGGCCTTGCCGCCGTACAGGCCCTGTTCCTCGTTGGCGAAGGCGATCACGCGGATGGTGCGCTTCGGTGCCTGCTTGAGCTGGCCGATCAGGTGGCCTGCGGCCATGGTGATGCCCACGCCCGCGCCGTCATCCACCGCGCCGGTGCCCAGGTCCCACGAATCCAGGTGACCACCGATCACCACCACTTCCTTCGGCAGGCTGCGGCCGGTGATCTCGCCGATCACGTTGTAGGAGGTGGCGGTGCCATCCCAACCGCAATCCAGTGCCATCTTCACCGTGGTGCTGCCACGCGCCAGCAGGCGGGCCAGCTGGTCGGCATCGGGCACCGACAGCGCGGCCGACGGCACTGGGGTCAGGCCGTCATCGAAACGGGTGATACCCGTGTGCGGCACGCGGTGCGAGTCGGTACCGGCCGAGCGCATCAGGAAACCGACCGCGCCCTTGCGGATCGCTTCGGACGGCCCCTTGCTGCGGATCGCACCGCCGCGGCCGTAATCGCGGCCATCGCGGAAGGGCAGCATCTGGTAATCGACGAAGGCGATCTTGCCCTTCAGCGAGCCCGCCGGTGCGGCCTGCAGCGCGGCCAGGTCGGCGAAGCGCACCACCTCGGCTTCCACGGTGCCGCCTGGGCTGCCGCCCAGTGCAGTGATCTGCAGCGGCTGCGGGTTCCTGCCGGTCACGGCGGCGTGTTCACTGCGCCGCTCCCACTTCGGGAATGTCACCGGCTCCTTCCACACCTTGTCGAAACCGAGGGCCTTGAACTTGGCTTCGGCCCAGGCCACGGCGCGGGCGTCGGCTTCGCTGCCGGCGATGCGCGGACCGATCTCGGTGGTGAGCGACTCGACAACCTTCCAGCCGGTGTCATCGGCCAGCGCCTGGTCGCGCAGCTGTGCGGCGGTGGCCAGCGACGCCGGGGGCAGGGTAGTGGTGTGCGGCGCCGCGAAGGCCGGGGCGGCCAGCAGGGCGAGGGAGGATGCGATGGCAAGGACGCGGCGACGCATGGACAACTCCGGGAAGGGACCTAAGCCTTGGAGCTTAACAGTCGTTCAGCCCGGCGCATGGGCGGGAGGTCATGGCTGGCGCGAACGCTGTTTTCCGCCATGACCGGCAAAGCGAAAGCCCCGCCGGGGCGGGGCTTTCGCCTGCTTCTGCAGAGCCGAGCCAATGCTCGGCTGCCTTTTGCAGATCAGCCGAGCGTGGGCTCGGCTCTACAGATGGGAGGGGCGCCCATAGGCGCCCGATACCTCATTTCTTCAGGCTGTCGCGGATCTCGCGCAGCAGCACCACTTCTTCGGCCGGCGCCGCCGGGGCAGCTTCCTTCTTGCGAGACAGCCGGTTGATCGCCTTGACCACGATGAAGATCGCGAAAGCCACGATCACGAACTGGATGACGGTGTTGATGAAGTCGCCGTAGCCAACCACCACCGCCGGGATCTCCTTGCCATCCGGTCCGATCCGGGCTGGCGACAACGTCCAGGCCAGGCTGGAGAAATCCACGCGCCCGATCAGGTAGCCCAGCGGCGGCATGATGATCTTCTCGACCAGCGCCGTCACGATCTTGCCGAAGGCCGCGCCGATCACCACGCCGACGGCGAGGTCGATGACGTTGCCGCGCATGGCGAATTCCTTGAACTCGGTGAGCATTCCCATTGTTGTTTTTCTCCGGTGGGGAAGTGGACAGCGCGCAGGGTAGCGCAGGTGATGTCAGCCGGCGATCACGCCGTGGCGCTCGGCCACGTTTTCAAGGCGGGCACTGAAGCGGTCGCCGGGCTTCAACGCAGCCACCCCGGACGGGGTGCCCATGAACACCAGGTCGCCGGCACGCAGCTGCCACAGCTTGGACAGCTCATGCAGGATCTCCGGTACGTTCCAGATCATCTGGTCGAGCAGTGCCTGCTGGCGCACTTCGCCGTTGACCTCCAGCGACAGGTTCAGCGCGGCGAGGTCGCCGACTTCCTCGGCGTGGACGATTTCGCTGATCGGCGCGGAGGCGTCGAAGCCCTTGGCCGCGTCCCACGGGTGGCCCTTGTCCTTGGCCGCGGCCTGCAGGTCGCGGCGGGTCAGGTCCAGGCCGACGGCGTAGCCATAGACCAGCGCATCGGCGTCGGCCACGGCCAGCTCGCCTGCGGGCGCATCGCGGCCGATCGCCACCACCAGTTCCACTTCGTGGTGCAGGTTGGCGGTTGCTGGCGGATAGGGGATGACATCGTCGTGGCCGACCACGATGGCGTCGGCCGGCTTGCTGAAGAACATCGGGCGGCCGCGGTCATCGGCCGCCGGCACCGCCGCGCCCATTTCGCGGGCGTGGTCGGCAAAATTGCGGCCGACGCAGTAGATGCGGTGCACAGGGAAGCTGCCGCCACCGGCTACCGGTACACGCGGCAGGGCTACGGCAGGGATCACATCGGAGACATCGGACATGCGGGCATCCAGGAAGGGCGTGCCCGCAGTCTAGAACGCATGGCGCCCGCCGTCAGCGGGTGCGGAAGGCCTGGATCAGCGCGAGGCCGGCAACACCGGCTTGCGCACCACGCGGTACTCGCCTTCAACCACGGTCGGGTCAACCGGACGCGCAACGCCCGGCTTGCGCGAGGCCAGCAGCTTCCACGCCAGGCCGACCAGGATCATCGCCGCGCCAACGAACACACCGATGAACACCATCGCCGCCAGGATCGCCAGGCCGAGCAGGCCAACGGCAACGCGCACCAGCGGGTGACGCGGCTTGCGCGGCGCGAACAGGGTGCGGAACTGGTTGAAGGCGGATGCGCGATTGAACATGGCGGCTCGATAGGCTGGGATCAGCGAAACCAAAGTATCGGGACGCGCCACTTTCATTGAGTGAAAAACTCGTTAAATATAGCCTGTGCTTATTACGGATCAATGACTTGTGTTCATGTCGCAGCCAGTCACCTGAGCAGGCATGCGACAATTCCGGTTTACCGTCCGAGCCTTCGCCATGACTATCGCTGCTGCCCTGATCGCCCTTGATGCCATTGCCGATGGCGCGTTTGCCGAGGTCGAAGCGGTGGTCGATGGCGATGCCGAATCGCTGCTGCTGTACCGCGACGGCGCGCAGGTGCGTGCGTTCCTGAACATCTGCCCGCACGCCGGCCGCCGCCTGGACTGGGCGCCGGGCCAGTTCCTGAAGAGCCGCGAGGGTCATCTGGTGTGTGCCGCGCATGGTGCCTCGTTCGCGCTGGACAGCGGCGACTGCATCGCCGGCCCCTGCAAGGGCGACCGGCTGCGCGCTGTGCCGGTGGACGTGCGCGACGGGCAGGTTTACCTGGCTTGAGGCCAGCTGGGGGTCGGATCCGTTTTCCGCAGGAAAACGGCTCTGACCCCATCAAGCCAGGAGCAGTCGAGCATGGCTCGACGCTACAAAAGGCATCCACGCATGGCGTGGATCTACGGTGTCGACCAAGGTCGACAGCTACCAGAGCGAGATCGGTGCCGACCAACGGTCGGCACCCACCACCAGCCGCGTGAAACTGTCGAAGGCGGGGTGGGTCCGGTTGCGGGGGCGTGAGCCGCATGGATGCGGCGACCGAGCTTACAGGGACGTACTTGCAGCGTCCCCCGCAACCGGACCCACCCCCGCCATCCCACGGAATGCACGCTGTTGCTGTTGCTGTTGCTTCGGCTTCTGCGGGTGCAGGGCGCAGCCCTGCCAACAAACCCCAACCCTCAGAACATCAGGTTGATCATCAGCACCACCACGCAGGTGTAGATCAGCGACAGTGGGCCGCCGACCCGCCACATCTCGCGCGGGGTGTAGTTGGCCGGGCCAGTGATCATCGAGATCACCGGGTTGGAGGCTGTCATCAGGTTGTTGGACGCCGACAGCGCCACGATCAGCGCGAACGCGGTCGGGTTGCCCCCCGCTGCCAGTGCCAGGTTCACCGCGATCGGCACCATCACGATGGTCGCACCCACATGGCTGATCACCAGCGAGAACGCCGTGGTCAGCAGCGCCAGCGCCACCTCCAGCACCCACACCGGAATGCCGGTCGGCAGCTTGTCGATGGTATGGCCGGCCACCCACGCGGCCGCGCCGCTGGAATCCATCGCCCAGCCAAGCGGAATCAGCCCGGCCATCATGAACACCGTCTTCCAGTTGATCGAGGCATACGCCTCGTCCATGCGCAGCACGCCGGTCAGCAGCATGCCGGCCACGCCGGTCATCAGCGTCAGCGCCACCGGCAGCTTGCTGGTCAGCGCGATCAGGATGGTCAGCGCGAAGATCGCCATCGCAATCTTGAACTTGTGCGGGCGCTGCTCGCCGGTCGGGTAGTCGGTCACGACCACGAAGTCGCGGCTGCGTGCGGCCTGCGCCAGGTCGGTCCAGATGCTGTGGAACACCAGCATGTCGCCGGCGCGCAGCTGCACGTCGCGCACGTCCTCGCGGATCACCTGCTTGTCGCGGTTGATCGCCAGCAGGCTGATGCCGCGCTCCTTGCGCAGGCGCAGATCGGCCGCACTCTTGCCGATCACGTTCGAGGTCGGTGGCACCACTGCCTCGGAAATGCCGGCGCGGCTGGGGTTGAACAGGTCACCCAGGTGCTTCAGGCGCGAGGACATGCGCAGGAACTGGTTCTGCGCGAAGTCGCTGATCTGCTGGCGTGGGCCCATCGCACCAAGCACGCTGCCGACCCAGATGCGCATCTCCGCCGGCGGTGCCAGGCGGGTGTCGTTGCCGGTCTTCAGGGCCAGCAGCAGCGGCGCATCGTGCAGGGTCTCGGCCTCGCCCAGGGTCATGCCCACCAGCGGGCTCTCGGCGGTCACCACCAGCTCGAACACATCGCCTTCGATGCCATAGGTCTTGGCGAAGTAGCTCTCGGTGCGCGCCGGGGTGACCCCGTCATTGACCAGGCTTTCCTCTTCGATCAGCTTGCGGTCGCCGTAGTAGCGGAAGTACAGCAACGAAGCGATCAGCAACGCCACACCGATGGGCAGCGGCGCGAACATGCGCAGCGGCTCGATGGTGGCCAGGCCGGAAGGCAGGTTGTTGTTGGCCGAGGCCAGCAGATCGTTCAGCAGGATCAGCGGCGAATTGCCGACCATGGTCAGCGCACCGCCCATCACGATCGCCGCCGAGATCGGCAGCAGCAGGCGCTGCATCGTCAGCCCGGTGCGCGCCGCCAGTCGCGAGGCGACCGGCAGATACAACGCCATCACCGACGGGTTCTGCATGAAGGACGAGTTCAGGCCGGCGATGGCGGTGGTCATCATCAGCAGCCGTTGCTCGACGCCGTGGCCGCGCCGCAGCAGCCAGGCCGCCAGCCGGTTCAGCGCCCCGGTGCGGTCCAGGCCCGCACCGAGGATGGTGGTGGCGATGATGCTCATCACCGCGTTACCGGAGAAACCGCCGAAGATCTCCTCCGGCGCGATCAGGCCGGTGACACCAAGCACCACCAGCACCACCAGCGCGACCACGTCGGCGCGGATGCGCTCGAACAGGAACATCGCCATCGTGAAGCCGACCAGCCCGAGCACGAGCTTCATGTCGTTGGTCAGCGTCAGCGCGGTATCCATGTGGGGCGCGGCGTCCTCAGGCGATCGTCAGGTGCGGTCGTACAACAGGTCCCAGACGCCGTGGCCGAGCTTCTGGCCGCGGGTCTCGAAGTGCGTCTGCGGGCGCCAGTCCGGGCGCGGCACGCTGCCCCGCGGGCCGGCGCGGTTGACCAGGCCGGCGGTGGCGTCGAGCACGTCCCACATCTGCTCGGCGTAGTCTTCCCAGTCGGTCGCGCAGTGCAGGCGGCCCCCCGGGCGCAGCTTGCGCACCAGCAGTTCGGCGAATGCCGGCTGCAGCAGGCGGCGCTTGTTGTGGCGCTTCTTGTGCCACGGGTCCGGGAAGTAGATGCGCACTTCATCGAGCGCGCCGTCGGCGATCTCGTTCTGCAGCACTTCCACCGCGTCGTGGTGGTACAGGCGCACGTGGTCGGCATTGTCCTCGGCCAGCGCGTTCAGCAGCCGGCCCACGCCCGGGGCGTGCACCTCGATGCCGATGTAGTCGCGCGATGGGTCGTGCTGGGCGGCGAAGCGCAGCGCGGCACCATTGCCGAAGCCGATCTCCAGCACCTTGTGTGCCGGGCGGCCGAAGGTGGCGTCCAGGTCACGCGGCTGGCCGTTGTAATCGATGCCGAAGCGCGGCCAGCGTTCGTCGAATGCGCGCTGCTGGGCGGGAGTGAAACGGCCCTGGCGCAACACGAAGCTGCGCACCTCGCGGCGGCCCTCGCTCACGGTGAAGGGCTTGGGCGGGGCCTTGGAACCGGCGCTGTCAAAAGGATTGGTCATCAGCCGATCAGCCCGTCCACCGGCGAGGAGGCGCTGGCGTAGCGCTTGCGCGGGATGCGCCCGGCCAGGAAGGCCTCGCGGCCGGCCTCGACCGCCTTGCGCATCGCGCTGGCCATCAGCACCGGGCTGCGCGCACCGGCAATGGCGGTGTTCATCAGCACGCCGTCGCAGCCCAGCTCCATCGCGATCGCCGCGTCCGACGCGGTACCCACGCCGGCATCAACGATGATCGGCACCTTGGCGTCTTCGATGATCTGCAGCAGGTTGTACTTGTTCTGGATGCCCAGGCCCGAACCGATCGGCGCGGCCAGCGGCATCACCGCAGCGCAGCCGATCTCTTCCAGGCGCTTGGCCAGGATCGGGTCGTCGGAGGTATAGACCATCACCTCGAAACCGTCCTTGACCAGCTGCTCGGCAGCCTTCAGGGTCTGCATCACGTCCGGGTACAGGGTCTTCTGGTCGCCCAACACTTCCAGCTTGGTCAGGTTGTGGCCGTCCAGCAGCTCACGGGCCAGGCGGCACGTACGCACGGCGTCCTCGGCGGTGTAGCAGCCGGCGGTGTTGGGCAGGATGGTGAAGCGCTCCGGCGGCAGCACGTCCAGCAGGTTCGGCTCGCCCGGGTTCTGCCCGATGTTGGTGCGGCGGATGGCCACGGTGACGATCTGGGCGCCAGCGGCCTCGGTGGCCAGGCGGGTTTCTTCCAGGTCCTTGAACTTGCCGGTGCCGGTCAGCAGCCGCGAGCCATAGGTCTTGCCGGCGATCACCAGCGAATCGGGGGAGACATGAACGTTCATGGCGCGATTATCGCTTATCCGCCTGAAGATGGGGTCACGCAATGGCGTGCCGGCCGCGGATCGGTATGGGTAGTGCCGGCCGCTGGCCGGCAAATGCAGGGTGCCTGACAGCGTCGGATTGCTGGCCAGCGGCCAGCACTGCGCGGATAGGTCTCAGCCCCCACCCAGCGCGTGCACGATCTCCACCACGTCGCCTTCGGCCAGCACGTGCTCGCCGTGGCGGCTGCGGCTGACGATCTCGCCGTTGACCTCGACCGCGACCCGGCGTTGCAGCAGCTGCTCTGCCTGCAGCAGATCGTGGAGGGTCGCCGAGGCGGGCAGGGTACGGGGTTCGCCGTTGAGCTGGATGTTCATCGCCGCATTGTCGCCTATGGCCTTCGCGGATCGGAACCCTTGCAAATTGCCTCGGCCGCCAGCCCCGGCACAGCGTTGTCCGACGCTGCCGGGCGACAATCCATGCGGCGGCGCAGCGTGAGCAAAAGGCGGCGCAGTGAAACCATTCACCGTGCGCCGGCGTACGTCCGCCGGGTCCTCAACGATATCCCCACAGGAGTTTCTTACATGCTGCTCAGCAAACGCCCGATCCGCTCCCTGATGGCGGCCGCGATCGCGCTGGCCGCGGTTCCGGCCATGGCAGGCGAATCCCCGTATTCCAAGGCCGTGTTCTTCGGCGACAGCCTGACCGACGCCGGCTATTTCCGCCCGCTGCTGCCGGCCGATGTGCGTCCGGTCACCGGCCAGTTCACCACCAACCCGGGTTGGGTGTGGTCGCAGCAGGTCGCCAACTACTATGGCCTCAATGGCGCCGCCAACGGCAACGGCCAGAGCGGTGACAACTATGCAGTCGGCGGTGCCCGCGTGTCGGTGGACGAGGCCGGTGGCCTGGGCGTGATTCCGTCGCTGAAGTCGCAAGCAACCCGCTACCTTGCTGCGAACGGTGGCAAGGCCGACGGCAACGCCCTGTACACCGTATGGGGAGGCGCCAATGATCTGTTCGCGGCCACCCGTGCGGCGGCAGGTGGCGCGTCGCAGGCCCAGGTGCAGGGCATCATCGGCGCAGCGGTCACCGACCAGATCGCGCTGGTGGGTGCGCTGAAGCAGGCCGGCGCCCAGTACGTGCTGGTACCGAACCTGCCGGATGTGGGCATCACCCCACAGTTCCGCGGCCCCAATGCCGCCGCCGCCACCGCACTGTCGGCCGGCTACAACAAGGCCCTGTACGGTGGCCTGAAGCAGGCGGGCATCGAGTTCATTCCGCTCGATACCTTCAGCATCCTGCGTGAAGTGACCGCCAACCCGGGCATGTACGGTTTCACCAACGTCACCAGCACCGCCTGCAAGATCGATCCGGCCAACTCGACGCAGAGCATCCTGACCTGCAACCCGACCAGCTACGTCAGCCCGGATGCGGCCAACACCTACCTGTTCGCCGATGGCGTGCACCCGACCACCGCCGGCCATCAGCTGCTGGGCCAGTACGCAGTCTCGGTGCTGGAAGCGCCGCGCCTGCAGCAGGTGCTGAGCCACTCGGCGCAGACCATCGGCCGCTCGCGCGCCGATCAGGTCAGCATGCACCTGGGCGGTCGTCCGGCTGACGGCCTGTCCTGGTGGGGTGGCGTGCGGGGCGACCTGCAGCGCTACGACCACGCCGACCTGTACGACGGGCTGGCCCCGGCCGGCCTGTTCGGTATCGACTGGGCACGCGACGGCATGGTGTTCGGCGGCTTCGCCGGTTTCGGTCGCCTCAACGCCGACTTCGGCAACAACCGCGGCGACTTCACCCAGAAGGACACCTCGGCCGGTCTGTTCGCTGGCTGGTACGGCGACCGCATCTGGGTGAACGGTCAGGTCAGCTACACCTGGCTGTCCTATGACGTGAACCGCAAGGTCCAGCTGGGCCCGGCCACCCGTGAGCATGGTGGTTCGCCGGACGGCAGCAACCTGACCGCCGCCCTGAACGCCGGTTACGAGTTCGGCACCGAAGGCGGCTTCCGCCACGGCCCGATCGCTTCGGTGATCTGGCAGAAGGTGAAGATCGACGGTTACACCGAAAGCGCCGCGGCCGGCACCCTGGCCACTGCACTGGGCTATGACCGCCAGAACGTCGATTCGACCGTCGGCCGCATTGGCTGGCAGGCCCGCTTCGATGGCGGCACCCTCAAGCCGTATGCGCAGGTGACCTACGACCACGAGTTCGAGGACACCAAGCAGGCCAGCGCCTGGCTGCAGACCCTGCCGGAACTGGGCAGCTACCGCGTGCCGGGCCTGAAGTTCGACAAGAACTACGCCACCGTCGTGCTGGGTGCCCGCACCGAACTGTTCGGCCTGCAGAGCAACTTCGGCCTGAGCGCGTCGACCGGCCAGAAGCGCGCGCAGGACGCCACCCTGTTCGCCAACTTCAGCGGCACGTTCTAAGCAGCAACCGCCGGGGTCGGATCCCTTTCCGCAAGGAAAGGGCTCTGACCCCTCGCGGATGCGGTAGCCGCCATTGCGCAACACCGGGCCAACCGCATAGACTTTCACCGCGCACTGCGGGCGTAGCTCAATGGTAGAGCTGTAGCTTCCCAAGCTACTGACGTGGGTTCGATTCCCATCGCCCGCTCCATCCTTCAAGACCGCGTCGCGTTTCCGCCGCGCAGGTTCCTTCAGACCGCCTCAGTACGCCGCGAACACCGCGGCCAACGCGTCCGCGTCCAGCACGCGTCCCTGGGCGCGATCATGCGTGTGCAGGTACCAGACCTCGTCCGGCTCCAAGTGCCGTGTCAGGTGCCACTGGTTTTCCCGGGCCAGAATATCCACCCGTCCCTGGCAGCCGAAGCAGAAGCGGGCCAGAGGCTTGATCGCGGCGGCCTTGCCATTGACGTTCAGGGTCAGTGCGGGGGCCGCGTAGGTTTTCAGTTCCCCGGATGACGGATTCTCGGTGATGGTGACCGTGTCCCGACGTAGCGTGGCCACCTTCGCCTGCACCAACGGTTGCAGCCACAGTTCGAGGGTGTCGAACAGCACATGCAGCGATTGGATCCAGTCCTGGTACTGCTTTTCGATGGCGGCGGCCCTGGCCTGCTCCGCGTGTGCGGATTGCTGCAGCTTCTGTGCAAGTCGCTCCATTTTCGACATCGGGATTTCCGCTTTGGGAGGAGCTTCCATGGTGATCGGCACGCTCGCCTGCTTCCAGCCGAAAGCGACATTTTCGTAGAACTCCTAGAGGCGCTGCGGAGGGGCGCGTAACGCTTCAAACTTTTCCCATGGGCGGGCCGGCACTGAGCAGCTAGCGTGAGCGGATACTGATCAGGAGCTGCCTTCCATGAACTGCCGGAACGACGTCGTCGAGCGCATCCATCGGATCTTTCTTTCAGCCGGCGTCGGCTCGAACAAGCAGCTTGAGGCCGTGCGCGCGCTCGGGCGTGCCGGTGGTCCCAAGGCCGCGAAACTGCTCGAGCAGATCTACCAGCAGGCGTTCAGCAATTCTGCCCTGCAGATGGCCTGCGTGGCGGCGCTGGGCGAAGCGGCCCGTGGCTTCCAGGTCAGTGCTGAACGGGACAGCTGAAGCTTCATCCACAACGTTCGAGATCGTCGGCGACGGGCATCATCCGCCCGCCACACGCCCGCGCTATGCTGCGCGCCTGCCGACCGATCCCTCCGCGATGAAGCTCGCCATCCTGTCCCGCAACAGCTCCCTGTATTCCACCCGTCGGCTGGTCGAGGCGGCGCGCGCGCGCGGCCATACCGTGCGCATCCTCGACCCGTTGCGCTGCTACATGCGCATCGCCGCCGATGGCTTTTCCATGCACTACAAGGGCCGGCCGATGACCGGCGTGGACATGGTCATTCCGCGCATCGGTGCCTCGATCACCCGCTACGGCACCGCCGTGCTGCGCCAGTTCGAGCTGATGGGCGCGCGCACGCCCAATCCGTCCGATGCCATCCTGCGTTCGCGCGACAAGCTGCGCGCGCACCAGCTGCTGGCGGCCAAGGGCATCGACATGCCGGTCACCGTGTTCGGCGACAACCCCGATGACACCGTCGATCTGCTGTCCATGCTCGGCCCGCCGCCGCATGTGGTGAAGCTCAATGAAGGCACCCAGGGTCGCGGCGTGATCCTGACCGAAAAGGCCAGTGCCTCGCGCGGCATCGTCGAAGCGCTGCGCGGCCTGTACGCCAACTTCCTGATGCAGGAATTCATCGGCGAGGCCAAGGGCGCCGACCTGCGCTGCTTCGTGGTGGGCGACCAGGTGGTGGCGTCGATGCAGCGGCAGGCACCGGAGGGTGACTTCCGCTCCAACCTGCACGCCGGCGGCACCGCCGTGGCGGCCAAGGCCAGTCGCGCCGAGCAGCAGGTGGCGGTGCGTTCGGCCAAGGCGCTGGGCCTGTCGGTGTGCGGCGTGGACCTGATCCGCTCCGCGCGCGGCCCGCTGGTGCTGGAGGTCAACTCCACGCCCGGGTTGGAAGGCATCGAAGCGGCCTGCGGGGTCGACGTGGCCACACGCATCATCGAACACGTAGAGAAGATCAAAAAACCCTGATTATTCATGGGGTTGTGATTCTCATGGGTAAATGATCCGGGGCTTTAACGAGGCTTTAATCGGCCCCGGCGTAGGCTTCAGCGAACCGCAGCTCTGCCTCTCAGCAGGATCGGTATCGGGATACGACTTCAGGCCCAGGCGGGTGCACCGTCTGGGCCTTTTTTATGCATGTCGGCTCTGTGCCCAAGGTCTCTTGTGGAGGCCGCGTGACGGTCGTAGAGTTGGCCCTTCGTTCCGGGATGGATCGGGAGGTTGGCGATGTACCGCATCATGACGATCGCGTTGCTGCTGGGCCTGTCTGGCGCTGTTGCCGCCAAGCCGGAGAAAGTCGCTGTACAGATGGACCGGCAGGGGTCGGTCGCCGAGCAGATGCGCCGGGTGGAAACCGCGCTGGCTGCCCCCGACTATGCCGAACTGTCTGCCGAGGATCGCGGCCAGGTGCAGCAGGCGCTGTCGCGTATCCGCCAGCACATGGGCGAACGCCAGACCGTGCAGGAGCTGCCGCCGCAGTTGCAGGCCGAGGTCTTCAACGAGCAGGAACGCATCAACACCCTGATGGCGCGTGGCCATGACGACAGCCGGCAGATCTGCAGGTACCAACGCACCACCGGCAGCAACATGCCCAAGAGCCGCTGCCTGACCGTGGCCGAACGGCGCCGGATCGAAGAGAAAGGCAAGGCGCTGATCAACGACCAGCGCAGCTACAACACGCTCAGCCCACCGCCCGCCGGGCGTTGACCGCACCGCCTTTCGGTCCACCGGGGTGCCGTAACGGCGTATCGGTGGCACCGCAGGGCCGATGTTCCACTCATGGAAGAACCTGGAGGTAACAATGCAGCGCATGACCCCCTTCGCCCTGATGCTGGGCCTGGCACTGGCCACCACCGCGCACGCCAAGCCCGAGAAAGGGCAGGTGAGGTTCGACGCCAACGCACCGGTGGCCGAACAGATCCGCAACGTTGAAACGGCGATCAACACCGAGGACTACAGCGAGATCGGTCTGGAAGACAAAAGCCGCGTGCAGCAGGCGCTGGGCCGCATCAAGATCAAGATGGGCGACCACGAACGGGTGGAGCAGTTGAGCCCACAGGACCGCACCGAGATATTCAACGACCAGGAAGTGATCAACACGATCATGACCCGCGCCCACGCCGACAGTCGCATGGTCTGCCGCCGCGAGCGCACCACCGGCAGCAACATGCCGCAGAGCGTCTGCCTGACCGTGGCCCAGCGCCGCAAGGCGCAGGAAGACAGCCGCAAGACGCTCAACGACAACCAGCGCTTCAACAACTACAAGCCGTAACCGTGGTTGGGCCGGTCGCAGGCCGCCATCGGTCACCCTGCCGTGCGTCCCTTGTGGACGCATCGGCGCAACCGTAAAGTCGAGACCCTATTCATGGACGAACATGGAGCTCGTCATGTACCGCGCCACTACGCTCGCCCTGATGCTGTCGCTCGGCCTGGTGGCCACCGTGCAGGCCAAGGCGCAGAAGGACACCGTGCAGATGGATTCCTTCACCCCGGTATCCGAACAGATCCGCCGCGTTGAAACGGCCATGGGCAGCGAGGACTACAGCGTGATCGGGCTGGAGGACAAGAGCCGCGTGCAGCAGGCGCTGAACCGGATCCGGATCAAGATGAATGGCCGCGAGAAGGTGGAAGAGCTGGTCCCGCAGGAGCGCAACGACCTGTTCAACGAGCAGGAGATCGTCAACACCATCATGACCCGCGCCCAGGCCGACAGCCGCATGATCTGCCGCCGCGAGCGCCTGACCGGCAGCAACATGCCGACCAGCGTCTGCCTGACCGTGGCCCAGCGTCGCAAGGCCCAGGAAGACAGCCGCCAGGCGTTGACCGACCAGCAGCGCATCAGCCGCTGACCCGCCGCCGCAGGGGCCTTGCCCGGTGTCGCCCCGTCGGTACGAAATGTTAAGAATGGAACCTGTATCGTTCAGCAGGTAGACGTCGCGTCCACCCGCGCAGGGGCATCCTGAGCAGGTGGGCCTGGCCCCCCGACGACCCTTCAAGAACCAGAGGTCCCAGTGCGCATTCTCGTAATCGAAGACAACAGCGACATCGCCGCCAACCTTGGCGACTACCTTGAGGATCGTGGCCACACCGTGGACTTCGCCGCCGACGGCGTGACCGGCTTGCACCTGGCGGTGGTCCACGAGTTCGACGCCATCGTTCTGGACCTGAACCTGCCGGGCATGGACGGCATTGAAGTCTGCCGCAAGCTGCGCAACGAAGCGCGCAAGCAGACCCCCGTACTGATGCTGACCGCCCGCGACTCGCTGGACAACAAGCTGGCCGGTTTCGATTCCGGCGCCGACGACTACCTGATCAAGCCGTTCGCGCTGCAGGAAGTGGAAGTGCGCTTGAACGCGCTGTCGCGCCGCGGCAAGGGCGTGCAGACCCGCGTGCTGGAAACCGGCGATCTGGAATACAACCTGGACACGCTGGAAGTGCGCCGCCAGGGCAAGCTGCTGCAGCTCAACCCGACCGCGCTGAAGATCCTGCAGGCCCTGATGGAGGCCGCGCCGGCCGTGGTTACCCGCCAGGAACTGGAAACCCGCGTCTGGGGCGAAGAGCTGCCCGATTCGGATTCGCTGCGTGTCCACATCCACGGCCTGCGTGCGGTGGTCGACAAGCCGTTTGAAGTGCCGCTGATCCAGACCCGCCATGGCATCGGATACCGCATCGCCACCCCGGAAGCCTGATTCCGTGGCAACCAAGGGGGAGCGCCGGCGTTCGCCGTATCGGCGGCGCCTGCGCAGCCGCATCATCGTCTCGTTCGTGTTGTTGGGCTTCTGCCTGACGACACTGTTCGCGTTCGCCACCAACTGGGCCCGCATGCGCGTGGAAAACCAGCTGGTGGAAGACGTGATGAACCGCAACATCAACGAGTACGTGCGGCGGTTCTACGAGAGCCCGGATCGCAACCCCGACTTGCCCGTGCAGCAGATGCGTGCGCGCCTCGTCAAACCCGACAAGTTCGAGGCGTTGCGCGAGGAAGAGCCGGACTGGGCTGCGCTGCCCGATGGCAATCACAACATCTCTGGCGTGGACGAGCGCGGGCAACCGTATGCGTACAAGCTGGCCGTGCGCAAAACACCCGACGCCTGGGCGTTCCTGGCCTACGACATGACCGACAGCGTGCGCGGTGGGCAGCAGCTCAACCGCGCGCTGGTACTGTCGGTGCTGGTGTTCAGCCTGCTGTCGCTGGTGCTGGGCTGGTGGTCGGCCTCGAAGGTGATGAAGCCGGTCTCGGACCTGGCCGCGCGGCTGCGTGCCTATCGCGGCGGCACGAGCGAGCCCGAGCCGCTGGCGCCACGTTTCCCCGATGACGAAGTGGGGCAGCTGGCGCAGGCGCTGGATGATTATTCGTCGCGGCTGACCGAAGTGGTGCAGCGCGACCGTGAGTTCAATGCCGACGTCAGCCACGAGCTGCGCACGCCGCTGGCGGTGATACGTGGCGCCACCGAGCTGCTGCTGACCCGGCCCGGCCTGGATGAGAAGGTGCTGCAGCGTCTGCAGCGCATCCAGCGCGCCGAACAGCAGTGCAGCGACCTGATCGGCGCACTGCTGCTGCTGTCGCGCAACGAACGCGGGCAGGGCACCAGTAACGTCGCCCGCGTAGCCGAACAGCTGCTGGACGCCCACCGTGCACAGCTGGGCGGCAAGCCATTGGAACTGGCACTGGAAGGCGAGCGCAACCTGGTGATCGATGCGCCGGAAGCCGCGTTGTCGGTGGCGCTGGGCAACCTGATCGGCAACGCGGTGAAGTACTCGCAGGATGGCGAAGTGCGCGTCTTTGTCGGCAGCAATTCGGTGTCGGTGACCGACAGCGGACCGGGGCTGAGCGAAGAGGATGCCGCCAAGCTGTTCCAGCGGGGCTATCGCGGCACGCATGCCGGCCATTCGCAGGGCGGTGGCATCGGCCTGTCGATCGTCAGCCGCCTGTGCGATCTGTATGGCTGGCAGGTGAGCGTGCGCCCCGGTGGCGAGCGCGGCGTGATCGCCACCCTGACATTCTCGCCGAAGCCGTTGTAAGGAGCTTTACTTTGGTGGGTGCTCCACTGAGCCGAGCCCGCGCTCGGCTGCGGTGGCTTCCCGGAGCCGAGCATTGGCTCGGCTCTACACCGGGTTCGTGTTGCGCCCTGTGTCGCTTGTGCCATCAAATTAACTTCGCAGTCGTGATGCGCCAGAAGCCCAACACGACATCACCGTGATCGCCGCCACGCCGCGTGCGTGTCCGCATGCACGCATTCGTACCCTCAACTGCGGCTTGAGAATTTCCTTACAGATCACAGCGCTGCGTGATGGCCAGATGGGTCGGCCGGGGCAGGTGCCCTGGCCGGGATTGGCGTCCTGAAAAAAATCCAACATTCAGCAATCTTCAACTGACCCTCGGTCAGTCGTCGAAAATGCACCGCGTGCCTTGCTTCGGCGGGCGGTGCGTGGGGATTCATCAGAATCCGCTGGAGTCTTTTTGCTGAATGTCGGACCTCCGGTACGCCAACCCGCACCGTCCGCCACCTTGCATCCGCAGGTGGCTCGTCGTCTGCGAGGAGATTCACCATGTCCGCACGCCCCTTGTTCCCCCAGCTGCACGCCCTGATCGGCGAAGCCGCTGACCTGCTGCCCGCCGACGTCGCCGAGCGCATCGAAACCCTGCTCGATGATCCCAAGGATCTGCTGCCCGCGCTGCTGGCCCGCATGGACGGGCGCGATGCAGCCGACGGTCGACGGCTGGAAGCGGAGGGACTGAGCCCGGCACAGGCGGCCACCATGGCCGGCCTCAGCCGCACCCTGGCCGGCTTGAATGCACTCATGCAGGTGCTGCACGCCGCCGAAGCCGCCCGCGAGCAGGGCGGTGCCCATCAGCAGCTCAGCCCGGATGTCGTAGATGGATTGCTGCTTGGCGCACGAGAACTGGCCCGTTATGCCCGCCTGCAGCTGGAGTAGGCCCACGCCATGCGTGGATGCAGAACACTTTGTAGAGCCGAGCCCATGCTCGGCTTGATGATCGCAGCCGAGCATGGGCTCGGCTCTGCAGCAATTCCACGCTGGCGCCGGGCAGATCGCCGCAATGCGTGGATGCGCTCCGGTAGTGCCGGCCGCTGGCCGGCAACCAGGCCTCAACCCCCAGCCAACCCCAGATAGCGCTCATGCAGCGCTTCCACCTGCGCCTGCAGGTCTTCCGGGTGGCCATCGTTGACCACCACATCATCGGCCAGTGCCAACCGCTGCGCGCGGCTGGCCTGGGCGGCGATCATCTTGTCGGCCAGCGCGGCGTCGATGCCGTCGCGCTGCATCAGCCGGGCGTGCTGCACCGCTTCGGGTGCATCCACGAGCAATACCCGGTCCAGCCACGGGTAGGCCTGCCGCCCGCCGACCTCGGTCAGCAGCGGAATGGCGGCAATCGCATAGGGGCTGGCGGCCTGCGCGCACTGCTGTTGCATCAGCAGGCGGATGGCCGGGTGGGTGATCGCTTCCAGTGCGGCCCGTTCGGCCGGATCGGCGAATACGTGGGCACGCAAGCGCGCCCGGTCAAGGCTGCCATCCGCCTGCAGCATGTCGGCGCCGAAGCGCTCGGCGATGCGGCCCAGGGCAGGGCTGCCGGCAGCAACCACCGCGCGGGCGGCCAGATCGGCGTCGGCCACCACGATGCCCAGCGCCTCGAAGCGCCGGGTCACCTCGCTCTTGCCGGCGGCAATGCCGCCGGTCAGGCCCACCACGTACCGGCTCATGGGGATTCCCCTCAGCGCAGTCCGCTCAACACCAGGTACTGCTCGACCACGGGCGCGCCCCACATGAAGTACAGCCAGCCTGCGATGGCCAGGTAGGGGCCGAACGGAATGGGCGTGGCGCGGTCACGGCCCCGGGTGTACAGCCAGATCGAACCGATGATGGCGCCCAGCACCGACGACAGCAGGATGATCGGCAGGATGCCCTTCAGCCCGCACCAGGCGCCGAGGGCGGCCAGCAGCTTGAAATCGCCGTGGCCCATGCCTTCCTTGCCGGTCAGCTGCTTGAATAGCCACCAGACCATCCACAGCGACAGATAGCCCACCGCCGCGCCGACCAAGGCAGGCTTGGCCGGCATATACAGGTTGTCGATGTTGCCTATCAGGCCCAGCCACATCAGTGGCAGGGTCAACTGGTCGGGCAGCAGCTGGGTGCGCAGGTCGATGCCGGACAGGGCGATCAGGAAGCAGGTCAGCACGATGGCGCCGAAGCCCTGCCAGCCGAAGCCGAACTGCCAGACGCAGGCCAGAACCAGCACTGAAGTCAGGGCCTCGACCAGCGGGTACTGCAGCGAGATTGGCGCCTTGCAGTGGCGGCACTTGCCGCCCTGGATGATCCAGCTGAACAGCGGGATGTTCTCGTACCAGCTCAGCTTGTGCTTGCAGTGCGGGCAGTGCGAGGGCTCGACCACGATCCCCGGTGGCGGGGGCTCGTAGAAGTCCGGTTCTTCCAGGACCTCGCGCGCATCGCGCTTCCACTGCCACTCCAGCCGCTTGGGCAGGCGCAGGATGACGACGTTGAGGAAACTGCCCAGCAGCAGCCCCAGGGCGGCCGCGGCGGGGTAGCCGAGGCCGGGATGCTGGTCGAGAAATGCCATGTATGTGTTATCCGACGACGGCGCCGAGTTTGAAGATGGGAAGGTACATGCCGATGACGATGCCGCCAACGATGGTACCGATGAAGACCATGATCATCGGTTCGAGCAGGCTGCTCAAGGCATCCACGGCATTGTTGACCTCCTGCTCATAATACTCGGCAACCTTGAACAGCATGGTGTCGAGAGCGCCGGCCTCTTCGCCGATGCCGGTCATCTGGATGACCATGTGCGGGAACAGATTGCGTTGCTTCATGGCCATATTGACCGGGTAGCCCACCGAGACGTCGTCGCGCATGCGCAGTACGGCCTCTTCGTAGACCTTGTTGCCAGTAGCGCCAGCCACGATACCCAGGGCCTCCACCAGCGGCACGCCCGCCCTGAAGGTAACCGCAGTGGTGCGAGCGAAACGTGCGATGGCGCTATTGTTGATGATCTGCCCGATCACCGGCACTTTCAGGATCAGCCTGTCAAACGTGTGCTGCATGCCGGGCGAGCGCTTGTAGGCCATGAACAGGCCGACTCCACCGCCGACGAGGATGATCAGGATCGCCCACCACCAAGACAGCATGAAGCGCGATGCGGCGACGATCATTTGCGTGAATGCAGGCAGGTCCGCGCCAAAGCTCTTGAAGACCTCCTCGAACTGGGGGACCACGAACATCAGCAGAATGGCCGAAACGACAAACGCCACCAGGATGATCATGGCAGGGTAGAACATCGCCTTCTTGATCTTGCCCTTCAAGGCTTCCATGTTCTCCTTGTACGTCGCTACCGTATCAAGGACTGTTTCCAGTACGCCGGCGCCTTCGCCGGCGCGGACCAGATTGCGGTACAGCTCGTCGAACTGCACAGGATGCTTGCCGATGGACTCGTACAGCGAAGAGCCTCCCTCGATGTCCGTCCGGATGGTGTCCACCATCTTTTTCATGCGCGGATTCTTGTGGCCGCTGCCGATGATTTCCAGCGCCGAGACGATCGGCACACCGGACTTCATCATGGTGGCCATCTGACGGCTGAAGAAGGCAATGTCCTTGGGCTTTACTGCGCTGCCTGCGGCACCAAACAAGGGTTTGGGCTTGGTCTTGACCTGGCTGGGATTGATACCTTGACGGCGTAGTTCCGCCCTGAGGAGATTGGCGTTCTTCGCCAACTGCTCACCTTTCATCTTCACTCCCCGCTTGTCGGTCCCCTCCCAGACAAACGGCTGCAGTTCCATGGTGCTACGCGCCACGGGTTCTTTCTTGATCGCACTGCGACTGACGGACATGTTGGCTCCCCAAGACCCGCCATCCCCAGGCGGGCAACTAGTCGTCGATGGTAGCCGGTTCAGGGCCATCTGGGCAGTTGGCGCGCGGCCGGATGTGCGATTTCGTGCCGGACGCCGGCCAAAGGTGACGCACTGCGTCACATTGCCGCGTCCATCGCAGATTCGCATTCAGGGGGTTCCCATCCGTGAAATAGCTGCCATCATGGGCGCGGGGAAATCCAGGGGGAGGCGTGCCGGGGTTGGCACGCAACCTGCGTTGATCCACCCGCAGGGGACAGGGACCGCTCAACCGACCGCTGGCCGGACCGAACCTGTCCGCTGAATCAACCATCACTATCTTGGGGATGTACCAAAATGAAGAACCAGAAGGGCTTCACCCTTATCGAACTGATGATCGTCGTCGCGATCATTGCCATCCTGGCTGCCATCGCTCTGCCTGCCTACCAGGACTACACCATTCGCGCCAAGGTGTCGGAAGGCCTGGTCCAGGCTGACGCAGCCAAGCTGGCTGTCGCTGAGACCGCCCAGTCCCAGGGTATCCTCGCCACGGCCGTTGCCGATGCTGCTGCAGCCGGTTACGTGAGCAAGGCGACCACGAATGTTGCCAGCATTGGCATCGCCAATGGCGTCATCACTGTGACCACCCAGGCTACGGGTGCGAAGGTCCAGCCGATCTTGACCCTGACCCCGGCGCAGGCCGATCTGGATTCGCCGATCACCTGGACCTGCAACCTGTCGGCTGGTGAAGCCAAGCACGTGCCGGCCAGCTGCCGTACGGCCGCTAAGAAGCCGTAATTTCACCGGCTGAGCAGTGCTGATGAGGCCCCGCTTGCGCGGGGCCTTTTTTATGCAGGCGTGTGATTCGGACTACTTCTCAGGAAATGGGGGCCTAGGAGGAGTGATGAAACGGGAAACCGGATTTTCGTTGATCGAGCTCATGGTTGTGATATCGATCATTGCCATCCTGGCGGCTGTTGCACTGGTCTCCTATCGCGACTACACCGTGAGGGCACGGGTATCTGAAGGCATCCTGTTAACGGCACCCTTCAAGATCGCGGTCGAGGAGAATATTGTGGACCATGGAAGACTCGACGCACGTGCTTGCGCAGACGTCCGGCCCTTGGATGTGGCTACCGGGAATGTCGCTGCTCTTCAGTGCGAGGGGGACGGCGTTCTGAGTATTCGGACGACAGAAGCAGCAGGCGGCGTTTCCCTCGATCTGGTGCCGTCCGTCAACGGAGACGGATTGCTGGTCTGGATCTGCAGGGTCAAGGCGGGCAGCCGCCGGCACGTGCCAGCGGTTTGCCGCACGTAGTGAATTGGTTGACGGTGTGCGATCGGGGGGGGGGGCGCTGTTGGCATGGGCGCACAAGCGGACAGATGTCCGCTGAATACGGTTGACCGCGCTGGCGCTTCCCCGCGCAACGCGCCTTCGGTAACCTGCGCGGGGGAGTAGGAGCTACATACATGAATGCCGTAACCACCGCCAACCTCGTCGGCATCACCGGCCTGGCCCGCCGCCTCGTCCAGGACAGCGCCCTGGATGAGGCCGCCGCCCGCGACGCCATGGCCAAGGCCGCAGCCGCTCGCCAGCCGCTGCCGACCTGGTTCGCTCAGAACAAGCTGGTTAGCGCTGCGCAGCTTGCCGCCGCGAATTCGGTCGAGTTCGGCATGCCGCTGTTCGACGTGTCCACGTTCGACGCCAGCCAGAACGCGATGAGCCTGGTCAGCGAAGAGCTGCTGCGCAAGCACAACGTGCTGCCGCTGTTCAAGCGCGGCGGCAAGCTGTTCGTGGGTACCAGCAACCCGACCCATTCGCTGGACGAGATCAAGTTCCACACCAACCTGGTGGTGGAACCGATCCTGGTGGATGAGGACCAGATCCGCCGCACGCTCGAGCAGTGGCATGCCAGCCATGACACGCTGGGCGACGCGCTGGGCGGTGACGACGATGGCATTGGTAACCTGGATGTGTCCGGCGGTGACGAGGACATTTCCGGGGGCGGCGACGCCGGCATCGATGCCAAGGGCGATGACACCCCGGTGGTGAAGTTCGTCAACAAGGTGCTGGTGGACGCGATCCGCAAGGGCGCCTCGGACATCCACTTCGAGCCCTATGAAGACGACTACCGCGTGCGCTTGCGCATCGATGGCCTGCTGAAGATGGTCGCGCGCGCGCCGGTGAAGCTGAACCAGCGCATCGCCGCACGCCTGAAGGTGATGGCGCAGCTGGACATCGCCGAGAAGCGCGTACCGCAGGACGGACGCATCAAGCTCAATCTGTCCAAGACCAAGCAGATCGACTTCCGCGTGAGTACGCTGCCGACCCTGTTCGGCGAGAAGGTGGTGCTGCGTATCCTGGACGGCAGCGCTGCCAAGCTGGGCATCGACAAGCTGGGTTACGAGCCGGACCAGCAGAAGCTGTTCCTGGAAGCCATCCACAAGCCGTACGGCATGGTGCTGGTGACCGGCCCAACCGGTTCGGGCAAGACGGTGTCGCTGTACACCGCGCTGGGTATCCTCAACGACGAGACGCGCAACATCTCCACCGCCGAAGACCCGGTGGAAATCCGCCTGCCCGGCGTCAACCAGGTGCAGCAGAACAACAAGCGCGGCATGACCTTCGCCGCGGCCCTGCGCTCGTTCCTGCGACAGGATCCGGACATCATCATGGTCGGCGAAATCCGCGACCTGGAAACGGCCGAGATCGCGATCAAGGCGGCGCAGACCGGCCACATGGTGCTGTCCACGCTGCACACCAACGATGCGCCGCAGACCATCGCGCGCCTGATGAACATGGGCATCGCGCCGTACAACATCACCAGCTCGGTGACGCTGGTGATCGCCCAGCGCCTGGCGCGCCGGCTGTGCAACAACTGCAAGCGCCCGGCCAATCTGCCCGAGCATGCGCTGCTGGCCGAAGGCTTCACCCAGGCGCAGCTGGACGCGGGTATCGAACTGTACGAAGCGGTCGGCTGTGATGAGTGCACCGAGGGCTACAAGGGCCGTACCGGTATCTACCAGGTGATGCCGATGACCGACGAGATCGCCACGATCGTGCTGGCTGGCGGCAATGCGTTGCAGATTGCCGAGGCCGCACAGCAGATCGGGGTGAACGATCTGCGCCAGTCGGCGTTGAAGAAGGCTGCTGCGGGCATCACCAGCCTGGCCGAGATCAACCGCGTTACCAAGGATTGAGGTCGATCCACGCCATGCGTGGATGCCGCGATGCATGAGGTTGCCGGCCAGCGGCCGGCACTACCAGGTTGGCGGGCCCGCGTCGGGCCCTGTCCTTACTCCATCCCCAGCTTCTTCAGCTTGTAACGCAGCGCGCGGAAGGTAATGCCGAGCTGCGCGGCGGTGCGGGTCTTGTTCCAGCGGTTTTCTTCCAGCGCGCGCTGGATGGCGCTGCGCTCGAGCTGTTCGATGTACGAGGGCAGGGCGGCGCTGCCGGGCTGCAGGTCCACCACGGCCTCGGCGTGCGCTGCGCTGCCGGGCGTGCGCGGGGCATGCTGCGGCAGGCGCAGGTCGTCGGCGCCGATGCGGTCTTCTTCGGCCAGGGCCAGCGCGCGTTCCAGGATGTTCTCCAGTTCGCGCACGTTGCCGGGGAAGGCGTACTGGGCCAGTGCATCCAATGCCGACGGCGCCAGCAACGGCGTCGGGCGGCCGTGGCTGCGGGCCAGCCGTGCCAGCACCGACGCGGCCAGTTCCGGCAGGTCCTGGCGACGCTCGCGCAGCGGCGGCACCCTCAGCTCAATCACGTTGATGCGGTAGTAGAGGTCGTGGCGGAAGCGCCCGTCCTCGACCAGCTCGGCCAGGTCCTTGTGGGTGGCCGAGAGGATGCGCACGTCCACCGGCTCTTCGTTGGCGGCGCCGACCGCGCGCACCGACTTTTCCTGGATCGCGCGCAGCAGCTTCACCTGCATCTGCAGGGGCAGCTCGGCCACTTCGTCCAGGAACAGGGTGCCGCCATGCGCGGCCTGGAACAGCCCGGGCTTGTCGGCGTGGGCGCCGCTGAAGCTGCCCTTGCGGTGGCCGAAGAATTCGCTCTCCATCAGCTCGCCGGGAATGGCACCGCAGTTGACCGGTACGAACGGGCCGGCCGCGCGGGCGCCCTGGGCGTGGATGGTGCGTGCGACCAGTTCCTTGCCCACGCCGGATTCACCGAGGATGTAGACCGGCGCCTGGCTGCGCGCGACCTTGCCGATGGTGGTGCGCAGCACGTCCATGGCCGGCGAGTCGCCGAGCAGTCGCGCCCCTTGTTCGGCGGCAGGGCCGGGCACGGGCCGCTCGGTGTTGTTGAGTTCCAGCGCGTGCTTGACCAGGCCACGCAGCACGGCGATGTCCACCGGCTTGCTGACGAAATCGAAGGCGCCGGCCTTCAGCGCTTCCACCGCCAGGTCCATGCTGCCAAAGGCAGTGATCATCGCCACCGGCGTGCGCGGGTAGTGCTGGGCGATCTCGCTGACCAGCTCGATGCCGTTGCCGTCCGGCAGGCGCATGTCGGTGATGCACAGGTCGTACGGATTGCTGGCCAGCAGTTCGCGCGCTTCGGCAAGGTTGGCTGCGGTACTGATGCGCAGCCCCATGCGGCCGAGCGTCAGTACCAGCAGTTCGCGGATGTCGCGTTCGTCGTCGACGACGAGGGCGCTGCGGGTTTCGTTCATGGGCGTGAAAGATAAACGAGGGGGCTGGAAGCGACAAATGTTTGACGCACAGAATCGAGATCAGGTGGGCAACAGCGTATGCGGGCCGGGCAACACCAGGCGGAAGCAGGAGCCGCCGGCGGGTACCGGGATGTAGTCCAGCCGTGCCTGGTTGGCCCGGCACAGCTCGCGGGCGATGTACAGACCCAGCCCGGTGCCGTGCTCGGACGTGGTGAAGAACGGCCGGAACAACTGCGCGGCCACGCTCTCGGGAATGCCGGGGCCACGATCCATCACGTCGATGACCGCACTGCGCTCGTGCTGCGCCACGCGCAGGCGCACCCGCGCCGGTTGCTGGCCGATGCGGCCATACTTGAGCGCGTTGTGCACCAGCACGGTCAGCACCTGGTAGAGGTGCTTGCTGTCGACCTGGGCCAGCACCGAGGTGTCGTTGATGATCGGCTCGATGCTGTCGGTTTCCAGCGTCTGCCCCTGCTTGTACTCCAGCACGAAGCGGCGCACGAAGGCGGCCAGGTCGACGTTTTCGGGCGTGGCGCGCTCGCGCCGGGCCAGGCCCAGCACGCTTTCGACGATGCCGTTGGTGCGCTGGCACTGCTGGCGGATGATCTGCAGCAGGCGGCGATCGCTTTCGTTGAAGCCGGTGCCTTCCTCCAGCAGCTGCACCGCGTAGTTGATCGCGGCCAGCGGGTTGCGGATCTCGTGGGCGAGGCTGGCCGAGAAGCGCCCCATTGCTGACAGGGTGAGCGATTCGGCACGGCGCGAGACCACGCTGGAGTCGTCCAGGAACACCAGGGCCAGCTCGCTGCCGGCCAGCAGGCGCGCAAAGCGGGGCTGCACTTCGGGCTGGTCGGGGTTGAGCTGCAGCGGCAGTTCGTCCTGGGCCCAGCCGTTGCGCCAGCGCTGCAGGCGACGGGCGAGTTCCGGGGCGGCGCTGGCCAGGTCCAGGCGGCCGCTTTCGCCGCTGCCGTCGCTGTCACCGAGCAGCATCGAGGCGGCCTCGTTGGCCAGGGTGACGCGGTTGTCGGCGTCGACCACCAGCACGCCGGTACGCATGCGGCGGATGATCAGCTCGTTGATCTGGAACAGGTTGGCCACTTCATCGCCGCGCTGGTTGGCCAGCTGCTGGTTGCGGCGCGCGCGGCTGCCGACCTGGTAACTGATGAAGGCCAGCGCCAGGTAGCTGGTGGCGAACATCGCCAGTTCGGCCAGGGTACGGGTGGGGTCGCCGCCTTCCAGCAGCTTCCAGGTGTATTCCACGCCGGTGGCGAGGCTGGCGGCCAGCGCCAGGCCCAGCCCCAGGCTGAGCGGCAGCAGGGTGGCGGCAGCGGCGATGTTGAACAGCAGTGACATCGAGATGCCGGCGCTGGCACCGGGCAGGGCATGCGACAACAGGGTGGCGGCGACGATGTCCACCAGCACGCCGCTGACCACGATCGGGCGCAGCCAGCGTTCGTTGCGGCCGATCACCAGGGCCAGCAGCGACAGCACCAGGTAGATGGCGGCGACGGTGTCGGCCAGCCGCGGGTGGTGGGCTTCGCCGACCATCGCCGACAGGGGGCTGTAGAGCAGGGCGGCGATGACCGAGGCGATCAGCACCCGGTACAGCGCGAAGAAATACAGCTCACGCCGCGGAATCGATTCGATGCGGTCGATCAATGAAGCACTGGGTGACACGCCGGAACTCCCCTTCTGGCTGCCTGGGTCTGGAATCTGCGGCGGGCCTGCCCGGCGTCCCCTGAGGCCGGGCGGGCACGTCGCTTCGATGTGGCCTGGGGTGGACGCGGCCGAGCAACCCCGACGCGACGCACCCTGGCTGACCAGTATAGGGCCCCCGGCAGGGCGCCGCCGGCGCGGTTCGGATCGCGCATTTGGCCCGGGATGGATACCGGTAGCCAGCGTGCGCCCGGGCGCAACTGCCTGAATGACGGCGGAAATCTGGCCGGGTCTGGCGTTTTGTACAGACTTCTTTGCGCCCCGGCGCCGGCTCGGCCACAATAGTGGGCCCGCCGCGGTCCGTGCCGGTGCCTCTTCCAGGGGGCCCTGAGGAATTGCGTGCGGTCGTTCCTATTCCCACGGTGACGCATGAATTTCCACGAATACCAGGCAAAACAACTGCTTGCCGAATACGGCATCCCGGTCCCGGCCGGCAAGGTCGCGGCGACCCCGGACGAGGCGGTTGAAGTCGCCCAGTCGCTGGGCCAGGGCCCCTGGATGGTCAAGGCGCAGATCCACGCTGGCGGCCGCGGCAAGGCTGGCGGCGTCAAGTTCTGCAAGACCGTCGACGACGTGAAGGCCGCAGCGGCCAAGATGCTCGGCACCAAGATGGCCACCTACCAGACCGCCGGCGTCGAGCTGCCGATCAACCTGGTGCTGGTGACCACCGCCGGTGAGATCGTCAAGGAGCTGTACCTGTCGGTCCTGGTGGATCGCGGCACCCGCACCATCAGCTACATCGCCTCTTCCGAAGGCGGCATGGAAATCGAGCAGGTCGCTGCCGAGACCCCGGACAAGATCCACACCCTGAACGTGGACTTCGTCGAGGGCGTGCAGGGTTACCACGGTCGTGACATCGGCTTCAAGATGGGGCTGACCGCCAAGCAGGCCGGCCAGTTCGCCAACATCATGGTGAACCTGTACCGCATCTTCAACGAGAAGGACCTGGCGCTGGTTGAGATCAACCCGCTGGCGATCCTGGACGACGGCAACCTGTACGCGCTGGACGGCAAGTTCAACAGCGACGACAACGCCAACTTCCGCCACAAGGAACTGGTCGCGATGCGCGACAAGTCCCAGGAAGATGAAACCGAAGTGACCGCTTCGGAGCTGGACATCAACTACGTCACCATGGACGGCAACATCGGCTGCATGGTGAACGGTGCCGGCCTGGCCATGGCCACCATGGACGTCATCAAGCTCAACGGCGGCGAGCCGGCGAACTTCCTCGACGTGGGCGGCGGTGCGAACAAGCAGCGCGTCATCGAAGCGTTCAAGCTGATCCTGTCCTCGGACAAGGTTGAAGGCATCTTCGTCAACATCTTCGGCGGCATCGTCCGCTGCGACATGATTGCCGAAGGCATCATCGCCGCCGTGAAGGAAGTGGGCGTCAAGGTTCCGGTCGTGGTGCGCCTGGAAGGCACCAACGTGGAAGAGGGCAAGCAGCTGCTGCGTGACAGCGGCATGGCCATCATCCCGGCTGACAACATCAACGACGGCGCCAAGAAGGTCGTTGAAGCGGTCAAGAACGCCGCCTGATCCACGACACCGAAGGAAATTCCCATGTCTGTTTTGATTAACAAGAACACCAAGGTGATCGTGCAGGGCTTCACCGGCCAGCAGGGCACCTTCCACGCCACTCAGATGATCGAGTACGGCACCCAGGTTGTTGGCGGCGTGACCCCGGGCAAGGGTGGCACCACCCACATCGACCTGCCGGTCTTCAACACCGTTGCCGACGCCGTGCAGAGCACCGGCGCCAACGCTTCGGTCATCTACGTGCCGCCGCCGTTCGCGGCCGACGCGATCCTGGAAGCTGCGGCTGCCGGCATCAAGGTCATCGTCTGCATCACCGAAGGCATCCCGGTGCTGGACATGCTGCGCGTGAAGAACGTGCTGACCCGTTCCTACCCGGACACCGTGCTGATCGGGCCGAACTGCCCGGGCGTCATCACCCCGGGCGAGTGCAAGATCGGCATCATGCCGGGCCACATCCACAAGCCGGGCAAGATCGGCATCGTGTCGCGTTCGGGCACCCTGACCTATGAAGCGGTCAAGCAGACCACCGAAGTCGGCCTGGGCCAGTCCACCTGCATCGGCATCGGCGGTGACCCGATCAACGGACTGAACTTCGTCGACTGCCTGAAGCTGTTCAACGAAGACCCGCAGACCGAAGGCATCATCATGGTCGGCGAGATCGGCGGTGACGCCGAAGAAGCCGGCGCCGAGTACATCAAGAACCACGTGAAGAAGCCGGTCGTCGGTTTCATCGCCGGTGCGTCGGCTCCGGCCGGCAAGCGCATGGGTCACGCGGGCGCGATCGCCTCGGGCGGCAAGGGCACCGCGGAAGGCAAGTTCGCCGCGATGGAAGCCGCTGGCGTGGTCACCGTCCGTTCGCCGGGCGACCTGGGCGCTGCCATCGCCAAGCTGGTGAAATAAGATCGGCTGCCTCGCGCAGACGATGCTGTAGAGCCGGCCGCTGGCCGGCTGCCTGAAACAGAAGGGCCGCCTATGGGCGGCCTTTCTGCGTCTGGCGCCCTGACGGTTCCGGTAACCCCATCCACGCATGGCGTGGATCTACTGAGCCGGGGCTGTCCACGCAGTGAACGCCCCCGGCGCGCGCACGACGCGGCGTTACAATGGAAGCATTGCAACCACAGGCTGGATTCCCATGGCTTCGATCCGCATCGCGATGGCGCAGTTCGACTTCCCGGTCGGCGACGTCGCCGGCAACACCGAGCGCATCATCGAGATGATCGGCCAGGCGCGCGATGAGTACGGCGCCGAGCTGGTGATGTTCCCCGAGCTGGCGGTGAGCGGCTACCCGCCGGAGGACCTGCTGCTGCGCCCGGGTTTCCTGTACGAGTGCGAGCAGGCGATGACCCGCATCGCCACCGCCTGCCGTGGCATCACCGCCGTGGTCGGCTGGCCGCAGGCGGCTGGCGCGGTGGTCTACAACGCTGCCAGCGTACTGCGTGACGGCCTGGTCGAGCAGACCTACCGCAAGCGCGAACTGCCCAACTACGCGGTCTTCGACGAGCGCCGCTACTTCGACGTCGATCCGGATGGTGGCAGCTGCGTGTTCGAGGTCAATGGCATTCCGGTCGGCCTGCTGATCTGCGAAGACCTGTGGTTCGCCGAGCCGCTGGCCGACACCATGCGCGCGGGTGCGCAGCTGGTGGTGGTGCCGAATGCTTCGCCCTACGAGCGTGGCAAGCACGCGCAGCGCGACGCCGTGCTGGCCGCGCGTACCCGCGAGAGCGGGGCGGCCATCGCTTACCTCAACGTGGTGGGCGGCCAGGATGCGCTGGTGTTCGACGGTGCTTCGGTGGTGGCGGATGGTGATGGCACGGTGCACCCGGCCGCTGCTGCCTTCGTCGACCAGTGGCTGGTGGTGGAGTATGACGGTGAGACCCGCCGCTTCATGCCGCATGTGTGGATGGACGACGGCGACGAGAGCATGGACGCGCTGGCCTGGCGCGCGGTGACCCGTGGCATCCAGGACTACTGCCGCAAGAACGGTTTCAGGAAGGTGTGGCTGGGCCTGTCCGGTGGCATCGACTCGGCCCTGGTGCTGGCATTGGCCGTGGATGCGATGGGCGCGGAGAACGTGACCGCCGTGCGCCTGCCGTCGCGCTACACCGCCGGCCTGTCCAACGACCTGGCCGCCGAGCAGTGCCGGGCACTGGGGGTGAAGCTTGAGGCTGTGTCGATCGAGCCGGCGTTCAAGGGCCTGATGGAATCGCTGGCGCCGATGTTCGAAGGCACCGCGCCGGACGTGACCGAAGAGAACCTGCAGTCGCGCAGCCGCGGCGTGATCCTGATGGCGCTGGCCAACAAGTTCGGCGGCCTGCTGCTGACCACCGGCAACAAGAGCGAGTACGCGGTCGGCTACGCCACCATCTACGGCGACATGTGCGGTGGCTACGCGCCGCTGAAGGACCTGTACAAGACCGAAGTGTTCGGCCTGTCCAAGTGGCGCAATACCGTGGGCGGCGCACCGGTGATCCCGCCGGCGGTGATCAGCCGCCCGCCGTCGGCCGAGCTGCGCGAGAACCAGCTGGACCAGGACTCGCTGCCGGCCTATGACGTGCTGGACGGCATCCTGTACCGCTACATCGACCAGGAGCAGTCGCGCGGTGAGATCGTGGCCGCCGGCTACGACGCAGCCGTGGTCGACCGCGTGCTGCGCCTGGTGCGCATCAGCGAGTGGAAGCGGCACCAGGCCGCGCCGGGGCCGAAGGTCTCGCGCCGCGCGTTCGGCCGCGAGCGGCGCTACCCGATCAGCAACGGCTACAAGGGCTGAGGCAGCGCTTGGCGGGTCGTGCCGGCCGCTGGCCGGCAACCCGTTGGCCCCTCTCCGGTGGGGGCGGATCTTGGTCCGCACGATGGTCGAAGATCATCCTCGCTTGGCGTGGATCTACCGGACTTCGTCGAGCAACTGTTCGAGGCCGGCGGTTTCCGCAGCGTCGTTGAAGGGATCGTCCCCCAGTCGCGCACGTACGAACCCCAGGCCATCGGCGGCTGCTGCGCCCAGCGTGCCCCGGTGGTCGACGGGGTAGCGCCGGAACGCGACCGGCTCGCCTCGCAGGGCCAGGCCAGCGGCGTACAGCAGGGTGGTCAGGTAGGGCACATCGCGGTCCTGGCTGCCATGGCCCAGCATCAGCGGTTGGCTGAAGCCGCGGCGCGGTACGCCGAGATAGTCGTACAGCACCGCCCAGATGCCCGGCACGCTGGCCAGCGGTGCAGTGAACATGCTGCCGGTGTCGGCGCCGTCCAGCGTGGTGGCCAGTTCGCCCAGGCACTGCTCGCGTGCCACGGCCACACGGGCGCGGCCGGCGTCGCTGAGGACGCGGTCGATCTGTGGCGCGACCTGCAGCAGGCCATCGAGCAGATACGCGTGATACGCGTTGAGCGCGCCAGGATTGGCTGTGCGGTTGTCCGGCTTCATCACCAGCGCGGTCAGTTCGACTGCGGTGGGCGTGCCGGTGGTGAAGCTGCCGCGGTACTGCAGCGACGGTCCGCCATAGGTGGGGGCGATGTGGCCCGCCGTGAGCGCGGCGGCACCGCCCTGCGAATGGCCGACCGAGACCCAGCGCGGCGACAGCGTCCCGTTGCCGAGGTACTGGCGGCTGGCCTTGATCATGTCGATGGCGTTGCGCGCGGCAGTGCGCACATGCAGATAGGCATGGTCGCCTGAGCTTCCGAGGCCCTGATAATCCGCGGCGACCACTGCATAGCCCTGTGCCAGGAACCGATCAAGAAAGCGCCCGTCGCGTTCGGGTTGGTAGGGGCCGGAGACCGAGGGCGCACAACGATCCGCAATGCCCTGGGTGCCATGCGCCCACGACACCACCGGCCAACCGCCGATGGGCGGCGTGCCGGCGGGCAGGTACAGCAGGCCGGTGCCTTCGGCCAGCTGCCCGCGGTGATCCGGGGTGCGGTAGTGCAGTTTGTAGGCCTGGGCGGCCTGGGACGGCACCCAGGTGGCGCGATAGGGGGCTGCGGACAGCAGATCGCCCGGTGCGCCCTGTGCGGCGGCCGGCGGCGCCGAGGCCAGCGCCAGCAGCGCGATGGCGAGGAGGCAGGACAGAGGGCGGAAACTGCGGGGCAGTGAGGCCATGGGGCGCTCCGTGATGGCCGGTGTGGCCGTGGCGCTGCAGTGTGGATGGCCGTGCCCGGGCAGGCTGCGACCGGCGTCGCATCCGCCGTGGATTCGTAGCATTCCTAGGTGCCGGCCCCGGCGCGGGGAGGCGGGCGAGGAAAGCAGTCGAGGATGGCTCGACTCTACAAAGAAGAAGGGCCCCTTTCGGGGCCCTCGCTTACTTCTTTTCCAGTCGCGCGTTGCGCTGGCCGGTGCTGGCGGACTTCTCGCCAGCGAACGGGTTCAGCTTGCGGATCATCCACGGGTACTTCGGCCACTTGCCTTCCAGCCACGGGTGGTCCGGCTGGTTCAGCTGCAGGACGCGGCGGGCGTCGTCGGCCAGGGTCTTGTTGCCCAGGTGGGTGTAGGAATCGGCCAGGACGGCGACGGCATCGTACTGGAACGCGCTCTGCGGATAGGTCTCCAGCAGGTAGTTGGCGCGGCCGGCGGCCGAGACCCAGGCGCCGCGGCGCATGTAGTACAGGGCGTTGTCCAGCTCGTGCTGGGCGAACACGTCACGCAGCTCCAGCATGCGCTGGCGCGCATCGGCGGCGTAGCGGCTGTTCGGGTAACGATCAACCACGATGTTGAAGTCCGAGTACGCCTGGTGCGGCGTGGACAGGTCGCGGCGGCTGGCATCCAGCGACCATACGCGGCGCAGGAAAACCGTACTGCGGTTGGAGTTGGCCAGGCCGCGCAGGTAGTACAGATAGGCAATGTTGCGGTGGGTCGGGTAGGTACGGATGAAGCGGTCGATGCTGGACACCGCGTCATCGTGCTTGCCGGCCTTGTACTGGGCGTAGGCGGTTTCGATCATCGCCTGCTCGGTGTACGGACCGTACGGATACTGGGCCACCAGGCGGCGGAAGCTGGCTTCGGCGCCGCTCCAGTTGCCGCCCTGCATCAGCTTGTGGCTTTTCTCGTACAGCTGTTCGACCGGCACGCCTTCATCGGGGCGATCACCCTTCTTGGCGCCGCGATGGCAGCCGGTTGCGGCGATGACCAGCACCAGCAGCAGGGCGGTGAGGCGGACGGGCGCGGAGAGCATGGCGGAGCGTCGGATCATGGGGTCGAGGCGGGACGCGGCTGGAATACGAAGGGTCGATGATAGCCTAGTGTCCTGTCCAGCGACTGAAACCGGCCGCCGGGACCCCAAAATTTCAAAGAATGCCCCCTGCCATGTCTGAACAACCCTCTGAATCGGCCCGCCAGGCCATCGTCCCCGACACCGCTGCGGGCCGTCGTTTCGACGCGGTCGTGGCCGAACTGTTCCCCGAATACTCGCGCTCGCGGTTGACCGAGTGGATCAAGGCCGGTGAGGTCCTGCTGGACGGTGCCCAGGTGCGCCCGCGCGATCCGCTGCGTGGCGGCGAGGTGGTGACCCTCAACGCGGTGCTGGAAACCCAGACCGACGCCCAGCCGGAGGACATCCCGCTGGACGTGCTGTTCGAGGACGAGCACCTGCTGGTGATCAACAAGCCGGTGGGCCTGGTGGTCCATCCGGGTGCCGGCAACCACAGCGGCACCCTGGTCAACGCGCTGCTGTTCCGCGATCCGTCGGTGGCGGTGCTGCCGCGCGCCGGCATCGTGCACCGCCTGGACAAGGACACCAGCGGCGTGATGGTGGTGGCCAAGACCCTGGAAGCGCAGACCGCGCTGGTCGAGCAGCTGGCGGCACGTGACGTGCACCGTCAGTACCTGGCCATCGTGATGGGCGCACTGGTGGCCGGTGGTACTGCCGATGCCCCGATCGACCGCCACCCGCGCGACCGCCTGAAGATGGCGGTGCGTGAGGACGGCAAGGAAGCGGTGACCCACTACCGCCTGCGCGAGCGCTTCCGGGCACACACCGCGCTGGAGTGCCGCCTGGAAACCGGCCGTACCCACCAGATCCGCGTGCACATGGCGCACGTGCGCCATCCGATCATCGGCGACCCGCTGTATGGCGGCGCGCTGAAGCTGCCCAAGGGCGCCAGCGACGAGCTGGTGGCCGCGCTGCGCGGCTTCAAGCGCCAGGCCCTGCACGCCGAGACCCTGGAGTTCATGCACCCGATCACCGGTGAACCGGTGCGCAACACCGCGCCGGTGCCGGAGGACATGCTGCACCTGATGAAGGTGCTGCGCGAAGACAGCGAAGCCTTCGCCGCCCGCGAGCGGGACCGCTGGTGATGGCGGCCGCGCTGCCGTTGCTGCAGGCCGACTGGCCGGCGCCCGCAGGCGTCCATGCGCTGACCACGCGCCGGCACGGTGCGGGCATCTCGCCGGCGCCGTTCGCGCAGTTCAACCTGGGCAACCGGCACGCGGCCGATGGTGATACCCCAGCCAACGTTGAGCACAACCGCCAGCTGCTGCAGCAGGGGCTGGCACTGCCCTCGGCACCGCACTGGCTGCGCCAGGTGCACAGCAGCACCGTGCTGCGCTTCGATGCACCGCCGGTGCCCGGCGCGAGCGAGCCGGTGGCCGACGCGGCGGTAACCTCGGTGCCGGGCGTGGTGCTGGCGATCCTGACCGCCGACTGCCTGCCGGTGGTGTTCGCCGCCGCGGACGGCAGCGAGGTGGGCGCGGCCCACGCCGGCTGGCGCGGCCTGGCCGATGGCATGCTGGAGGCGACGGTGGCCGCGATGCACACGCCGCCGGCGCAGCTGCGGGCCTGGCTGGGCCCGGCCGCCGGGCCGTCCGACTATGAGATCGGCGAGGAGGTCTATCACGCCTTCGTCGGCCATGATCCCGCTGCTGAGGGGGCGTTCGTCGTGACCCGTCCCGGACACTGGAAGGTGGACCTGTTCGCGCTGGCGCGGCAGCGCCTGCAGTCTGCGGGAATGGACCCGGCACAGGTGTATGGCGGCACGGTGTCGACGATGGCCGACCCGGACCTGTATTCGCATCGGCGCGATCGTTGCACCGGGCGCATGGCGACCCTGGCCTGGATCGCGCCCTGACTCCGCCGCTGTTCGCGCGTGTGCTGGGGCCGGCCTTCGCCACCCTGGCAGGACCGGTGCAGGCGCTGCATGCCGCGCCGTTGCCGCACCGCTACGCAGGGCAGGCCTGCATCGTGAGGGGGCGGCACTGGCTGGTGCCGCTGCTGGCTGCGTTGGCGCGGTTGCCACAGGACGGTGACGCGCTGCCCACCGAGGTGGCGTTCAACCGCTACCGGCAGGGCGAGCAGTGGGCGCGGCGGTTCGGGCGCTGGCCAATGGTGTCGCGGCTGTGGGCGCACGACGGGCATCTGCGCGAGCAGCTGGGCGCGGTGCGCTTCGAGTTCGCGCTGCGGGCCCGCGACGGTGGTATTGACTGGTCGGTGCGCCGGGTCTGGGCGTTCGGGCTGCTGCCGCTGCCGACGCGTTGGTTCGGCGGTGTGCGCTGCCGTGAAGCCTGGCAGGGCGAGCGCTACACTTTCCTGGTCGATGTGACGCTGCCCTGGGCCGGAGCCCTGATCCGCTATGAAGGTTGGCTCGAACCGCGGTGACGCTGCCGCCGAGGCTGGCAGCGCGGTGATCGTGTTCGATGGCGTGTGCGCACTGTGCAATCGCTGGGTGCGGTTCCTGCTGCGTTTCGACCGCAGGGGGCGCTACCGCTTTGCAGCGATGCAGGGGCAGAAGGGCAGCGCGATGCTGCGCGCGCACGGGCTGGATCCGCAGGACCCGATGTCGTTCCTGCTGCTGGACGCACAGGGTGCCTGGACCGATACCGATGCGATCCTGCGCGTACTTGCGGGGCTGGGCGGCGCCTGGCGCCTGGCCGGCGTGCTGCGGCTCGTGCCGCGCGGCTGGCGTGATGCGGCGTATCGCGCGCTGGCACGCAACCGCTACCGCTGGTTCGGTCGGCATGACACCTGCCATCTACCCGCACCGGAACAGGCCGCGCGGTTCCTGGATTGACGAAAGAGGGGACGGAGGGGATTAAGTCGTTTGTGCACAAACGACTTAATCCCCTCCGTCCCCTTTTTCTTCAGCCTTCGAGTGCGTCGAGGTAGCTGCGGCGCCAGTGGTTGATGTCGTAGGTGCGCAGATGTTCCATCATCGCGTGCCAGCGTTCCTTGCGCCTGCTCAGCGACATCGTCGCTGCGGTGGCGATCGCATCGGCCACGCCGTCGAGGTCGTGCGGGTTCACCAGCAGTGCCTGCTTCAGTTCGTCGGCGGCGCCGGCCAATAGTGACAGCACCAGCACGCCGGGATCCTCCGGGTCCTGCGAGGCCACGTATTCCTTGGCCACCAGGTTCATGCCATCGCGCAGCGGCGTGACCAGCCCGACCGCCGCCGCTCGGTAGAAGCCGGTGAGCGTGGCATGGGTGAAGTTCTGGTTGACGTAGCGCAGCGGCGTCCAGTCCGGCTCGGCGTGGCCACCGTTGATGTGGCCGGCGATCTGTTCCAGTTGGCTGCGCAGCTGCCGGTACTCGGTGACATCGCCGCGCGAGACCGGCGCGATCTGCAGGTAGGTGAGCGAGCCGCGCTGGTCGGGGTGGCGCTGCAGGTAGCGCTCGAAGCCGAGGAAGCGTTCGGGCAGGCCCTTGGAGTAGTCCAGGCGATCCACGCCGATCGCCAGCTGGCGGTCCCGCAGGCTGCTGCGCAGGTTCTTCACTGCGGTCTTGGTCGCGGCGGTGCCGGCCTGGCGCGCGATCAGTTCGGTGTCGATGCCGATCGGGAAGGCCGCCGCGCGGAATCGGCGCCCACCGGGCGCTTCCAGCTCACCGTTGTCGAGCACGCGGCCACCACCGAACAGGCGCAGGTAGGTCTGGAAGCGATCGGCATCGCGCTGGGTCTGGAAGCCGACCAGGTCGTAGGCGTACAGCGCGGAGAATAACCGCAGATGATCGGGCATGGCCTGCAGCAGGTCGGCCGACGGCATCGGGATGTGCAGGAAGAAACCGATGCGGCAGCCGATGCCGCGCTCGCGCAGCAGTGCGCCGAGCGGGATCAGGTGGTAGTCGTGGATCCAGACGATGTCGTCCTCGCGCAGCAATGGCGCGAGCTTGTCGGCGAACAGCGCATTGACCTTGTGGTAGGTCTCGCGGGTGCCGCGGTCGTAGTCGACCAGGTCCAGCCGGAAGTGCAGCAGTGGCCACAGCGTGCGGTTGGCGAAACCATTGTAGTAGCCATCGACTTCGCGCTTGCTCAGGTCCATGGTGACGTAGTCGATGTCACCGTCCTTCTGCCGGTGCAGCGTGCCGCTGCCTTCCTTCACGGTCTTGCCGCTCCAGCCGAACCACAGCCCGCCGCGCTCCTTCAGGGCGGCCAGCAGGCCGACCGCCAGGCCGCCTGCGCGGTTCTCGCCGGGCACGGCCACACGATTTGATACCACGACCAGACGACTCACGATGCCTCCTGCCAGGACCGTGACAGGCGCATCGCGGCGGTGATCAGGCCGACATGCGAATAGGTCTGCGGGAAGTTGCCCCAGGCCTCGCCGGTGTCGAAGGCCAGATCCTCCGACAGCAGGCCCAGGTGATTGCGCTGCCTCAGCAGCAGTTCGAACATCTCGCGCGCCTCGTCCAGGCGCCCGATCGCCGCCAGTGCATCGATGTACCAGAACGTGCAGATGGTGAAGCTGGTTTCCGGTTCACCGAAGTCATCCGGAGCGACATAGCGGTACAGCGAATTGCCATGCTTGAGGTCACGGCCGATGGCTTCGACGGTGGCAATGAAGCGGGCGTCCATCGCGTCGATGAAGCCGATGTCGGCCAGCAGCAGCAGCGAGGCGTCCAGGCGATGGCCACCGAAGGTATCGGTGAAGTGGCCCAGCTCTTCGCTCCAGGATTCGGCCATGATGCGCGCGTGGATGGTGTCGGCACGTGTGCGCCAGTAGTGGGCGCGGTCGTCGCGCTTCAGCCGCACGGCGATCTTGCACAGGCGGTCGCAGGCGGCCCAGCACATCGCGCTGGTGTAGGTGTGTACCTCGGTGCGGCCGCGGAACTCCCACAGGCCGGCATCGGGTACGTCGTGCAGGGCGAAGGCCTGCTCGCCGAGGGGTTCGAGGCGGGCGAAGGTGTGCGCATCACCCGGGTCCTGCAGGCGCCGGTCGAAGAACAGCTGCGTGGACGCCAGCACGACGCTGCCGTAGACATCGTGCTGGCGCTGCACCCAGGCCAGATTGCCGCGTCGTACCGGGCCCATGCCGCGGTAGCCGGACAGGCTGGGGACCTCATCCTCGTCCAGCTTGGCTTCGAAGCCGATGCCGTACAGCGGTTGCAGCGTACCGTCGGTGGTGGCCAGGTTGAAGATGTAGCCGAGGAACTGTTCCATCGTGCGCGTGGCGCCGAGGCGGTTCAATGCACGCACCACGAACGCGGCATCACGCAGCCAGCAGTAGCGGTAATCCCAGTTGCGCACGCTGCCGGGGGCTTCAGGAATGGAGGTGGTCATCGCCGCGATGATCGCGCCGCTGTCCTCGTACTGGCACAGCTTCAGCGTGATCGCACTGCGGATCACCGCGTCCTGCCATTCCAGGGGAATGGACAGGTAGCGCACCCATTCGCGCCAGTAATCGCGGGTACGCTGGAAGGCCTCCTGCACATAGCCGCTGATCGAACGGTTGAGCGATTCATCCACGCCCAGGATCAGGTGGATGGGATGGTTGAGCACGAACGGCAGGCCGTCGCGCACGAAGCGCACCGGCACGTCGGTGGTCAGCCGCAGCACGTGTTCGGGCAGCACCCAGCGCACATGGTTGCTGCCCCAGGTGGATTCCGGAACGCGCGCGCCCCAGTCCGCCAGCGGGCGTGCGCGTACGGTGATGCGCGGGCTGCCAGCCAGCGGACGCACCTGGCGGATCAGGCTGACCGGGCGGTAGAAACGGTCGTTCTGGCGCCAGCGTGGGGCGAAGTCGAGGATTTCCAGTTCGCCGCCGTGCGCGTCGCGCAGCACGGTGCGCAGGATCGCCGTGTTGGTCAGGTATTCCTGCTCGCTGCTGGCGAAGTCTTCCAGCTCGATGGCGAAGTCGCCACCGGTCTGCTGGCTGGGGCCGAGCAGCGCACAGAAGGTAGGGTCGCCGTCGAAGGTGGGCAGGCAGCTCCAGACAACGCGGGCACGTTTGTCGACCAGGGCGCCGAAGCTGCCGTTGCCGACCACGCCCAGATCAAGATCGGGTTGGGTCATCACGCGGTACATCTCGGTTGCGGCCGTGGGGGTTGGCCGGGTCAATAGGCATTCTCACGCAGCCAGGCGTGCACGCTGCGTATGTCGGGCAGCGCGAACACCGCCGCGCTGGGTTCACGTTCACCCACCAGCACGCTCCAGCCATGCTGGCCGTTGGCGGCATCGAAGCCGAACTCATCGGTCAGGTCATCGCCGAGGAACACTGGCAGGCGACCGCGGAAGGGCAGGTACTGCATCATCCGAAGCACCGCACGGCCCTTGTCGGTGCCGACGGGCACGAACTCGACCACATGGTCGCCGGGCTGCAGGCGGTAGCTGGCACGGCCCCGCACGTGGCGGTCGGCGAAGGCGCGGACGTCCCTGGCTGCATGCGGCGCGCCGCGCCAGTGCAGGGCCAGGCCGACACCCTTGTCTTCCACCAGCACGCCGGGATGGCCGTGGGCGAAGCGCATCGCCTGCTGGTGCAGTGCGTGCAGCCATTCGGCGGTGTCGTCGTCGTGTTCGTCGCGCAGTACGCGACCATCCTGCCCACGCAGTTCATGGCCATGCAGGCCCGCAGCAGGCAGTTGCAGCGGAGCGAACAGTTGATCCAGCTGTTCGAGCGGGCGGCCACTGACCAGTGCCACGGCACCTTCCAGGCGGTCGCTGATGCGGCCGATGGCTTCGCGCACATCCGGCAGCAGCTGCACGGCATCCGGGCGTGCAGCGAATTCGATCAGGGTGCCGTCGACATCGAGGAACAACGCGCAGGCGTCATCCAGCAATGGCGGCGGCGGACGCAGGGGGAGCGGTTCAGCCATGAAGCCCAGCTTGCCAGCGTGGGCGTGTACGTGGGGTCGAGGGCAGGCTACGGATCGGGGTAGTGCCGGCGAACGGTCGGCACCCACCCAGAGCGATCACCTCCGGTGGGTGCCGACCGTTGGTCGGCACGAAGGGGAGGCTTGCATGGAACCCGGGCAGTGCGGACCAACGGTCCGTACCCACCGGGAGTGATTGGTCCAATGCAATCAGAACGTATAGCGGACGCGGCCGTAGTAGTACGCACCGTTGCTGCCGATCGGCGACAGCACGTCGTACGGCAGGTTGCCGAAGTAGTGGATATCGCTGTTGGATCGATCCGGATAGTTGTCGGTCAGGTTCTGCCCGCCGATGGCCACGCTCCACTGCGGGGTGATGCGGTATTCGACTTCCGCATCCAGCTGCCACTCGGCCTGGTAGGTCTGGCGCGGGATGTAGCCGTCTCCGAAGTTGAACACACGGGTGGCGCTGCCATAACGGTTCACGCGGGTGCTCAGCGACCAGTGGTCGTTGCTCCATGCGGCCGAGAAACTGCCACGCGTGCGCGGTGTGGCGTCGGTAAGCGTGTTGGTCTCCTCGATGCCGAACAGCACGTAGTCCGGATTCAGCGCGCGCAGCTGGGCCGGGGTGGCCAGCACGTTCTTCAGTGTGGTCTTGGTATACGCATAGGTGCCGGTCAGCAGCAGCTGGCCATCGCCCAGCGACTGCCGCCAGTTGCTCACCAGCTCGGCGCCTCGGGTGCGGGTGTCGGCGGCGTTGACGAAGAAGCTGGCACTCTGCAGGCCGCTGACGCCGTAGTTGGCGGCCACGTAGTCGGTCAGTGCATCACCGGTGATGCTCTCCGACAGTGCGATGCGGTCATCGATGTCGATCTGGAAGAAGTCCAGCGACAGGTCGAAATGCTCGCCGATGCGGCTGGTGAAACCGAGCGAGGTGTTCAGCGACTTCTCTGGCTTCAGGTTCTGTGCCCCCAGGCCGCGTGCGATCGGATTGTTGACCGACAGCAGGCGGCCCTGCACCAGCTGGCCACCTGCGTTGTAGCCGGTGGAGGTGGACTCGTAGCCGATCTGTGCCAGCGACGGCGCGCGGAAGTTGTTGGAGATCGCGCCGCGCAGCGCGAACGCCGGGGTGAACTCATAGCGCAGGCCGAGCTTGCCGGTCAGTTCGCCGCCGAAGTCGTCGTTGTGCTCGTAGCGCGCGGCCAGATCAGTGGAAAACTTCTCGCCGAACTGGCTGGACAGGCTGGCATAGGCGCTGGCCACATCGCGCGACAGGCGCGCCGCATCCTGCGGGGTCAGGCCGCCACCGGCCTGCGAACCGGTCGGGCGGTCGGTGTACGGGCCGGCGGCATAGCTGGCCGGGTCGCCAGGGCGGGTCTGGTAGCGCTCGTGGCGTGCTTCCACGCCCAGGCCCAGGGTGTGGCTGATGCTGTCGTTCTGGGTGAACACGCGACTCAGATCGAGGTTGCCCACGGTCTGCGCATATTCGTAATCGGCGGTCTTGAAGCGGGTCGGGCTGGTCGGGCCCAGCGAGGCGTTGAGCGAATCACGCAGGCGATAGGTGAAGTCATTCTGGCCGTAGTCCAGGCTGCCGTCGTAGCTCCATTCGCCCCACTGCCCGCGCACGCCGGCCACGGCCTGCACGTCGCGGTTCTCACCTTCGGAGATCGGCCGGTAGCCATTCGGATAGACCTGCTTCCAGTTGGCATCGCCATCGGGATAGCGGAAGTAGTTCGCGCCTTCGGTGTCACGCTGGTTGAAGGTACCGAACGCGTAGAACGTCGAGGTCTGGCCCACCGGAATCTCGGTGTTCAGCCACAGGTTGATGTCCTTGCTCTTGCCATCACCCAGGACATAGTTGCGCTTGCCCCGCAGTGCCAGGTTGCCCGGGGTCTGGTCCCACGGCGGAATCTGGTCGAAGCCGGCGCGGTTGGTGCCGTTGCGGTGCTTGTATTCCAGGCCGACGCGCAGGAAGCCACCGTCTTCGCCCAGCGAGGTGCCGACCTTGGCGCTGATGTTGCCGGTCTGGCCATCGGTGAGGGTGCGGCCGATCGGCTTGAGGTCGGTGTGGTTGGCACCGTAGCTCGCCTCGATCTCGCCGCCGTCACCGCCGTTGTCGAGGATCACGTTGATCACGCCGGCCACGGCGTCCGAGCCGTACAGCGCACCGGCGCCATCGCGCAGCACTTCAATGCGCTTGATCGCACTGACCGGAATCGAATTGAAATCGACCGGGGTGGTGCCCTTGCCGATCTTGCTGTCGGTGTTGACCAGCGCGGTGTGGTGGCGGCGCTTGCCGTTGACCAGCACCAGCACCTGGTCCGGCGACAGGCCACGCAGCTGCGCGGCGCGCACATGGTCGGCGCCACCGGAGTTGGACTGGCGCGGGAAGTTGAACGACGGCAGCAGCGCCTGCAGCGCGCTGCCCAGCTCACCGTTGACCACGCCGGCCTTGCGGATGTCCTCGGCGGTGAGCACATCCACCGGCGAGGTGGATTCGAGCACGGTGCGGTCGGCGGCACGGGTGCCGGTGACGATCACCGTATCCAGGTTGGTGGCGTCCTGGGCCAGGGCCGGGGCGGCGGCGGAGGAAAGCGCGAGGGCGATGGCGAGGCCGAGCGGCGACGCGGGCAGGCGGGCGGACATGGGGACTCCAGCAACAACGACGACGGGGGAAGGGGAGATGGTTTCACTTACATCCATCCGGATGAAGCGATATATTATCTTCGCGTGATGACCGGTGCGGATGCAAGCCCCTGCCGGTCCGGCATGAGCTGATGCCCGGTTGGCATCAGCACGCCGGGCCGGTGGCGCGGTACGCTGCCGGCTCGCCTTGTCCCCCTTCCCCGGAGCTGTACCGATGAAACACCTTGGCCTCGTCTTCGCCGTGCTGTTGGCCACCAGCGGCTGCGCCAGCCTCTCATCGCAGGCGCCCAGCGCCTATGCCACGGCCACTACCGCCGAACTGAAGGGCGACGCCGCGCGCCCGTCTTCCGCGCACGGCTGGGTGCGCAGCGAGCTGTATTTCGGCGTGGGCGAGGAGCAGGGCGCCGGCAACCGTCCGCAGGCCGACACCATCAGCGAGGCGCAGTGGCGCACCTTCCTGGACAAGGAAGTGACCCCGCGCTTCCCCGATGGCCTGACCGTGTTCGATGCCTATGGCCAGTGGCTGTTCCGCGGCGATACCGCGCCCAACCGCCTGCGCACCAAGGTGCTGGTGGTGCTGCATGAGGACACCCCGCAGCGCCGCGCCGATATCGAAGCGATCCGCCTGGCGTGGAAGCAGCAGACCAGGCATCAGTCGGTGCTGTGGTCGCGGCAGCCGGTCGAGGTATCGTTCTGAGTTGAAGGTGCCGCCGCGGTGCCGCAGGGAGCAACGATGAACTACAGGGAATGCCTGCTGGGCCTGGTGTTGGCCGGCGCGCTGGCACCGACGGCGCAGGCGGAGGACGAGGGCGAAACGCTACGCTTCCAGGTGGCCGCGCATGTGCAGGCGCATGCCGATCCCCTGCAGGACGGCAGCATCGTGGTGCAGCTGTCACCGTCGGGCAAGCGGCAGACGCTGGCCGGCGCGGCGGATGCCGACGGCCATTCGCGCTGGTCGCTCGAAGATGTCGATTTCGATGGTTACCCGGAGCTGGTTGCACGTGCCCCGGTCGGCATGGTCAACGAAGCGGTGGCGGTGTACCGGTTCGATCCCGCCAGTGCCGGGTTCCGCGCGCTGCGGGCTGAAACCCACGGCAGGGAGAGCTGCGGCGAGCTGATGGGCCTGATGGTCGACCACCTCAGCCGCACCCTGACCAGTAGCTGCCGCAGCGGCCCGATGTGGTACACCGACCAGTATCGCTTTGCAGGTGCGACACTCTACCTGTACCGCGCCGAGAGCGTGCTGATGCTGGGCGATACGGTGAACGCCGCGCTGCAGTGGGAACAACGCGAAGAGAACGGGCCGTTGGCGGTCTGGCGCACCTATGATCCCGCCGGCCGTGTGTTGGAAAGTGCCATTGCCGATGGCCTGGGCGCACCGCCGGATGGACCGTTGCGCGGCCAGCAGGCCACCGTGGCATCCGCGCGGCTGTTCCTGTTCGACCGGCCTGGTGCGTCCAGCACCAAGCGTTACCTGGTGCAGGGTGATCGGGTGGAATTGCTGGATGAACAGAACGGCTGGGTGAAGCTGCGCTATCGCAGCCCGAAGCACGGCGACGTGCTGGGCTGGATCAACGTCAACGACTAGAAAGGGGACGGAGGGAATTAACTCGCTTGCGGCACAAGCGAGTTAGTTCCCTCCGTCCCTTTTTTTGCGGAGGCATCACTTCATCGGGTCTAGCCTCGGGAGTTCCCCCGTTCGAGGATGTATCCGATGAGCAAGCGCGTGGCCGAAATCGTGGTGGACGCCCTGCAGCAGGCCGGTGTCCGCCGTTGCTACGGCATCGTGGGCGATACGCTCAACCATGTGACCGATGCGATGCATGGCAGCGAGATCGCCTGGGTGCACGTGCGCCATGAAGAAGTGGCAGCGTTCGCTGCTGGCGCCGATTCGCTGGTGAGCGGCGAGTTGACCGCCTGCGCGGGTTCCTGTGGTCCCGGTGGCCTGCACTTCATCAATGGCGTGTTCGAGAGCAACCGCAACCGTGCGCCGATGGTGCTGATCGCCAGCCAGGTGGTGACCAGCGAGCTGGGCATGGAATTCCCGCAGGAAGTGGATTTCAAGTCGGTCTATGGCAGCTGCACGGTGTTCTGCGAGCAGGTGCACAGCCCGGAGCAGGCGCGACGCGTGGTGGCCCTGGCCTGCCAGGCCGCGATCAGCCGCCGTGGCGTGGCGGTGGTGATCCTGCCGGCCGATATCAGCCAGGCCGAGGTGAAGCACGATGTGCCGTTCTCGGTGCATTACACCCAGCCGGTACTGCGCCCCTCCGACGCCGAACTGCAGCGCATCGCCGAGCTGCTGGGGCAGGGCAAGCGCATCGGCATCTACGCCGGTGCCGGTTGCCAGGGCGCGCACGCACAGCTGTTGGAACTGGCCCGGCGCTTGCAGGCCCCAATCGCGCATACCTCGCGCGCGAAGGATTTCGTCGAGCCGGACAACCCGTACAACATGGGCATGACAGGCATCTTCGGCATCGAGTCCGGCTTCCACACGCTGATGGCGTGCGACACGCTGCTGCTGCTCGGCGCCGACTTCGCCTGGGGCCAGTTCTACCCGGACAAGGCCACCATCATCCAGGTCGACCGCGATGGCAGCCACCTTGGCCGCCGCCACCCGGTGAACCTCGGCGTGGTCGGCGATATCGCACCGACGCTGGATGCGTTGCTGCCGATGCTGCCGCCGCGCGAGGACAGCAGTTTCCTGGACGAGTGCATCGAGCATCGCGACAAGGCGCTGAAGAAGCGCGAACAGGAGGAGGAGCCGGGCGAAGGTGAATTGATCCATCCGCAGCACCTGACCGCGCTGCTCTCGAAGCACGCCACCGAAGATGCACTGTTCACCGCCGACGGCGGCTCGCCGATGGTGTGGGTGCTGCGCCATATCCGCGTCAACGGTCGCCGCCGCACGCTGACCAGCCTGCTGCACGGCACGATGGCCAACGCGATGCCGCAGGCGCTGGGGCTGCAGAAGGCCTTCCCCGGCCGGCAGGTGATCTCGCTGTCCGGCGATGGTGGCCTGGCGATGCTGCTGGGTGATCTGTTGACGGCGGCGCAGGAGAACCTGCCGATCAAGGTGGTGGTGTTCAACAATGGTTCGCTGAACTTCGTCGAGCTGGAGCAGAAGGTGGAAGGTCTTCTGGACAACTACACCGACCTGAAGAACCCGGACTTCGGCCGCTTGGCCGAAGTGATCGGCTTCCATGGCCGCACGGTCACCCGCAGCGAGGATCTGGAGGAAGCGGTGCAGGATTTCCTGTCGCAGCGCGGCCCGGCATTGCTGGACGTGCACACGAGTCGCGCCGAGCTGGTGATGCCGCCGCAGATCGAGGCCAAGCAGGTCGCCGGCACGGCGCTGTATGCGGCCAAGGCGGTGTTGAACGGTCGCTTCGACGACGTGAAGCATCTGCTGGTGGACAACTTCCTGAAGAAGTGAGGTGGTCGATGCAGGGCTGCGCCCTGCACCCGAGGTAGGGCCGGCCGCTGGCCGGCAACATCAGCAGCAACAGCAACAGCTGGGTATCCGTGGGATGGCGGGGTGGGTCCGGTTGCGGCGACCCCTGCGCGGCCTACCCGACCGGCCCAACTGGCAATGCCGGTCGACTAACAGTCGACTCTACCCGCGCCCAGCCATGAGGGGCGCCGCCGTTGGCTGGAACCCATCATTCCACCGCGGAATTGGCGCCCAGGCCCCGCTGGGCCTACCATCGGCGCTCCCCACCCCCACCGCCCCTTCCATGTCCGCTCCCGCTTCCGCCGCACCGCGTCGCTGGTTCGTCGCCGGCGACTTCAACGGCTTCTTCGGCCTGGTCGTCGACAACCTCTCCATCCTCGGCTTCATCGCCATGGCCCTGGTCGGGATCTTCCAGTTCCCCGCCGACGTGGTGTTCGGCCGCATGTTCCCCGGCACGGCCTTCGGCGTGCTGATAGGCAACCTGCTGTACACCCTGATGGCACGCCGGCTGGCCGCGCGCAGCGGCCGTGACGACGTCACCGCCATGCCGCTCGGCCTGGATGCCCCCACCAGCATCGGCATGGCCCTGCTGGTGCTTGGCCCGGCCTTCATCGCGTTCAAGCAGCAGGGCATGAACCCGCACGCGGCGGGCATCGCCACCTGGCAGCTGGGCATGGCGGCGCTGGTCATCATGGGCGTGCTCAAGTTCGTGCTGTCGTTCTTCGGTGAAGCAGTCACCCGCGCGCTGCCGCGTGCCGCGCTGCTGGGTTCCATTGCCGGCATCGCGCTGGTGCTGATGGGCCTGCTGCCGCTGCTGGAAACGCTGCGCTCGCCGCTGGTCGGCTTCACCACGCTGGGCCTGCTGCTGTATGTGCTGATCGCCAAGGGGAAGCTGCCGGTGCGTGGCCCGGGCGTGCTGCTGGCCTTCGTGTTCGGCACCGTGCTGTATTACGGCCTGGGCCTGGCCGGGCTGGGTGCGCCGGGCTTCCATGTGCCGGAGTGGGTGCCGCCGCAGGTGGTGCTGCCGCTGCCGACGCTGGGCTTCCTCGACGGCCTGCCCACTGCGATGACCTACCTGCCGCTGCTGCTGCCGTTCGGCCTGCTGATGGTGGTCGGCGGCATCAATGTGTCTGAAAGCGCGCGTGCGGCCGGCGATGACTACCGCACCCGCGACATCCTGCTGGTGGAAGCGGTGGCTACGCTGGTGGCAGGCGTCTGTGGCGGCGTCGCGCAGACCACGCCGTACATCGGCCAGCCGGCGTACAAGCACATGGGCGCGCGCAGCGGCTATACGCTGCTGACCGGCCTGTTCGTCGGCATCGGCGGCATGCTCGGCATCATCTCCGGGCTGGTGCAGTGGCTGCCGCTGGCGGTGCTGGCACCGATCATCGTGTACGTGGCCATCGACATCACCACCCAGGCCTTCCAGGCCACGCCGCGCCACCATACCGGCGCGATGGTGTTCGGTTTCCTGCCTTCGGTGGCCTACCTGCTGGCGATCAAGGCACCCGGCTGGATCGCACCGGATCAGCTGCCCCAGCTGCTGACCAAGCTCGACGGCCACGGCCTGCCGGAGCTGGCGGTGATCTTCACCCTGGGCAATGGCTTCATCATCACCTCGATGCTGTGGATTTCGGCGGTGGCGGCGATGGTCGATGGCCGCCTGCGCCGTGCCTGCGGCTTCCTGCTGGTGGCGGCGGTACTGACCCTGTTCGGGCTGATCCACTCGGTGGATCCGCGCGGCGGCATCTACCTGCCGTGGGAGCTGGAAGGATTGGCGCGCATCATCAGTGTGCAGTTTGCCGGCGCCTACGTGGCCCTGGCGGTGCTGCTGGGCTTGCTGTCGCTGCAGAAGCAGCCGGTGAAGCCGCTGGGTGGGGACAGCTGATCCCACGGTAGTGCCGGCCGGCGGCCGGCATGCTCATGGGTATCCAAGGGCCGGCGCATTGCCGGCCCTTCTGCTTCTGCCGCCTTGTAGAGGCGAGCCTGCGCTCGGCTGCTCTGAGCCGAGCATGGCTCGGCTCTACAGGGGCGTGTTGCAGGCGGCGAATGCTTACAGCGCGCTCTGCCGGCCAGCGGCCGGCACTACCGCTCGGCGTCCAGCTCCGGGTAATGGCGGAAGATGCCATTCGTGTTGAACGCCAGCCGCCGTTCCGAGGCCAGGTAGGCGGCGATGTTCGGCCGCTTCGCCACCCGCGCCTGCAGCGCGCGCAGCAGGGGCAGTGTGGGCGCCAGTGCCTGCATGCGACGCGGGAACATGTAGTCCAGCCCACTCAGCAGCTGGAACAGCGACAGGTCCACATACGAATGCTCGCGCAGTGCATGGCGGCCACCGTTGGCGGCCAGCACCCGTTCGAAGTAGCCCAGGAACTTCGGCAGGCGCTCGCTGCGCAGCGACGCGGCACGTGCCTTGGCCTCGGTCTTCTGCGCTTCGTAGTATTTCGATGCGGCGATCGGATGATGGGTGTCATGCACTTCGGCCACCAGGTCAGCGATGGTCAACTGCAGTTGCAGCGCCTGCATCCGCCGCGATGCGGCCTGCGGCACCAGATCCAGCGCCGGGCCGAGGAAGTCCAGGATCGCGGCAACCTGCGCAATGACCTGGCGACCGGCCTTCAGGAACGGCGGCGCGAAGGGCTGCGGGCCTTCGCTGTGGCCCTCCAGGAACGGCTGCATCACCGCATCGCCGTGCACCCGCGCCATGTCGATGTAGTCGGCGCCGGCATCCTCCAGCGCCAGGCGCACGAACTCGCCGCGGCCCTGGATGCCGGTCCAGTAATACAGCGCGTACTGCATGGCAGTGCCTCCACATGAAAAGACCCACAGCGTCGCGCGGGGCATGCAAAGCAGGCGTGAGCGCGGCTTTGGCGCGGGCCGAAGCCGAACGGCAGCGGAACAGACGGGGAACCGGCTGGAACCGGTGGGGTCACACCTTCTCCATGCGTGTGAAACGAGGTGCTGCATCATGCAGAGTGGAAAGGCGGTATGGCCCTGGGTGTTGGGAGTGGTGGTGATCGGTGGCGCGGGCGGTTGGTTGTTCCGCGATCAGCTGAAGAGCCTGGCAGACGGTGTCTCGGTGCCGGTGCAATCGCCCCCCGCCAGTACCAGCGCACCGCCACAACCGCAGGCGGCCGCGGAACCCGCGCCAGCGCCACCGACGATCAAGCATCCGCTGGATACCGAGGCCGCAGCTGATCCGGCGCTACCGAAGCTGGCTGACAGCGATACGGCTGCCTGGGGTGCATTGAGCCAGCTGTTCCAGGGCGAGGGCCCGATGACCCTGCTGCTGCGCGATCACCTGATCCAGCGCCTGGTCACCCAGGTCGACAACCTGGACAAACCAAGCGTGCCGCCGACGGCGCTGGCCGCACGGCCGCTGCCGGGCAACCTGCAGGTCGAGCCTGGCGAGGGTGGGGAACGCATCGCGGCAAGCAACTCGGCGCGTTACGCGCCCTATGTGCAGGCCTTTACTGCGCTGGATCCAGCGGCAGCGGCTACGGCTTACAAGCGCTTCTATCCGTTGATCCAGCAGGCCTACGTCGACCTGGGCCGGCCCGACGGCTACTTCAACGACCGTCTGGTGGCGGTGATCGACCATCTGCTGGAGACCCCGGAACTGGTGCAGGCGCCATTGGTGCAGCGTGATGAGCGCGGTCGCTACCGCTTCGTCGATTCCACCCTGCAGTCGCGCTCGATAGGCCAGAAGGCGCTGTTGCGCATGGACGCCACGCAGGCGCGGGCGGTCAAGCAGCAGCTGCGGGCGCTCCGCTCTGCGATCATCCGCTGAACCGGTCCACTGCGCCGAACTGATCGGGATCAACGCGCCGACCACACCCGTTCCGGCATGCTGGCCGCAGGCTGACTCGCTACGGGGTGCAGTCGCAGCCACCCTTGAAACGGGGTGGGGCAGCCGCATCTTCCCAGCATCGCCGGCGCGGGCCGGCCCTGATGACCGATGAGGATTCGCAATGCGGATGGACAAGCTCACCTCGCGTTTCCAGCAGGCGCTGGCAGACGCACAGTCGCTGGCCGTGGGCCGCGACAACAGCATCATCGAACCGGTTCACCTGTTCAGCGCGCTGCTTGACCAGCAGGGCGGCAGCACGCGCCCGCTGCTGGCCCAGGCCGGGGTGAACGTGCCGGTGCTGCGCGAGCGCCTGACCGAGGCGCTGGATGCACTGCCGAAGGTGTCTGGCCAGGCCGGCAACGTCTCGATGGGCAATGACCTGGGGCGCCTGCTGAACCAGACCGACAAGCTGGCGCAGCAGCACGGCGATGCCTTCATTGCCAGCGAGTGGTTCGTGCTCGCGGCGCTGGAAGACGGCGGCACGCTGGGCATGGCGCTGCGCGCCGCCGGTGCCGACAAGACCCGCCTGCAGGCGGCTATCGACAAGCTGCGCGGCGGCGAGAACGTGCAGTCGGAGAACGCCGAGGAGCAGCGGCAGGCGCTGGAGAAGTACACCATCGACCTGACCGCGCGCGCCGAGAGCGGCAAGCTCGACCCGGTGATTGGCCGTGACGAGGAAATCCGCCGCACCATCCAGGTGCTGCAGCGCCGGACCAAGAACAACCCGGTGCTGATCGGCGAACCCGGCGTGGGCAAGACCGCGATCGTGGAAGGGCTCGCCCAGCGCATCATCAATGACGAAGTACCCGAGGGCCTGCGTGGCAAGCGCGTGCTGTCGCTGGACATGGGCGCGCTGATCGCCGGCGCCAAGTTCCGCGGTGAATTCGAGGAGCGCCTGAAGGGCGTGCTCAACGACCTGGCCAAGAACGAAGGCCAGATCATCCTGTTCATCGACGAGCTGCACACCATGGTCGGCGCCGGCAAGGCTGATGGCGCGATGGATGCCGGCAACATGCTGAAGCCGGCCCTGGCGCGTGGCGAGCTGCATTGCATCGGTGCGACCACGCTGGACGAATATCGCAAGTACATCGAGAAGGATGCCGCGCTGGAGCGCCGCTTCCAGAAGGTGTTCGTCGGCGAACCCACGGTGGAGGACACCATCGCGATCCTGCGCGGGCTGAAGGAAAAGTACGCCGTGCACCACGGCGTGGAAATCACCGACCCGGCCATCGTGGCTGCCGCCACGCTGTCCAATCGCTACATCACCGACCGCCAGCTGCCGGACAAGGCCATCGACCTGATGGACGAAGCCGCCTCACGCCTGCGCATGGAGATCGACTCCAAGCCGGAGGAGCTGGATCGCCTGGAACGCCGGGTGATCCAGCTGAAGATCCAGCGCGAGATGCTGAAGAAGGAAAAGGACGAAGCCTCGCGGCAGCGCCTGGCCGACCTGGAGACCGATATCGACGGGCTGGAGCGCGAGTTCTCCGACCTCAATGAAATCTGGAAGTCGGAGAAGGCCGCGCTGCAGGGCGCCACCAAGATCAAGGAACAGGTCGAGCAGGCCAAGCTGGAGCTGGAAGCTGCGCAGCGCCGCCAGGATTTCGCCAAGATGAGCGAAATCCAGTACGGCCTGTTGCCGCAACTGGAAAAGCAGCTGGCCGCCGCGCAGGAAGCCGAGCACAAGGACTTCAAGCTGGTACAGGACCGCGTGACCGATGAGGCGATCGCCGAGGTCGTTTCGCGCTGGACCGGCATCCCGGTCAACAAGATGCTCGAAGGCGAGCGCGACAAGCTGCTGCGCATGGAAGAAGTGCTGCACAACCGTGTGGTCGGCCAGGAAGAGGCGATCAAGGTCGTCTCCGATGCGGTACGCCGCTCGCGTGCCGGCCTGTCCGATCCGAATCGTCCGGCCGGCTCGTTCCTGTTCCTCGGCCCGACCGGCGTCGGCAAGACCGAGCTGTGCAAGTCGCTGGCCGAGTTCCTGTTCGACAGTGCCGACGCGATGATCCGCATCGACATGAGCGAGTTCATGGAGAAGCACAGCGTCGCCCGCCTGATCGGTGCGCCCCCGGGCTACGTCGGCTACGAGGAAGGCGGTTACCTGACCGAGGCCGTGCGTCGTCGCCCGTATTCGCTGATCCTGCTCGATGAGGTGGAGAAGGCGCATCCGGATGTGTTCAACATCCTGCTGCAGGTGCTGGATGATGGCCGCCTGACCGACGGCCAGGGCCGCACGGTGGACTTCCGCAACACCGTCATCGTGATGACCTCGAACCTGGGCTCGCATCAGATCCAGGACATGAGCACCGACGACAGCCCGGAGGCCTACACGCAGATGAAGGCGGCCGTGATGGGCGTGGTGCAGGCGCACTTCCGTCCGGAGTTCATCAACCGCCTGGACGACATCGTCGTGTTCCACCCGCTGGACAAGCAGCAGATCAAGCAGATCGCACGCATCCAGATGCGCGGGCTGGAGAAGCGCCTGGCCGAGCGCGGGCTGAAGCTGGCGGTCTCCGATGCGGCGTTCGACCTGCTCGGCAACGTCGGCTTCGATCCGGTGTATGGCGCGCGGCCGCTGAAGCGCGCGATCCAGTCGCAGCTGGAGAATCCGCTGGCGCAGCAGATCCTGTCCGGCGCGTTCGTCAACGGTGACACCATCGAAGTCGGCAATGAGGGTGGGCACTTGGTCTTCGCCAAGGCCTGAACCGGTGGCGCGCCTGCCATGGCTGGCGCGCCACCAAAGCCTCAGCAAGGCACAATGATCCCGTTTCACTTTCGCAAGGACGAGGAGAACCGCATGGACGTTACCCGCAGGGTTTCGCTCTGCATGGCGCTGGCGCTCGCTGCTGTTGCTGGACACGCTGCAGCCGTCGAACAGGTCCAGCTGCCGCCGATGAAGGGTTACCAGCAGGCCCACCAGAGCACCGACGCACAAGGCAACCGCATCACCGAGTACGTGCCGCAGGGCCAGACCGTGCAGGACTGGACCGACATGGTCACTGTCAATGATGCGCCGAACAGTGGCCATGTGAGTCCGCGCGAGTTCCTCGGCATCATCGAGGCGGGGTGGCGCATGGCCTGTCCGGCAGCGCAGAGCCACTGGATCCACGAAGGCGAGGAGGGCGGACGGCCATTCGCGCTGCTGATGCTCAGTTGCCCGCTGAACCCCGGCACCGGCAAACCGGAGTTCACCTGGATCAAGGGCATGCAGGGCAGGCAGGGCTTCCACACCGTGCAGAAGTCGTTCCGCGCCGAGCCGGAGAAGGACGACGTCGTGCAGTGGATCGGCTGGCTGCGCGAGGTCGGCTTGTGCGGCAGCGGCGCCGCACAAGCCTGCCACTGATCGCAGCGAAAGAGGGCGCCCCGCGGCGCCCTTCATGCATCAGAAGCGGTGCGTATAGCCGCTCATCACGCCGAACTGGTTGGCCTTCTGCACGATCGGGCTGTCGGCGGCATCGCCGAGCAGGCGCGTGCCTTCGGCCGAGATGTACCAGTTGCCATTACGGCCCACGCGGTGGCTCCACTTCAGGCCGACACCGGCGCTGACCAGGCCCGCCTTCGGTTTGTGCTCGGCAAAGCCGGTGCGCGCGGCCTGTTCCGGACTGACGCCGTACCAGGTCTGCATGTAGCCACGGTTGCCGTAGTCGGTGGAGACGCTGCCGCTGACCACGCCACCGGCCAGGTCGAACAGCGGCATGCTCAGGTTCAGGTGGATCTGCTGGGTAGCCAGTCCATTCTCAGCCTTGTCCTCGTCCTTGCGGGTGAACTGCCAGGAGCCGCTCAGCACGGCCTCGCCCAGCGTATATCCAGCCGAGACACCGACCAGGGGACGGGTATCGATATCGCCCATGCCGCGCAGGAAGTCCGAACCGCCGAGCAGCGAATCCTTGTCCCTGCGGATACCGCTGGCACCGACATAGGCGCGCACGCGGGTGTGCTCGCCGAGGGTCGTGCCCCAGCCGATGCCACTGGTGCCCAGAAACCAGCCCCCCGGCGAGGTGACATCGAAGGACAGCGAAGGCGTCGCACGGTACTCCTCGCTGCCGCTGTAGCGCGGCGCCACGCCACCGCCGGCGGCGAGCTCGAAGGTCCAGTGGTCATCCTTGGCGTGGGCGATCGGGGCGGCGAACAGCGGCAACAGGGCCAGGTGGAGCAGGGCGGGGGAACGGCGAAGCTGGGACATGGAAACTCTCGACAATGGGAGGAAAGCAGCGCGCGCATCCGGCGAGTGCTGCAGGGTCGCTAGCGTGGCGATACGCCGGCGACCGATCCGTCCGCAGTTGTGCGGGAGTTGTAATCAACTGTAATTGCGCCCGTGGGCGTTCAGCTGGCAGCCAGCGGCCAGTGCATTTCCAGGCGTGCGCCGCCGAGGGCGGCGCGACCGATGCGCAGTTCGCCGTGGTGGCGTGCGGCAATGCGGCCGACGATCGCCAGGCCCAGGCCGAAGCCGCCGGTGTCGCGGCTGCGGCTGTCATCCAGGCGGGTGAACGGGCGGACCACCTTTTCGCGGTCAGCCTCGGCGATGCCGGGGCCGTCGTCGTCCACGCGCAGGCAGGCGCGCCCGCCCACACTCACCAGCGACACGTCCACCTGCGAGCGCGCGTGGCGCAGGGCATTGCCGACCAGATTGCTCAGCGCCAGCTGCAGCAGGCGCGGTTCCGCGTCCAGCCGAGGCAGGGCACTGGGCTGCACGCGCAGCACCAGGCCGGCACGTTCGGCATCGCGGCGGGCATCGGCCAGGCAGGCCTGCAGCCAGTCGTTGGCTTCGATCCGCTGCATCGGTTCGCCCTCGCCCGGATGCTCGAGCCGTTCGTAGGCCAGCAGTTCGCTGACCAGCCGGTTGAGCTCGGCCAGGTCGCCATGCAGGCCCTGCGCCAGTCGTTCGCGGCGCTCGCGGTCATCGCTGTCCTGCATCAGGTCCAGGCCAAAGGCCACGCGCGCGATCGGCGTGCGCAGTTCGTGCGAGATCGCATGGGTCAGGTCGCGCTGGCGCTGCACCAGTTCGGCCACGCGTGCGGCCATGCGGTTGGAGTGATCGACGATGACCCGGATCTGCGAGCGTGGCGAAACCTGCGCGCGTGCCTGCAGATCGCCGGCGCCGATGCGGTCGGCATGCACGCGCAGGGCCTCCAGATCGCGCCAGAGCAGGCGAACCCAGGCGTACAGGCTGGCGCCGACCAGCAGCAGGATGCTGAGGTAGGCCGCGATGGTCATGTACGTGGTCATCTGCACCGCGCCAGGCAGGCGCAGGTGCAACCAGCGACCATCGATGCCTTCGATCGGCAGCAGGACCTGCTGGTACTGATCGCGCACGATGAAGCCATCGGCCTGCACGGCTGCCTGTTCCTGCGGGGCCAGCGCGGGAGGCGTGTCGAGCAGGGTCAATGCGATGCCATAGTGCGGTTGCCACTGCTGCAGGCGCTTACGCTGCTGGCTACCGTCCAGGCCGGCCAGGCCGCTGCGCAGGGCGTACACCTGCCCGCGCACCTGCTGGACGAAAACGCGATCCTGCACGGGGGTATAGATGCTGTCGAGCACCCGGTTGAGGAAGAATACCGAGGCCAGGAAACAGGCGCCGGTGATGAACCACAGCCACAGGAACAGCCGCTTCATGCCGTCCAGGCCGACGGATTGAACTGGTAGCCGCGGCCCCACACGGTCTTGATCCGCCGCGGCTCGCGCGCATCGTCGCCGAGCTTGCGACGCAGCTTGCCGATGCAGACGTCAACGCTGCGGTCCAGGCCGTCGAAGCCGATACCGCGCACCGCCTGCAGGATCTGGTCACGGGACAGGATCTGCCCGGGCTGGCTGGCCAGCAGCCACAGGATTTCGAATTCGGTGGTGCCCACGTCCACCGTGGCGCCGTGCAGGTGTACCTCACGCTGCATGCGGTCGATCAGCAGTTCACCGTGCATCAGCCGGCTGGGCGTGCCGGTGTTGCTGCTGCCGTGGCGGCGGCGCAGCAGGGCGCGCAGCCGGGCCAGAAGCAGGCGTGGTTCGATGGGCTTGTGCACATAGTCGTCGGCGCCCGATTCCAGGCCCAGCACCTGTTCGATGTCGTCCTCGCAGGCGGTCAGCATCAGGATCGGCACATCGGAGAAGCTGCGGATCTGCCGGCACACGTCGATGCCGCCCAGGCCAGGCAGCATCAGGTCCAGCACCACCAGCTCCGGCGCGTGCTGGCGGCAGGCGGCGCCGGCGAGGTCGCCGCGTGCGATGTGCTGCACGGCGAAGCCATGCTGGTGAAGGTAGTCGCTCACCAGTTCGGCCAGGCGACGGTCGTCCTCTACCAGCATGACCGACGTAGGCGAACTGCTGGTGGTGGGATGCCAGGGCGATGGCTGCATGGGTGGGGCCTCCGTGCCCGGGCAGGAGCGCCCGGCGGCGCAGCCTAGCAACGCCCCATGACGGCTGCCTGAATCGCGGCCAACCTTATAACCGCCGGTACGGGCGTCATCGCCAGTGGCTTTCAGCGGCGGGTGCCAGCTGGCCTATGGTGGCAGTTTCCCCGGATGGAGCCTGGTGCAATGAGCGAACCGCAGTGGCAACTGGAAACCCTGGCCGTGCACGGTGGCTACCGTCCCGACCCGACCACCCGCGCGGTGGCGGTGCCGATCTACCAGACCGTGGCGTATGCCTTCGATGACACCCAGCACGGTGCCGACCTGTTCGACCTGAAGGTGCCCGGCAACATCTACACGCGCATCATGAACCCCACCACCGACGTGCTGGAGCAGCGCCTGGCTGCACTGGAAGGTGGCATCGGTGCGCTGGCGCTGGCCTCGGGGCAGGCCGCGATCACCTATGCCCTCCAGACCATCGCCGAGGCCGGTGACAACATCGTCGCCTCCAGCGCGCTGTATGGCGGCAGCCTCAACCTGCTGGCCCACACGCTGCCGCAGTACGGCATCCAGGCGCGCTTCGCCGACCCGGCCGATCGTTCTGCGTTCGCCGCGCTGATCGACGAGCGCACCAAGGCGGTGTTCGTCGAATCGATCGGCAACCCGCGCGGCAACGTCACCGACATCGCCGCCATTGCCGAGGTGGCGCATGCGGCGGGTGTGCCGCTGATCGTCGACAACACCGTGGCCACCCCGTTCCTGCTGCGCCCGTTCGAGCACGGTGCCGACATCGTCGTGCACTCGCTGACCAAGTACCTGGGCGGCCACGGCAACAGCCTCGGCGGTGCCATCATCGACTCCGGCCGCTTCGACTGGGCGGCGCAGCCGAAGCGTTTCGCCCGCCTCAACCAACCCGACCCCAGTTACCACGGCGTGGTCTATACCGAAGCACTGGGGCCGGCGGCCTACATCGGCCGCGCGCGGGTGGTCCCGCTGCGCAATACCGGTGCCGCGTTGTCGCCGTTCAATGCGTTCCTGATCCTGCAGGGCATCGAGACCCTGGCCCTGCGCATGGAGCGCATCAACGCCAATGCACTGGCCGTCGCGCAGTTCCTGAAGGCGCACGACAAGGTCGCCTGGGTGCGTTACGCGGGACTGGCAGACGACCCCGAGCATGCCGCCGCGCAGCGCTACCTGGGCGGGCATGGCTCGGGCGTACTGACCTTCGGCCTGCCGGGCGGGCGCGAGGCTGGCGCGCGCTTCCTCGATGCGCTGAAGCTGTTCACCCGCCTGGTCAACCTGGGCGACGCGAAGTCGCTGGCCACCCATCCGGCCTCGACCACCCATCGCCAGCTGGATGCGGCAGAGCTGGCCAAGGCCGGGGTCAGCGAAGATACCGTGCGGCTGTCGATCGGCATCGAGCACATCGGTGACCTCCGCGCCGACCTGGAGCAGGCCCTGGCCGTCGCCTGATAGCCGCGCGCTTGGTGCATATCGCCACAGGCGATCACCACCGGCGGCGCGATGCGCTAGGGTGGAACTGCCTCTCCAAGGCGTGGCAACGTGGCGATCCAGATCCCCGGTCGATGCGGGTCGACCGGGGATTTTTTTGTTTCCGGGGTCAGATCCGTTTTCCTGTGGAAAACAGATCTGACCCCATGTGCCGACGGTCGGCATCAATCCTGGTAGATCCACGCCATGCGTGGATGGATCACCATCGGAATCGAACATTCCGACAGTTCATCAAACAGCATCCACGCATGGCGTGGATCTACTGCAGATCGTGGGAAATTGTCGAAGGCGGGGTGGGTCCGCTTGCGGGGGCGTGAGCCGCATGGGCCCGAGGCATGCCTCGGGCGGGTTGGGCAGGACGCCCAACCCCGGTCTTGCCGTGTGCGCAGGATTGCGCACACGAGCAAGCGGCGACCGAGCTTACATGGGCGTACTTGCAGCAGCCCCTGCAAGCGGACCCACCCCGCCATCCCACGGATAGTCAGCTTTTGCCTTTGCCTTTGCCGTTGCCTTGGCAGGTGCAGGGCTGCAAGCCCTGCCGCAAGCACACCCCTCACACCACCGGAATGCTGTGCTGCCCCAGATTCCGATATGGCGGCGTGGACATGACCATCTCCGCCAGCGAATAGGCCAGCTCGCGCTCGGCCATCACCGTGCCATCGGCACCATGCTCCAGCAGATGCTTCACTTCGGCATCGCTGTGCGCACGTGCCAGCAGGGTCAGGTCCGGGTTGATCGCACGCAGCTTGGCCAGCGCCTCACCGGCTTCCAGCGGCTGCGGAATCGCCAGCACTGCGATCTTGGCCCGCTCTGGATGGGCCTCGGCCAGCACCCGGTCGGCGGCGGCGCTGCCGCGGATCGCTGCCAGGCCCCTGGCGTGCGCCTGCTCGACGTGCTCCTTGTTGTCATCGATCACCAGCACCGGCACGCCGCGATCGCGCAGCACCTGTGCCAGCTCGCTGCCGACCCGGCCATAGCCGATCACGATGGCGTGGTCATGCAGGTCGCGCGACGGGCCGGTCGCCTCTTCCGGCTCTGGCGTTTGCGGCTGTGTTTCCTGCTTGGCCTGCCATCGGTCGAGCAGGCCGAACACCAGCGGGTTGAGCATGATCGACACCAGCGCGCCGGCCAGCACCAGCGACTGGCCTTCCTTCGGCAGGATCTGCAGCGCCACGCCGAGGCCGGCGATGATGAAGGCGAACTCGCCGATCTGGGCGAGGCTGGCCGAGATGGTCAGCGCAGTGCTGGTCGGGTAGCCGAACGCGCGCACGATGAAGAACGCGGCTGCCGACTTGCCGAACATGATGATCAGCACCGTGGCCAGCACCTGCCACGGATGCTGGACGAGGATGTTGGGGTCGAACAGCATGCCGACCGAGACGAAGAACAACACCGCGAACGCATCGCGCAGCGGCAGCGAATCATGCGCGGCCTTGTGGCTCAGTTCCGATTCGTTGAGCAGCATGCCGGCGAAGAACGCGCCCAGCGCGAACGAGACACCGAACAGCATCGCAGAGCCGAACGCCACGCCCAGCGCAATTGCCAGCACCGACAGGGTGAACAGTTCGCGCGAGCCGGTACCGGCGATACGTTCGAGGATCCACGGGATGACCCGGCGCCCGACCACCAGCATCACCGCCACGAACAGGCCCAGCTGCACGAAGGTCCAGCCGATGTCGGCCAGCACGCTGCCCAGCGAGTGCGACTCCTTGGCCGCGTCGGGACCGAACACGCCGGCCATCACCGGCATCATCACCAGCGCCAGCACACAGGCCAGGTCTTCGACGATCAGCCAGCCGACCGCGATCTTGCCGCGCATCGTCTCCAGCAGGCGCCGTTCCTCCATTGCCCGCAGCAGCACCACGGTACTGGCCGTGGCCAGCGAGAAACCGAAGATGACGCCATGAATGGCCGGCCAGCCCATCAGCGAGGCCACGCCCCAGCCGAGCAGGGTGGCCACCGCGATCTGGCCGATGGCGCCGGGGATGGCGATGGCCTTGACCGCCATCAGGTCCTTCAGCGAGAAGTGCAGGCCGACGCCAAACATCAGCAGCATCACGCCCAGTTCGGCCAGCTGGTTGGCCAGCGCCTGGTCGGCGACGAAGCCGGGGGTGAACGGGCCTACGCAGATGCCAGCAACCAGGTAACCGACCAGGGGAGACAAGCGGAGCTTGTTGGCCAGCGCGCCGAAGATGAAGGCGAGCCCCAGGCCAACGGCAACGATGTTGATCAGGTCGGTGTCATGGTGCATCGGCACTCGCAGGAAATCGGGGGTGCCCCGATTTTCACCGATGAAGCCAGATACGGCAAACCTGCCGTCCACGTGCCGTGGCCGGCGGGTTTGCCACGCATTTCTCCTCTACCCCCGCCTTCGGCGCGCCCCTTCAACAAGAAGGGGCTCTCCTCCAGATGCGGCCCGGGGTTGCCGGCCAGCGGCCGGCACTACCGCTTACCAGGTGTACTTGATCCGCCCGTACACATACGCGCCGTTGAAGCCGAACGGCGAGTAGTTGCTGTACGGCAGCATGCCGAAGGTGGAGTTCTGCAGGTCTTCGGTGCGGTCCGGGTACTTGTCCAGCAGGTTGTCGGCGCCCACGGTCAGAGTCCAGTTGCTGCTCGGCTTGTAGCTGGCCGAGGCATCCACCACCCAGGCATCGCCGTAGGTCTGGTCGCGCAGCGCGGTGGCCGAGTTGCGCACGGTGAACTTGCCGTAGCGGGTGGCGGCCAGGCCCAGTTCCCAGTGATCCGAACGCCAGGTGCCACTCAGGATCGCCTTGTCGCGCGGGTAGCTGTCCTCGATGCGGCCGATCTCATCACGGCCGATCAGCGACTGGGTCAGGCCCAGCGTGCCGAACACCGCTGGGGTGCCGCCGACACGGCGCACTTCGGTGTCGTTGTAGCTGTACGCAGCGGTCAGCTCCAGGCTGCTGGCGTTGAACGGCACCGTATAGCTGGACACGAAGTCGACGCCGCGGGTGCGCGTATCCAGGCCGTTGGTGAAGTACGAGAACGCGGTCACCTGCGGCAGGCCGAGGGTGCCCAGCAGCGCGCTGGTGGCGGCGTTGGTGGTGATGCTGGACGACAGCGCGATGCGGTCATCAATGTCGATCTGGTACGCATCGACGGTGATGTACAGGCGGTCGACCGGCTGCAGCACCAGGCCCAGGCTGTAGGAGGTGGAGGTTTCGGCCTTCAACGGCGAGGCGCCCAGCGCCTGCGCGGCCGGGCTGGTGGTCGGGAAGGTGCCGCGTTCAACGAACACGCCATTGAGGAACTGGCTGGTGACCGCCTGGTAGCCCTGCTGCGCCAGCGACGGTGCACGGAAGCCGCTGGAGGCGGTGGCACGCAGCGCGACCTTGTCGGTGAACGCATAGCGCGCCGACAGCTTGCCGGAGAAGCGGTCGCCGAAGTCCGAGTAGTCCTCGTAGCGGCCGGTGATGCCGGCCGAGAACTTCTCGGTCAGGTCCGCTTCCAGGCCGGCATAGACCGCGTAGTTGTGGCGGTCGGCATGCACTTCATTGGTCGGGGTGAAGCCGGCGAAGCCCTGCGCGCCGCTGCCGGTGTACGAGTTCAGTTCGCCCGGATTCTGGTCCCACTTCTCCTTGCGGTACTCACCGCCGAAGGACAGCGTGACCGGGTAGGCCAGGCCCCAGTCCAGCGACTTGGTCAGGTCGGCGTTGAAGATGTCCTGCTGGTACTTCAGCGTGCCGTCGTAGAACGAGCGCGGGCTGGTCGCACCGAGGCTGTAGTTGATGCTGTTGCGGGTGTGGAAATCGAGGGTGTTCTCGCCGTGGTTCAGGCTCAGGTCCCAGGTCCAGCCGCTGTCGGTGTTGCCCTTGACCCCGGCCACCAGCGAGCGGTCCTTGGAATACTGGTTGATCTCCGGCACGTAGCCGTCCGGATAGGTCTGCGCCAGCAGCGCGCTCTGCCCGCTATGGTTGCGCGAACGGTAGAACGCGAACGAGGTGATGTCGCGGTTGCTGAGCAGCGCGCTGGCGTAGCCGGTCACGTGGTCGCTGAAATCGAAGCTGGCGTTGGCCGAGGCGGCAGTGGCGTCCACGCGCGGGTCGCCGACGATGAAGGTCTTCTGGCCGATGCTCGGGAAGTTGCCGGTATTCGGCGTGGTGCCGCGGTACGGGCCGGCGCGGTTGCTCTCGTCCTGCTGGCTGATCTGGCCGGCCACGTGCACGCGGCCACGGCCGTTGCCGAACTCGACGCCGGTATCGCCGGAAAGCTGGTACTTGTTGCCGTCGCCGGCGGAGTACTGGCCGTAGTCCACGGCCAGGCTGCCGCCACGGCCGCTGCCCTTGAGCACGATGTTGATGACGCCGGCGATGGCGTCCGAGCCGTACTGCGCCGACGCGCCGTCGCGCAACACTTCCACGCGCTCGATCGCGGCGATCGGGATCGCGTTGATGTCCACCGCCGACGAGCCACGGCCGATGCTGCCGTTGACGTTGATCATCGCCGAGGTGTGGCGGCGCTTGCCGTTGACCAGCACCAGCACCTGGTCCGGCGACAGGCCGCGCAGTTGCGCCGGGCGCACGCCGCTGGTGCCGTCGGTCAGGGCAGGGCGCGGGAAGTTCAGTGAGGGCAGGGCGCGTGACAGGGCGGTGGCCAGTTCACTGGTGCCGGTGGACTGCAGCACTTCAGGGGTGATGATGTCGATCGGCGACTGCGATTCGGCGACGGTGCGGTCGGCCACGCGGGTGCCGGTGACGATCACGGTGTCCAGGGTGTTGGCGGCGGTGCCGGCCTGCTGGGCGGCGGCGACGAACGGAGAGCCACCGAGTGCGACAGCGACGGCGGCGGCGATCAGGCTGGTCTTGCGGGTCATCGGGATGGGCTCCGGTTGGCGGGGGCGGCACCGGAATCGACATCACGGGGGTGAGGCGGACGGCGGTTGTTGCGGTGCGCAATACAGCAATTAACGGGATATTCAGTGCCTGTCAAATGCCGGTCATCGGAAAAAACGTTGCAGTAGCAACCATTTAGCCCGGACAGGCATCGGCGGGGAGGAGACCCGGGAAGCGCGCGGCGAGGACGTGGGAGAGAGGAACGTCGGCCACTGCGCATCCCGGGACGCGTCAAGTATTCGTTAACGCTAGAATTGCGTCGCAGGAACAGTGCTCACCAGCACATTCCATCCGGTTATATGGACCCCTTCCCCGATGATCTCCCTTCGTAATTTCGCCTTGCGCCGCGGCGAGCGGCTGCTGTTGTCCAATGTCGACCTGACCCTGCACGCCGGTTACCGGGTAGGTGTGGTCGGCCGCAACGGTGCTGGCAAGTCCAGCCTGTTCGCGGCGGTGAAGGGCGAACTGGAGGCCGACAAGGGTGACGTCGACCTGCCCGGCAAGGTCCGTATCGCCAGCGTGGCCCAGGAAACCCCGTCGCTGCCGGACCCGGCGCTGAGCTTCGTGCTGGGCGGCGATACCGAGGTGGCTGCGGTGCTGGCCGAAGAGGCCGAGGCAACCGCCCGCGAAGACTGGGAGGCGGTGGCCAACGCACACACGAAGATGGCCGAGATGGGCGCCTACGACGCCGAAGCGCGCGCCGGCAAGCTGCTGCACGGGCTCGGCTTCCCGGCCGAGACGCACCACCGCGCGGTGTCCTCGTTCTCCGGTGGCTGGCGCGTGCGCCTGAACCTGGCCCGTGCGCTGATGATGCCCAGCGACCTGCTGCTGCTCGACGAACCGACCAACCACCTGGACCTGGACGCGGTGTACTGGCTGGAACAGTGGCTGCTGAAGTACCCAGGCACCTTGTTGCTGATCTCGCATGACCGCGAGTTCCTCGACAACGTGGCCACCCATACCCTGCACCTGCACGGCGGCGGCGCCAAGCTCTACCCGGGCGGCTACACCGATTTCGAGCGCCAGCGCGCCGAACAGCTGCGCCAGCAGCAGATCGCGCACGAGAAGGAGCAGGCCGAGCGCGCCCACCTGCAGAGTTTCATCGACCGCTTCAAGGCGCAGGCGAGCAAGGCCGCGCAGGCGCAGAGCCGCATGAAGCGCCTGGCCAAGCTGGCCGGCACCGAAGCGGTGCGTGCCGAACGCGAGTTCCGCATCGAGTTCGCGCCGCCGGCCAAGCTGCCGTTCTCGCTGATCCGCCTCAACCACGTCGAGGCCGGCTACGGCCAGGATGCGGTGATCCTGCACAACGTCGGCTTCGGCCTGGAAGCGGGCCAGCGCATTGGCCTGCTCGGCCCCAACGGCGCCGGCAAGACCACCCTGGTGAAGACCCTGGTGGGTGAACTGGCGCCGATCGTCGGTGAGCGCATGGCGCACCCGGACCTGAAGATCGGCTACTTCGCCCAGCACACGGTGGAGTCGCTGCACGAAGGCCAGTCGCCGATGGAGCACTTCCGCGAGATCGCCCCGGATGCGCCGAACCAGTCGTTCCGCGATTTCCTTGGCAAGTGGAATTTCCCGGGCGACCGCGCGTTCGAGCCGGTCGATGGTTTCTCCGGTGGCGAGCGTGCGCGCCTGGCGCTGGCGCTGATCGCCTGGCAGCAGCCGAACGTGCTGCTGCTGGACGAACCGACCAACCACCTTGACCTGGAAATGCGCGAAGCGCTGGCCGAAGCACTGGCCACCTTCGAAGGCGCGATCGTGATGGTCTCGCACGACCGCCACCTGATCGGCCTGGTCTGCGATACCTATTGGCGCGTGGCTGATGGCGTGGTCGAGCCGTTCGACGGCGATCTGGATGCCTACGCCGCGTGGCTGCGTACCCGCCCGCAGGCACAGGGCACCAAGGCGCGCATGGAACAGGTGGAAGAGCCGGTGGTGGTCAAGACCGCCCCGGTGGCGCAGGTGGTGCAGAAGAAGCCGGTGAACCCGCACAAGCTGGCCGCCGCTGAAGCCAAGGTGGCCGAGCTGGAAGGTGCGCTGGCCGAACTGGATCGCCAGCTGGCCGACCCGGCCAACTACGCCGATGCCAGCCGCATGGCCGTGCTTGGCCGCGATCGGGAAACCGCCGCCGCGCAGCTGGAAAAGGCTGAAGCGGCGTGGATGGAGCTGCTGGAGTCCTGACCGGTCGTGCCGGCCAGCGGCCGACTGGCATTTCTGCAGAGCCGAGCCACGCTCGGCTTTCGCGCGTAGCGCGGCATTGGACACGGAGCAGCCGAGCGTAGGCTCGGCGCTACATCATGCCTGCGCCTGCAGCCACTCGCGGAAGCGCTTGGCCGGCTCGCGCTCGGCGCGCGAGCGTAGCCGCGTCAGCCAGTAGCGGCCCAGCTCCAGCGTGGTGCCGAACGGCTGCAGCAGGCGGCCTTCGGCCAGTTCCTGCTCGAACATGCGCAGCGGCAGCAAGGCCACGCCGGCACCGCCGGCGGCGGCCATCGCCACCGTCAGCGAGGAATCGAACACCGGCCCACGTGCTTCCACACCGCTGACGCCGGCCGCCTGCAGCCAGCGCGGCCATTCGTCGCTGCGATAGGAACGCAACAGCGGCAGCGTGGCCAGGTCGCGCGGCTGCTTCAGCCGCCGCGCCAATGCCGGGGCGCACAGCGGCGCGAAGGGCGCATCGAGGATCGCCGTGCAGGCCTGGCCCTGCCAGTCGCCATCACCGAAGCGGATGGCCAGATCCAGCCCTTCGCCGGCCAGGTCGATGCGGTTGTTGTGGGTCTGCAGGCGCAGCTCGATGTCCGGATGCGCGGCCTCGAATGCGGCCAGCCGTGGCAGCAGCCAGCCGGTGGCAAAGGTGCCGACCACCCCCAGTGTCAGCACTTCGCGGGCCGGCCCGCCGGTGTAGCGCGCGATGCTGGCCGAGATGCGTTCGAACGATTCGTTGAGCACCGGATACAGCGCTGCGCCTTCATCGGTCAGCGCCACGCCGCGCGGCAGGCGATGGAACAGGCGGATGCCGAGCCGGTCTTCCAGGCCCCGGATCTGGTGGCTCAGCGCCGCCTGGCTGACACACAGCTCCAGCGCGGCACGGGTGAAGTTCTGATGGCGGGCGGCGGCCTCGAACGCGCGCAGCGCATTCAGCGACAGGGTCGGGTGCAGCATCGTACAGTCGTGAGCTGGAGTGATGGCTGATCCTACCCTGTCGATAGAGTTGTTCGTAACAGCAGTGGGTTGAATGCGACAGGCATGAATAATTTTCATGTCTCTCGCTGATATTTCGCGCTGGTCGCCCATCGTGCTGGCCTGAATAATCGAGGGGTTGCCAGGAGATTCCGTATGCTCGCCCGTCGCCGATTCCTGCAGTTCAGTGGTGCCGCCGCCGCTTCTTCGCTTGCCCTGCCGTTGCTGGCGCGTGCGGCAGGCAAGGCCAGCGCACGCGCACCGACCGAGGCTGCCATTACCACCGCCAACGATTTCGCAGCGCTGGAGATGGCCTGCGCCGGCCGCCTGGGCGTGACCCTGCTCGACACCGCCAGCGGTCGCCGCTTGGGTCATCGCCAGGATGAGCGCTTCCCGATGTGCAGTACCTTCAAGAGCATGCTGGCGGCCACCGTGCTCAGCCAGGCCGAGCGTGCGCCCGCGCTGCTCGACCGGCGCGTGCCGGTGCGCGATGCCGATCTGCTCTCGCATGCACCGGTCACCCGCCGTCATGCCGGCAAGGACATGACCGTGCGTGACCTGTGCCGGGCCACTGTGATCACCAGTGACAACACCGCCGCCAACCTGCTGTTCGGCGTGGTCGGTGGCCCGCCCGCGGTGACCGCGTTCCTGCGTGCCAGCGGCGATACGGTCAGCCGCAGCGATCGGCTGGAGCCGGAAATGAACAGCTTCGCCGAGGGCGACCCGCGCGACACCACCACCCCGGCGGCGATGGCCGCCACCCTGCAGCGTGTGGTGCTGGGCGATGTGCTGCAACCGGCGTCGCGGCAGCAGTTGTCCGACTGGCTGATCGACAATGAGACCGGTGATGCCTGCCTGCGCGCGGGACTCGGCAAGCGCTGGCGGGTGGGTGACAAGACCGGCAGCAATGGTGAAGACGCGCGCAACGACATCGCCGTCCTGTGGCCCTTGTCCGGCGGCGCACCGTGGGTGCTGACCGCCTATCTGCAGGCCAGTGCGATCAGCAACGAGCAGCGCGCCGGGGTGCTGGCGCAGGTGGGGCGCATTGCCGATCGCCTGATCGGTTGAGGTAACCGGGAGTCATCCAGAAACGGCTTGCCGGATCGGTTCAGCGCGCGCATCCTGCGCGCGTTCCAACCCCACGGAAGACCCCATGAGCCATGAACTGATCTACCTGCTGCTGATCTTCGCGCTGCTGGTGATCCCACGCGCGTTGCAGCGTTTCAGCCTGCCCGCCCCGTTGACCTGCCTGCTGTTCGGCATCATCGGCATGCTCTGGCTGGGGGATCAGGCACATGATGCGGTGATCGGACTGCTGGCCACCCTGGGCATTTCCTCGCTGTTCCTGTTCGCCGGCCTGGAAGTGGATCTGCAGGCGCTGCGCCGGGGCATGTGGCCGCTGCTGGCACATCTGGTCATCCGTACCGGCACGCTGTTCGGCGTCGGCTGGTTGGCCTGGCGTTACGCAGGATTGCCGTGGCAGGCCGCCGGGCTGCTGGCGTTGGCGCTGCTGACGCCCTCGACCGGTTTCATCATGGACTCGCTGTCGCGGCTGGGCCTGAGCGAGGACGAACGGTTCTGGGTGACCAGCAAGGCCATCGCCGGTGAGCTGCTGGCGCTGGCGGCGTTGTTCATCGTGCTGCAGGCCGGCGACCCGGGGCACATGGCGCTGTCCAGCCTGGCGCTGCTGGCGATGATGGTCGGCCTGCCGCTGCTGTTCATCGCGCTGGGCCGCTGGGTGGCGCCGCACGCGCCGGGCTCGGAGTTCTCGCTGCTGGTGATGGTCGGCATGGTGGCGGCCTACATCACCTACCTGCTGGGCGTGTATTACCTGGTGGGCGCGTTCATCGCCGGCCTGGTTGCGCGCCTGCTGCACCAGCGCATGCCGCTGCTGGCCTCGCACGAGAACCTGCACGCGCTGCGCCTGTTCGCCTCGTTCTTCGTGCCGTTCTACTTCTTCAACGCCGGCACCAAGGTGCCCAGCGAAGCGTTGAGCTTCGAGGCGCTGGGGCTGGGCATCGTGATCACCCTGGTGGTGCTGCCGCTGCGCATCGGCGTGGTCTGGCTGCAGCGCCGGGTGATGTTCGGCGAGAGCTTCCGCAGCAGCCTGCGCGTCTCGCTGGCGCTGGCTCCGACCCTGATCTTCACCCTGGTGCTGGCGGCGATCATGCGCGAGCGTTTCCAGATTCCGGCGGTGCTGTTCGGCGCGCTGCTGCTGTACGCCGCACTGACCACGCTGCTGCCGTCGCTGGTGTTCCGCACGCCGTTCGACGTCGATCCGGTGGAGCAGGAACCGGCGGGCGAGGGCGAGGCCGCGCCGGTAGCGGCGGCGACCGAAGCACTGCCGGCAGCACCGTCTGCCGAGCGCTGAGCGGGACTGGCGCGCGGTTTGCGCCCATCGTCCATGGCCGTTAGGGTTGGGGTATGAGACCGATTGCCGTTGCCACTACCGCCGCCCTCCTGCTCAGCCTCGCTGCGTGCACGCAGCGCTCCGACACGGTCGCCCATGACCTGGCGACCGCACCGGCCGATGCGTTCATGGCCGCCATCGCCGCACATTGCGGCCAGGCCTACGTCGGCAAGGTGGTGGAGGACACGCCTGCACCGACCGCCAAGGATCCGTTCGCCGGGCAGCGCCTGGTCATGCATGTGCGCGGCTGCGCCGACCCGGCGCACGAACTGCGCATCCCGTTCCATGTCGGTGATGACCACTCGCGGACCTGGGTGCTGACCCGCACGCCGAACGGGCTGCGGCTGAAGCACGACCATCGCCACGAAGACGGCAGCCCCGACGCGATCACCCTGTACGGTGGCGACAGCACGCCGCCGGGCACCGCCGAGCGCCAGCAGTTCCCGGCCGATGCCGATTCGGTGGCGATGTTCCGCCGCGCCGACATGCTGGCTTCCACGCATAACACCTGGGCGATGGAGATCGATCCGGATCAGACGTTCGTCTACGAACTGACGCGCCCGGACGGTCGCCGCTTCCGCGTGCAGTTCGACCTGAGCAAGCCGGTCGACCTGCCACCGCCACCGTGGGGCGACGACACAGCACCCGCGCCGTGATCCCGGGTCGGACCCCACCTGCGGAGGGCTCTGACCCCAACCCCTCAACTCAACGCGTACCGAAGCGCGCCCGGCAACCGTTGCTCACCCACACCTGGCCCCGAGCGTAGCCCCAGCTGCGGCCCTCCTGGCAGGCGCTGCCGGACAGCTGCTGCTGCAGCACCGGCCGGCCCTGGCGCTCATCCCAGTCGCAGTTCTGCGTGCGGTTGTTGTTGCTGCTGCAGGTGATGGAGTAGTTGCTGTTGCCGCCGCCCCAGCCACCGCCCCCGCCGCCCCAGCCGCGAGCTTCGGCGAATTCGGCGCGGCAGCCGTTGCTGACCCACACCGCGCCATTGCGCACCCCCCAGGTACGGCCTTCGTCGCAGGGGCTGCCGGACAGCTGGCGGACCAGGCGGGCATTGCGCCAGCCGACCGGGCAGCTGCGTTCGCGATTGTTCTGGCTCTCACAGCGGATGGTCTCGCCGGGCCGGCCGTTGTTGCCGCCCCAGCCACCGCCGTTGCCGCCGCCCCAGCCACCACGGGCCTCGACGAATTCGGCGCGGCAGCCATTGCTGACCCAGATGCTGCCATTGCGGCTGCCCCAGGTGCGGCCCTCGTCGCAGGCGCTGCCGGACAGCTGGCGGACCAGCTGCGCATTGCGCCAGCCTGTATTGCACACGCGTTCTCGGTTGTTCTGGCTCTCGCAACGGATCACCCCGCTTTGCGCGGCGGCCGGGGCGGAGGGCAGGGCGAGCGTGGCGATGGTGCCCAGGCTCAGGGTCACGGCCAGGCGGGCCAGGGACAGCGGATTCATGGCGGCATCCCATACGGTGGCAGGTGCCTGACTATAGGGAGGGGGATGATCAAGCCGGTGTGACTGGCCGGATTTGCCCCGGCCGGGGCCTCGGCCGCAGAATACGGGGCTTTCCGGCCCCCATCCGGTGCCGGCGTTCTCCAGCGGAGCTTCCCCCAATGCGTACCCACTTCTGCGGCCTGGTCGACGAGACCCTGATTGGCCAGACTGTCACCCTCGCCGGTTGGACCGACGTGGCCCGTAACCAGGGCGGCGTCTGCTTCATCGATCTCCGCGATCATGAAGGCATCGTGCAGGTGACCGTGGAGGTCGACAACGCCGAAGTGTTCGCCGTGGCCGCTTCGCTGGGCTACGAGGACGTGCTGCAGGTGGAGGGCGTCGTGCGCGCCCGCCACGCGGTGAACGACAAGATGCGCACCGGCAAGGTGGAAGTGATCGCCACCGCCATCACCGTGCTGAACAAGGCTGCGCCGCTGCCGTTCCACGCCCACGAGAACCCGGGCGAGGAAACCCGCCTGAAGTACCGCTATCTGGACCTGCGCCGTCCGGAAATGCAGCGCATGCAGCGCACCCGCATCAAGCTGGTGCAGGCCCTGCGCCGCCACCTGGACGAAAAGGGCTTCCAGGACATCGAGACCCCGATCCTGACCAAGGCAACCCCGGAAGGCGCGCGCGACTTCCTGGTGCCGGCGCGCATGCACCCGGGCGAGTTCTACGCGCTGCCGCAGAGCCCGCAGCTGTTCAAGCAGATCCTGATGGTGGCCGGCTTCGACCGTTACTACCAGATCGCGCGCTGCTTCCGCGACGAAGCACTGCGTGCCGACCGCCAGCTGGAGTTCACCCAGCTGGACATGGAATTCGCCTTCGTGCGCGAGCGCGACGTGCAGGACTTCGTCGAAGACATGATCCGCGCCATCTTCAAGGAAGTGGTCGACGTCCAGCTGGATGCCAGCTTCCCGCGCATGACCTGGGCCGAGGCGATGCGCCGCTACGGTTCGGACAAGCCGGACCTGCGCATCGCGCTGGAGCTGGTCGACGTGGCTGAACTGGTCAAGGACAGCGGGTTCGCAGTGTTCACCGGCCCGGCCAACGATGCCGAAGGCCGCGTCGCCGCGCTGCGCATCCCGGGCGGTGCAGCGCTGAGCCGCAAGCAGATCGACGAGTACGCCGCGCACGCCGCCAAGTACGGCGCCAAGGGCCTGGCCTACATCAAGATCGCCGACAACGGCGAAGTCAGCTCGCCGATCCAGAAGTTCTTCAGCGAGGCTTCCTTCGCTGCGCTGGTCGCCCATGTTGGCGCCGGCAATGGCGACATCGTGTTCTTCGGTGCCGGCAGCTACAACAAGGTCTCCGACTTCATGGGTGCGCTGCGCCTGAAGGCCGGCAAGGACTTCGGCCTGATCGCCGATGGCTGGGCGCCGCTGTGGGTCACCGACTTCCCGATGTTCGAATGGGACGAGGAAGAACAGCGCTACGTCGCCCTGCATCACCCCTTCACCGCACCGGCCGTGGACGACATCGCCGACCTGCGCGCCAACGCCCGTACCGCCGTCTCGCGCGGCTACGACATGGTGCTCAACGGCAATGAAATCGGCGGCGGTTCGATCCGTATCCACCGTCCGGACATGCAGAGCGCAGTGTTCGAGCTGCTCGGCATCGGCGCCGAAGAGGCCCGCGCCAAGTTCGGATTCCTGCTCGACGCGCTGAACTACGGCGCGCCGCCGCACGGTGGCATCGCCTTCGGCATCGACCGCATCGCCGCGCTGATGGCCGGCACCGAGTCGATCCGCGACGTCATCCCGTTCCCGAAGACCACCGGTGCACAGGATCTGATGACCGACGCGCCGTCGCCGATCGTCGACGCGCAGCTGGCCGAAGTGCACATCCAGGTTCGCCCCAAGACCAACTGATCAGGAGATCCAGGCAATGACCGAGTTTGCGTTTTCGCTGGAGTGGGAAAAGCTGGGCAATGAAGGCTCCGAGGCCAACCTGGTCACCGAGCGTGCACGCGTGTTCGGTGGTTGGCTGGTCCGCGTCGGTACCAACCCGGCGGCGATGGCCCTGACCTTCGTCGCCGACGGCGAAGGCCGTTGGGACGGTGAAGACTTCGGCGTCGAGGATTACGAGGACGACGAAGAGGAAGAGTACGACGAGGACGAGGAAGGCGAGGAAGAAGAGGACGAGGACGAGGACGAAGAAGAGTACGAGGAAGAGGACGAGGAAGAAGAGGAGTCGCCTGAAAAGGCTTGACCCCCGCTTCGCCCTGGCGTCAACTTCCTGCATGTATTCGATCCGCCGCGCCACTGTGGACGATGCGCCGACCCTGTCGGCGCTGGCCGCCCGCACGTTCACCGAAACCTTCGGCCATCTGTACCCGCCGCAGGACCTGCAGGCCTTCCTGGAGGAGGCCTACACGGTCGAGCGCCAGCGCGTGATCCTGGCCCACCCCGATTACGCAGTGTGGCTGCTGGAACTGGATGGGGAGGCGGTCGGCCATGCCGCCGCCGGCCCCTGTGGCCTGCCGCATCCGGATGTGAAACCCGGTGACGGCGAACTCAAGCGCCTGTACCTGATCAAGACGCAGCAGAGCTGCGGCTGGGGCAGCCGCCTGCTGGAAACCGCACTGGCCTGGCTGGAGCGCGAAGGCCCGCGCACGCTGTGGCTGGGCGTGTGGTCGGAGAACTTCGGCGCGCAACGCTTCTACGCCCGCTATGGTTTCGAGAAGGCCGGCGAGTACCTGTTCCCGGTTGGCGATACCAACGATCTTGAATTCATCCTGCGCCGCGCACCGCGCGCGGCCTGACGTTCACCGCCGCTTGCTGCGCGCGCGTGTTCAATCACCTCACGTTCCTGCCCCGCTGACCGCCAGGCTGTTTGCATGACTCCCCCCGTATTGCTGCTGCATGGCATCTGGAATGCCCGCGCCTGGGTCGGGCCGCTGGCCTGGCGCCTGCGCGCGCGTGGTTTCCAGGTGCATGCGTTCGGTTACTCCTCGGTGTTCGGTGGTCCCGACGTGGCGGTGCCCCAGCTGCTGGAACGGTTGGCCGACGCCGGGCCGTTGTCGCTGGTCGGCCACAGCCTGGGCGGGTTGCTGGCGCTGGAAGCGCTGCGGCGCAATCCGCAGCTGCCGGTGCAGCGCGTGGTCTGCCTGGGTTCACCGCTGCGCGGCAGTGGCACCGCACGCTCGTTGTCCGAGCACGGCTGGGGCCTGGCGCTGGGACGCAGCAGCGAGCTGCTGCTCGATGGCCTGCCGGACTGGCAGGGCAGGGCCGAGGTTGGCCTGATTGCCGGCTCGGTGCCGCACGGGCTGGGCAGCCTGCTGGGTGCCATCGACGATGCCTCCGACGGCACCGTGGCACTGGCCGAGACCCGGCTGCCGGGCCTGGCCGACCATTGCGTGGTCCGCACCAGCCACAGCGGCCTGGTGGTGTCGCCCGACGCTGCGCGGCAGACCGCGCATTTCCTGCGCCATGGCAAGTTCGACCACAGCCGCGACGCGGCGGCAGCATAGGGGCAGGGGAGGCAGGCCGCCCTGTAGAGCCGAGCCCATGCTCGGCTGCATTCCGTCGGGCCCATTGAGCCGAGCATTGGCTCGGCTCTACAACAATACGGGCCTAGACACGGTTGCAGCGCCCGATCAGGTAGAATCCGCGCCTTGATCCTGAAGCAGCCAGACGGTAGCACCCATGGGTAGAGGCCCCTCCATCGAAGCCCGCAAGAACGCGTCCGACGCGAAGCGCGGCAAGATTTTCACCAAGATCATCCGCGAGATCGGCGTTGCCGCGCGCGGCGGTGGAGGCGACCCCAACAACAATCCGCGCCTGCGCGTGGCCGTGGACAAGGGCCTGGCCGTGAACATGTCCAAGGACGTGATCGAGCGTGCCATCAAGAAGGCGACCGGTGAGCTGGAAGGCGTCGACTACGAGGAAGTCCGCTACGAGGGCTACGCCCCGGGTGGCGTGGCCGTGATCGTCGACTGCCTGACCGACAATCGCGTGCGCACTGTGGCCGACGTCCGCCATGCGTTCAGCAAGTGCGGTGGCAACATGGGCACCGAAGGCTCGGTGGCCTTCATGTTCAAGCGCCTGGGCGTGCTCAGCTTCGCCGCAGGGGCCGACGAGGAAGCCATCACCGAAGCGGCCATTGAGGCCGGTGCCGATGACATCGTGGTCTACCCCGATGACGGCTCGATCGATGTGGTCACCAGCCCTGACGCGTTCAACGCGGTGAAGGATGCGATGGCCGCCGCCGGCCATGTCGCCGACCACGCCGAGATCACCTTCCGCGCGGACAACGACATCAAGGTTGAAGGCGACGTCGCCCTGCAGGTCAAGAAGCTGCTGGACATGCTCGAAGACCTGGACGACGTGCAGGACGTGTATTCCAACGCCGAACTCGGCGCCGACGCCTACGCCTGAGCCGTCTGCGACGGCCTGGGCGCGGGCCGTTGAACGGTCACCGCGGACAGCCATGAGCCCCCTACGCCTGCCAGCGCATCCCGTTCCGCCCCGCCAGGAGTGCAGCATGACCCGCATCCTCGGCATCGACCCCGGTTCGCAGCGGACCGGGGTCGGCATCATCGATGTCGATGCCGCCGGCCGCGTCACCTACGTGCACCACCAGCCACTGGTGCTGCTGGGCGCCGACGACTTCCCGCAGCGCATGAAGCTGCTGGTGCTGGGCCTGGCCGACCTGTGCCGCGAGTACCAGCCGCAGGAAGTGGCCATTGAAAAGGTGTTCATGGCCCGCAATCCCGATTCGGCGCTGAAGCTGGGCCAGGCCCGGGGCGCGGCGATCTCGGCCGTGGTGCTGCGCGACCTGCCGGTGCACGAATACGCCGCCAGCGAAATCAAGCTCGCCGTGGTTGGCCGTGGTGGCGCCGAAAAGCAACAGGTTCAACACATGGTCGGGCTCATGCTCAACCTGAAAACCAAGCTGCAGGCCGACGCGGCCGACGCGTTGGCGGTGGCGATCACCCATGCCCACGTACGGGCAACGGCCAACCGCCTGGGGCTCAGTGCCCGCCAGGCGTGGGGCCGCAAATGAGGAGCTGCACGCAATGATCGGTCGACTGCGCGGCATCGTCGCCTACAAGGCGCCGCCGTGGCTGGTGGTGGACGTGAACGGGGTGGGCTACGAACTGGAGGCGCCGATGAGCACCTTCTACGACCTGCCCGAGCTCGGCCGCGAGGTCACGCTGTACACCCACTACGCGCAGAAGGAAGACAGCGTTTCGCTGTACGGCTTCCTGCGCGAGGGGGAGCGGCGCCTGTTCCGCAACGTGCAGAAGGTCAGTGGCATCGGCGCGAAGATCGCGCTGGCGGTGCTGTCCGGCGTTTCCGTCGAGGAGTTCGCGCGCATGGTCCAGGCCGGTGACATCACCGCGCTGACCCGCATTCCCGGCATCGGCAAGAAGACTGCCGAACGCATGGTGCTGGAACTGCGTGACCGTGCAGCCCAGTTCGGCGCCGGCGGCGCGCTGCCCACCGGCAGCGGCCCAGCCCCGGCCGACCCGCTGTCCGATGCCACCGTGGCCCTGCAGCAGCTGGGCTACAAGCCGGCCGAAGCGGCACGCATGGCCCGCGACGCCTTCAATGAAGGCGACGAAGTGGCCACCGTGATCCGCAAGGCGCTGCAGTCGGCGCTGCGCTGAGCCGCGTCCCTTTCCTTCAACGAACCGCCTGAGCGTCGCCAGGAGTCCCATGTCCAGCAGTCAAACCCCGCACGCAGCTGCCCCCGGCAGCCACGGTCACGCCCCTCCAGCAGGAGGCATGGCGTTGATCATCGGAGCGATCGGCGTGGTGTTCGGCGATATCGGTACCAGCCCGCTGTACACGCTGAAGGAGGCGTTCTCGCCACACTACGGGCTCAACAGCGACCACGACACCGTGCTGGGCGTGCTGTCGCTGGCGTTCTGGGCGCTGAACATCGTGGTCACGCTGAAGTACGTGACCATCATCATGCGCGCCGACAACGACGGCGAGGGCGGCATCATGGCGCTGATGGCGTTGACCCAGCGCACGCTGCGCAACGGCTCGCGCTCGGCCTACGTGGTCGGCATCCTCGGCATTTTCGGTGCGTCGCTGTTCTTCGGCGACGGCGTGATCACCCCGGCGATATCGGTGCTGGGTGCGGTGGAGGGCCTGGAGGTGGCCGCGCCGGGCCTGCATGCCTTCATCGTGCCGATCACGGTGGTGGTGCTGTTGATGGTGTTCGCGGCGCAGCGCTTCGGTACCGAGAAGATCGGCAAGGCCTTCGGCCCCATCACGTCGGTCTGGTTCATCTCGCTGGCGGCGATCGGCATCTACAACATCGTCGATGCGCCGGAAGTGCTCAAGGCATTCAACCCGTGGTGGGCGATCCGCTTCTTCATGGAGCACAGCTGGCATGGGATCTTCATCCTCGGCGCAGTGGTGCTGGCGGTGACCGGTGGCGAGGCGCTTTACGCCGACATGGGCCACTTCGGTGCCAAGCCGATCCGACACGCCTGGTACTTCTTCGTGCTGCCGTGCCTGGTGCTGAACTACCTGGGGCAGGGCGCACTGGTGCTCAACCACCCCGAGGCGCTGAAAAACCCGTTCTTCGAGGCGGTGCCGCCGTGGGCGCTGTACCCGATGATCATCCTGGCCACCATGGCGGCGGTGATTGCCTCGCAGTCGGTCATCACCGGTGCGTTCTCGGTCTCGCGTCAGGCGATGCAGCTGGGCTACATCCCGCGCATGCGCATCAAGCACACCTCGCACGACACCATCGGCCAGATCTACATCCCGGGCATCAACTGGGGCATCGCGGTGATGGTGATCGGCCTGGTGCTGGCCTTCCGCAGCTCGTCCAACCTGGCGGTGGCCTACGGTATCTCGGTGTCGGCCACCATGCTGATCGACACCCTGCTGCTGGCCCTGGTGGCCCGTTCGCTGTGGCCGAAGGCGCGCGCCTGGCTGCTGCCGCTGTGCGTGGTGTTCTTCATCATCGACCTCGGCTTCGTCATCGCCAACGGTGCCAAGCTGCTGCAGGGCGCCTGGTTCCCGGTGGTACTGGGGATCTTCCTGTTCACCATGATGCGCACCTGGCGCCGTGGCCGCGAACTGCTGCGCGATGAGATCCGCAAGGACGGCATCCGCCTGGATACCTTCCTGCCTGGGCTGATGCTGGCACCGCCGGTGCGCGTGCCGGGCACTGCAGTGTTCCTCACCGCCGACCCGACCGTCGCCCCGCATGCGCTGATGCACAACCTCAAGCACAACAAGGTGCTGCACGAACGCAACGTGTTCCTGCACGTGGAGACCCTGCCGATCCCGTATGCGATGGAAGGGCAGCGGCTGAAGATCGAATCGGTGGGCGACGAGTTCTACCGCGTCTATGTGCGCTTCGGCTTCATGGAAACCCCGGACGTGCCGCTGGCGCTGATGCGCTCGTGCGACCACGGTGGCATCTACTTCGACCCGATGGACACCACCTTCTTCGCCAGCCGCGAAACCATCGTGGCCACCGCCAACCGCGGCATGCCGATTTGGCGCGACAAGCTGTTCGCGCTGATGCACCGGAATGCCGCGCCGGCCACGGGCTTCTTCCGTATTCCCGGCAACCGCCTGGTCGAACTCGGGGCCCAGGTCGAGATCTGAGGTCTGGTAGTGCCGGCCGCTGGCGGGCATCCGCCGCACCACCGGTGTTCATGGGGTTGCCGGCCAGCGGCCGGCACTACCGTGCTTCCGGCCCCGGAATGCAACCATTTACCGCATAATCACGGTATGACCGACGACCGCATCATCGGCGCCGGCGCCACCCGCGAGGATGACGCCGCCGACGCCAGCATCCGCCCCAAGCGCCTGGCCGACTATCTCGGCCAGGCCCCGGTGCGCGAGCAGATGGAGATCTACATCGAAGCGGCCAAGGGGCGCGGCGACGCGCTCGACCACGTGCTGATCTTCGGGCCGCCCGGCCTGGGCAAGACCACGCTCAGCCACGTCATCGCCAACGAACTGGGCGTGGCCCTGCGGGTGACCTCCGGCCCGGTGATCGAGAAGGCCGGCGACCTGGCCGCGCTGCTGACCAACCTGCAGCCGCACGACGTGTTGTTCGTGGATGAGATCCACCGCCTGTCGCCGGTGGTCGAGGAAGTGCTGTACCCGGCGATGGAAGACTTCCAGATCGACATCATGATCGGTGAGGGCCCCGCGGCCCGTTCGATCAAGATCGACCTGCCGCCGTTCACCCTGATCGGTGCCACCACCCGCGCCGGCCTGCTGACCGCGCCGCTGCGCGACCGCTTCGGCATCGTCCAGCGGCTGGAGTTCTACAGCGTCGAGGAGCTGACTCGGATCGTGCGCCGTTCGGCCACCATCCTCGGCATCGACTGCACCGCTGATGGCGCCGGCGAGATCGCGCGCCGCGCGCGCGGCACCCCGCGTATCGCCAACCGCCTGCTGCGCCGCGTGCGCGACTACGCGCAGGTGAAGGCGGGCGGCCACATCGACGAGGCCGTGGCGCAGGCCGCGATGAAGATGCTCAAGGTTGATCCGGAAGGCTTCGACGAGCTCGACCGGCGCCTGCTCAAGACCCTGGTCGACTATTTCGATGGCGGCCCGGTCGGCATCGAGTCGCTGGCCGCGGCGCTGTCCGAGGAGCGCGGCACGCTGGAAGACGTGGTCGAGCCGTACCTGATCCAGCAGGGCTTCCTGGTGCGCACCGCGCGCGGCCGCATGGCCACCCACAAGGCCTACCGGCACATGGGCTTGAAGCCGAAGAACCCGCCGCAGGATCTGTTCGCGGAGGTTCCCGATGTCGGTTGAGCCACTATTCAGTTGGCCGACACGCATTTACTGGGAAGATACCGACGCAGGCGGCGTGGTCTACCACGCCCGCTACGTGGCCTTCATGGAACGGGCCCGGACCGAATGGATGCGTGCGCTCGGCTACGGCCAGGAGCGCATGCGCGCCGAGCATGGGATGGTCTTCGCGGTGCGCTCGATGCAGATGGATTTCATCAAGCCGGCACGGCTGGATGACACCCTGCAGGTGAGCGCCCGCCTGGTCCAGCTGAAGAAGGCCAGCATGGTCTTCGACCAGCAGATCCTGCGCGACGGCGAGCTGCTGCTGTCGGCCCGGGTCCGCATCGCCGCACTGGAAGCGGCCAGTTTCCGCCCGCGTGGCATGGACGAGGCCGTCCTTGCCATGCTGCAACCCCACCTCCACCCCGAATCCGAACACTGAGGAACAACGGATGATCGCAACGCTCCTGGCCCTGCAGGCCACGGTCACCGAGGCACTGCCGGCCGACGTCAGCAACGCCGCGACACAGACCCTTGCCCAGGCCACCACCGGCGGCGGCATCAACTACCTCGAACTGATGGCCAAGGCCAGCCTGCCGGTGAAGATCATCGTGCTGCTGCTGCTGGTCGGCTCGTTCGTCAGCTGGGTGATCATTTTCCGCAAGGCCCGCGTGTTCAAGCAGGCCACCCGCGAAGCTGACGAGTTCGAGAACCGCTTCTGGTCCGGCGCCGACCTGGGCAAGCTGTACAGCGCCGCCACCGACCGCAGCCGCAGCGTGACCGGCCTGGAAGCCATCTTCGAAGCTGGTTTCCGCGAGTACACCCGCCTGCGCGACAAGCGCCGCCTGGATGGCCGTGCGCAGCTGGAAGGCGCGCAGCGTGCCATGCGCACCACCTACACCCGCGAAGTGGACCAGCTTGAGCGCAACCTGGAACTGCTGGCCAACATCGGTTCGACTGCCCCGTACGTGGGCCTGGTCGGTACCGTGTTCGGCATCATGGTGACCATGCACGACATGATCAGCAGCGGTGCGCAGGCCGGTATCGCCGCCGTCGCGCCAGGCATCTCCGAAGCCCTGTTCGCCACCGCCATCGGCCTGTTCGTGGCGATCCCGGCGGTGTGGGCCTACAACCGCTTCACCACCCGCGTGGAGCGCATGTCGGTGCGGTTCGAGACCTTCGCCGAAGAGTTCAGCTCCATCCTGCAGCGCCAGAGCGCTGGCGACGAGTAAGCGCCTGACCCGGGAGTCCAAGCCATGTCCGCTGCCATCGGTCGCCGCAAGCGCCGCAAGCTGAAATCGGAAATCAACGTCGTTCCCTACATCGACGTCATGCTGGTGCTGCTGATCATCTTCATGGTCACCGCGCCGCTGCTCACCCTGAGCTTCGACGTCGACCTGCCGCAATCCAACGCCAAGGCGCTGGAAAGCAAGCAGGACCCGGTGATCGTCTCGGTGCGCCAGGACGGCCAGCTCAGCCTGAAGCTGCCCGACGCCAAGGAGCCGACCGCCGTGTCGGCCGAGGAACTGGAAGGCCGCCTGGCCGGCATCGCCGCCCAGGACAAGGGCGTGCGCGTGATCGTCGCCGCCGACCGTGCCGTGGCCTATGAAAAGGTCATCGCCGCGATGGATGTCATCAAGCGCGCCAAGGTAGACAAGGTAGGCCTGGCCACCGATGCACGCTGACGCCCTGCCACCTCCGCAGCAGCGCGAACCCGGCTGGGGCCTGCCCCTGGCGCTGGCGTTGCTGGTGCACCTGCTGGTCGCGCTGGTCTTCATCGTGGCCTGGTTCTGGTCGCCCGAGCGCAACACCGACGCCGCCGCCGGTGATCCGTCGGTGGAGGCCAGCCTGGCGCTGTCCGCGTCCGAAGCGTCCGCCGCCCGCCAGGCCCTGCGCCAGTCCGAAAAGCTGGAGGACCTGCCGCCGCCGGTGGCCGAGCCGGTTCCGGTGCCGGAAGACACCATTCCGCCGCCACAGCCGATTCCCGAGCCGCGCCCACAGGACGCCCCCACGCCGCAGCAGCAACAGGCACAGGAGCGTGTCGCGCAGCCGGATACCAAGGACCAGGAAGCGGTCAGCGCGTTGGCCATCTCGCAGGAGAAGGCCAGGCAGGAGCAGGAAGCCAAGCGCCGCCAGGAGCAGATCGACCTGACCGAACGCAAGCGCCAGGAAGAGGCCGAGCAGAAGCTGCGCCTGGCCAAGCAGCAGGAAGAAGACGCGAAGAAGAAGCTGGCCGATCAGGCGCGTCAGGCTGCGGACAAGGCCGAGGCCGAGAAGCAGAAGAAGATCGCCGAGATCCGTGCCCGCCGCGAACAGGCCGAAAAGGAAGCCAAGCTGGCTGAGCAGAAGCTGCGCCAGGTCGCCGCCGCGCGCAATGCCGCGGGCAGTGCCGCCGCCGGTTCCAGCGGTGCGTCCCAGCCGGCCGCCGGTGGTGGTGGCAACAGCGATGATCTTTCGGCCAAGTACGCCGCGGCGATCCAGGCCAAGGTGCTGTCGCAGTGGGTGCGGCCGGACACGGTGCCGCTGGGCCAGCGCTGCCAGATCACCATCACCCAGATTCCGGGTGGCACGGTGATGCAGGCCAAGGTCAGCCCGAACTGCCCGTACGACGAGGCCGGCAAGCGTTCGATCGAGGCCGCCGTGCTCAACGCGCAGCCGCTGCCGTACCGTGGCTTCGAGTCGGTGTTCGCACGCACGCTCAACTTCACGTTTACTGCCCAGGATCGCTGAGGCGGCGGGCCGGGGCGGCTCTCGAGCCACCCGCGCCCACGGTTGTCGCGCTTGCCTCTGGTGTGCTCGGTTTCGACCGGGCAGGCTGTGGGCTGCTGTCGAACACCGTCCTCCGGGGCGGCGTGACCAGGGCAGACGGTGCGATGCTAGCCACGACGTTAACGGTGCGTGAGAAGACGGGCTGGAACTGACCCGGAATTCACGTACCCTTGGTTCATGATTGCGAAGCGGTTCACTCCCGCTTTGTTATCCCTCGTTCCGGTTTCCCCTTATTGAGCGCTCCATGAAAAAGATGCCTCGCTGGCTTGCCGTGTTTGCGGCCCTGTTGCTGCCCTTTGCTGCTGTCGCGCAGCAGAAGGGGCTGGATATCGACATCATCGGCGGCAATGCCTCCGCGCTGCCGATCACCATCGTGCCGATGCCCTATCAGGGTTCGTCGGCCGCTCCGCAGACCGACGTCGCCGGCGTGGTCCGTGCCGATCTGGAGCGTTCGGGTCAGTTCCGCACGCTGCCGGAAGCGCAGATCGTCGAGAAGCCCGTGCGGGGGGGGGATATCCAGTTCGCGACCTGGCGCGCGCTGAAGCAGAACTACATCGTGGTCGGCCGCGTGCTTGATGCCGGTGCGGGTGCCTACCGCGTCGAGTACGAACTGTTCGACGTGCCCAAGGGCGAGCGCCTGCTGGGCCTGGCGATGACCGCCCGTGGCAACGCCATGCGCGACGTTGCCCACCAGATGGCCGACGCCATCTACGAAAAGATCACCGGTGTGCGCGGCGCCTTCTGGACCCGCATCGCCTACGTGACCGCCAGTGGCAAGGGCGACGCCATGCGCTACGCGCTGATGGTGGCCGATTCCGATGGCTTCAACCCGCAGACCATCGTGCGCTCGGCCGAGCCGCTGCTGTCGCCGTCGTGGAGTCCGGATGGCAGCAAGCTGGCCTACGTCAGCTTCGAGCGTGGCAATTCGGCCATCTACATCCAGAACATCGGCACTGGAGCGCGCGAGCTGGTCACCAGCTTCCGCGGCATCAACAGCGCCCCGGCGTTCTCGCCGGATGGCCGCAAGCTGGCCCTGACCCTGTCGCGCTCCGGTAACCCGGAAATCTACGTGATGGACCTGGGCAGCAAGCAGCTGACCCAGCTGACCAACCACTTCGCCATTGATACCGAGCCGACCTGGGCACCGGACGGCAGCGCGGTGTACTTCACCTCCGATCGCGGCGGCCGTCCGCAGGTCTACAAGGTCGGTGCCGGTGGCGGCAGCGCCGAGCGCGTCACCTTCCAGGGCAACTACAATGCCAAGCCCTCGGTGTCCTACGATGGCAAGAAGATCGCCGTCGCCCAGGGCTCGGGCAACAGCTACAAGATCGCGATGATGGACAGCTCGCTGGGGTCGCCCCGCTGGAGCACGCTGTCCCCGGGTTCGCTGGATGAATCTCCGAGCTTTGCGCCCAACGCAAGCATGGTGCTGTACGCCGCCCGCGAAGGTGGCCGTGGTGTGTTGTATGCCGTTTCGGCCGATGCGCGGGTTCGCCAGCGCCTGGTCCTGGCCGACGGTGATGTGCGCGAACCGGCATGGTCCCCATACCGTACCCAGCGCTAAAAGAGTGTTAATATTTTCGTTGTCTTGAACCCCTCATCGGCTTAGGAGCCACAAAGGTATCGCCATGAACAAGTCCACCCGCGTTCTGCTTGTTTCCCTGCTGTCTGTGGCCGTCCTGGCCGGTTGCTCGAAGAAGGTGAAGGAAGAGCCGGCAGCCCCGGTCGACACCGGCACCTCGACCACCACCCCGACCGGTCCGTCGACCTCCGGCCTGTACGGCCCGGGCGACCTGGACACCGACGCCTGCCTGCGCCAGCGCGTTGTCTACTTCGACCTGGACAAGGAAGACGTGAAGCCGGAATTCCAGGCCATCATGGCGTGCCACGCCAAGTACCTGCGTGACCGTCCGTCCTCGCGCATCACCCTGCAGGGCCACACCGACGAGCGCGGTTCGCGCGCGTACAACCAGGCCCTGGGTGAGCGTCGTGGCAACGGCGTCAGCTCGGCCCTGCAGGCCAACGGTGGTTCGGCTTCGCAGCTGACCGTCGTGTCCTACGGTGAAGAGCGTCCGGTCTGCACCGAGTCGAACGAGTCGTGCTGGTCGCAGAACCGTCGCGTCGAAATCGTCTACACCGCGCAGTAATCCATGCGCATTGGCATCAAACTGATGCTGGTCGTTGCGGCAGCCCTCGTGGCTGCCGCACCGGCGCACGCACAGCGACAGAGCCTGGCTGACCGTGTCGGCGCGCTCGAGCAGCAGATGTACAACAACAGTGCCAACCAGGACCTGTTGAACCAGATCAATCAGCTGCGGCAGCAGGTCACCAGCCTGCAGGCCTCGATCGAGCAGTTGCAGCATGACAACGCCCAGCTCAAGCAGTCCGCCCAGGACCAGTACCTGGATCTGGACAGCCGCCTGAACCGGTTGGAAGGGGGCAACGCCGCCCCGGCCCTGCCGCCCGTTCCGGCGAGCGCGCCGAAGGCCGCACCGGCCCCGGCAAAACCCGCAGCGGCGGCCACTTCCGAGCGGCCGCCTTCGGTCCATGGTGATGCTGGCAGCCTTGCCGCCACCGGCGACGAGCGCACCTCCTACAACGTTGCCTTCGATGCGTTGAAGGCCGGCAGGTACGACGATTCGGCGCAGCTGTTCCTGAGCTTCCTGGAGTTGTACCCGAACGGCGTGTACGCGCCGAACGCGCTGTACTGGCTGGGCGAGAGCTACTACGCCACCCGCAATTTCCCGATGGCCGAGACCCAGTTCCGAGAGCTGCTCTCGCGCTATCCGACCCACGACAAGGCCGCGGGCGGCCTGCTCAAGATCGGCCTCTCGCAGTACGGCGAGGGAAAGGTCGACCAGGCCCAGCAGACGCTGGAGACCGTCGTGGCGCAGTACCCCGGCTCGGACGCCGCGCGCACCGCGCAGGACCGCCTGCAGTCCATCCGCCTGGGCAGGCAGATCCGCTGATCCGCTGAGCGGGCGTACAATAGGTGCCCTGTAGAGCCGAGCCCACGCTCGGCTGCTTTCGTTTCCGGACCAGCAAAGCCGTCCGGTTGCTGTTGTAGAGCCGAGCCATGCTCGGCTGCTTTCGTTACCGGCCACGGTAGCCCACCCGCCACGTGTCCCACCAAGAAGTACCCGCCATGACCGCCGTTACCCCGTCAAACGCCGTCGCCACCCCCAGCGACATCGTGCAGTCGCCGCTGCCGCGCCTGAAGATCACCGAGATATTCACCTCGCTGCAAGGCGAGGCCGATACCGCCGGCTGGCCGACCGTGTTCGTGCGCCTGACCGGCTGCCCGCTGCGCTGCCAGTACTGCGACACCGCCTATGCCTTCCACGGCGGCACCTGGTGGGACATCGACGACATCGTGGCCGAGGTGCTGGCCCAGGGCGTCCGCCACGTCTGCGTGACCGGCGGCGAGCCGCTGGCGCAGAAGCGCTGCCTGGTGCTGCTGCAGAAGCTGTGCGATGCGGGCATGGATGTCTCGCTGGAAACCTCCGGCGCGCTGGATGTCAGTGCAGTGGACCCGCGCGTGTCGCGCGTGGTCGACATCAAGACGCCGGGCTCGGCCGAAGCCGTCCGCAATCGCCTGGAAAACCTGCCGCTGCTGACCGTCCGCGACCAGATCAAGTTCGTCATCTGCAACCGCGAGGACTACGACTGGGCCAAGGCCATGGTCGCCGAGCACGGCCTGGTGGAGCGTTGCACCGTGTTCTTCTCGCCGAGCAAGGGCGAGATCAGCGCGCGGCAGTTGGCCGACTGGATCGTCGAAGACCGGCTGCCGGTGCGCTTCCAGATGCAGTTGCATAAAATCCTGTGGAACGACGAGCCGGGCCGATGAGCCGGCGCAGCGTTCCCTGATGTAGCTCCGGCGCGGGACAGCGTGCTGGCTTTCCCCTCCCAACCGGAAGATTTCCCATGAAGAAGGCAGTCGTGCTTCTCTCCGGCGGCATGGATTCAGCCGCCGTCATCGCCATGGCCCAGGAACAGGGCTTTGCCGTGCATGCCCTGAGCGTGCGCTACGGCCAGCGCCACACCTCCGAACTGGATGCCGCAGCCCGCGTGGCCAAGGCCCAGGGCGTGGTCGCGCACAAGACCGTGGACGTGGACCTGCGCAGCATCGGTGGCTCGGCGCTGACCGATGACATCGACGTACCGGAGGCGGGCGGAGCCGGCATTCCGGTCACCTACGTGCCGGCGCGCAATACCATCATGCTGTCGCTGGCGCTGGGCTGGGCCGAAGTGCTCGGTGCCAATGACATCTTCTGCGGCGTCAACGCTGTCGACTACTCCGGCTACCCGGACTGCCGCCCCGAGTTCGTGGCCGCGTTCCAGGCGCTGGCCAACCTGGCCACAAAGTCGGGCGTGGAAGGCGCCGGCATCAAGGTGCATGCCCCGCTGCAGTTCCTCAGCAAGGGCCAGATCGTCAGCGAAGGCGTGCGCCTGGGCGTGGACTTCGGCCTGACCGTGTCCTGCTACAACGCCGACGCCAACGGCGCTGCCTGTGGCCACTGCGACGCCTGCCGCCTGCGCGCGCAGGGTTTCGCCGAAGCCGGCGTGCCCGACCCCACGCGGTACGCCTGACCGCGCCTGGTAGAGCCGGCCGCTGGCCGGCTTCCCCGGTGGGGCAATCACTCCCTCGGTGGTGCCAACCGTTGGTCCGCACTCCTTGACCTAGCGGGCCTGCAACCATCCCGATGCCTCGATGAAGGCCCGCACCGCAGCCGGATCGGCATAGTCCAACTCAATCATCCGCGCGATACCGGCCTTCTCGTCGGCCTGCTGGCGCATGTACTCCTGCGCGATACGGTAGCCGGCGTAGTAGCCCAGGTCACTCACCCCGAACGGATTGCGCGCGCTGTTGTACAGCCAGTTGTCCAGGTTGTCCCCGTGCATCTCCGCACGGAAGCGCGCGCGGATTTCCGCTTCGTGCGCTGGCCCATAGGTGTACAGCGGCAACGCCGGGCGGCGCCCGCTGATGCGCTCTGTCACGTATTCGGCCACGCCTTCGCGTACCGCGTACTGGGCCAGGCTGCCGGTGGTCTCGCGCTGCTGGGTATGCACGTATTCGTGCAGGTTGTTCTGCGCGTTGTTCGCACCGGGGCGGCTGTCGTAGAAGATCCGCAGGCGGCTGCGCATCGGCTCGGGCAGCTCGCTCACGTCCACGCGCTCATCGCCGAGCGCCATCTCCGCGCCGATCAATACCTTGTTGCCCAGCGTGGTGCCGCCTGTGCGCAGCACGCCCACTGCATAGGTGATGGTGGCTGGACGCAGTGCCGGGTAGAGCGCCCGGAACGCAGTCAGGTCGCGCTCCAGCGTGGCGCTGGCGAGCTGTGCGTTGGCGGTGAGCGGCCGCACCGACGTCCAGAAGCGCGGCCACGCCCACATGGCCACGGCGTATTCGCGGGCAGTGTAGTGGCGCACCTGCATCAGCGCATGCAGCCCGGGGCTGCCGGGATCGATGTAGCGTTGCTGGACCAGCGCCACCCGGCGTTCGCCATCGGGTTCGGCGCGCACCGCATCATAGGTGGCCCAGAAGCGGGCGATGTCGTCGGTGACGACCTGGGGCGGGGCGGCCAGGGCTGCGCAGGGCAGCAGGGCGGCAAGCAGGCTGGCGATCAGACGCATCCATGGCTCCGGGAAAGGATCACAGATGGGATGCGACAATGGCCCGAAAGGTTTAAGCCCACTGGTAGTGCCGGCCGCTGGCCGGCAACTTCGACACACCGGGGTTTCACGCGACCGGCCAAAGTAGGGTAGAATGCCCACCCTGCCGAAAGGCTGGGGCAGTGCAATGGGCCGTTAGCTCAGTCGGTAGAGCAGAAGACTTTTAATCTTTTGGTCGAAGGTTCGAATCCTTCACGGCCCACCATTGCGATCAATGACTTAAAGCGCCCGAGTGGCGCTTTTTTCATCGCCTCCGTAATTCACTCCGTAAATCCCCGCGTATTCCTTCCTCAGCGATCCTTCATCGTGGATGGCTTCACGCGTGGAACGCTCTTGTCGTAGACCTTCATCATCGCATCGGTCACGCCCAGTGCGTCCTGGCGTTCAGCGCGGTTGCCAGCCGTGTCGGTACCGCCCTTTCGCTTGAGGTCGTGGAGGCTGAAGCGCTCCTCGACCGAGATGACCCCGGCGCTGATCGCTAGTTGGATGAAGCGCTGCCAGGTGCTGTCCAGGCTCGTCTTCTGCAGCGGCTCGCCGTGTTCTGCGAGGAAAAGGAAGCGCAGGTCGGCGCGAAGCTGCACGGGCAGCCCGTGGTGCTTGATGATGCCGTCGCGGCGCAATGGCAGCATCCCAGGCGCTACGCAGTCGCGGCGTCCATTCCACCAGATTATCCCGGCTGCGCTTCCGTCGATTGGTGTGCAAGCCCTCGGCCGTCCCTTGTGCTTCGGTCAGGGTGAGGGTCTCAATGCCACGCAACCGACAGAGGTAGCCCAGCTCCATGATCATCCATAGATACTGTGGCACCGAGCCCTCAGTTCTCGCTGGTCGCTGGCTGCGCTCCTGTGCGAAGTTAAGCAGCTTGATGTATGCATCATCGATGGGCAGTCGCTGCCGCTTGCGCTCCTTCGCCTGTTCCAGGCCCTGCGCGGGGTTGTGGTTCACGATGCCCCGATTCAATGCCCAGCGGAAAACGAGCCGTGAGTAGCGCAGCACCTTGTTTGCTTTCGTGGGTGTGCCTGCCGATTCAATCCGATCAATAAGGCGCTGGAAATTGTGATTCCGCAGTTTGTTGACTTGGAGCTTGCCGAACGGCACGCCCAGGTTCGTGGGGTAGCCCACTAGGACATTACGCGCCGACTCGTAGTCCGCACGCGTGCCAGCCGCGAGCCCCTTGAACTTGGCACTGTCGTGGTATTGAGTGCAGACCCATTCCACAGTTCCGGTGCCTTCTGCTGACTCCATGAGGCCATGCAATTCGGAGAGCTTGGCTTCGGGACCCGCGACCGTTCGGCGAGTTTTCCGGGGGCCATCGATGCCAGTCGTGGCTTCGAAGATGTACCAGCGGCCACGGCCCGTCGCATCCCAGTAAACGCCCTTGGGGATCTTCGTCTGGTCGATGTGTGGCGGGATGGATGGATTGTGTTTTCGCGGTCGAGGTGCCATCAGATTACGTCAGCCCCGTATGCATCGTTCGACGCCTGCTGCAGTCCGAGAGCGGCGTTCATTGCTGCTGCCGTGGTCCAAATTCCACCTTTGCCGTCGTACTTGTAGCGGATGCCGCAAGTACGCGCCCAAGCCTCTACTGTTGCGAGGCGCGGACGCTCGCCAGGTCTGCACAGTTCCTGTAGATCCTGAAATTGGAGAACTTCTCCGATCAAGCGGGACCTCCTCCGGCAAGGCGGAATCGTGACGGTACCCGACCGAACCCCTATCGAGCTGACGCGGATCTCGCTCAGCTCAAGCCGCAGTGCGTGGGGATGGACCTTTGACTTCGAGCTGGCCGATCCTGGGCAGCTGTCCTTGTTGAAGCCAACAGCGGCCGGCCCCCGGCAGTTCGAAGTCGTCCTCAACGGCTACACATGGACCGGCATCGTGGAGAGCTTCCAGAAGCAACGAGAGTTCGCAGATGGCGGTGTCCGCTGCAGTGGGCGCTCACGCACAGCACTGCTGGCCGCACCCTATGCGCCTGCTCGGGTAAAGGTCGCCAACGAGGCGAGGAGCATGGCGCAACTTGTGGCAGAGGAACTGGTGGATACCGGCTTTACCAGCCACTACGAGACGGTCGACTGGACCGTTCCCCCCGGTGCTTGGTTCTATGACGGCAGCGCACCCTTGGATGCAATCAGTGCGCTGGCCGAGGCAAGTGGTGCCGTTGTTCAGTCTGCACTGCACGTTCGCGCGAGCTATCCAGTCAGCCCTTGGCTCTGGCGCGACACGCAGCCGGACCATGTGTTGCAGGAGGACATCGTGCTGACGGAGAGCCTCCAGATGCGGAGCGCGCCCCTGTACGACGCCGTTGTCGTGACTGGTGAACTGGCTGGCAAGGGCGTGACCTGCAAGGTACGGAAGGCTGGTGAAGCCGGGCAGCTCTTTGCTCAGCAGGTGAGCAATCCCCTCATCAACGTGGCGGCGGCGGGCGCCGAGCGGGGGCGGAATGTCCTGTGCGATCGAGGTGAGCAGGCGGCGGTGGACCTGACAGTGCCACTGTTTCCGAGGCCGCTAAAGCCGGGCGAGGTTGGCGCAATCATGCCCTTGGATCTGGTGGAGGTGGTCGGGGCAGAAGGCACCTGGCACGGGCAGTGCGACTCGTTGCGCATTGAGGTCGTGATCGATCAGCAGGCCGTTGTGATCGAACAAACCGTCACTCTGGAAAGGCACTACACCGATGCGGACTGACCTCTGGGATCAATTTGGCGAGTTGGTAAGCAGTAGCCCTCGCTTGCTCGCTACAGTCACCGCACACAACAGTGACGGCACCAGCACATTGACCACCTATGACGGGGTGCAGATGCGGGCGTTTGGGCAGCTCCAGTTGTCCATCCCATACAACGTGTGGGTTCGGGGCGGTCGGCTGGTTGAGGCCGCGCCCAACTTGCCTCTCGTCGAATTGACCATCTAGCAAGACAGGGCGCCGCCCGGTTGCCGGCAAGCATCCGGGCGGCGCCGCAACGCAGGTGATCTCAGCACCTGGCATTGGCCGTGGCCCCGTCGCGGTGGCCCCGTCGCGCTCGCGAGAGCGGCGGGATTGTCGGTTTCCTCTATTGCAAATACTGAGAAACCATGCCCAAGCCCATCATTTCCTGGCCGGGCGGCAAGCGGCGCTTGCCGAACCCTTGATCGCTGCGGGACGCGGTGCAGCGGTCGATCCCGGAGTGACAGCGGCCTTGCCTAAGTGGTCGGACCGTCTAGGTCGGGAGGGGGAGACCATAAGCGGCCGCAGATGATACGTCTATATCCGCGGCCGTCTAGGCAATCAAAGGGACTCGAATTGCTTAAGTTCTTCTGGCGTCGGCGTCACCACTACCGCGTATCCGCGTAGGATGGCTTCAACGAAATCCATGGTCGGCAGAGCACGAGCATCCAGTTCGTCGAAATCCCATTTTTTTGCATACTCCTGTGCAAGCATGTCGCAGATCTCAGTAGCACGCGCGTACCGTTCATCATCACCGATAACTCTGCTCTGGTGGAGTTGATCGCGACGTATCTGGCAAAGTGTGAGCATGTGTGAGTCCTCAGCACGATCCTTCTCCCAGTCGAGGGTTGGATGACCTGAAAGTGCTACTGCGATTGCGAGTGCAGTCATCGGCATGGCGATGTCCAATGGCTTATGGAGAATTAAAGCTACTCAACCGCACGCCGTAGAGGGAACTTGAGAAACCTCTAGCTTCACGAGGCGTTCACCATTCCTTGGAGTACGGAAGAGCTTGAGGCAGGCATTACACTCTTAGGAAGCCAAAGCAAAGACGCGTCGGCATCAAAGCTAAAGGTGTTCGTTCAGCCTTGCGCTGCTGTTATCAGTCACAAAAGCGAGTCAGTACTGCTCAGATCGCGCGTTGATCTGATCACGTCTCCCGGGCTTCGTTGCACATCGAGAGCCGCGGACTTTTTGCGCCCTGTTGCAATAGCTGCAGCCCATGCCTAAGTCGATTGCCTGGTTGGCTTGGAAGTGGCATCAGATCCAGCATGTTCCACCTGATGAAATTTGCCTATAGCCGCGACTGCAAAGCGCAAACCCGCTAGGGCGGAAATCGCTTGATTTCTGCCCTCAGCCACAATCGCTGCCGGCTTCCGGAGGCGTAACGCAAGGAATGGACTTGAGCGGCTGCTAGATAGAGTGATACGACGCCACTGGAGTCGCATTGGCGTAGTAGATGCCAATACAGGGTGCGTAAATTCAAATCAAAATTAACCAAATTAATTCGAAAGCATTCGGATTAATTCATTGTTGCTCTTCATTTCTCCGAATGTTTCAAATTGCTTCGCTGGGTGGCGTTGACGCGGCGGCCTTGGCCTTTCGAGGAACGTGGAGCATTGCCGCAAAATGTGGCGTGGATTCAGGTGCGGGCGCGTTCGGCGGCACTGCTGCTGCAGCGGTCATTCGTGTCTGGGTTCTATGAAAACTACAAATACGATTATCAGTAAGTCTGGATAAGCATAAATGTGCTGACGGTCACGATTGGCTTGGAATCGACTAACCTTGCAATCGCAATAAATGCTTGGCTGGGTGAGAAGGGCTGGCATTAATTGCTCTGGTAAACGCTCGTGGGCTTAAGATTTTTTGGCCCCAGCGGGATCTTCTAAACGAGTGAATATTAAAGAGGTAAATTATCATGAACGGCATTAGTGGCAACGCGGTTCCCGGCATGCTGGAAGTCTGCTCTTCATTGCTTCGCCGCAATTTAAGGTTCTTGGCAATTCCGCTCGTTGTGGCGGGTGCTGTGGAATCTTCTTTTGCAGCGACGGGCAATGGCTTCGTTACGGTTTGCCAAGGCTCAACGGGGACCGGGTATAGCTACGGCCCTATTGGTAGTTCGCCCAATGTGAGTTGCCCAGATGAATATTCATTCCGGGTAGGGAATGATGGGGGCTTGAATGGTGTTGGTGGCACGGATAGTAGCGCAATTGTCTCCGGGACAGTAGACGGAAATCTCTATCTAAAAGGAAGCGCGGGCGTGCATGTCACTGGTCCGGCTACCTTTGGTAATTCCATTTCGCTCAGTGGCAATAAAATAACGGGGGTATCTAATGGGAGTGTGAGTCAAAATAGTAAAGAGGTCATCAATGGCGGCCAGTTGTGGCAGGTGGGTGAAGACTGGGAAGCTAGGTGGAGCGCTATGGATTCGCGTATAAGCTCTATCATCATGCCGGTAACCGACCCTGGTTCTGTTGCAATTGGTAAAGACGCCGTTGTGACACAGGAGAAGGGGACCGCAATCGGAGATGGTTCCTCTGTCACAGGTCATAACTCAGTTGCAGTAGGTGCTGGTTCAAGCGCTACTCGTGACAACGAGTTTTCAGTAGGTTCAGAGGGCAATGAACGTGTTGTTAGCAATGTCGCGCGCGGCACAATGCCGAATGACGCGGTTAATGTTGGGCAGATGGATGACCGTTTCGTTGCGGAGCGCGACTGGAGCAATAGTCGGTTTGAGTCTGAGCGCGAGTTGACTAACAGTCGGTTTGAGTCTGAGCGCGAGTTGACCGACAGTCGGTTTGCGTCCGAACGTGAGTGGGCTAACAGCCGCTTCCGTAGCATTGACAAGCGCATTGATCGTATGGGCGCGATCAGTGCCGCTTATGCTGGCATGGCAATCAACACTGCCGGATTAAGCGGTGTTAACCGATTGGGGGCCGGTGTCGGCTCGCAGGGGGGGCGCACGGCACTGGCAGTGGGCTATCAGCGAATTCTTGGCGAGAGGAAGAATGCTTCTCTGTCACTGGGTGGTGCATTCAGTGGCAGTGACAGAAGCATTTCGGCCGGCGCTGGCGTCAGCTGGTAACTACGCTTGGGCGCACCCCGATCCCTGCCACGCAAGTGAACGTCTGTGGCGGGGAGGGGCTCTGGAGGTACGCATCTTCTCTCCCCGTGATCTTGCGTCGAATGTTGATTGCGTGCCTCCCTTCCTCTTGCCGTAGTGCAATTGCACCCCGCTTGACCAGGCATAGATCGGCTGCCTATGCTGACCCCGTCGTACTACAACTCGGACTAGGTTCCAGCGTTGGGGTGGGGACTGCCCCTGTAAGCCGAACGGAGGTGGGGGATGGCCACCATGGGTGATTCTTACGCCACGGCCGTCAGGCGTGGCTGGGTTTGCAAGGTTCGTGTGAATCCCCGCAACCTGGCGGGTAGCGTCTCTAGTGAAATGGCGGGGGTTGCGCCAGGCTTTATCTGATGTCGCAGTTGTATTAACTAAATTCTTGGGGGCGGCAAATGAGCGTCAAGGAATATCGACTTGCGGGATTTCCTCCTTGTAAGGATGTCCTTTCGGGAGTGCCTCCTTGTAAAGAGGTCCCTGCGGGAGTCGCGCGTTGCAAGGACGTTATTTTTGCTTCTGATGGATTGGTTGGTGGGCGGAATGATTTGAAGGAATCAGGGCGGATGAAACGCCTCACCATTGATATTCCTGAGAGTCTTCATCGCCAGATCAAGGCTTCCTGTGCGCAGCGTGGGGCGAAGATTGCGGATGAGTTGCGGGCTCTCCTTGCAGAGCAGTATGGGAAGGTTTAGGGGGGGGGCTGGATCTGGTTCATTGTAGTTGCAATGAGTAAATGGGGATAATTTTCTTGCCGCATCGTCGAGCCCGGTCTGTGGTTTGATTGCAACATGATCCTAGGCTAGCCCAGGCTTCGATCTGGCCCGAGAGTTCGAGATGCAGGGCGAGGAGAGAAGTTGCGAATTGGAACGCCTTCTATTTGCTGCTTGACGACGTTCATGAGGCGCAAATCTAGGACCGGAGGGAGTTCTATGGCAAGGTCGCGGGGAAGATCTACGTCCTTGAGAGAGCTTGGGAATCGTGCGCGGTCGTGCTGGAGCCGCCGCGGCTACCGGCCCCGCCGGCACCGGCATCGCTGCCAGAACAACCGCTGCGGCTGTCGGCCGATGCTTTTTTCGGTTTCGACAGCGCCGTGCTCAGCGCGGAAGGACGCGGTGCGGCCGAGCCGATCGTGCAGTGTGAACAGCGCAAGCGGCGCGAGCCGATTGCCTGCCTAGCGCCGAACCGCCGCGTGCAGATCGCGGGGATGACACAGCCACATTGACCTTCCTGCGCCGGGGCGGTGTCCCGGCATCCCGAGTCTCCCCTGACCGCCGGCAGGCGTGGCAACGTCTCCCCCGTCGTCCACGCCTGCCTGCGGCTCAGGTTTTCGAACGATGCACTCGATGAATGCCCAATTCCTGCCCCTCTCCATGAAGACGGAAGCTACGCTCAGCGTGTACGGCCAGCTCGGCAACCATGCCGTGGTGCGCATCCCCGGGCGGCGACTGCCAGGCCTGATCCTGCAGGCCGATACCGTGGCCGGGATCCTGGCCCAGCTTCAGGAAGCCCAGGCCTGCCTGCGCAGTGGGCGAACACAGCGCACCGATGCCGAGCTGGACATGCTGATCGACGTGCTGCAGCAGTGGTACGCCCGGATCGAATCGCGCCTGGCCGAAGCCGGCGAGGCCCTCTAGCAGAAAAAGGGACGGAGGTGGTTAAGTCGTTTCCGGCACAACCGGAGCATGTGCGACGTGGAGGTGGTTGCGGTGGACCTACCATGTTCGCTCGCTCGCGAAGAACTGCCGACCAACGTCGGCCAGCTGGGCCCGTTGGGATTGGCACTGCGATCAATGCTGGAAGCCCCCACCGCCATGCTTCGCGAAGCGTTACTGTGTAGAGGAGCACTGAGTGGGCCTCACCACACAGTTTGGTCCGCACGCGAAGATCTGCTGTTCTAACAGTGGGAGCCAGGGAACTGTAAGAGACCGATCGAAGTCCTGAAAAGGCGAGATCGACTGGAGTTCGCTGCGCGGCCTTGGGACGGGAATGCCACGTTTGACGCGCTTGAAGTTGCCTGGGAACGTCGTCAGCGTATCGAGGGGCGAGGATTCTTGGGCATAATAACCGTTCGTACGCGGGTGCCGTCTCCCCCGCTGCGGATCTCGCCTGTAACGACGTTATAGACCATTTTCTGTCCCGTCGTGGTCCCTTGGATAGAGCTCACTTCGTAGTTTCCGGTTAGAACGACTAAGTTATCGCTGATTCTATAGTCGATCCGGTCTGCACGAGCGTTGGTCCATGTGCTGTCGTCCAACTGCTGCTTCAAGGTGGCCTGACTTCCGGTGAATATAATTCGGTGGATCTCATCATTCTTCTTCTGAACTTCGGCGGTATCCGCTCGTATTTCTAGCGTGCCTTGGTTGATTTCCACGTTGCCTCGATGGTGGCAATGGCCGTTCGCGGTGACCTTGCAGTTGGTGGAGTCAGAGCTGATTATCATAGGCTGACCACGGTCCGCAGTCTTTGCTCTTGCTGTATCGCACCAAGCCAAGGTGGTCACAAAAGTTGCCGGTGCGAGGATTGTCGCTAGTACTGACTTCAGTTCGGTGCTGGTCATATTACTGTGGTGAGGTCTCGTCAGCTTGGTCAGGGAGTGGCCCTGTCAACCGAGCCTAACTGAAGGACGATTACAGTGTCTTTCCCTTGATGCTGTCTTCTTCACGGACTGTTCACCATTCGTTGACGCATGGAATTGCGCTTGCTGGCCCTCGGGTGAGTGTCGTTCTGCACGCGTCGACTTACCCACCACAACGCATCGCCCGCTAGAAAGCCCGCCGCCTAGAAATGGTCTGAGTAATCTTCGCTGAGCGCAGCACCATCCAGCGTCCATAGCCGCCGTGCCTTCAGCCAGTCGGGAAGTTCGGCCAGATTCCCCAATTCGGAGGGCGCTAAATGAATTCCCGTCAAGTAGCAGTCCCGATTCCGACGCACCCCCGCTTTCAGGAGCGGGGCTCTTTGGAGTCCAGACTTCATCGTGGCCGCTTTGGCCACCAACTGTTGGGCATAACCGCCAGTGTCAGGCCGCCTAGGGATGCTCTGAACAACTACCCAGATAGTTGTTCAGAGCATCCCTCGATGCTTAGTCGACCAAGAATCTTGCAGATCTGGCGGCTTTTGCTAACCAAGGCAGAGATCTGGGAGAGCGTGTTGCGCTCGCCCCACCGGGGAGGGGCGCTTGGCTTGATGGAAGATGAGCACCTTCGCGTCTTGGGGGCTGTCAGGCCTCCGTAAAACGGCTCAGTATCGTAAGGAATTCATTATAGTCTATAGAGCCGTTCCGTAGAATTATTCAGAGCAAGTGCTTGATCTTAGATTACAATTTGGACGACTTTTAATCTTTTGGTCGAAGGTTCGAATCCTTCACGGCCCACCATTGCGGTCAATGACTCAAGTCATTCAAAAAGGCACCGCTCAGCGGTGCCTTTTTGTGTTGTTGCTCGCAAAATGCCTATTTCGCCTTGGCGCCGCGCGCCCGCGCCGCCTCGCGTTCCGCCGCCACCTGCGTGGCAACGGCTGCAGCATTGGCGGCGGCATTCGCAGCCCGCTCCGCCGCAGCCCGATCCGCATCGAACCGCGCCTGCCGCTGGGCGCTGTAGGCGCGTTCCAGTTCCAGCGAGGCAAGGAAACTGTCTGGATGCTTCGCCGCACACGCCCGCTGTACCAGTTGCACAGCATGATCGGACAGCCCGGGCTGGATATTGCCCAGCAGGCAATCGGCATACGGTACGGACGCAGCGGGGCCAGCAGCCAGCGCGGCAACGATCACGACATTCAACACGCAAACCTCCTTGTAGGTTTCGATGGGACCCGGTACCGGCCGGTCCGGCCCCAGTATGGCCCGGTTTGCAGTACAGGGTGAGGCTACTCCGGCCGCACGTCCCGGCACACCAGCTCGGCCAGACTGCGGCAGGCAAAGAACAGCCCTTCAACCACGCCGGCATCCAGATGCCGGTCCGGCGTGGCCATTGCTCGGCAGCGGTCGGCGGCGTGCAGCATTTCCGCCACGGTCAGCATGCCAATGGCGGCTCGTTCCACCCGCGACAGGGCAACCCCGCGCCCTGCAGATAGGCTGGTTTCAGGCCAGGGCAGGCCATCGGCGCCTTCGCCCGCGCGGATGCGTTTGAGGCAGCCAGAAACGTGCTCAGTTCGGGCGCAGGGTTGTCGTCGTCATCGTGGGTGCTGGCGGCGTATGAAGCATAGGGCGGACGGTCGGTCATCTCGGCTTCCTCAGCTCTGGAGTGGGCGTGCCACCGCGCAGGGCGGGTGGCAGGCGATGCGTGGCTGCAAGCCGGAATGACATCACGTAGTAACCGGCGGGTCCGAAGACCCCCACGCACCGCCCGCCATGAAGGCCGACGGATCACCCGCCGGCACGGTCCAAAGACAGTGTCGGCGGGTGAGCGCAAACAACAGCGTGAATGTCATTACGGGCTTGCAGGCCCGCTGCCACCCGTTGTCGGTGGCGCAGTATGGTGTTTACGCCTGCGCCTGGAGCTCAATGAGGATTTTCCGAAGAACGATGCGGAATCCAGGCGCGCGACGATGGTGGCGCAGGCCGCGCCGACGCAGCAAGCGACAGGGCGCGACGCATGTGCTCATGCGCTCGGTCGGTCGCGTTGGACAATGTCGGTAACTGCCGCTGACGGCACGTTTGCCGTGGTGGGGAACGTGGAAAGTGCGCGCCACGTTTGCCAGCCGTGGTGGTACGGAACAGCGGGTCACGCACTCAAAAATCGGTGCATCTGCGACGTCCAAGGTGTTGTAGAGCCGAGCCATGCTCGGCTGCGGTTTGCGCGGTGGGCTGAGCCGAGCGTGGGCTCGGCTCTACAGTGATCCGTCCCATCCGCGACGGTTGAACTGTTGTAGAGCCGAGCCATGCTCGGCTGCGATTCGCATGGGAAACCGAGCCGTACCCGGTTGCGCGCGGGGAGGTCATCCCCCGCATGGCATGGATCTATGCATCTGGCAGGGATGCTGAGCGTGCAGAAGCCGCCAATGCCTGCCGCTGGGCGCTATGCTCGGCCTCTTTCCCAGGACGGGTCACCCCATGCGCTTGATCATGCTGTCGCTGTTGTTGTCCGCCATCTCCGTCGCGCCGTTGATGGCCGCCGAACCGGCGCCGTCCGCACAATCAGCGGCCGCAACCTCGCTGGTGATCGGCGAAACCTTCACCATCGAATCGAAGGCGCTGGGTGAAACCCGCCGCATCAATGTCTACCGCCCGCAGCCCTGGGGCCTGGACCCGAAGGCGCCGCTGCCGGTGATCTACATGCCCGACGGCGGCATCGGTGAGGACTTCCTGCACGTGGCAGGACTGGTGCAGGTGCTGAGCGGCAATGGCAGCATGCGCCCGTTCCTGCTGGTCGGCATCGAGAACACCGAGCGCCGTCGCGACATGACCGGCCCCAGCAGCGATCCGCAGGACCAGAAGATCGCGCCGCGCGTTGGGGGTTCCGCGGCCTACCGCACGTTTCTGCGCGATGAACTGATGCCGCAGGTACGCCAGCGCTACCCGACCACCGACGAGCGCGCGCTGATCGGTGAGTCGCTGGCCGGCCTGTTCGTGGTTGAGACGCTGCTGCAGGAACCGGCGCTGTTCAACAGCTACATCGCGCTGGATCCCAGCCTGTGGTGGAACCGCGGCGCGATGCTGGCCGGAGCGGCCAGGCAGTTGCCTGCGGTGACGCGTGCGCAGCCGCACGTATTCCTGGCCAGCAGCGGGCAGCCGGAGCTGGCCGCCTCTGCCGCACGACTAGCCGCATTGCTGCAGCACGCCTCGCCGTCGCCGCTGGTGAAGTACCTGCCACTGCCGGAGGAAACCCACGCGACCCTCTATCACCCGGCCGCAATGCAGGCGCTGCGCACGCTGTTCCCGGCACCACCGCCGGCCTCGCCCTGACCGCACTGGCACCGGGCTGCACGCCATGCAAGGATGCGGCAGCGGTGCCATGCGGTGCGCCGCCCGCAATGGGAGAGTGTGGATGCAGCGTGTGCGTGGATGGAGTATGGCGGCCTGCCTGGCCATGAGTAGCTGTGCGATGTCGGTGGCGCCACCGGCAACGCAGAATGAAGCGAAAGAAAGCGCGGCCACCGCTGTGCCGGGCGTGGTGCTGCCGGATACCGAAGCGCTGCGCGTGCACGATCCGGTGGGCCGCGATTATCCGATCTGGGTAGCACTGCCGGCTGACTACGCGGCGCATCCAGAGAAGCGCTATCCGGTGCTGTATGTGACCGATGCGCTGTACACCTTCCCGCTGGTGCGCAGCGTGCGCAACATGGTGGGGCAGAAGGGCGTGAACCTCGAGGATTTCATCCTGGTCGGGCTGCCGCCGCAGGAAGGCCTGACGTCCAAGCAGAGCCGCTCGCGCGATTACACGCCCAGCGATCCGGCGCGCACCGATCCGCGTGACTACAGCGACGACGTCAGCTACGGCGGCGCGGCGCACTACCGTGATTTCCTCGCTGAGCAGGTGCTGCCGATGATCGATGCGCGCTACCGCACTGATCCGGCGCGGCGCGCCTATGCCGGTCATTCCTATGGTGGCTTGTTCGGTGCCTACGTGCTGACCACGCGCCCAGACATGTTCCGCACCTACATCCTGTCAAGCCCGTCGCTGTGGTTCGACAACCATCGGGTGCCGCGCATGCAGGCCGAGGCCAAGGCGCCCACGCAGCCGACCACGGTGGTGCTGTCGATCGGCAGCTTCGAAACGGTGAAGCCGGAGCCGCGCTATTTCACCCGCAACGACATGCTGCGCCACAACGCCGAATTCGCCGAGCAGCTGCGCGCCAACGGGCGCTCGTTGACGGTGGACAACATGGTGATCGATGACCAGGATCACTTCACCGTGTATCCGGACATGATCACCCGCGCGCTGCTGAAGGTGTTCCCGGGTACCGGACCGTACAGCAGCGGTTGATTGCAGGTTCAATCCACGCCATGCGTGAATGATTGCCTCAGGCCGCGCTGGCCTGCGGCGGCGGCATCAACGTGGCATCCGCTGCATGGCGGAAGCACAGGCGGATGGCATCGAGCAGCTCGCTCATGCTGTACGGCTTGGGCAGGAAGTGGATGCCGGCGCGCAGCTGCGGCAGCACATGATGCTGGTCCATGCCGGAGGTGACCAGGATCGGCAGCTGCGGCAGATGCTCGCGCACGCGGTTGGCGGTTTCGATGCCGCTGATCCCGCCCAGGCAGACGTCGGTGAACAGCAGGTCGAACGGCTCGCCGGCGTTGAGCAGGCCCAGCGCGGCCTCGGCACTGCTGACAGCGGTGACCTGGCAGGCCTGGCTTTCCAGGGCGAGGCGGCTGAGTTCCTGGGTTTCCTCGGCGTCCTCGATCAGCAGGACGCGCGGTTCCACAAAGCGCTTGGACAGCAACATGACGCGGCAACTCCGGACAACAGGGGAGCAGAAGGCGCGCAAGTATGCGCAAGCCGGGGGTGATCCCGGCGTGCACGCCAGGCTAAGTGGGCGTTACAGCCGATGCTGCTGCCGGCGGCGTACCTGCCAGGCCAGCACCGCCACCGCCAGCAGCGCGGTGCCGATACGCAGGCTGGTGGCCTGCCAGCCCAGCGCGACGGCGTCATCGAGGCTGAACGCGTTCCACGCCATGTTCATCGATACATGCATCACCAGGCCGCACCACAGGGTGTCGCCGTCCAGATGGTCGAGCCAAGCGAAGATGAAGCCGCCCAGTGCGATGACCGCGCCGACGAACAGGGCAGTGCCGCCGCCGTCGAAGCCGCCGAAGCCCAGCCAGTGCACCCAACCGAACAGCAGCGCCTGCGGCAGCGCAAGCAGGGACCACGGGCCACGCATGAGCTTCACCAGCAACACGAAGCCGAGGCCGCGGAACAGCACTTCCTCGGCCAGTGGGAACAGCACGGCGAGCATCGTTGCATCCAGGGTGGTCAGTGCGGTGTTGGGCGTGCCCAGCAGCGCCAGGCCCAGCCAGCAGGGCAGGCTGGCCAGCAGCACCCACATCGGGCCGCGCCAGCCGTTGCCGCGCAGCCCCAGGCTGGCCATCAGGCCTACCCCATGGGGGCGCAGCAGTGCGGCCAGCAGCAGTGCCAGCAGCACGGCCAGTGCGTTGTCCAGCAGGCTGCCGCCGTAGGGCATGGGCAAGGCGGGAATCGGCGCGCCTGCGGCCGCAGCGACATCGCGCAGATTGAGGCCCAGGCCGACGCCGAGGAGCACCAGCAGCAGGCGCGCTGCGTTGGGCAGGCGGGACAGGACGGTCATGCACGCACTCCCTGCGGAACCAGCGTGCAGTGTGGAAGGCGGCCGGGGACGCTGGCACGCGCCGGAAGTCCCTGTGCCATCGGTCATGTGTTGCCGCACAGTCATCCGTGGGCAGGTAGAGTCGTTGCCAGACCTTCAGGAGCCATGCCCATGCTGTGCCCCGTGTGCAAGACCCAGACCCTGCAGATGGCCGAGCGCCATGGCATCGAGATCGATTACTGCCCCGGTTGCCGTGGCGTGTGGCTGGACCGTGGCGAGCTGGACAAGATCATCGAACGTGCCGGCGCCGGTGCTGCGGTGCCGCCGCCCGCCCCTGTGCAGGCACAGCCGGCCGCAGCGCCGCCGCCGGTGATGCATCGCGATACCCGCCACCTGGGCCAGCGCTACGAGGACAACCGGGGCCAGCAGTACGGCCATGGGTACAAGAAAAAGAAGAAGGACAGCTTCCTGTCGGAGTTGTTCGACTTCTAGGCGCTTCGCTTTTGTGGAGTCGAGCCATGCTCGACTGGCTATTGCCAAAGCAGTCGAGCATGGCTCGACTCTACATGTGCAGCATGGTCACAGCCGGCGCAGGATGAACTCGCGGTCGCGCGTATCCCCGACGATGAAGTCGTACTCGCCGACCTTGCTGCAGCCGTAGCGCGCGTAGAAGCGCTGCGCGCCGAAGTTCTCCTCCCAGACGCCCACCCACAGGGTGCGGCGCTGCGGCTGGTCCAGCCAGGCCATGAACGCGTCCATCAGGCGCGCGCCGTGGCCGCCGTTCTGGTAGTCGGCCAGGATGTAGAAGCGCTTCAGTTCGATGTCGCCTTCGCAGGCCTCGGCATGCGGCAGGGTGTTGGCACCGGCAGCCAGGTAGCCGACCACGTTGTTGCCGTCCATCAGCAGCCAGATCGCGCTGCGCGGGTCGGACAGTTCGGCGCGCTGCGGTTCGCTGCTGTAGTGCGCCTGCAGGAAATCCTGCAGCTCCTGCGCCGGATACGAGTCGCCCCAGGTTTCGTTGTAGGTGGTGATGGCGATGGCCGACAGCGCGTCGACATCGGCAAGGGTGGCGCGGCGGATCTGCAGCGACATGGCGGAGCCTGCATTGGAACGTGGCGCAGTGTAGCCGGCCCCGGCGTTTGCCGGGGCTGGCGGTTGCTCACACCCCGCTGATCAGAACCACATGCGAACGCCGGCCACCCAACGCGTGTCGCGCGCGTGGTCACCGGCGTAGTCGGCGGTGTCGCCAAACGTGCGCTCGTGGCTGATGCCGATGTACGGCGCGAAACGGCGGCTGAACTCATAACGCAGGCGCAGCCCGGCTTCGACCTTGTTCAGTCCGCGACCAATGCCGTACTCCGGTTCATCCTTGGCTGCGATGGTGGCTTCCAGCAGCGGCTGCAGGATCAGGCGGTTGGTCAGCAGCACGTCGTACTCGACCTCGGCCTTGGCCAGCACCTGGCCGCCGGAACCCATGTACAGCGTTGCCGAGCTCTCGAACTTGTACGGTGCAAGGCCCTGGATGCCGATGGCCGCCCAGGTGCGCGAGTCGGCCGGCTGGAAGTCCTGGCGCACGCCGACCAGCACGTCCCACCACGGCGATACGCTGCGACCATACAGTGCTTCCAGTGACGACGATTCCGTGCGGCCGCGGCTGCGTTCGCCATCGGTGCGCAACCACAGGCGGTTGATGTTGCCACCGATCCAGCCGGTGGCCTCCCAGGCCTGGCCGGTGCTGTTCTTGCCGTCCCAGTGTTCGAGGCGATCGATCAGCAGCAGGCTGTTGATCTGCGGTGCATGCTCCATCGCATCGTGCGCGATCGGTGGGAATGCGGCAGCGCGGTCGGCATCGGTGGGAACCGGGATCGGCTCGCGCGGTTCGATCGGTGCGGGCGTGCCGTGACCCATCCCCTCGTGGTCCATCTGTGAATGGTCCATCTTCGAGTGGTCCATCGTGGAGTGGTCCATGCCGGCGTGATCCGCCGCGCCCATGTCCATCTTTGAATGATCCATCTTCGAATGATCGACCGGTTCGGCCGGCGGGTTGGCGGTCTTTGCGGGCGGATCTATCGCGCCCATGTCATGGCCAGCATGCGACTGCGCGAATACCGGCCATGCCGCGGCCAGGCCCAGGGCCAGCAGGCTGGGGGAAAGCAGTGAGTGGCTCATTCTTCGATCCTCACTTCGCGCATCATGCCCGCTTCCATGTGGTAGAGCAGATGGCAGTGGTAGGCCCAGCGACCGAGCGCATCGGCACGCACGCGGTAACTGCGGCGGGTGCCGGGTGGCATGTCGATGGTGTGCTTGCGCAGCTGGAATTCGCCCTGCGCGTTTTCCAGATCACTCCACACGCCGTGCAGGTGGATCGGGTGCTGCATCATGGTGTCGTTGACCAATACGATGCGCATGCGCTCGCCGTAGTTCAGCCGCAGCGGCTCGGCGCTGGCGAACGGAATGCCATCGAATGACCAGGAGAACTTCTCCATATGGCCGGTCAGGTGCAGCTCGATCTCGCGGCTCGGCTCGCGGCCATCGGGGTCCTCGAACAGGCTGCGCATCGCGCCGTAGGTGAGTACCTGGCGACCGTTGTCGCGCAGGCCGATACCGGGATCGTCCAGCTTCGGTTCGGTGGCCGAGCTCTGCATGTCCACCAGCGGGTTGTTGCGTTCGCTGGCCGGGTGCTTCGGTGCCTTGCTGGCGGCATCGCTACCGCCGTGCGCACCGTGGCCCATGCTGGCGCCGCAGCCGCCTTCCATGCCCTTCATCGCGGCCATGTCATGGCCACCATGGCCACCACTACCCATGTTGTGCCCCATGTCGCTCATCGTCAGCAACGGGCGTGGGTCGCGCGCGGGAATCGGTGCCTGCAGGCCATGGCGGACTGCCAGCGTTCCGGCGGCAAAGCCGGTACGGCCCATGTCCTGGCAGAAGATGGTGAACGCGTCCTGCCCGGTCGGTTCCACCAGCACGTCGTAGGTTTCGGCCGGCGCGATGCGGAACTCGTCGATGCTGACCGGATGGATGTACTGGCCGTCGGCGGCGACCACGGTCATCTTCAGGCCGGGAATGCGCACGTCGAAGTAGGTCATCGAGGCGCCGTTGATGAAGCGCAGCAGTACTTTCTCGCCGCTGCGGAACAGCCCGGTCCAGTTGCCGGCCGGCGCGGTGCCATTCATCAGGTAGGTGTAGGTGTGCGCATTGATGTCGGAGATGTCGGTGGGCGTCATCCGCATCCGCCCCCACATGCCACGGTCGGACAACGCGGCCGACCAACCGTCGCGCTTCACGTCACGCAGGAAGTCGGGCAGGGTGCGCTTGTAGTAGTTGTCATGCTCGGCGAGCTTCTTCATGCGCCGGAACAGCGCGCCGGGGTCCATGTCGGTCCAGTCGGACAGCAGGATCACGTGCTCGCGGTCGTGCTGGTAGGGCGCCGGCTCGGCCGGGTCGATGATCAGCGCGCCGTACAGGCCGGCCTGCTCCTGGAACATCGAGTGGCTGTGGTACCAGTAGGTACCCGACTGCTTCAGTTCGAAGTGGTAGTGGTAGGTCTCACCGGGGCCGATGCCATTGAAGCTCAGGCCGGGCACGCCGTCCATGTTGGCCGGCAGCAGGATGCCGTGCCAATGGATCGAGGTCGGGTGGCGGTCCAGCGTGTTGCGCACGAACAGGTCCACGGTCTGGCCTTCGCGCCAGCGCAGGATGGGTGCCGGCAGCGATCCATTGACGGTGATCGCCGGACGGGTGCGGCCAGTGAAGTTGGCCAGCGATTCGCCGATGGCCAGTTCGATGCGGGTGTCGCTGAGCACGGCGGGGGCGCCGGCCAGGCGTGGGGCGGCAGTGGCGGCGGCGAGCGCGCGCTGCGGCACGCCGACAGCGGCGATGCCGGCAACCACGCCACCGGCGGCCAGGCCCTGCACGAACAGGCGGCGCGACGGCATGGGCACAGCGCCCGGACCGCGGGGGATGCGGGTATTCATGGTGGTGACTCCAGACACGTAAAGACGCCGGCAGGCGGCCGGCTGCGGTGCGCAGGGCGCACGGTGCGTGTGGAATCAGCCGATGGGAGGGCGTGAGATCGGCGGCAGCGGCGGCGCCGGCCGGCCGGTGGCCGGCATCGGCTGCGGGGCCAGCGACAGTGCCGGTCCGGCAATGAACGGCAACGGCTGCACCACCAGCAGCGGGTGCTGGGCGCAGCTGCGCACGCAGTCCTTGATCTGGCAGTGGGCGTCGTGGGCCGGGGCCTTGGCCTGCGGGGCCGGGTCGGCCTGCGTGCCGGCGTGGTGGTGGCAGTCGGCAGTGCCGCCATCAACAGCAGCGGCTGCGGCGTGGGCCATCCGCCCCATTTCTTCGTGACCACGGGCCATGGCCGCGTTCAGCCCGTTGAGCAACAGGCTGAGCATGAGCACGACGCGGAGCAGGGTCGAGGCCAGGGACATGGCGCTAATTTAGCCGCAAGCGGGTGCGGATGCACTTCCGGCTGAATGGCCGGTTCAAGGTTGGAGCCGCACCAATGTAGAGCCGAGCCCGGCTTACCCCTCTTCGCGCACGATCTCGACCAGGCGCGGGCCATAGCGGCTCAGCTTGGTACCGCCGATGCCGCCGACCCGGGCCAGTTCATCCAGGCTGGTCGGGCGCCGCTCGGCGATGTTGCGCAGCGTGCTGTCGTGGAAGATCACGAACGCCGGTACGTTCTGTTCCCGGGCCAGTTCGGCGCGCAGGCCGCGCAGCGCGTTGAACAGGGCCAGGTCCTGCGGCAGTACCGACAGGCCGGTGCGCTGCGCGCTGCGCTCGCGTCCGCTGCTGCTGCTGGCCGGGTCGCGGCGCATGCTGATCTGGCGGCGGCCGGTCAACACGTCGCGGCTGGCATCGGTCAGGCGCAGGCCACCGTGACCCTCGCTGTCCACTTCCAGCAGGCTGGCCGCGACCAGCTGGCGGAACACGCTGCGCCAGGTGCGTGCATCGAGGTCGCGGCCGATGGCATAAGTGCTCAGCTTGTCGTGGCCCTGCTGCCTCACCTTCTCGTTCTCGCTGCCGCGCAGGATGTCGATCAGGTGGCCGACACCGAAGCGCTGGCCGCTGCGGTAGACGCAGCTCAGCGCCTTCTGTGCCGGTATGGTCGCGTCCCACGAGGCCGGTGGCGTCAGGCAGTTGTCGCAGTTGCCGCACGGCTGGGGGTAGGTCTCGCCGAAGCCGGCCAGCAGCACCTGGCGGCGGCACTGCATCGATTCGCAGTAGCCCAGCAGATGGTCGAGCTTGGCCCGCTCCAGCTGCTTGCGCTCTTCGCCCGCCTCGGACTGCTCGATCATCTGCTTGAGCAGTACCACATCACCCAGGCCGTAGCACAGCCAGGCCTCGGCGGCTTCGCCATCGCGGCCTGCGCGTCCGGTTTCCTGGTAGTAGCCCTCCATCGACTTGGGCAGGTCGGTATGCGCGACGAAGCGCACGTCCGGCTTGTCGATGCCCATGCCGAAGGCGATGGTGGCACACATCACGATGCCGTCCTCGCGCAGGAAGCGGCGCTGGTTGCCGGCGCGCACTTCCGGCGGCAGGCCGGCGTGGTAAGGCAGAGCGTTGAAGCCCTGGCCGCAGAGGAATTCAGCGGTCTCCTCGACCTTGCGCCGCGACATGCAGTAGACGATGCCGGCCTCGCCACGGTGGCCGCGCAGGAAGTCGGTCAGCTGCTTGCGGGCGTTGTCCTTCTGCACCACGGTGTAGCGGATGTTGGGGCGGTCGAAGGAACTGACAAAATGGCGCGCTTCCTGCAGATCGAGGCGCTCGGCGATCTCGCGCTGGGTCGGCGGATCGGCGGTGGCGGTCAGCGCGATCCGCGGGATCTGCGGCCAACGCTCGTGCAGCACGGTCAACTGGCGATATTCGGGGCGGAAGTCATGGCCCCACTGCGACACGCAGTGTGCTTCGTCGATGGCGAACAGGGCGATCTGGCTGCGCGACAGCAGCGACAGGAAACGCCCGGTAAGCAGCCGCTCAGGGGCGACATACAGCATGTCCAGTTCGCCGGCGAGCAGCTCGCGCTCGACGCGGCCGGCGGTCTCGGCATCCAGGGTTGAATTCAGGTACTCGGCGCGCACGCCGAGCTGGCGCAGGGCTTCGACCTGGTCCTGCATCAGTGCGATTAGCGGCGAGATGACGATGCCGCAACCGTCACGCAGCAGGGCCGGGACCTGGTAGCACAGCGATTTGCCGCCGCCGGTGGGCATCAGCACCAGGGCGTCGTGACCGGCAGCCACATGCTCCACGATGTCCTGCTGCGGACCACGGAAATCGTCGTAACCAAAGACGCGTTGAAGCAGGTCGTGCGCGGGACGGGAAGCCATCGCGCTAGTTTACCCCGGCGGGGGAGTCGGCAGGGCTGCGCCCTGGGAACGCGCCATCGCATGCGCGCTGCCGCTCCCACGCTTCGCTCCGCGAAACGCGGGCCCCACTTACCAGCTCCCAGACCCCCGCCGCTTCGCGTCCGCCCCCTGACTCAGGGGGCTCTCCCCCGGACTTGGCCCGGTGGGCGGTAGATCCACGCCATGCGTGGATGAAATCTGTCAGATATCGACAAACAAAATGGGTCAGATCCGTTTTCCTGCGGAAAACGGATCTGACCCCAATGGCTTTGCTGGCAGATCGCGGAAAACTGTCGAAGGCGGGGTGGGTCCGGTTGCGGGGGCGTGAGCCGCATGGATGCGGCGACCGAGCCTACATGGACGTATTCACGGCGTCCCCCGCAACTGGACCCGCCCCGCCAACCCACGGATAGCCCGCTTTTGACGTTGACGTTGACGTTGCAGTTGCCTCTGCGGGTGCAGGGCGCAGCCCTGCCGCCCCCCCCCCCAACCCTTACTGCAGCAGGGAACGCAGCATCCAGGCGTACTTCTCGTGGGTCTGCAGGCGCTGGGTCATCAGATCCTCGGTCGGGGCATCGTCACCCTTGGCCGCCACATCCAGCACTTCACGCGCCGTACGGCATACCGCTTCGTTGGCGACCACCAACTGGCGTACCATTTCACGCCAGTCCGCACTGTCGGTCAGGCCCGGTTCCTCGACGATCGAGGTCAGCGCAGCGAATTCCCGGTAGGAGCCCGGGGCATTGAAGCCCAGCGCGCGGATGCGCTCGGCCACGTCGTCCAGTGCCGCCCACTGCTCGGTGTACTGCGTCTCGAACATGGTGTGCAGCGAGTTGAACATCGACCCGGTCACGTTCCAGTGGAAGTTGTGCGTCTTCAGGTAGAGCGTGAACGCGTCGGCCTGGAAGCGCGACAGACCGTCGGCGATCTTCTTGCGGTCGCCCTGGGTGATCCCGATATCGATGTTCGGCGCCGACGGTGCCGCCGCTGCAAGCTTCTGCTTGCCGGTCTTGGCCTTGGTCGTGCTCTTGGTCTTCGCCATGGGGTTCCTCCTTGTGGAATCGTTGGCCTTCACAATAAACCGGTCGTGATGACTGGTCGCTTTCAAAGTTTTGAACGAACCGATTGATGAACTCTATCGATAAAAATCCATCGCCCCGCCTGCGCCAACAGCGCGCCGCCATCGACGGCGCCATGAGCCGCGACCGGGGCCGTTTGCTGGGAATGCTCTCGCGTTGCCAGGCCAAGCCGCAGGATGCGGCACTGGCCGCTACTTTCGAGCAGGCCTTGCAGGCGTCGGTGCAGCGCCGGCAGGTGCGGGCGCAACAGCAGCCGTCCATTACTCTGGACCCGCAGCTGCCGATTGCGCGTGAAGCCGACGCGATCATCAAACTGATCCGCGACCACCAGGTGGTGGTGATCGCCGGTGAAACCGGTTCGGGCAAGACCACCCAGCTGCCGAAACTGTGCCTGGCCGCAGGCCGTGGCCAGGCCGGCATGATCGGCTGCACCCAGCCGCGACGGATCGCCGCACGTGCGGTAGCCAGCCGCGTGGCGCAGGAACTGCAGAGCGAACTGGGCCAGCTGGTGGGCTACCAGGTGCGCTTCAATGACAAGGTCAGCGACGACAGCCGCATCAAGTTCATGACCGACGGCATTCTGCTGGCGGAGATCGCCAGCGACCGCTGGTTGTCGAACTACGACACGATCATCGTCGACGAGGCACACGAACGCAGCCTCAACATCGACTTCCTGCTGGGCTACCTGAAGCAGCTGCTGCGCAAGCGCCCGGACCTGAAGCTGATCGTCACTTCGGCCACCATCGACACCGAACGCTTCGCCCAGCATTTCGACAATGCGCCGGTGATCAGCGTCGAAGGCCGTACCTACCCGGTGGAAGTGCGCTACCGCGCGCTGGAAGGTGAGGGCGAAGACCAGGGCGAGCGCACCGTCAACGATGCCATCGTGTCGGCCATCGACGAGATCACTCGCCTGGACGCACGCGGCGACGTGCTGATCTTCCTGCCGGGCGAGCGCGAGATCCGCGATGCGCACCAGTCGCTGGAACGGCGCAAGTACCGCAATACCGAGGTGCTGCCGCTGTACGCGCGCCTGTCCAACCAGGACCAGGACCGGGTGTTCAACCCCGGGCCGAACCGGCGCATCGTGCTGGCCACCAACGTGGCCGAGACCTCTTTGACGGTGCCACGCATCCGCTACGTGGTCGATCCGGGCTTCGCCCGCGTCAAGCGCTACAGCCCGCGCAACAAGCTGGATCGCCTGCACATCGAGCCGATCTCGCAGGCCAGCGCCAACCAGCGCAAGGGTCGCTGCGGCCGTATCGCCGAAGGCATCTGCTACCGCCTGTACGCCGAGGCGGATTTCCAGGCGCGGCCGGAGTTCACCGATCCGGAAATCCGCCGCTCCAGCCTGGCCGGCGTGATCCTGCGCATGCTGCAGCTGGGCCTGGGCCGCATCGAGGAGTTCCCGTTCCTGGAGGCACCGGACGAGCGCGCGGTGGCCGATGGCTGGCAGCAGCTGACCGAGCTGGGCGCGATCGATGCCGAGCGGCGCATGACCACCATCGGCAAGCAGATGGCGCGCCTGCCGGTGGACGTGAAGCTGGCGCGCATGCTGGTCGCCGCGCAGGCCGCCGGCTGCCTGCGGCCGATGCTGGTGATTGCCTCGTTCCTGGGCATCCAGGACCCGCGCGAACGCCCGCCGGAAGCGCGCGGTGCGGCCGACAGCGCGCATGCGCAGTTCGCCGATGGCCGCTCCGAGTTCGTCGGCGTGCTGCGCCTGTGGGATGCCTACCGGCAGGCCCATGAGGACCTGACCCAGTCCAAGCTGCGCGACTGGTGCGGACGTCATTTCCTCGGCTTCCTGCGCATGCGCGAGTGGCGCGAGCTGCATCGCCAGCTGCGGCTGCTGTGCGAGGAACTGGGCTGGAAGGAAGAGGCCAGCGAGGCGTCGATGGCACCGTTGCTGGCCGGCAGCAGTGCGCCGGCACCGGCGCGTGATGACGCGGCCGCAGTAAAGGCCACCCGCGGCCAGTTGCATCGTGCCGCGCGCCTGGCCCGCGAAGGCAAGGCCGAGGCCGCACCGGCACCGGCGGCCGCGCGCGCGCAGAAGGAACAGGCGCCCGTCGGCGGCGGCTTCAGCGAACGTGTACGCGCTGCTGCCTACCAGACCCTGCACCGGGCACTGGTGGCGGGCCTGCCGACGCAGATCGGCCACCGCACCGAGAAGGGCGATTTCCAGGCACCACGCCAGCGCCGCTTCCTGCCGTTCCCCGGTTCGGCGCTGGCCAAGCGGCCACCGCCGTGGCTGCTGGTGGCCAACCTGCTGGATACGCAGAAGGTATGGGGCATGACCCTGGCCGCGATCGAGCCGGACTGGGTGATCGCCGAACTGCCGCACCTGCTGCTGCGCAAGCACTTCGACCCGCACTGGTCGCGCGCGCAGGGCCAGGTGCTGGCGTCCGAGCAGATCAGCCTGTTCGGCCTGGTGCTGGCACCGAAGAAACCGGTCCATTACGGCCGCATCGCGCCGGGCGAGGCGCATGACATCTTCGTGCGCCAGGCACTGGTGACCGGCGAGATCAATACCCGCGCCAGTTTCGTCGCCGACAACCAGAAAGTGCTGGAGGTCGCGCGCGAGGAAGAAGCCAAGCTGCGGCGCGCCGGCATCGTTGCCGACGAAGACTGGCAGGCACGCTGGTACCTGGACCGGGTGCCGCCGCAGATCCACTCGGCGGCGGGACTGGATAGCTGGTGGAAAGGGCTGGCGCCGGAACAGCGCAAGGCGCTGCACTGGTCGTTGGCAGACCTGTTGCCCGGTGAGGGCAGCGAACAGGAGCGCTATCCGAAGTACCTGGCGCTGGGCCAGGCGCGCTTGCCGCTGCACTACCGTTTCGAACCGGGGGCCGACGACGATGGCGTCACCCTGGACGTGCCACTGCACCTGCTCAACGCGTTGGACCCGGTGCAGCTGGGCTGGCTGGCGCCGGGCTTTGTTGCCGACAAGGCCTCGGCACTGATCCGCAGCCTGCCCAAGGCGATGCGCCGCAACTATGTGCCGGCGCCGGACTTCGGTCGCGCGTTCTACGAGGCCTTCCCGCAGCCCAGCGCCGATGCCATCACCGGCGAGCTGGCGCGTTTCCTGTCACGTGCGACCGGCGCGACGGTGACCGCACTGGATTTCGAGCCGGGTTCGATCGAGCCACACCTGCACATGAACCTGCGGCTGCGCGACGAACAGGGCAAGGTGCTGGCCACCTCGCGTGATCTGGAAGCGCTGCGCGCGAAATTCGGTGGCCGTGCTGGCGATGCCTTCGCCGCGCGTGCCGGGCGCGAGATGGCGGCTGACGGCCTGCGCACGTTCCCGGCCACGCCGATTCCGCTGCAGGTACCCGGTGAAGCCGGCGTGCCGGCCTATCCGGCGCTGCTGGACGAGGGCGACAGCGTGGCGCTGCGCATCTTCGCCGATCGCCAGCAGGCGCAGGACGCCCATCCGCTGGGCGTGCGCCGCCTGCTGGAGATCGCCCTGGCCGAGAAGGTGAAGCAGGCACGCAAGCAGTTGCCGGTCGGTGCCAAGACCGGCCTGTTGTATGCCGCGATCGAATCGCAGGAGCGGCTGCGTGGTGACCTGGTCGATGCAGCGATGAACGCGGTGCTGGCCGAGGGCCTGGAAGACATCCGTGATGCGGCGGCCTTCGAGCAGCGCCGCGAGCATGCCGCCAAGGCCCTGTTTGGCGAGGCGATGTCGCGGCTGAAGCTGGCCGAATCCATCCTGGCGCTGGTGGCGGAGCTGAAGCCGATGCTGGAGGCGCCGCTGATGGGCTGGGCGCGCGGCAACCTGGACGACATGGAAGCGCAGCTGGCCGGGCTGATCCACCCCGGCTTCCTGCGCGACACGCCGGCCGACGCGCTGGCGCAGTACCCGCGTTACTTGAAGGCGATGATCCTGCGCACCGAACGTGCCAAGCGTGATCCGCCGCGCGACCAGGCGCGCATGCTGGAACTGCATCCGTTCCTGGAAGCGCTGGAGGCGGGCGAGCAGCAGGGCCTGCGTGATCGCCCGCAATGGCAGGCGCTGCGCTGGGATCTGGAAGAACTGCGGGTATCGCTGTTCGCGCAGGAGCTGGGGGCACGCACCGGCATCTCGGCGAAGAAGCTGGCGCAGCGCGTGGCTGCATTGCGCCAGGCCTGAGCGCTCCCCGGCCGCCCCCTCGGGCGACCGGGGCCGGCCGGGCAGGGAGCCGGGCACGGCCGGAATGCCCGGACGTTACTTGGTGCGGCGAACCTTCGGCTGCACGTTTACCCCGTCCACCTTCATATACCAGGCGCCCATCACCCCTGGGCGCATGCTGACGCCCGGGGCGTCCTTGCGGCCACCGGAATAGTGCGTGGCGTCTATCTGCTCCCACTCCTGGCCGTTCTGCAGCACGTAGCGGCGGCCCTGGCCGAATCCACGGAATTCACCCTGCAGGTTGCTTTCGATCGGTTCGCTGCTGCCGAAGTCCAGGAAGCCGCGGTTCTTCTTGATCACTTCCTGGCGGCCTTCTTCGCGCGCTGCGGCGACGGCCTGGGTGGTGGCCGCCTCGACCTTGCCCTGCAGCCAGCGGTTGAGCGTGGCCAGTTCACCGGCACTGAGCTTGTCCAGGCCGGCGGCCTTGAACTCGGAGGGCGACATCTGCTGCTGCAGGTCGCCCTCCACCACGCGCTGGGCCAGCGCAGGCGCGGACAGGGACAGCAGCACGGCGGCACAGGCCAGCAGCCGTGGACGGACGCGCGGGGCAATCGAAGGCATGGCGGGTCTCTCCTGGGTGTGTGGGCGAGTGTAGCGGCATGTCTTCATGCCGGGTGATGGTAGGTGCAGTGATTGTCCCTGAACGGCGCCGGCGCTAGTGTAGGGGCCTCTGTCTTGCCTGCTCGATGCTGTGAACCGCGCTTCCGTCCCCGGCCTGGATGCCTTGTTGAACCGTCCCTCGGCAGCGGTGCTGCCTGCTCCGCTGCGCCAGGCCCTGCGTGAGCATTGGGAAGCGCCGGATTGCGACCACCAGATGCGTGCCAGCTGGTCGGTGCTGGGCGATACCCTCGATGCGCTGGCGATGCTCTCGGCCGACGAAGGCGCGGTGGTGGCCGCATTGCTGTTCGACCTGCCGGGCCTGCGCGCCAGCCTGGACCAGCTGCCGCTGGGCAACCACAAGGCGGCGGTGACCGGCCTGCTGGATGGCCAGGATGCGGCCGATCCAGTGTGGGCGCTGCATGCCGGCCGTGAGGCGGGGCGCAACAGTGAGGGCCTGCGCCGGCTGCTGCTGGCGATCATCCGCGACCTGCGCGTGGTGCCGATCCTGCTGGCGCGCCAGCTCGCGAGGATGCGTGCGGCCGACAAGCTGGACGAGGAGCAGCGGCGCGCGCTGGCCCAGCTTACCCGCGACATCCACGCGCCCCTGGCCAACCGGCTGGGCATCTGGCAGCTGAAGTGGGAGCTGGAGGACCTGGCGTTCCGCCACCTGGAACCGGAAACCTACCGCCGCATCGCCCGCGAGGTGGATGAAACCCGCATCGCCCGCGAGCGTTACGTCGAGAACGTCAAGAAGGTATTGTCGCGCGAGCTGGTCGCCCAGGGCATCAAGGCCGAAGTCAGCGGCCGCCCGAAGCACATCTACAGCATCTGGCGGAAGATGCAGAAGAAGCGGTTGGCCTTCGACCAGTTGTATGACATCCGTGCGGTGCGCGTGATGGTCGACGACGTTGCCGCCTGTTATGCCGCGTTGGGCGTGGTGCACGCGCTGTGGGCACCGGTACCGAGCGAGTTCGATGATTACATCGCACGCCCGAAGGCCAACGACTATCGCTCGCTGCATACCGCCGTGGTCGGCCCGGAAGGTCGCACCATCGAAGTGCAGATCCGCACCCATGAAATGCACTCGCAGGCCGAGCTGGGCGTGGCCGCGCACTGGAAGTACAAGGAAGGTGGCAAGGGCGCGGAGAAGTCCTTCGACCGCAAGATCACCTGGATGCGCCAGTTGCTGGAACAGGCGCAGGACGGGCAGGGCAATGAACTGGCCGGGGCGCTTGATGCTGAGCTGACCGAGGACCGGGTCTATGCGCTGAGCCCGAAGGACGAGGTGCTGGACCTGCCGCAGGGCGCTACGCCGCTCGATTTCGCCTACCAGGTGCATACCATGGTCGGGCACCGCTGCCGCGGCGCCAAGGTCAACGGCCGCATCGTGCCGCTGACCTACCGCCTGCGCAGCGGCGACCGCGTCGAGATCCTGACCGGCAAGGAGGCCGATCCGCGCCGCGACTGGCTGATGCCGGCCAACGGCTTCCTGGCCAGCAACCGCTCGCGCGAGAAGGTGCGCAGCTGGTTCCACAAGCTGGACCGCGCGCGCAACGTGCAGGCCGGTCGCGAGCTACTCGAGCGCGAGCTGAAGCGGCTGGGCCTGCAGCACGCGGACCTGGCTGTGGCGGCGAAGAAGTTCCATGCCGACAGCGTCGATGACCTGTACATCCAGGTGGCGCTGGGCGATACCGGCCCGAACCAGGTCAGCCGTGCGCTGCTGGAGGCGGAGCGTGCCGCCAGCCAGCCCGCGCCCGCACCGGCTCTGCCGCGGCCGACCGCGCGCCGCGAGAACCTGGGCAAGTCCAAGTTCACCGTGCAGGGCGTGGGCAACCTGCTGGTGCAGCTGGCACGCTGCTGCCAGCCGGTGGCCGGCGAGCCGATCGTCGGCTACCTGACCCGTAGCCGGGGTGTCACCGTGCATCGTGCAGACTGCGCCGCGCTGGCCCGGCTGGCGGCCAGCAGCCCGCAGCGCATCCTGCCGGTGGAGTGGGGCCAGGCTGGGGGCGGCTACGAGGTGGACGTCGTGGTCGATGCGGTCGATCGCCGCTGGCTGCTGAAGGACATCACCAACCTGATCGCCCAGGAAGACGCCTACGTGCTCGACATCCACAGTGACAACGTGCGCAACAGTGGCCGTGCCCATCTGCGGCTGCGCCTGAAGGTCAGTGACTACGGGCAGTTGTCGACGCTGCTGGGCAAGCTCGATGCGCTGCCGGGCGTGAGCGAGGCGCGTCGCCTCGGCTGAGCTTCACGCTGCCCCGGCTACCCTGCACGCATGGAACGCGAGCCCCCGCATCGCCCGCATGGCGCTGAACATCCTGCGCTGGACCGTGTCCGTCGCGAGGGGCGTTGGTGGTGGCTGCAGGCGCGCCATGCGCGCCGGATCTGGCGCTGGGCGCTGCTCGCAGCGCTGGCCGTGTTCGTGCTGCTGGTCCTGCTGCGCAAGCCGTTGGCAGACTGGTTCTGGGATGAGCCGCAGATCGAACAGCTGCTGGCCGAGGGGGATCGTGCATTGGCGGCTGGGCGCCTGAGCGATGCCGACGGCAGTGGTGCGCGCGAGCGCTACCAGGCGGCGCTGGCGCTGGACGGTGATCGCCCGCAGGCGCGCCAGGGCCTCGCCAATACCGGCGCGGCAGCGCTGCAACAGGCGCGCGATCGCCTGCAGGCGGATGACCTGGACGGCAGCGCGCAGGCCCTGGCACTGGCCCGTGAGCTGCAGGTGCCGCAGGGCGACGCCGATGCGGTCGCCCGCCAGTTGCAGGCGCGACGTAGCGCCGGAGCCGGTATTGGTGCGTTGTTGGCGCAGGCGCGTAACGCGTTCGCGGCCGGACGCCTGGATGACGGCGACAGCAGTGCGTTGCCCTTGTTCCAGCGCATCCTGGCCCTGCAGCCGGACAACCTGCCGGCGCTGGAAGGGCGCGAAGATGCGCTGAGCGACCTGCTGCTGCAGGCACGCACGCTGGCAGAGCGAGGGGAGTTGGCCGAGGCGGCTGCGCTCCTGCGTCGTGCCCGTCAGTTCGATGCCGGTCATGCCGATCTGCCGGCGAGCGAGGAGGCCCTCGCGCGCGCGGCCGACCGGCGCCTGCGGCAGGCGCAGCGTGCGTTGCGACGGCAGCAGCTGGAAGCTGCGGCCAAGGGTTTCCAGGCGGTGCTGGTGGTGGCCGCCGATGATTCCAATGCGCAGCGCGGGCGTGAGCAGACCCTGCAGGCAGTGGTTGCACGCAGCCAGAAGTCCGCCGACGACTTCCAGTTCGATGCGGCGCAACGTGATGCGGCCCTGGCGGCGGAGCTGGGGGCTTCGCAGGCCGTCCGGCAACAACTGGCGCAGCGCCTGCAGCGCGCGCAGCAGGCGCAGCGGGCTCTGCAGCAGCCCGCGGTCAGCACGGCGCAGCGCGAACGCCAGCTGCGCGACCACCTGCGGAAGATCGAACGTGCCGAGCGCGCGGGGCAGTGGATCAGCCCACCCGGGCACAGCGCGTTCGACGCGTTGCGCGAAGCCCAGTCGCTGGCTCCCCGCGATGCGCGGGTGAAGGCAGCCGCCGCACGCTTGCTGCCCGCCAGCCGACGCTGCTTCGACGACAATCTGCGGCAGAACCGCGTGCAGGCGGCAGGCGCCTGCCTGCAGGCCTGGCAGACCCTGTCACCGACCGCAGCCGGACTGCCCTCGGCGCGGCTGCGGTTGGCCCAGCGCTGGCTGGCGATCGGCAGCGAGCGGCTCGGTAACGGTGACCTGGCCTTCGCCGCGCATGCCGCCGAACAGGCGCGGTTGCTGCAGCCGGATCTGGCCGAACTGCCGGCGTTTGAAGATCGCCTGCGCCGCGCCGGTGGACGGGCGGACTAGGCGAAGAACACCCGCTGCACGGTCGCACGGGCGGCGTCGAGTGAGAAATGTTCGGCGACGTTGGCCAGGCCGGCATCGGACAATTGCTGCCACAGCTGCGGGTCCTGGTACAGGCGGACCACCGCATCGGCGAAACCGGCAGCGTCATCGGCCACCAGTACGTCCTGGCCAGGATGCAGGTGCATGCCTTCCACGGCGCAGGTGGTACCGACCACCGGCTGGCCATGGGCCATGCTCAGGTTGATCTTGCCTTTCACGCCGGCACCGAACCGCAGCGGTGCGATGGCAATGCGCGCGCCGTCCATGTAGGGCGTGATGTCCTCGACGAAGCCGTGCATCTGCACGCCGGGGTGGCGTGCGGCCAGTGCCAGCAACGATTCCGGCGCCGCAGCGCCGATGCAGTGCAGGCGTACCTCCGGCAGCCGGGCGCGGATGTGGGCGAAGATTTCGCCGATGAACCACTCCATGCCGTCCAGGTTCGGCGGATGGCGGAAGCCACCGACAAACACCAGATCGTGTCGTTGCTCGTAGACAGCGCCGGCGCCGGCAACCTCGTGCAGGTTGGAAATCAGTTCCACCCGTACCCGCGGCGCATCGGCCTGCAGCTGCTCCCGTTCGGCCGCACTGACCAGCACGGTGATGTCGCACTGCTCCATCACTGCCAATTCACTGCTGCGGGTGCGTTCTGCTGCGCGCAGCAGGGCCGCATCACCCGCCACTTCGGCACCGCGGCGCTCGCGCAGGTAGTGCAGGTCGACCGTGTCGAACACGGTTCGTGCCTGCGGCGCATAGCGCTTGAGCAGGGGCAGGCACTCGTGGGCGACGTGGTGGCGCACCAGCATCGCCACGTCGAAACGCGACCCATGGCTGCGCAGCCAGCCGGCTACACCGTCCAGGAAGGGGGCGTACCAGACTTCCACGCCCATCCGCTGCAGCGCCTCGGTCGCCGCGCCGGCATGCTCGCGCCGGGTCGGGACGAATACCACGTGGGCACCGCCCTGCAGCAGCAGGCGGATCAGATTGACCTGGCGCAGCGACCCGGAATCGCGATCGGGCTGCGGTACTTCCTCGTCCAGGATCAGCACCTGGCGCCGGCCGCGCAGCAGCAGCGCTGGCGACGGCACTGCGCCGACCGCCGGATGGCCGGCCAGCTCGGTGGCCCAGCGAGCGGCAAAGATGGCCTGGTTGCGCACCTGGTAGGCCTTCACCCCGCTGCCGGTGTCGGTGCCGTTGCTGGTGCCCTCGTCGTGGATCACCCGGCTGGCCGGCTGCACCAGCACGCGCAGGCCCTGTGCACGCACGCGGAAGGCCAGGTCGGTGTCCTCGTAGTACGCTGGCTTGTAGCGGGTATCGAAGCCGTCCAGCTGCTGCCAGAGGGCACGCGGCAGCATCAGCGCCGCACCGGAGCAATAGTCGACGTCGCGCAGGCTGGCGAAGCGCGGGTCGTCAGCGGCCTCGAAGCGGCCATAGCTCCAGCCACTGCCATCGGCGAAGATCACTCCGCCCGATTCCTGCAGGCGGCCATCGGGATACAGCAGCTGGCTGCCGACCAGGCCGGCGTCGGGGACGCTGCCGAAGGTGTCCAGCAGGGCGTCGAGCCAGCCCGGCTGCGGCACCGTATCGTTGTTGAGCAGCACCACGTAGCGGCCGCGTGCGCGCGATACACCCTCGTTGCAGGCTTCGATGAAGCCGCCGTTGTGCGCACGCACCTCATAGCGCAACCCCGCCACCTGCGGCATCCACTGTGCGGTAGCGTCGCTGCTGCCGTCATCCACCACCAGGATCTCGCACGCGGCTGCGGGCGGGTGTGCCGCCAGGGCGCGGAGGCAGGCCAGGGTGTGGTCGACGTGGTTGTAGACCGGGATGACGATGCTTACCTCCGGCAACTTGCTGAACGGCACCATGAAGGGGGCGAAAGCCTGTGCTGGCGGCAGGAACAGCGGCGTGCGCGGCGCGGGAACGGCGCGCTGGGTGTGCACGCGGATGCGTTGCCAGGTGGCCCGCCACCCGCGGGTGCGCAGGCTTGCCAGGCTCCGGCGGGCCAGGCCCGACAGGCGGTTGATCAGGTATCGGATCTCGGCCAGGGACATCGCCATCCGGTTGCAACTCCAGCTTAAGCAGGGGAACCCGGGAGAACTCGCCAGCCGCAGTGGCTGGGGTAGACTCGCCAGATCCTACATTCTCGCATTCCCGTGCCCCGACGCTACGATTCCGACGACATCGACGATTTCGACGACGACCCGCAGGACAGCGGTCCGCTGTGGCGGCGCCGGCTGATCACCTGGAGCATGGCTGCGGTCGCATTGGGATTGGGTTTCCTCATTCCCTATACGCTGTACCTGAACCAGCAGGTGACCCAGCGTTTCGGCGAGCTGCGCTGGCAGATCCCGACGCGCGTGTATGCGCGCCCGCTGGTGCTCACCCCCGGCAAGGCGATGGATGCGTCCACGCTGAAGACCGAACTGGCCGCCTCGGCCTATCGTGATGACGGCCAGGGCAAGGAGCCGGCCACCTATGCGGTGAACGGCGGTCGCTTCGTGATCTCCAGTCGTGGCTACAACGATGTCGATGGCCGGGTGGCGCCGCGCCGGGTGGAGCTGTCGCTGGCCGATGGCGGCGTGGCCTCGCTGCGCGACGCCGACAGCCGCAAGGCACTGAAGGCCGCGCGGCTGGATCCGGCGCGCATCGCCACGCTGTACGGCCAGAAGCAGGAAGAACGCCGCCTGATCCGCATGGACGAGGCGCCGGACCTGCTGGTGACCGGCCTGCAGGCAGTGGAAGACAAGGACTTCAACCGCCATCACGGCATCGACCTGTCCGGCATCGCGCGCGCGGTGTGGGTGACGATCCGTTCCGGTGGCCAGAGCCGCCAGGGCGCCTCGACGCTCACCCAGCAGCTGGCCCGCAGCGGCCTGCTTGGCATCGGCAAGGAGCAGACGCTCACCCGCAAGTTCAATGAGGTGCTGTACGCGCTGATCATGGAGGCGCGCTACGACAAGCGCACGATTTTCGAGGCGTATCTCAACCAGGTGTACCTGGGCCAGCGCGGCAGCCAGGCGATCCATGGCATGTCCTCCGGTGCCGAATTCTGGTTCGGGCGTGACCTGCAGTCGCTGGAGACCGAGCAGATCGCCCTGCTGATCGGCCTGGTCAAGGGGCCGTCCTTCTACGACCCGCGGCGCAACCCGGAACGCGCGCTGGATCGCCGCAACTTCGTGCTGGGCAAGCTGCACGAGGCCACGCTGATCGACGATGCCGAGTACCAGCGCGCGCTGAAGGCTCCGTTGGGTGTGCCCAAGACACCGGGCCTGGTGGCAGCCAACCGCTTCCCCGCCTACGTCGACCTGGTCCGCCGGCAGCTTGCGCATGACTATCCGGAATCTGCGCTGCAGGGCGCGGGCCTGAGCGTGATGACCGGTATGTCGCCGTCCGCGCAGGCCTATGCCGAAGGCGCGGTGACCCGCACCATCAAGTCGCTGGAAAGCCAGCGTCGCCCTGAACTGCAGGCCGGCATGGTGCTGACCGACGTGCACAACGGCGACGTGCTGGCGGTGATCGGCAGCCGTGAGGTGTCCGAGGTCGGCTTCAATCGTGCGATCGAGGCGCAGCGCCCGGTCGGTTCGCTGCTCAAGCCGTTCGTGTACCTGCTGGCCCTGGCGCAGCCGGACCGCTATTCGCTGGCCAGCTGGGTCGATGATTCGCCGGTGACGGTGCAGCTCGGCCGCGGCCGCAACTGGAGCCCCGGCAACGCCGACAACCGCAGCCACGGCACGGTGCGCCTGATCGATGCGCTGGCGCATTCGTACAACCAGGCGACGGTGCGCTTGGGCATGCAGGTCGGCCCCGAGCGCGTGACCCAGCTGATCCATGTGCTGGCCGGCATCAAGGCCGAGGCCAATCCGGCGGTGATCCTCGGCTCGACCGACCAGAGCCCGTATGCGATGGCGCAGCTGTACCAGTTCCTCGCGTCCGGGGGTGAGATCCAGCCGTTGCACGCCGTGCGTGGCGTGCTCGATCCGCAGGGCAAGCTGCTCAAGCGCTACGACAAGACCCCGGCACCGGCACAGGAAGGCGATTCGATTGCCGCCAACCTGATCAGTGTCGGCCTGCAGCAGGTCGTCGCCAGTGGTACCGCGCAGCGGCTCAATGCTGATGGCCTCGGCCGTCTGCAGCCAGCCGGCAAGACCGGCACCACCAACGATGGCCGTGACAGCTGGTATGCCGGCTACACCGGCGACCACCTGGCGGTGATCTGGATCGGCAACGATCAGAACCAGCAGGCCGGCCTGTATGGCGCCACTGGCGCGATGCGGGTCTGGTCGGGCATCTTCCAGCGCCTGCCGAGTGCGCCATTGCGGGTCAGCAACAAGGGCCTGGATTGGCAGCCGGTGGCTCCCACCGGTCTCAACAGCACCGATGAAGGCTGCCCCGGCGCGCGTCGTTTCCCGTTCGTGGTGGGCTATGCGCCTGCCTATGTGCCGTGCGCGCCGGCCGCGTCGCCCGAGGGGCAGGGCGAGGCTGAAGGCGAGGGCGGTGGCTGGCGCAGCTGGTTCGGCCTGGACCGCAAGCCGGAAGCACCCGCCGAACCTGCCGCCACCACTCCTCCCCCGAGCCGATGATGCCGATGAACATGCGAACCCTGCTGCAGCCCCTGGCCCTGACCGGCCTAAGTCTGGCCCTGGCCGCCTGCGTGAGCAGCGCGCCGCCGGTAGTCAAGCCGGTCGACACCACCACGCCGGCGCAGCGCCTGGCGGCCGTGGATGCTGCAGCGGGTCCGGACGACAAGGAACTGTCGGTGCAGCCGCTGCGTGATTCGCAGGTGGAAGACCTGAGGCTGGCCGCACAGGCGCAGCGCCAGGCCAACGACCTCGCCGGTGCCGCCAGCAGCCTGGACCATGCGCTGGAGATCGTGGCTGGTGACCCGGCGGTGCTGCAGGAGCGTGCCGAACTGGCGCTGCTGCAGGGGCAGTGGGCACAAGCGGAGACGTTCGCGCGCAAGGCCGTGGATCTGGGCTCGAAGACCGGGCCGCTGTGCCGCCGGCACTGGGCGACGATCGAGCAGTCGCGGCTGGCGCGGGGCGAGAAGGAAAATGCGGTGTCGGCGCACGCGCAGATTGAAGGTTGCACGGTGCCGGGGATCAAGCGTTACTGAGTTTTCAGCCAACGGCACAGCCCCTCGTGGCTGGCTGCTTGGCCGAGTAAAGCAAAAGCCGCGCTTGGCCGGGCGGGGTGGGTTCGCGGGGGACGCCGTGAACCCGTCCCTGGGGGCTTAGCCGCGGCATCCATGCCGCGGACACCCCCGCGAACCCACCCCGCCCGGCCTCTGACAGTTCCCGTGTGCGTCCAGCCACGGAAAAGAAAAAGAAAATCAAAAGCGGGTCGCGCGCTGCGCGCACTCGTTGTGGGGTTGGAGCCGTTTTCCGCAGGAAAACGGCTCCGACCCCTTCTTGTTTCCGTTCGACCCACCGCTTCTGAATCAGTCGAGCAAGCGCGACGCCACGAAGCACGTCCATCCGTCACCGGGAAACTGTCGAAGGCGGGGCGGGAGGGGCAGGCAGGACCGTTGGCGCCATGGATGGCGCCATCGAGCCCCCATGGACGGGTTTACGGCGTGTCCTGCCTGCCCCTCCTGCCCCGCCAAACACGCAGCAACCCAGAGCCATGAACCACGCTGTTGCTGTTGCTTTTGCCTGCGCTCTGGCTTGAAACGGGTGCCGGGCAGCGCCCGGCCGGGTATCCTTTCCCTCTGATGTCCGACCTTGTCCATGCCAGCCGCGAAGCCCTCAGCGAAGGCGGCGCGCTCGCCTCGCACCTGGATGCCTTCGTCCCGCGTCCGGCACAGCTGCACCTGACCGCAGCCATTGCCGATGCGCTGCAGCAGCGGGACCTGCTGCTGGCCGAGGCCGGTACCGGCACCGGCAAGACCTTCGCCTATCTGGTGCCGGTGCTGCTGTCCGGGCTGCGCACCATCATCTCCACCGGTACCCGCGCGCTGCAGGACCAGCTCTACCACCGCGATCTGCCGCGCGTGCGCCAGGCGCTGGGCGTCGGCCTGCGCAGCGCGCTGCTGAAGGGGCGCGCGAACTACCTGTGCCGCTATCGACTGCAGCAGGCGCGGGGCGAGCCGCGGTTTTCCAGTCCCGAACAGGCCGCGCAGTTCCAGCGCATCCTGGCGTGGTCCGGCCGCTCGGAGTTCGGTGACATCGCCGAACTGGAGGGCCTGGCCGATGACTCGCCGCTGCTGCCGATGGTCACCTCCACTGTCGACAATTGCCTGGGCACCGATTGCCCATTCTGGGACGACTGCTTCGTGGTGCGCGCACGGCAGCGTGCGCAGGCCGCCGACGTGGTGGTGGTCAACCACCACCTGCTGCTGGCCGATCTGGCACTGAAACAGGACGGCTTCGGCGAGTTGCTGCCGGGGGCGCAGGCCTTTGTCATCGACGAGGCACACCAGCTGCCCGAACTGGCAGCGCAGTTCTTCGGCGAAGGTTTCGGCATGCGCCCATGGCAGGAACTGGGTCGCGACTGCCTGGCTGAAGCGCGCGGCGTAGGGGGCGCACAATCGGCGCTGCAGGAGCCGGTCGACCAGTTGCAACTGGCGTTGCTGGCGTTGCGTTCGGCGATGGAGGGGCTGCCGCCGCGGGGTACGCAGTGGCGTGCGCTGGCCATGCCACAGGTCCGCGACGGCTTCGATACGGTGATGGCCGGCCTGGTGGCGCTGGAGCAGGCACTTCAACCGCTGCGCGAATCGGCGGCGGGTCTGGACGCCTGCCATGCGCGGGCGCGCGAGGCGGTGTCGCGGTTACAGCGCTGGCTGGGCGATGATGAACCCACCCTCGATTTCGATGCCGATCCGGCGGACCACGCCAGTGCCGCCGATGTGCTCTGGTACGAGCTCACGCCGCGGGGTTTCCGCTGCCAGCGTACGCCGATGGATGTGTCCGGCCCGCTGCGCGAGCATCGCGAGCGCAGCCGCGCGGCATGGATCTTCACCTCGGCCACGCTGACCGTGGGCAATGGATTCGACCACATCGCCACGCGCCTGGGCCTGGACGATCCGCATACCCTGGTCCAGCCGAGTCCGTTCAACTGGCCCGAGCAGGCGTTGTGCTACCTCCCGGAAGGCCTGCCTGATCCGGCCGCACGGGGCTTCGGAACCGCGCTGATCCAGACCCTTCGGCCGGTACTGCAGGCATCGCAGGGCAGGGCATTCCTGTTGTTCGCCTCGCACCGTGCATTGCGCGAGGCGGCCGAAGCACTGCGCGACGGGCCATGGCCGTTGTTCGTGCAGGGTGAGGCACCGCGCGCGACGCTGCTGCAGCGCTTCCGTGAATCGGGCAATGGCGTGCTGCTGGGCTCGGCCAGTTTCCGCGAGGGCGTGGACGTGGTCGGCGAAGCGCTGAGTGTGGTGATGATCGACAAGCTGCCGTTCGCGGCACCGGACGATCCGGTGTACGAGGCACGCCTGGAGGCGATCCGCAGCCAGGGCGGCAATCCGTTCCGCGACGAACAGCTGCCGCAGGCGGTGATCGCACTGAAGCAGGGTGTCGGTCGCCTGATCCGCAGCGAAAGCGACCGTGGCGTGCTGGTCCTGTGCGATCCGCGCCTGCTCAACCGTGGCTATGGCCGGGTCTTCCTGGATTCACTGCCACCCTTCCGCCGCACCCGCAGCCTGGCCGATGTGCAGGCCTTCTTTACGCCACAATGGGTGCCCGTGGCTGATGATGCGGCTGACCCGGCCGCTGTTGCGCCGGGCCCGGAGCCGGCTCCTGGTGCCACGTTCCCCCTGTTCTGACCTGATCTGATGAAACTGCTCGCCTTTGAAACCGCCACCGAAGCCTGCTCCGTTGCCCTGCATGTCGATGGGCAGGTGCTGGAACGCTTCGAGATCGCCCCGCGCCGGCATGCTGACCTGAGCCTGCCATGGGCCGAGGCGCTGCTGGCCGAAGCCGGCATCAGCCGTCGCCAGCTCGATGGCATCGCGCTCAGTCGCGGCCCGGGGGCGTTCACCGGTGTGCGCCTGGCGATCGCCATCGCCCAGGGCATCGCGTTGGCGTTGGACCGCCCGCTGCTGCCGGTTTCGACGCTGCAGGTGCTGGCGCTGCGGGCACCGGTGGAAGAAACGCAGATCCTGTCGGCAATCGATGCCCGGATGGGTGAACTCTACGTCGCGCGCTTCGAACGCGTCGACGGCCTGCCGGTCGCGCGCGATGCCGAGCGCGTCTGCGCGCCCTCCGTGGTGACGTTGCCGGAGGGAATGTCGGCCTACGGTGTCGGTACCGGTTTCGGCGCGGGCGACGGCGCGCTGGTGGCACAGTTGGGCAGTAGCCTGCGCGGTTTCGATGCTGCGGCATTGCCGCGGGCGTCGGACGTGCTGGCACTGGCCGTGCCGGCGTTCGCGCGTGGCGAGGCGATCGCACCGGAGAAGGTCGAGCCGGCGTACCTGCGCGACAACGTGGCATTGACCCTGGTCGAGCAGCAGGCCGCGCGCGAGGCGAAGGCGAAGGCCAACGGCTGAGCCCCTCGTGGCGGGGCGCGAAAGCACGAGCCGCGCTTGGCCGGGCGAGGTGGGTGCGCGGGGGACGCCGTGAACCCGTCTCTGACGTGACCCCCGCGAACCCACCCCCGCCCGACCTCTGACAGTTTCCGTGTGCGTCCGCCACGGAAAATAAAAAAAAGAAGATCAAAGTCAAAAGCGGGTCGCTTCGCTCGTATCCACGCCTGGCGTGGATGTGTGTCGACCAAGGTCGACACCTACCAACAGCAATGGTGCGCCGCGATCTGTCAGAGGCGGGGCGGTGTCGGGCGGCGGGGTATCCGCGGCATGGATGCCGCGGCTAAGCCTACACGGACGTACTTGCGGCGTCCCCGCCGCCCGACACCGCCCCGCCAAGCTTCAGGACACCAACCGCTGCTGTTGCTGTTGCTCTAGCCCTTCAGCGGGTCCCGGGCCGCAGGCCCGGGCAGCAAAACGCTACCGGTCGTCGTGCAGGGTGCCGCCCGGCAGGAACACCCAGGTACGGGTGACCTGCAGGATGTCGATCTCGTCCTCGGTCTTTGGCAACGGCGGGAACGGCTGCGCCAGCTTCACCACCCGCAGCGCCGCTTCATCCAGCAGCGGCGTCCCGCTTGAACGCAGAATGCGGCTGCTCTCCACGCTGCCATCGCGCCGCACGCCCACGCTGATCACCACTTGGCCGCCGAGCCGGCGCTGCCGGGCCTCGTCCGGATAATTCAGGTTGCCGACGCGCTCGGCACGGTCGACCCAGGCGCGCAGGTAATTGGCATAGGCATATTCACGCGTGCTGGCCGACACGAACTTGCGATTCGGGCGCTTGGCATACTGCGCCGAGCGCAGATGCACTTCGGCAGCCAGTCGCGCCATCTCCACATCGCGCTGCTCGCGTGCACTCAACGGCGCGTCCGGCTCGGGGCGTTCCGGGGTTGGCTGGGCCTGCGCCTGTGCCACCGTATCCTGTCCGTTGCGGCTGCTGACCACCCGTGCCTGCGGCGGCGGAACCGGGGCGGCCGATTGCTGTTGCTGCGGCACCGGGCTCAACCCGGACCGGGCCTGCGGCACGATGCCGGCCTGGTTGTCGCGCGGACGCTGTGCGCGGTCGTGCTCGCCACCGCCTTCCTGGTTGGCGGCGGCAAGGAAATCAGCCTGCTTTGGCGTCAGTGCGGTGCGCGTCTGGCTGAAGATCACTTCCAGCGTCGGCACCAGCGGAGCATCGCCCTTCACGGCGAAACCCACGCCCAGGATCAGCAGGGCGTGGACCAGCACCGACAGTGCGATGGTGGCCCCCAGCCGTTGCGCTTCGCGTGGCGGCGGGGGCAGAACGGCGGGTGCGGACGGCATCAGCGCAGGCCGGCCTCGAGCGCGTCGAACAGGGTGCCGGCAATGTTCAGGCCGTACTGCGCGTCGAGCTCGCGCACGCAGGTCGGGCTGGTCACGTTGACCTCGGTCAGGTAATCGCCGATCACGTCCAGGCCGACGAAGCGCATGCCACGACGCTTCATCTCCGGGCCAACCTGGCCGGCGATCCAGCGGTCACGCTCGCTCAGCGGGCGCCCTTCGCCACGGCCGCCGGCCGCCAGGTTGCCGCGGAACTCGTCACCCTGGGGAATGCGCGCCAGGCAGTAATCGACCGGTTCACCGTCGACCAGCAGGATGCGCTTGTCGCCGGCGGTGATGTCGGGAATGAACTTCTGGGCCAGCGCCAGCTTGCGGCCGCCGTCGGTCAGTGTCTCCAGGATCACGTTCAGGTTCGGATCGCCCTGGCCGCTGCGGAAAATCGAGCGGCCGCCCATGCCGTCCAGCGGCTTCAGCACGGCCTGGCCGTGTTCGAGGGCGAAGGCCTTCAGCGCCTTGGCATCGCGGCTGACCAGGGTCGGCGGGCAGCACTGCGGGAACAGCAGGGCTGCCAGCTTCTCGTTGTAGTCGCGCAGGCCCTGCGGGTTGTTGACCACGCAGGCACCGGCAGCGGCGGCCACGTCCAGCACCTGGGTGTCGTAGATGTACTCGGCGTCGACCGGCGGGTCCTTGCGCATCAGCACGATCTGGCCGGGCCCGAACTCGGTACGGCTGAACTCACCCAGCTCATACCAGCCGGCCGGGTCGTCGCGCACCTGCAGCGGCGCGGTCTGGGCCACCGCCACGCCACCTTCCAGGGCCAGTCCGCCCGGCCGCACGTAGTGCAGGGCATGGCCGCGGCGCTGGGCTTCCAGCAGCATGGCGAAGGTGGTGTCCTTGGCGATCTTGATGTGGGCGATGGGGTCCATCACCACGATGACGTTCAACGGCATGGGCGCACCTGTCAGGCAAGGCGTTGATGGTAGCGGCAACGCCGGTCGCGCGCCTCCCTGCCATACTGCAACGCAGCGTCCGCCCGGCGGTCGCGCACTCATTGCGAAACCCGTCACGTTCAGGAGGGGGCCATGCCCCGCGCCGTGGGGCGGCCTTGAAGCGGGCGCGGAAAGTGCGATATAGATACGCTTTCGCAGCGGCCCCCGCCAGAGATCGGGCCGTGCGCTTGGGGATAGGCAATGACTGAAAACACGACTGCGGGCGGGGAACTCGCAGGACTCCGGGTGATGGTCATCGATGACTCGAAGACCATCCGCAGGACTGCGGAAACGCTGCTCAAGCGCGAAGGCTGCGAGGTGGTCACCGCCACCGACGGCTTCGAAGCGCTTGCCAAGATCGCAGACCAGCAGCCGCAGATCATCTTCGTCGACATCATGATGCCGCGCCTGGACGGGTATCAGACCTGCGCGCTGATCAAGGGCAACCAGCTGTTCAAGGCGACCCCGGTCATCATGCTGTCGTCCAAGGATGGCCTGTTCGACAAGGCGCGGGGACGCATCGTCGGCTCGGAGCAGTACCTGACGAAGCCTTTCACGCGTGAAGAACTGCTGGGTGCCATCCGCACATACGTCAACGCCTGACCAGGGGGGAAAGGCACAATGGCTCGTATCGTCCTGATCGAGGATTCACCGACCGACCGCGCGGTGTTCACCCAGTGGCTGCGCCGTGCCGGCCACGAAGTGCTGGAAGCGGACAACGCCGAGGATGGCCTGCAGCTGGTCCGCGACCAGGTGCCGCAGCTGGTGCTGATGGACGTGGTCCTGCCCGGCATGAGCGGCTTCCAGGCGACCCGTGCGATGGCCCGTGATGCGGCGATCAAGCACATCCCGGTGATCATCGTCAGCACCAAGGCGATGGAAACCGACAAGGCCTGGGGCCTGCGCCAGGGCGCCGCCGATTACATCGTCAAGCCGCCGCGCGAGGATGAACTGATCGCGCGGATCAACGAACTGGTGGCCTGATGCGCTCGCCCTTCGACATCCTTGAAGCCTATGAACGGCGCAGCCTGGCCCATGCGGTGCAGTTGCCCGGAAAACAGTTTGCCCAGGACCTGTGGCGTGGCGTGGGTTTCCGCGTCGGCCAGCGCCGGCTGGTGTCCGATTTCCGCGAAGTGGTGGAAATCGTACCGATGCCGCCGGTGACCCCGGTACCCTGTGCGCAGCCCTGGCTGCTGGGCGTGGGCAACCTGCGCGGCAACCTGTTCCCGGTGGTCGACCTGAAGTACTTCCTGGAAGGCACGCGCACCGTGCAGCAGGAAGGCCAGCGCGTGCTGATCATGCGCCAGGCCGGCGGCGACGTCGCACTGACCATCGATGAACTGTTCGGCCAGCGCAGCTTCGAGCTGGACCAGCAGATCGAAGCGGGCACGTTGGCCGAAGGCCGCTACGGGCATTTCGTCGATCGTGCTTTCCATGCCGACGGCCATGACTGGGGCGTGTTCTCGCTCTCGCTGCTGTCGCGCACCCCTGAATTCCGGCAAGCCGCGGCCTGAGGCCAGGCATCGCCCCCTGCATTGAAGATCGAGGTTGAACGATGAGTACTGCTTCGGACGCCACCAAGACCGGCAAGCTGCGGCTGGGCGGCAGCAACCTCTGGCTGTTCCTGCTGCTGGCATCGATGATCCTGTTCGGCGTCAACACCGGCGTCGCCACCTGGCAGGGCAGCCGCCTTGCCGACGCCGGCTCCAAGGCCGCCGACCTGCAGGTGCTGTCGCAGCAGCTGGCCAACCAGGGACGTGACGCGGTCGGCGGCAACGCCCAGGCCTTCACCGCCTTCAAGGCCACCCGCAACGCGATCGAGCAGAACGTGTCGACCCTGCAGGGACGCTACGGCAAGGAGCCGGGCGTAGCCGGTGCCATCGCCACCCTCGGCGAGACCTGGGCGCCGCTGGGCAAGCAGGCCGGGCAGCTGGTGGCCAGCGAACCGGCCGTGCTGGCGCTGGCCGGCAACGCGAACAACTTCACCGGCGCAGTGCCGGGCCTGCAGGCCCAGCTGAACGAGCTGGTGCGTGCGATGTCCGCTTCCGGCGCGCCGTCGTCGCAGGTGTACAGCGCGCTGCAGCAGGTTGTGGTGGCCGGTTCGATGGCCCGCCGCGTGACCGAAATGCGTGCCGGTGGCAGCGCCGCGGCGACCTCCGGCGATGCGCTGGCACGTGACATCACCGTGTTCTCGCAGGTGCTCGACGGCCTGCGCAACGGCAACGAGGAACTGGGCATCACCGCCGTGCGCGGTGCCGCCGCCGTGGCCGCGCTGGAACAGTCGCAGCAGAAGTGGGAAGCGATGAAGCAGGACGCCGACGCGATCCTGGCCAGCTCGCGCCAGCTGTTCGCGGCGCAGTCCGCTGCCACCGCGCTGGGCCAGGGTTCGGCCCACATGCTGGATGACAGCCGCAAGTTGTTCGACGCGTTCTCCTCGTTCGGCTCGGTATCCGACACCCGCCTGTTCCCGAACTTCTGGATTGGCGTGGTCTCCGGTGCGCTGTCGCTGATCGCGATCATCGGCTTCGTCTCCACCAACGTGCGCAGCCGCTCGCGCGAGCAGGAACTGCGCTACCAGACCCAGGTGGAATTCAACAGCCGCAACCAGCAGGCGATCATGCGGCTGCTGGACGAAATCTCCTCGCTCGGCGAGGGCGACCTGACGGTGAAGGCCTCGGTGACCGAGGACATGACTGGCGCGATCGCCGACGCGATCAACTACGCGGTCGACGAGCTGCGCCACCTGGTGACCACCATCAATGACACCTCGGCCAAGGTCGCGATGTCCACCCAGGAAACCCAGGCCACCGCCATGCAGCTGGCAGAGGCCGCAGGGCACCAGGCCAACCAGATCACCTCGGCTTCGGACCGCATCGGGGAGATCGCGGCGAGCATCGAGCAGGTGTCGCGCAACTCGGCCGAGTCGGCCGACGTGGCACAGCGCTCGGTGGTGATCGCTGCCGAAGGTGCCGGCGTGGTGCGCGAGACCATCCAGGGCATGGACCAGATCCGTGACCAGATCCAGGAAACCTCCAAGCGCATCAAGCGCCTGGGCGAGTCGTCGCAGGAAATCGGCTCGATCGTGGAACTGATCAACGACATCTCCGAGCAGACCAACATCCTGGCGTTGAACGCGGCGGTGCAGGCCGCGTCGGCCGGTGAAGCGGGCCGCGGTTTCGCGGTCGTGGCGGACGAAGTGCAGCGCCTGGCAGAACGCACCTCGGGTGCGACCCGACGCATCGAAAACCTGGTCCAGGCCATTCAGGCCGACACCAATGAAGCGGTCACCTCGATGGAGCAGACCACGGCCGAAGTGGTGTCTGGTGCGCGCCTGGCCGAGGACGCCGGTACCGCGCTGACCGAGATCGAACGCGTGTCAAACGCGCTGAACACCCTCATCAAGAACATCTCGATCGCCGCCCAGCAGCAGTCGGCCGCCGCCTCGGACATCACCCGCACCATGGGCGTGATCCGGCAGATCACCGGGCAGACCTCGCAGGGTGCCGGACAGACCGCCGAGTCGATCGGCCACCTCGCGCAGCTGGCGGCGGACCTGCGCCGTTCGGTCGCCGACTTCAAGCTGCCGGCGTGACGCGGGCAGGGCGGCGAGCAAGGAACCAGTCGATGAAGCATTTCCATTCCCCACGCCAGAACTCGCGCGGCCACCGCGCGGCGGCGAACGGAGCGCGTCCATGAGCAGTCTGCGCGATGCGATGAGCCACGCAGCGCTGGGCTGGGTCAAGCCCGAGCTGGACGAGACCCTGCGCCAGGTGCGCAACGAGGTCGAGTACTACGCCGAAGACCCGACCGATGCCAGCCGCATGCGCATCTGCGCCGGCTACCTGCACCAGGTGCAGGGCACCCTGCGCATGGTCGAGCTGTATGCCCCGGCGATGGTGGCCGAAGAACTGGAGCAGCTGGCCAATGCCATCGGCGCCGGTCGCGTGGCCGACCGTGATGAAGCCTGCGCAACCCTGATGCGTGGCAGCGTGCTGCTGCCCGACTATCTGGAACGCCTGCAGAACGGCCATCGCGACATTCCGATCGTGCTGATGCCGCTGCTCAACGAGATCCGTGCGTCGCGCGGCGAAGAAGGCGTCACTGACAGTGTGCTGCTGGCCTTTGCGCCGGAGAGCGTCACCGCCACCGAGGCCGAGCTGGACCATGCCCGTGGCAGCCTGAGCGGACGCAACCGCGAGCTGCTCGACACGGTCGGCAGTGCGGTGAAGGAAGAACTGCTGCGCATCAAGGATGCGCTTGACCTGCACCTGCGCACCGGTGGTGCGCCGGAACAGCTGCAGACCCAGGCCAACGAGCTCGGCGCCGTGGCCGATACGCTGGGCATGATGGGCCTGGGCGTGGCCCGCGGCGTGGTCGTGCAGCAGCGCGATGCGCTGCGCGGCGTGGTCGAAGGTCGCCAGCAGATTGACGAGAACCTGCTGCTGGATATTGCCGGTGCACTGCTGTACGTCGATGCCTCGCTGGACGACCAGGTTGCCCATCTGGGCGCCGGCGGCAGTGGCGAGGACGATCCGAGCGCGGTCGAGAACCGGCGCACGGTGGAGGTGCTGGCGCATGAAGCCATCGCCAACTTCGCCGCTGCCCGCGAGCATTTCGTCGCCTTCATCGAAACCAGCTGGAACCATGCCGAGCTGCAGGATGTACCACGCCTGCTGGGCGATGTGTCCGGCGCGCTGCGCATGCTCGACCTGGGTACCGCCGCCGATTACCTGCGCGGCGTGCAGCAGTACATCGAGGCCGAACTGATCGGCCGCCAGCGCGTGCCCAGTGGCCGCCAGCTGGACACCCTGGCCGATGCCATGGCCAGCCTGGAGTACTACCTGGAAGCCCTGCGCGACCGCCGCCCGGGCCGCGAGGACATCCTCGAAATCACCCGCAGCAGCCTCGAGGCTCTGCGCTACTGGCCGCTGCCGGAGCACAATGCCGTCGCGCCGGACGCGCCGGCACTGCTGCCGGTCGAACGTGAGCTGGTTGCGTTGCAGGCCGAGCCCCTGCAGCCGGAGCGCGTCGAGGTTCCGGTGCAGCCTGCGGCGCCCGCTGCCGGCGACGTGCCGGTGCCACTGCCGGACTTCACCTTCGATCCGCCGCCGGCCTCGCCGGCGCCGATGGTGTCCGACAACCGCCTGATGTTCGGCGCACTGGGCACCGTGGCCGCCGTGGCCGCCAGCAAGGCTGATATCGATGCTTCGCCGTCGCCGACGCACGACGATGCGGGGGCATCGCTGGTCTTCGCGGCGTCCAGCGCACCTGCGCCGGATGTCCCGCAGTGGGAGCTGGCGCCGTTCCATCCGGAGGCCGACGCCATCGTGCCTGCCGATGACGAGCGCAGCCCGACCTTCGCCAGTTTCGATCCGGTCAGCTTCGAACTGGCTGACAGCGGCCCCCCCGGTGCACCGCAGTGGTCGCTGTCCGAGGCGCCGCAGATGCTTGAGGACACCGCAGCGCCTGTGATCGATGAGAGGACGGACGCGGTGGATTCCTCCGCGACCGCTTTCGATGCTGCACCGGTATTCGACCCGGTGGCGGCCGAACAGGATGCGGCTGCCGTGGCCGACGACGTGGTGTTCCGCTTCGATGCCGACGCGCTGGACAACGCTGACGACGTGCTGTCGCTGCATGCGATGGAAACGCCGTCGCTGGACGATGACGCCGCGTTGCATCCTTCGCTGGAGATCGTCGATGCCGTCGTCCCGCCGCTGGCCGATGTATCGCCCGCAGTGCTGGCCGAGGTGGATGAGGCCCCGGATGACCTGCCGGCAACGTTGATCACGCCGCCGTCGATCGAAGCGCCCATCCCGGCAGCGGAAACCTCGGCGCCGGCCGTGTCGGTGATCGATATCGACACCATCGCGCCGATCGATTTCAGCGACGCCGACGCCCAGTTCTTCGCCGAGTTGAGTGCGGCCGCTGCCGGCTTCAATCCACAGGCGATGGCCGCTGCGGCAGCGCCAGAGGCGGTGGATTCGGCCGTTGCCGGGACCGATGCCGACACCAATGCGGGCTTCGACGCTGGTTTCGACGACGATGCCGAGAACATCGACGAGGACATCCGCGAGGTGTTCCTGGAAGAGTTCGACGATGAGCTGGCCAATCTCGGCACGCTACTGCCGGCATGGCGGATGCAGCCGGACAACATGGACCGGCTGCGCCCGATCCGCCGCATCTTCCATACCCTCAAGGGCAGTGGCCGCCTGGTCGGCGCACGCACCCTGGGTGAGTTCGCGTGGAAGATCGAAGGCATGCTCAACCGCGTGCTGGATGGCAGCCGCGCTGCATCCCCCGCCGTGCTGGCGATGGTCGACAACGCGCATGCGGCGCTGCCCCAGCTGAACGCGGCGCTGCGCCATGGCCAGCGCATCAGCGTCGACCTGCAGGCCATGCAGGCCATCGCCGATCGTGTCGGTGCAGGCGAGGAAACCTACTACGTCCCCCTGCCTGGGGCCACTGCACCGGTTGCACCGGTGGCCGAAGCCGAGGGCGAAGACGAGATCAGCCGCATTCTCGACGCGGAGATTGCCGCTTCGGCGCTGGCCGATACCGCCGAGGAGGCCGAAACCACCGGCACGCCGGCCAACATCGACAGCGTGTTGCGCGAGATTCTCGAGGCCGAGGTGGAAGTCCACCAGGCCACCCTGCAGGACTGGCTGCGTTCGGCGCAGCAGGCACCGCAGCCGGTCAGCGACGCACTCCTGCGCGCAGTGCACACCATGAACGGCGCCTTCGCGATGACCGAAGTGCCCGAGATCACGGCTGTAACCGGCGGTGCCGAGTCCTACATCAAGCGTGCGCTGGCCGCCGAGGTGGTGCCGAATGATGAAGGCGTGGCCGCGCTGGATGCGACCGCGCAGGCGATCACCGCCACCATGGAAGCGCTGCAGGCCGAACAGCCGCGCATCGCACCGCAACAGGTACTGGCACAGCGCCTGCAGGCGCTGGCCAGCGAGTTGCCGGAAGCGCGCTGGCCGATGGTGGGCCTGGAGGACGACGAAGCCGAGCTGGCGCTGGATGACAAACCGACGGCGGAATTGGATGCGGACGCCTCGGCAGCCATCGCGCCTGAAACCGATGCGGTACCGCCTTCGTCCGTCGCGCCGGAGCAGGAACCGCAGGCAGTTGCCGATGTCGCCGAAGCCCCGGTCGAGGATGCGGCGATCGAGGGCGAGGGCGGGCTGGAGGTCGGTGAGCTGACCGCCAGCGACGATCTTTCGCGCTACTTCGATGCCGGATGGCCGTCGGTACCGGGTGAGGGAGCGGCGTCGCTACCGGTGGTCGAATCGATCCAGGTGGCCGACGATGTTCCGGGCGTTGAGGTAGACGGTGTCGAGACGGAGGCCGAAAGCGCGCCGCTGTTGGCCGACGATGCCGGTTTGACCGTCGTGGACGATCTGTCGCCGTACCTGGATGCCAGTGCGCTGCCGGTCGACGACCGCGATGCCGAAGAGATTCCGGATGCTGTCGAAGCCGTCGCATCTGACCTGAATGCGTCCTCGTTCGATCACGTGCACGTCGCTGACCCTGAGGCATTCGAGACGCCTGCTGCACTGCCACTCGACAGCGAGCTGTCGAGCCTGCAGGATGAAATGGCTGCGCCGGGGTTTGCAGAACCGGTCTCGCTGGACGCCGCGCTCGAGGCCGGCCTGCACGTGATCGACGAAGAGCAGCCCCTGGCCGACGACGGGCAATGGTCCGTGCTCGGCCTGCAGGCCAGCGAACTCGCGCCGGGCGAGGCGGAAGCCTTTGCCGAGGATGCGGACGTCGGCGGGGAGGCGGCGATCGGTGAAGGAGAGAGCGCCGATCAGCCGTCCCCGGCGACGGTGAATGAGGAGATCGCGGAGGCCGCGGCGCCGGCAACCGCCGAGCCGGTGCGGTTCTTCGAACTGGAAGACGCGCCGGGCCAGGTGGAAGTCCACGCCGAAGCTGCCGATGCCGAGGCCGATACCGCGTCGGATGCCCCGGCCGTTGGCGTGCCTGACGCCGACGTGGCTGAAACCGTGGCACCCGACGTCCTTGACATCCCGGTGCCGGAAGACAGCGCCGATACGCTCGACTTCAGCGTCTACGATCGCGAGCTGGTCGACATCTTCGTCGAGGAAGGCAAGGACCTGCTCGACCACTGCGATGGCCTGATCAGCGAGCTGCGCGATGCGCCGCAGGACCGCGAGGTGCTGGCCGGCCTGCAGCGTGACCTGCATACCCTGAAGGGTGGCGCACGCATGGCCGGCATCAACGCCATCGGCGATCTTGGCCACAGCATCGAATCGTTGCTGGAAGCCGTCGCCGCTGGTCGCACCGAGATCGAACGCCGCGATGTGCAGTTGCTGGAGCGCGGATTCGATCGCCTGCACCAGCTGCTCACCCGCACCGGTGACCATCGAGTGGTGGAACCGGCGCAGGACCTGGTCGATGCGTTCGAAGTGCGTACGACCACCGATCTCGCTGCGGCAGCGGCGGCTGCCGTAGCTGCAGCCAACGTGCCGAGCGTCGCAGAAGCCACTTCTGCACCGGTTGCCAGCCCGGCGCCGGCACTGCTCGACGCGCCGCTGTCGGCACCGCTGCCGGCCGAAGGCGTGGTCGATGAAGATCCGCTGGCACGCCCGCAGCAGGAACAGGTGCGCGTGCGCGCGGATCTGCTCGACCGCCTGGTCAACCATGCCGGTGAAGTGGCGATCTACCGCTCGCGCCTTGAGCAGCAGCTCGGCGCGTTCCGTGGTGCGATGGGCGAGCTGGAGCGCACCAACGCGCGACTGCGCGACCAGTTGCGCCGGCTCGACCTGGAAACCGAAGCGCAGATCGTCGCCCGCTACCAGCGTGAGCAGGACCAGGCAGACCAGAAGTTCGATCCGCTGGAGCTGGACCGCTTCTCCACGCTGCAACAGCTCAGCCGTGCGCTGAACGAATCGGCGGCCGACCTTGGCGGGCTGCAAGGGGTGCTGGACGATCTGTCGCGCCAGTACGATTCGCTGCTGCAACAGCAGTCGCGCGTCAGCTCCGAGCTGCAGGACGGCCTGATGCGCGCGCGCATGGTGCCGTTCGATGGCCTGGTGCCGCGCCTGCGCCGCGTGGTCCGCCAGTCCGGCATGGATACCGGCAAGCAGGTGCACCTGACCCTGGAAGGCACCCACGGCGAACTGGACCGCAATGTTCTCGACCGCATGGTCGCGCCGCTCGAACACATGCTGCGCAACTCGGTGGCCCATGGCCTGGAAGCGCCGGAACAGCGCCGCGCCGCCGGCAAGCCGGAAGAGGGCGAAGTTGCCATCCGCCTGCACCGTGAAGGCTCGGAAATCGTGCTGGAAGTGGCCGATGACGGTGCCGGCCTCGATCGCGAAGCGATCCGCCGCCGCGCCATCGACCGTGGCCTGTTGGCCGCCGACGCGCAGCCGAACGATCAGGAACTGGACAACCTGATTTTCGCCTCCGGTTTCTCCACCGCCGACCAGGTCAGCCAGCTGGCCGGTCGTGGCGTGGGCATGGACGTGGTGCGCAACGAAGTGCGCCAGCTGGGCGGCTCGGTCGACATCCAGTCGGTGCGCGGCCAGGGCGTGCGCTTCACCCTGCGCCTGCCGCAGACGCTGGCCGTCACCCAGGCGGTGTTCGTGCAGATCGGCGAGACCACCTTCGCCGTGCCGGTGGCCTCGGTCAGCGGTATCGGCCGCCTGTCGCGCGAACGTTTCGAGGCCGCCGACAGCAGCTACCGCTACAGCGGCGAAGACTATCCGTTGTATGACCTCGGCAGCCTGGTCGGGCAGGCCCCGGCGCGTGCCGATGGCCAGGACCAGGTGCCGCTGTTGCTGGTCCGTGCCGGTGACCTGCGTGCAGCCGTGGCGATCGACCAGGTGCTGGGCAACCGCGAAATCGTGGTCAAGCCGGTCGGCCTGCAGATCGCATCGGTACCGGGCATCTACGGTGCCACCATCACCGGCGATGGCCGCGTGGTGGTGATCCTGGACGTCGCGCCGCTGGTGCGCCGCTTCCTGGCCAATCCGACGGCACCGGTGCTGGCCAATGCACCGCGCGACGAACGCCAGGTGCCGCTGGTGATGGTGGTCGATGACTCGCTGACCATGCGCAAGGTGACCGGCCGCATCCTCGAGCGCCACAACTTCGAAGTCAGTGTCGCCCGCGATGGCGTGGAAGCACTGGAGCGCTTGGAAGAGCGCGTGCCGGACCTGATGTTGCTGGACATCGAGATGCCGCGCATGGACGGCTACGAGCTGGCCACTGTGATGCGTGCCGATCCGCGCTACAGGGATGTGCCGATCGTGATGATCACCTCGCGCAGCGGCGACAAGCACCGCCAGCGTGCCTTCGAGATCGGTGTCCAGCGTTATCTGGGCAAGCCGTACCAGGAACTGGACCTGATGCGTAACGTGTACGACCTGCTGGGGATCGCCCGTGTCCGTGAGTGAAACCCATCCGGCCCCGGCCGTCGCCCTGCTGGCCCGCCCCGGTGCGGCGCGTGAACGCCTGCGCGAGGCACTGGCGCATGCCGATGTACAGCTGGTCCTGGAAGATGATCCGAACGGCCTGGAGCCGCAGGTCCTGCAGGCCGCGGATCCGCAGTTCGTGGTGATCGCGCTGGAAGCTGCCATCGAGGACGCACTGGAACGGTTGGAATCCGCGCTCTCGGCACCGGGGCTGACCCTGGTGTTCGATGAGGCTGAGCTGGCCGCCCGCCGCGACGGCTGGGAGGCGCAACGTTGGGGGCGCCACCTGGCCGCCAAGCTGCACGGCCACCAGCAGGTGTTGCCGCCGGGCGCCGAAGAAGAGCCCAGCCTGCAGCTGGAGCCTGGTCATCCGGCGCCCGCGCCGGCGCCGCAGGAAGAAGCCCTGCGCACGCACCTGGAACAGGCGCTGAGCTGGGCCGATGACGTTCCGGCCGACGGCCTGTATTCGCCACCGGCAGACCTGCACGAACCGATCGCGCTGGAGCAGGCCCTGGCGGCGCTGCAGCCGGTCGTGCCCGAGCCTCTGGATCCGCCTTCGGCGCCGCAGGCACTGGCCGAACCGGCGGCGCCCGCGACACCGCCGGTCTCCTTCGATCACACCGCCTGGTCGCTGGTCGAGGAATCGATCGAAGCACCTGTATCGGCAGAAGCCGTGGCGCCGGTCGTCGCGCCGCAGCCCTCGTTCGATACCGATCATTTGAGCCTGGTCGATCTGGATGCCGCCGCCCCGGCCGGTGCGCGTGCCGCATCGCTGCTGGTGCTGGCCGGCATCGGTGGCCCGGATGCGTTGCGTCGCCTGCTCGGCGCACTGCCTGCGTCGTTGAGCGTGCCGGTGTTGGTGCACATGCGTCTGGATGGTGGCCGCTACGGCAACCTGGTCAAGCAGATGTCCCGTGTTTCGCCGTTGCCGGTGCAGCTGGCCGAGGCCGGCCAGCACGCGGTGCCGGGCGAGGTGCACGTGCTGGCCGATGATATCGGCGTGCGCGCGGCCAGCGATGGCCTGCATTTCCAGAGCGATGCCAACGGTATTTCGCTCGCTTCGCTGCCGGCCGAACACACCGCACTGGTGCTGCTCAGCGGTGCCGACCTGGCCCACGTAGGCCCGGCGCTGGACCTGGCGGCCGCCGGTGCGTGGGTGGCCGGGCAGGTGGGCGAGGGCTGCTATGACCCGGCGGCGGCCACCGCCGTGGTGGCTGCCGGCATGGTGGCCGGTGAACCGCAGGAACTGGCGCAGGCAATTGCCGCGCGCTGGGGTGAGCAGGACGACAACGGAGACGCACCATGAGCTATGCCAGCAATGACGAAATCCGCGGCGTCCTGATCCAGGCCGGCAACGAGCGCGTGCTGCTGCCCAATGCCACCGTGGCCGAAATGATGTCGCGCGTGCCGGTGCAGCCGGTCTCCGATGCGCCGCGCTGGCTGGTAGGCGAGATCGGCTGGCACGGCTGGCAGGTGCCGCTGGTGTCGTTCGCGCGCCTTTCGGGGCTGGGCGAAGAGACCGTGGCCGGCCACAACAAGGTGGTGGTGCTGAAGTCCCTCAGCGGCAACGCGCAGCGCCCGTACTACGCGCTGCTGACGCAGAACTTCCCGCAGCTGATCTCGGTGCCACGCGATGGCCTGCTGGCCGACGCCTCCGAAGAAACCCTGCCGCAGACCGTGCACATGCGCGTGCTGTTGGGTGAGCAGAGTGCGCTGCTGCCGAACCTGGACGCGTTGGAAGCGGCGCTGGATTCGCTCGCCGCCTGATCCACCAGACCGGTAGTGCCGGCCGCTGGCCGGCAACCTCATGATCCCGTGGATGCCGGCCAGCGGCCGGCACTACCACGAACCTGTCTTATCCCAGGTCGCCCAACCGCGCCTGCAACGCCGCGACCGCGGCCAGCCCGGCCGTTTCCGTGCGCAGGATCCGCGGGCCCAGCTGCAGTCCCTGGAACCCTGCCGCCGCCAGCTGGTCGCGGTCGCGCGGCGACCAGCCCCCTTCCGGGCCGATCGCGAGCACGACGCCCCCTGCCGGAGCGGCCGTCAGCGTCGACAGGCGATGTGCGCCCCGCGGATCCAGGGTCAGCCGCAGCGTATCGGCCGGCAGCGCCGCCGCGGCCTGCGCCAGCGACAGCGGAGGCCCCACCTGCGGAATGCGCGCACGCCCGGACTGGCCGCAGGCCGACGTCACCACGTTGTTCCAGTGCGCCACGCGCTTCTCGGCGCGCGCGGCATCGAGCTTCACCTCGGTGCGCTCGGCGTTGACCGGAATGATCGCCGCCACGCCCAGTTCGGTGGCCTTCTGCAGGATCAGGTCCATCTTCTCGCCACGGGCGATGCCCTGCAGCAGGGTGATCGCCAGCGGTGATTCATTATCGATGGCCTGCACAGCATCGATGCGCACCTGCACTTCGCGCTTGCCGGCCACGGTCAGCGTGGCGCTGTAGTCATGGCCGTCGCCGTTGAACAGCACGCAGGTGTCTCCCTCGCGCAGGCGCATCACCCGCACCAGGTGGTTGGCCGTCTCTTCCGGCAGGGTCACGGTCTGGCCGCTGTGCAGCGCCAGGTCGATGGGGCAGCGGGTCACGCGCATGCAATCGCCTCGTCGATGGCCGCCAGCGTGGTGTGTGCCAGCAGCTCCAGTTGTTCGTCATCCACGCAATAGGGTGGCATCCAGTACAGCACGTCGCCCAGCGGGCGCAGCACCACGCCGCGCTTGAGGGCGGCCTTGTAAGCGTGCAGGCCCAGCCGCAGGCCCGGGTCGAACGGCGTGCGCCTGTTGCCGTCGCGCGACAGCTCGAACGCCACCACCATGCCGGCCTGGCGCACGTCGGCCACGTGCGGATGGTCGGAAAATGGCGCCGCCAGCGTGCCCATCACCGACGCGATGCCCCGGTTGCGGGCGATCACATCGTCGTCGCGGAAGATGTCCAGCGTCGCCAGTGCCGCCGCGCAGGCCAGCGGATTGCCGGTGTAGCTGTGCGAATGCAGGAAGGCGCGCTCGCGCGAGTCGTCGAGGAAGGCGTCGTACAGCGCCTGCGTGGCCAGCACGGCGGCCAGCGGCAGGAAGCCACCGGTCAGGCCCTTGGAAAGGCACATCAGGTCCGGCATCACCCCTGCCTGCTCGCAGGCGAACAGGGTGCCGGTGCGGCCGAAGCCGGTGGCGATCTCGTCGGCGATCATGAACGCGCCATGGGCATCGCACAGTTCGCGCACGCGCTGCAGATAGACCGGGTCATGCATGCGCATGCCGCCGGCACACTGCAGGCGTGGTTCCAGGATCACCGCGCAGATCTCGCCCGGATGCTGGTCGAACAGCGTGGCCAGGCCGTCGGCAGCCTGCCGCGCGCGGTCGGCCGCGCTCTGGCCGGGTTCGGCCAGGTAGGCATCGGGCGACGGCGCGAACAGCGCTTCGGCCAGCAGCGGCGCATAGACGCGGCGATACAGCGGGATGTCACCCAGCGCCAGCGCGCCCAGGGTCTCGCCGTGGTAGCCGTTTTCCAGTGCAATGAAACGCGTGCGCCGCGGCTCCCCACGGTTCTGGAAATACTGGAAGGCCATCTTCAGCGCCACTTCCACGCCGGCCGAGCCGTTGTCGGCGTAGAACACCTTGGCCAGCGGCTCGCGGCCGGGCTGGCGTGGTGCCAATGCCAGCAGGCGTTCGGCCAGGGTGATGGCCGGCTCATGGCTGAAGCCGGCCAGCATCACCTGTTCCAGCTGCGTGGCCTGGGTGGCAATGGCACCGCCGATGCGCGGTTCGGCATGACCGAACAGGTTGGTCCACCAGCTGCTGACGGCGTCCAGGTAGCGGTGGCCGTCGTGGTCGATCAGCCACGCGCCTTCGCCACGGGCGATCGGCACCAGCGGCAGGGTGTCCGGATGCTCACGCATCTGCGTGCACGGGTGCCACAGCACCTGCAGGTCGCGCTGCCGCCAGTGGCGGGCCAGCGGGGAGGGGGTCGGGTCTGCTAGCATTTCGGGCTCATGAACATGTTGCTGCCTGCACATTCTATCGGCCCCGGCGCAGCCGCCGGTCGCCGCGGAGATTCCGCATGAACGATGACCGTGCCGGCCGTCGCTTGCCGATCATCCATCGGATCACCGATGAGGAGAACGGCCCCTTCCAGCGCCAGCATCTGGACCTGGAGTTCTCCAACGGTGAACGTCGCCGTTTCGAGCGCCTGGTCAGCCGTGGCCACGGTGCGGTGGTGGTGGTGCCGATGCTCGACGATGAAACCGTGCTGCTGGTGCGTGAATACGCCGCCGGCATGCATCGTTACGAACTGGGGCTGGTGAAGGGCAGGATCGACGCCGGCGAGACCCCCGAGCAGGCTGCCGACCGCGAACTGAAGGAAGAGGCTGGTTATGGTGCGCGCCGGGTCGACGTGCTGCGCGCGATGACACTGGCCCCGACCTACATGAGCCACCAGTCGTGGCTGGTGGTGGCGCGCGACCTGTACCCGGAAAAACTGGCCGGCGACGAGCCGGAAGAACTGGAAGTGGTGCCGTGGAAGCTGGCCGAACTGGACCAGCTGATGTTGCGCGAGGACTTCTCCGAGGGACGCTCGCTGGCGGCGCTGTTCATTGCCCGCCAGTGGCTGCAGGGAACGCGATGATCAAGCTGACGACGGACCTGCGCGAGACCGCCATCGCCATCGCCCAGCAGGCCGGCCAAGCCATCATGCAGGTGTATGCCGATGGCTTCGAGGTCCAGATCAAGGACGACAACAGCCCGGTCACCGCGGCCGACCTGGCGGCCAACCAGGTCATTGAGCTGGGCCTGCAGCAGCTGACACCGGACCTGCCGATCCTGTCCGAGGAATCGGCGCAGGTGGGCTGGGAGCATCGCCGCCATTGGGGCGCTTACTGGCTGGTGGATCCGCTCGACGGTACCCGCGAGTTCGTCAAGCGCAACGGCGAATTCAGCGTCAACATCGCCTTGATCTACCAGGGCGCGCCGGCATTCGGCGTGGTGCTGGCGCCGGTCACCGGCATTGTCTGGCATGCCATGCGCGGCGAACTGGCCTATCGGCGGCAGGGCCTGCATGACACCGTGCTGCGCACCCGCACACCGGCCACGGCTCCGCTGCGCGTTGCCGCCAGCCGCTCGCACCGTTCGCCGGAAACCGAGGCGCTGCTGGCGCGCATGGGCCGCATCGAGACCATCGCGCAGGGCTCGTCGCTGAAATTCTGCCGGATCGCCGAAGGCGGCCTGGATGTCTATCCGCGGCTGGGCCCGACCTCCGAATGGGATACGGCCGCCGGCCAGTGCGTGCTGCATGCCGCCGGCGGCGCGGTGCTGTCGGCGGCGACCGGCAAGCCGTTCCGCTACAACCGCCGCGAGACCCTGTTGAACGGCGATTTCATTGCCCTTGGTGATACCAGCCTGCCGTGGCGCGACTGGTTGTCCGACTGATCCTGGAGGCCGCATGAGCGCGCACGACACCCCCACCACTGGCAGCGCCGCAAGCAACGAACTGGAGCGCCTGCTGGCGATCATGGCGCGGCTGCGCGACCCGCAGGGAGGCTGCCCGTGGGATCTGGAGCAGAACTTCGCGACCATCGCCCCCTACACCATCGAAGAAGCCTACGAGGTCGCCGATGCGATCGACCGCGGCGACCTGGACGATCTCTGCGACGAGCTTGGCGACCTGCTGCTGCAGGTGGTGTTCCACGCACGCATGGCCGAGGAGCAGGGGGCGTTTGCCTTCGCCGAGGTCGCCCGTGCGATCAGCGACAAGATGCAGCGCCGTCACCCGCACGTGTTCGCCGATGTCAGCGTGGACGATGCCGACGGGGTGACGCGCAACTGGGAGGCGATCAAGCGCGCCGAGCGTGCCGCCAAGGGCGAGCAGGACACCTCCGCACTGGCCGGTATCTCGCGCGGCCTGCCGGAATGGCAGCGGGCGGTGAAGCTGCAGTCGCGCGCAGCCAAGGTCGGTTTCGACTGGCCGGGTCCGCTGCCGGTGCTGGACAAGGCCGCCGAGGAGCTGCAGGAGCTGCGCGAGGAGTTCGAACGCGGCGATGTCGCGGGCAACAAGGCGCGCCTGCAGGAAGAACTGGGCGACCTGCTGTTCGTCTGCGCGAACCTGGCGCGTCATGCCGATATCGATCTGGGCGCTGCACTGCGCGGTGCCAACCACAAGTTCGAGCGTCGCTTCCGCGCGATGGAAGCGCAGGCCGACGCACAGGGTGAGGCGTTGGCCGAACTGGACCTGGATGCGCAGGAAGCACTGTGGCAGCAGGCCAAGGCAGCAGAGAAGGCGTGAAAACGCTTGGCCTGTTCCTGCTGACCGCGCTGGCCGAGATCGTTGGCTGCTACCTGCCATGGTTGTGGCTGCGCAAGGGAGGCAGCGTCTGGCTGCTGCTGCCGGCGGCGGCGGCCAGCCTGGCCCTGTTCGCCTGGCTGCTGACCCTGCACCCGACTGCCAGTGGACGGGTCTATGCCGCCTACGGTGGCGTCTACATCGGCACCGCGCTGTTCTGGCTGTGGCTGGTCGATGGCATTCGTCCCAGCCGCTGGGACCTGCTGGGCGCAGCGCTGTGCCTGGCCGGCATGGCGGTGATCATGTTCGGGCCGCGCACCTCATCGGTGTAGAGCCGAGCCATGCTCGGCTGCTCTCCTTCCGACCGCGCTGGCGCGCGCAAGCCGAGCATGGCTCGGCTCTACAAGGTCAGCGATGGCGCATGATGTGGGCGACCCTGGTTCCCCGAGCCTGCTCATGTCCCGCTTCGCCAGCTTCCGCGAGTTCTATCCGTTCTATCTCAGCGAGCACCGCCACCCGGTATCGCGGCGGCTGCACTTCATCGGCAGTTGCGGGGTCCTGCTGCTGGTCGCCACTGCCTTGCTGCGCGGCCAGCCGCTGTTCCTGCTCGGCGCCCTGTTCTGCGGCTACGGGTTCGCCTGGGTCGGCCATTTTTTCTTCGAGAAGAACAGACCGGCGACGTTCCGCCATCCGCTGTACTCGTTCATGGGTGACTGGGTGATGTTCCTCGACATCCTGCGTGGGCGGGTGCGCCTGTAGCGGGCGGCTGCGGCGCTTTGCGGGCATTGCCTCGCCGGCAGAGGAAAGGGTGGGGCGGGTTGCACTTCCGCTTGCATGAACCGCTGCGCTGCGGCACGCCTGCGGGCGACCGATCTGGGATAATGGGGTTTCCTGTTTCCTCTGCTGCCGGACCCGGTCATGACCCAGAAGACGCTGCTCAACGATACCCACCGCGCCCTTGGCGCCAAGATGGTCGATTTCGGGGGTTGGGACATGCCCATCCACTACGGCTCGCAGCTGGACGAGCACCATCTGGTGCGCCGTGAGTCCGGCGTGTTCGACGTCAGCCACATGACGGTGGTCGACCTGCGCGGTGACCAGGTCAAGCCGTTCCTGCGCCGCCTGCTGGCCAACTCGGTCGACAAGCTGAAGGTGACCGGCAAGGCACTGTACTCGTGCATGCTGAATCCGCGCGGCGGCGTCATCGACGACCTGATCGTCTACTACCTGGGCGACGACTTCTTCCGCATGGTGGTCAATGCCTCTACCCGCGAGAAGGACCTGGCCTGGCTGCGCGAGCAGGCTGCGCCGTTCGGCGTCGCCGTCGAGCAGCGCCCGGACCTGGCCATCCTCGCCGTGCAGGGCCCGCAGGCGCGCGACATCGTGATCGGCCTGGCCCGCGAAGCCGACCGCGCAGCGTTGACCAAGCTGGGTCGCTTCGCCGCCCTGCAGGTGCAGTCCGATGACGGCGTCGAGCTGTTCGTCGCGCGCACCGGCTACACCGGTGAAGATGGTTTCGAGATCCTGCTTCCGCAGGACGCCGTGGTCGCCTTCTGGAACCGCCTGCTGGCGGCGGGCGTGAAGCCGGCCGGCCTTGGCGCGCGCGACACCCTGCGCCTGGAAGCTGGCATGAACCTGTACGGCCAGGACATGGACGAAGAGATCAGCCCCTACGAAGCGGCGCTGGCCTGGACCGTGTCGCTGGACGAAGGCCGCGACTTCATCGGCCGCGACGTGCTGGAGGCGCAGAAGAGCGCCGGCACCGCGCGCCAGATGATCGGCCTGGTGATGGACGAGAAGGGCGTGCTGCGCCATGGCCAGACGGTCACCACGGCCAGCGGCCAGGGCGAGATCCTGTCCGGCACCTTCTCGCCGACGCTGGCCAAGGGCATCGCCTTCGCCCGCGTGCCGGCCGGTGAACTCGGCGAGGTCACCGTCGACATCCGTGGCCGTCAGGTGCCGGTGCGGGTGGTCAAGTTCCCGTTCGTTCGGGAAGGCCAGGCGCAGCCCGGCGTGCTCGCCGACGCCTGATCCGTACGTGCCGGTCGTCACTGACAGCAGTGGTGGCCGGTTGGTTACACTAGCCCCGTTTTTTCCACCCCTGCATATCTCTGGAGCAGTCCCATGAGCGAGATCCCCGGCGACCTCAAGTTCCTCAAGTCCCATGAGTGGGCCCGTGTCGAAGGCAATGGCCGCGTCACCGTCGGTATTTCCGACCACGCCCAGGGCCTGCTGGGTGACCTGGTCTACGTCGAACTGCCGGAAGTCGGCGCCGACGCCAAGGCCGGCGAGCAGATCGCCGTCGTCGAGTCGGTGAAGGCCGCCTCGGACGTCTACAGCCCGATCAGCGGCAAGGTCGTCGAGGTCAACTCGGCCCTGTCCGACAAGCCGGAAACCATCAACGAAGATGCCTACGGCGAAGGCTGGATGTTCGTGGTCGAACTGACCAACGCCGATGAGGTCAACGAGCTGCTGGATCCGGACGCGTACGCCGAAGCCCTGGAGAACGAAGACCACTGAGTCGTCGTTTCCGGATTCTGGAACGGCCACCTTCGGGTGGCCGTTTTTGTTTTGGCGACTGCACCGGACTCATGACGCGGGGTTCGCTGCGCACCCTCGGCGTGGCATCAGCCGACAGGCGAACGGTGCCGATGGGCGTGCGCAGTTTTGCGCAAATCCGCGTTTCAGCCCCGCGCCGACGCACTCGGATGTGAAAACTTTTCGCCCCCTGTTGCGGCGCCGTTGTGCTGGCGTTGGTGGCGGCGCCGGTGACCATCGACGTCGCACGCGCGATGCCGTTGCGAGTCTGTGTCTAAATGCGCGGAGTGCTTATTTCAAGTGTTTTTTGTTCAACGTATGCATCGATGCCGGTGCATGCAGCACGCTTGCGCGATGCTTCAACCGCCATCGCGGGCCGCGTAGAGCAGTGGCGCCGACGGCGCTCGGAAAGGCGCGGATGTGAAAATTTTTCGCGGGGGTTGTTGACAGTAAAAAAAACCGTGATTAGGTTTCGCCTCAGCAGACCTTGCCTGCCCAACCGAGTGCGCAGAATCAATCGTCCGATGCGAAGCAGCCCCTTCAAGACCACCGCGACCCTGATGACGGTGGACACGGCCCCGCTTCCCCCGGAGAAATGCAAGGCACCTCCCGTTCCGATGTCCGCTCCGCCGATCGAGGCGGGCATCGCCGCATCCGTAACGGCGCGCCTGACGCGCCGGCGGTCCCCGCACGCAGCATCCGCGGGTTTGATCCAACTGGGCGTTTCAACTCCCTATCACTGACGAGGAGCCATCCCATGGCAACCAAGAAAGCTGCGAAGAAGAAGCCCGCCGCCAAGAAAGCGGTGAAGAAGGTCGCGAAGAAGGCCGCTGCCAAGAAGGCAGTGAAGAAGGTCGCGAAGAAGGCGACTGCCAAGAAGGCAGTGAAGAAGGCGGCGAAGAAGGTCGCCAAGAAGACCACTGCGAAGAAGGCAGTGAAGAAGGCGGCGAAGAAGGTCGCCAAGAAGTCCACTGCCAAGAAGGCCGTCAAGAAGACCGCGAAGAAGGCGGCCAAGAAGGCCACCAAGAAGACTGCCAAGAAGGCTACGGCCCGCAAGCCGGCCAAGAAGGTCGCAAAGAAGGCGACTGCCAAGAAGGCCGTCAAGAAGACCGCCAAGAAGGCAGTAAAGAAGACCGCGAAGAAGGCTACCAAGAAGGCTGCCCCGAAGAAGGTTGCCAAGCGCAAGCCGGCCGCCCGCAAGAAGAAGGCCGCTCCGGTCGCTCTGCCGGCAACCCCGGCGCCGCTGATCTAAGTACTTCCCGATAGCCGCATCCTGAAACCCCCTTCCCTGGCTGCCCAGCGGGGAGGGGGTTTTTTTATGGGCGGCTTCGATCGCCTGGTGGGGTGACTACCGGCGGGAATCGTTCCACCAGGAAGTCGAGGAAGCTGCGCAGGCGGGTGGAGTGGTAACGGTCGTGCGCATAGACCGCGTGCATCGGCCGACCGGCCTGGCCGTGCCCTGGGAGCAGCTGCACAAGTCGTCCAGCCTCGACATCGGCTGCCAGCAGCAGCGTCGACTGCAGGACGATGCCCAGGCCATGCAGCGCCGCCGAACGCAGCGCTTCGCCATTGTTGATCTGCAGTCGGCCGTCGGGCACGTGGTCGAGCTCGCCAGCGTCGTCCTGCAGCCACTGCGCAAGTGCACTCGGTTCGAACGACAGGCATTGATGGCCGGCAAGTGCATGCACGCTGTGTGGCGTGCCATGCCTGGCCAGATACGCCGGCGAGGCGCACATCATCAGGCGATAAGGGGCCAGGGCTCGTGCCACCAGCACGCTGCTGTCGGCCAGCGTGCCGATCCGCAGCGCCGCTTCGAAGCCCTCTTCGGCAAGGTCGACCACGCGATCGGTCAGCGTCGCTTCGACCCGGACATCCGGATGGCGCGCCATGTACTCGGCCAGTGCCGGTACCAGCGCATGCGTACCGAAGATCACTGGTGCACTGATGCGCAGCGTGCCCGCCGGTGCCAGGTGCTGGTGCTGCGCCTGCGCATCGGTTTCGTCCACCAGGCGCAGGACCTCCCGGCAGCGCGTGTAGTAATCCTGGCCGAACGGGGTCGTGTGCTGGCGCCGGGTGGTTCGGCTCAACAGCTGCATGCCCAGCCGTGCTTCCAATGCACGCAGATGCTTGCCGGCCATCGTCGCGGAGATGTTCATCGCCGCAGCTGCCGCACTGAGGCTGCCCTTGTCCACGATCAGCACGTAGACCCGCATGCTTTCCAGCAGGTTCATCTGACACCCCGGGTGTTGAATGCTGAAACCTGCGCGGAGTTTATCAATCAGGGGTGATCAAACAGCATGTCGTGCAAGGGCTGGATTGGCCGGCCATGCGGACAGGAGAACACCATGGACTTGAATCTTGCAGGCCGTACCGCCTTGGTGACGGGCGCGGCCAGCGGCATCGGTGCCGCCGTCGCCAGGCAGCTGGCGGCCCAGGGCGTGCGCGTTGCCATCACGTCACGGCAGCGGGCACCCCTGCAGGCGCTGGCGGCGCGGATCGAAGCCGAAGGCGGCGTGGCACCGGTCATCGTGGCCGGCGATGTCACCGTGGCCGGTGACGTCCGGTACATCGCGCAGGCATCCCGGGACGCATTGCAACGCGTCGACATCCTGGTCAACGCCGCAGGGGGCTCCCGGCCGACCACCGTCGATGCCGATGATGATGTCTGGGAGGAAGCGATCGCCCTGAACTTTTCCGCTGCGCGGCGGATGACCCAGGCGCTGTTGCCTGGCATGCAGGCGCAGGCATGGGGGCGGGTGATCAACTTCAGCGGTTCGATGGAACCGCGTGCGGTGAACGCGGCCACTGCGGCGAAGGCGGCGCTGCATCTGTGGAGCAAGGGGCTGTCGTCGGAGGTGGCCGGGCAGGGCATTACGGTGAATGCGATTGCACCGGGGCGCATCAACAGCGCGCAGATCCTGGAACGCCTGCATCCCACCGAGGAAAGCCGGCGTGCGTTCATCGCCAGCAATATCCCGATCGGACGCTTCGGTGAACCCGAGGAAGTGGCGCCACTGGTGGCCTTCCTGTCCTCGCCGCTGGCCGGCTACATCACAGGCGCGGTGATTCCGGTGGACGGCGGCATGCACTACTTCGCGCATTAGCGCCGCGGAACTGCTCTTTGCATCTGTAGAGTCGAGCCAACAAAAAGGGCGACCCGCAGGCCGCCCTTCGCACACACGATCGAGCCCGCCTGATCAGCGCGGCGACGCCACCGCACGATTGCCCGAGGCGCCCTTGCCCTTGCGCTTGTCCTGCTGCGCCGGGCTGGCGCCCTCGGCCATCAGGTTGTCGCTGCCGAAGTCGGTGTCCACGTCCAGCCAGCGCTGCGCCGGCAGGCCGAGCGCGGAGTCGAGCACGGTCGGCAGCAGGCCGCTGGGCAGGCTGCTTTCGCCATTCCACATGATGGCGATGCCCAGATCGCGTTCCGGCACCAGCGCGACCAGGCCGCGATAGCCCTGCACGGCACCGGCATGGAACACCACGTCGTGGCCGGCGTAGTCGAAGGTGCGCCAGCCCAGGGCGTAGCCGGCCGAGTGCAGGCGCTCGCGGCGCCAGCCCGAACGCATCTCGCCGGGGGTGCTGATCAGGCTCGAATGCAGGGTGGCCAGCAGCGGTGCCGGCAGCACGTCGGGGCGGTGGCCGGTGTGGGCGAGCAGCCACTGCGCCATGTCGCTGGCGCTGGCATTGACGCCGGCCGCCGGGGCGACCCGGTAGTAGGTCGGCTTCGGCGTCAGCGAGACCCAGCCGTTGCGGCTGCGCACGTGAGGACGCGCCCAGCGCGAGCTGGCCTGGATGCCGGCCAGGCCGAGGCTGGCATCGTTCATGCCCAGCGGCTTGAAGATGCGGCGCTCGACCGACTGCTCGTAGAAACTGCCGGAGGCCGCGTAGACGACATCGCCGATCAGGCTGAAGGCCACGTTCTGGTAGGCATAGCAGTCGCCCGGCAGGCACTTCAGGCTGGTGTTGGCCAGTTTCTGGGTCAGCGCGTAGTACTCGGCGTTGCCCTCGATGTCGCGGTCGTAGGCGTTGTACGGCAGGCCGACGCGATGGCTGAGCACGTCGGCCACGGTCAGGCGATCAGTGGCTTCCGGCGAGTTCAGGCGGAAGCCCGGCACGTAGTCGGTGACCTTGCTGTCCCAGCGCAGCGTGCCGTCGTTGACCAGCAGGCCGGCCATGGTGCCGGCGAAGGCCTTGGACAGCGAAGCCAGGCGGAACACGGTGTGCGCATCGACCGGCAGCGGATTGTTGACGTCGGTGACGCCATAGCCGCGCGCGCTGAGGATACGGCCGCCCTGCACGATCGCCACGGCCATGCCCGGCACGCGTTCGCCATAGGTGAGCTGCTGCGCCATCGATTCGATGTTGGCGACGTTGAAGCCGGGCGCCGGGGCCTGCACGCGCGGCACCAGGCCGGTACGGTAGGCCGCCGGCTGGGTGTGGGCGACAGTGGGACCGGCAGCGGATTCGATGTTGGTCGGCATCGGCGGCAATGCCGGCGGTGTCTGCGCGGTGGTGGACAAGGCAACGGGCATCAGCATGCCCAGCAAACCGGTGGCCGCCGAACGGATCGGGCGACGCAGGCTGTTCTTTTTCATCGGTTGGACCCGTGCGCGACTGCTGATGGCGATTCTAGCGCCGCTTTTCCCTTGTGCACAAACAAAGCGAAGATGAATGCGCATCTCGTTGAAAAATTTGGAATTTGAGGTGCTGAAAGCATGTATCGGAACGTGTCATCCGGGGCCGATCAGCGGAGCCGATCCGCCCGCAGGAAGGCGCGTCGCGCTGGCGATGTTGCGGTGCATTGGCTAACGTACGCGTTTCATCGCCCCGGAGCCTGCCATGCCGCTGTCCAACCGCCGTCTTCAGGCGAGGGACACCGCGTGAGTGCGGTACGGAACAAGGGGCCGCTGCAGGGCCTGGCGTCGGCACTGCGCGAGTCGCCGGCGCTGTGGTGGTCGTTCCTGTACTTCTTCTGCCTGCTCAGCGGCTACTACGTGCTGCGCCCGGTGCGTGAGGCCATGGCCGCCTCGGCAGACCTGGAAACGGTGTTCCCACCCGTGCTGATCGCCTGGTTCGCCAGCCACGGCATTGCGTTGAAGGACTTCGTGCTGCAGTTCCTGTTCTCCTGCGTGTTCGTGATCATGCTGGTGCTGCAGCCGGTGTACGGCTGGCTGGTCAGCCGCTTCCCGCGACGGGTGTTCCTGCCGGCGGTGTATGGGTTCTTCATCGTGACCCTGCTGGGCTTCTACATGATGTTCGACAGCGGCGTGCCTGGCCGCGGCATGGCCTTCTTCTTCTGGATCACCGTCTTCAACCTGTTCGCGGTGGCGGTGTTCTGGAGCTTCATGGCCGATGTGTTCTCCAATGTGCAGGCCCGGGCCTTCTATGGATACATTGGCGCGGCGGGCACCGTCGGTGCCTTCCTTGGTCCGATCATCACCAGTGCGCTGGTGCAGCGCGTGGGCATCGCCAACCTGATGCTGGTCTCCGCAGCTTTCCTGGTCGTGTGCCTGTTGTGCATCTGGCGGCTGCGGCACTGGGCGGTGCTGCGCGAACGCGAGCAGCAGCTGGTGTCCGGCGAGCAGCCGATGGGCGGCAGCGTGCTGGACGGCCTGAAGTTGATCGTGCGCGAGCCGCTGCTGCGCTGGCTGGCGATCATGGTTGTGTTCGGGGTGGGCGTGGGGACGCTGCTCTACAACGAGCAGGCTGCGATCGTGCGTGCGGCGTTCACTGACCCCGCAGCCAGCACCGCGTTTTTCTCGCGCATCGACCTGGCGGTGAATGCGCTGGCGCTGTTGATGCAGCTGGGCCTGACCCGCTGGTTGCTGTCGCGCCACGGCATCGCCCCGGCGCTGCTGATTCCCGCCTTCGCGATCCTGATCGGCTTCTCGGTGCTGGCGGCCTCGCCGATGCCGCTGATGGTCGCGGTAGTGCAGGTGATGACCCGGGCCAGCGAATTCGCACTGGCCAAGCCGGCGCGCGAGACAATCTACACGCGCGTGGACCGGCAGTGGCGCTACAAGGCCGGCGCAGCGATCGACACCGTGGTCTACCGCGGTGCGGACCTGAGCTTTGCCTGGGTGCACAAGGGCCTGTCATTGTTCGGCTCGCACGTAGTGTTCATCGGCGGCATGCTGGTGGCCGCGTGCATGACCGCAGCCGCGTTCGGTGTACTGCGCGAAGAAAAGAAACTGCCGCGCGACCGATGATTTCCCGGGCTCCGAGCCCCATCCCTGTCCAAGGAACCGCCCATGTACTGGATCGCACTCGCCCTGACCTTGCTGGTCGCACTGCTGCACGTCTATTTCCTGGCGCTTGAGATGTTCCTGTGGACCCGCCCGCTGGGCCTGAAGACGTTCCGCAACACGCCGGAGAAGGCGGCGACCACGCGCGTCCTGGCGGCCAACCAGGGCCTGTACAACGGCTTCCTGGCAGCAGGCATCGTGGTGGGGCTGGTGATCGATCAGCCAGTGCTGGTGACGTTCTCGCTGGCCTGCGTGGTGGTGGCGGGGTGCTATGGCGCCTACAGCGTCAGCCGCCGCATTTTCATGATCCAGGCGGTGCCTGCGATCCTGGCGTTGGTGTTTCGCGCGGTAGCGTAGATTCCAGCCAACGGCGCGGCCCCTCGTGGGTTGGCCGCGTAGAGCTTGTCATGGGGTTGGCCGGGCGGGTTGGGTTCGCGGGGGACGCCGCAAGTACGTCCGTGTAGGCTTGGCCGCGGCATCCATGCCGCGGACACCCCCGCGAACCCAACCCGCCCGGCCTCAGACAGGTTCCGTGCGCGGCCAGCCCACGGAGAAGAAAAAAAGAAGATCAAGAGCAACAGCGGGTCGCTGCGCTCGTTGGGTTCTGTGCGCATGAAAAAAGCGGCCATTGGGCCGCTTCTGCTTCTGCTCTTCTTTTTTCTCTTGCGTGGGTGGACGCCGCAGAGATCTGTCAGAGGCCGGAGGGGTGGGGCCGGGCGGGGTATCCGCGCCATGGATGGCGCGGCTAAGCCTACAGGGACGTACTTGCGGCCCCACCCCTCCGGCCCCACCGATAAACCGCATTCCGCGTCCACCCAAGAGGGGCTGCGCCGTTCGCGGGAACTTACTTGGCCGGCGACATCCACATGTCGATGATCGCGCTGAACACCTCGGTGCCCGCGCGGTCGCGCACGCTGACCGTCACCGGCAGCGCATAGCCCTCGGCCGCAACGACAATCGGTTGTGCCGGCAACGCCACCGCCTGCAGCGTGCCACGCGCCTTGGCCAGGTACTGCACCTGCATCCCCTTCGGGATCCAGCGCATGCCCTTCGGCAGCGATGCATCGACCATCAGCCCGGCGGTCAGTTCGGCCAGGTTGCACATCGCGATCGCGTGCACCGTGCCGATGTGGTTGCGTACTCTGCGGCGGTCGGCCAGCGTGCCTTCGCAGCGGCCGTGTTCCAGGCGGGTGATGCGTGGCGCGATGCTGGCGAAGTAGGGGGCCTTGAGGCACACCGCGCGCGAGAACAGCCAGGCGCCGGCGGGCCAGCGCTGCAGGCGTTGGTAAAGCGAGAGCAGGGGCGTGGACATGAGGGGTATTCCGGTCGGCGGATAACGCGACGGCGGGCCGAGGCCCGCCGTCGAAGGCAACGCGTGTCGCGGGCGATCAGGCCGCCTGCGAATGCGGATCCTTGCGCTGGCGGTCGTAGTAGCTGGCCGCGCGCAGGTCGTGGGTGTCGAAGTCGTCCACGGTGATGGTGTCCAGGGTCAGCGTGCGCAGCTCTTCCAGCAGGCTGCGCTCGTCCTGGGTGATCACGCCCTCGGCCACGGCTTCGTCCAGCTGCGCCTTGAAGTCCAGCGCCTCGATGCCCTTGCTCTTCAGCGCCTTGAGGAACTTGCGCTCCACCGGCTCGGCCATGATCGCCTTGCTCAGGTAACTGTTGATGCGGCCGCCCGGGTTGTTCTCGCACGGGGTCAGGAACACGCCATTGGCGAGACGGTCGCGGGCTTCATTCGGCGCCATCAGCAGGGCGGCGACGCGGCGGCTCAAGCGATCACCCGGAGCCTCGGCACGACGGCCCAACGGGAAGATGAGCGCCCACATCAGCCAGCCGATCGGACGGATCGGGAAGTTGCGCAGCGCGGCCGACAGCGACTCTTCGATCTTGTGCACGCTGTCATGGAAGGCCCAGGCCAGCAGCGGCTGGTCGGCCTGCGGTGCACCTTCGTCGTGGTAGCGCTTGAGCATGGCGCTGGTCATGTAGACATGGCTCAGCACGTCGCCCAGGCGGCCGGACAGCGATTCCTTGAACTTCAGCTTGCCGCCCAGGGTCATCATCGAGATGTCGGCCATCAGCGCCAGGTTGGCCGAGTAACGGTCCAGCTTGCGGAAGTAGCGGCGGGTGTAGGCGTCGCCGGGGGCGGCGCCGAAGCGCGCGCCGGTCAGGCCGAACCAGAACGAACGCACGGCATTGGAGATGCCGAAGCGGATGTGGCCGAACAGGCTGCGGTCGAACTCCTGCAGGCCGGCACGGGTATCCGGATCCTGCGCGGCCTTCATTTCCTTGAGCACCCACGGGTGGCAGAGGATCGCACCCTGGCCGAAGATCAGCAGGCTGCGGGTCATGATGTTGGCGCCTTCCACGGTGATCGCGATCGGCGCGGCCTGCCAGCTGCGGCCGGCGAAGTTGCGCGGCCCCAGGATGATGCCCTTGCCGCCGATCACGTCCATCATGTCCGAGATCACTTCGCGGCTCATGGTGGTGCAGTGGTACTTGGCGATCGCCGACGGCACCGACGGCACGTCACCACGATCGACCGCGGCGGCAGTGGCCTGCGACAGCGCGCTGATCTTGTAGGCCTTGCCGCCGATGCGGGCCAGCGCTTCTTCCACGCCCTCGAAGCGGCCGACCGACAGGCCGAACTGCTTGCGGATGCGTGCATAGGCGCCGGTCACCGCGGCGCCAGCCTTGGCACCGCCGCTGGCGGTGGACGGCAGGGTGATCGAGCGGCCCACGGCCAGGCACTCGTTGAGCATGTTCCAGCCCTTGCCGGCCATGGCTGCGCCACCGATCAGCTGGGTCAGCGGAATGAACACGTCCTTGCCGCGGATCGGACCGTTCTGGAACGTCGAGTTCAGCGGGAAGTGGCGACGGCCGATTTCGACGCCGGCGGTGTCACGCGGCAGCAGGCCCAGGGTGATGCCGATGTCGCGGGTATCGCCGATCAGGCCATCCGGGTCGTACATGCGGAAGGCCAGGCCGATCAGCGAAGCGACCGGGGCCAGGGTGATGTAGCGCTTGTCGAAGGTCAGCTTGACGCCGAGCACCTGCTCGCCGTTCCACTCGCCCTTGCAGACGATGCCGTAGTCCGGGATCGAAGTGGCGTCGGAGCCGGCGAACGGACCGGTCAGGCCGAAGCAGGGCACTTCGCGGCCATCGGCCAGGCGCGGCAGGTACTGGTCCTTCTGTTCCTGGGTGCCGTAATGCACCAGCAGTTCACCCGGGCCCAGCGAGTTGGGCACGCCGACGGTGGAGCTGACCACCGAGGACACCGAGGCCAGCTTCTGGATCACCTTGTGGTGGGCCAGCGCGGAGAAGCCCAGGCCGCCGTACTCCTTCGGGATGATCATGCCGAAGAACTTGTTCTTCTTGATGAAGGCCCACAGCTCCGGCGGCAGGTCGGCGTGGACGTGGGTGATTTCCCAGTCGTTGACCATCGTGCACAGCTCTTCCACCGGGCCATCGAGGAAGGCCTGTTCTTCAGCGGTCAGCTGCGGCTTGGGGTAGTTGAGCAGGATGTTCCAGTCCGGATCACCGGTGAACAGTTCGCCCTCGAAACCGACCGAACCGGTTTCCAGCGCGATGCGCTCGGTCTGCGACAGCGGCGGCAGCACCTTGCGGAACACCTTCATCATCGGGCTGGTCAGCAGCGGCTTGCGGATGAACGGCAGCAGCAGCGGCACGGCGATCACCGCCAGCACCGCCGCAGCGACGATGGTGGCGGTCTGGTTGACGTAGGGAATGAACCAGCAGGCGGCCAGCAGGGCCACGCTGATCAGCGTCCAGGTAACCAGCCGCATGCGGTGGTAGGCGACGAAGGCGCCTGCCAGCAGCAAGGCGAGGAAGGGAAGAACGATGCTCATGAGCGTGCTCCGGTGACGTGCTCGTTTGTGGCGGACGAAGCCGCAGCGTCCGCTGCGGGCAACACGTCCAGATAGTCCAACACAGTAGCGGTAAAGGCGTCGTTGTCATCGCCGGCGACCATGTGGGTCGCTTGCGGCAGCTGTACATGGCGCGCATGCGGCGCCAGCGTCAGGAATTCGGCCACGGTCTGCGGCGTGACCAGGTCGCTGCGGCCCCCGCTGACCAGCAGCAGCGGGCACTTCACCTGGCGTGCGGCCTCGGCCAGTGCGTCCTGGTGCTGTTCGCTGTCGCGGGCCAGCTCGGCCACCAGGCGCGGGTCCCAATGCCAGCGCCAGCGCCCGTGGCCGTCCTCGCGCAGCAGCGCACGCAGCGACTGCTCGGATTTGCGCGGCCGGTGCGGCATGTAGGCCGAGATCACGTCGGCGGCCTGGGTCAGCGAGGCGAAGCCGTCGGGATGGGCGGTCATGAAGGCGAGAATGCGCTCGACACCGGCGGTATCCCAGCGCGGGGTGATGTCGACCAGCACCATGGCCGAGAACAGGCCCGGCCAGCGCGATTCGGCAAGCAGGCCGAACAGGCCACCCATCGAAGCGGCAACCAGCACCGGCGGGCGCGGCTGTTCGCCGGCCAACACGATCAGGTCGTCGGCGAACTGTTCGCCGTGATAGGGCAGATCGGCGCCATTCCAGTCGGAATCGCCATGGCCGCGGGCGTCGTAGGCCAGCGTCTGCAGGCCGGCCGCGTTCAGTGCGCGGGCAGTGGCATTCCAGGCGTGGCGGGTCTGGCCGAAGCCATGGGCAAACAGGACCCGGCCACGCCGGCCATGGTCGCTGACGGTCGCCGCCAGGCGGGCGCCATGGGCGGCGTCCAGGCGCAGGTCATGGAACGCAGCTGGAGTTGGGGACATAACCATACTTGCTAGTATGGAGAGCTTCGAGAGGAAGTCAATACTGCACGGTATGGTGCGTTGCAGAACGCGCGTGGAGGGACCCTTCCGACGGGCCTGCGACGGTTTCGACCGCAACCGCGTACTGCAACGAACCCCGGCGTATGGTTAAATCAGTCCATGAATCAACCTGACGCTTCCGCCGGCGAACCGCGCGCCGGCCGCAACAGCCGCCTGAGTGCCGAAGACTGGGCCCAGGCGGCCCTCGATCTGATTGCTGAACAAGGTGTCGGCGCCGTCGCGGTAGAGCCGCTGGCACGGCGGCTCGGCGTTACCAAGGGCAGTTTCTACTGGCATTTCCCTTCGCGCGATGCATTGCTGCAGGCGGCGCTGGAACGCTGGGAACTGTTCGAACAGGAACAGGTGTTCGGCAGCCTGGAAGACGTACCGGATCCGCGCGTGCGCCTGCGCCAGCTGTTCCAGATGGTGGCGCATGAAGTGCAGCCGCACATCATCTACAGCGAGCTGCTGAAGGCATTGGATCATCCGATGGTGCGGCCGGTGATCGACCGGGTCTCGCAGCGTCGCCTCGACTATCTGGTCGCCTCGTTCCGCCAGGCCGGCCTCAGCTCGACCGATGCGCGTCATCGCGCACGCCTTGCGTACGCCGCTTATGTCGGCTTCCTGCAGTTGTCGCTGCAGCTGCAGCAGCCCAAGCAGGCGCGCGAGGATTTCGAAGCGTACGTCGAGCATCTGATCGAGACGCTGATTCCGAACGGATGAGCGCCCGGAAATGATCTCGAAGGAAGGCCGCAGCGATGCTGCGGCCTTTTTTGTTGTGCGCTGGCCAGCGCCCGTCCATGGCGCACAAAGAACAACGGCCCCTTTCGGGGCCGTTGCTGCATCAGCTGATCAGGTTCCCGATCAGAACTTCTGCTTGTACTGCATGTACATGAAGCGACCGATGTCGTAGCCACCGTAGTAGGAGTACTGCGAGTTCGGCGCCGAGTACATCTGCGGGCCGTAATGGTCGAACACGTTACGCGCGCCCACGGCGATGGTTGCATTCCACGGTGCGTTCCAGGAGACCTGGACGTCGTGGAAGGTGGTGGCGCCACGGCGGTTCATCGGCTGGTCGCGTGCCGGATCCGGCGAACCGAAGTCCGGCAGGCTGCACTCGGTCGAGAAGTAGCACTGTTCCTTCACGCTGGAGAAGTAGCGCGTACCCCAGGTGATGCCCCAATCGCCGTATTCCCAGCCAAGCACCAGGTTCGAACGCAGGCGGAAGTTGCTGCTGAAGCCGTTGAGGATCGACACCGGCACCTGTTGCGCGTTGGTGGTCTTCAGCACGTTCTTGCTGACGTAGGTGTTCTGCAGGTTGGCGTTGAAGCTGCCCCAGCTGCTGGTTTCGAAGCGATAGGCCACATCGAAGTCGAAGCCTTCGGTTTCCTGGTAACCGGCATTACGTGGTGCGTAGGTCAGGTTGGTCACGATGCCGCGGGTTGCGTCGCGGGTGAACGAGTTGCAGCGGTCGGCGATGCCGAGTACGTAGCAGTCGTTGAGCTGGGTGGTCGGATCGTCGGTGACGATGGTGTTGGTGATCTTGATGTTCCACCAGTCCAGGCTCATGTTCAGGCCCTGGGCGAAGGTCGGGCTCCACACCAGGCCGACGGTCTTGGACTTGGACTTTTCCGGAGTCAGGTTCGGGTTGGAGACGGCGTTGAACGGCACCGGGCTCTGCTCATCCTGACCTTCCGCCGGGACGTAACCCTGCTTCAGCTGGCGGAAATTCGGGGCCAGCGCGCCCAGGGCGGCGGCGCAACGCTGGGCGGTGGCCGGATCGCTGGCAGCCAGGCCGAAATCGGTATCGCACGGATCGGTGAAGTAGGCGAAGGTCTGCGAGCTGCCACCGTACAGATTGTCGATGGTCGGTGCGCGGAAGCCCTCGGCATAGGTGGCGCGCACCAGCAGCTGGTCGATCGGCTTCCACTTCAGGCCGAACTTGTTGTTGGTGGTGTTGCCGAAGGTGTTGTACTTCGAGTAGCGCGATGCGGCGTTGAAGCTCAGTTCCTTGGCACCCGGCAGGTCGGCCAGGATCGGAACGTTCAGCTCCAGATACACTTCGTTGACGTTGTAGCCACCACCGGTCGGGCCGGCCGCCAGATCGGTCGAGTAGCCCGACTGTGACAGCGCATCCGGAACGTAGGTGCCCTTGTCTTCGCGGTACTCGTAACCCAGCGCGAAGCCCAGGTCGCCGGCTGGCAGGGTGAACAGGCTGCCGGCGATGTTCGCGTAGTAGGTCTTGGTGGTGACTTCACCGGTGTTCTTGGTGGTCGGGAACAGGAACTGCTGCAGGGCAGGGTTGCCGGTCAGGCCGCCGTCGCCGGTACGGCCGTACGGAATGGCCGGATTCCACGGAATGCAGCCGCCGGGGCCCGGGCCATAGATCGGGTTGGTGCCCGCGGCCAGGCCGGCGGCCGTGCCGCACTCGACGCGGCCGGTGGCCGGATTGAGGAACGACGCTCCGGTGGCCTGGGTGACCGCCAGCATGTTGTAGTTGCCGGTCTGGGTCTGCAGGTTCTCCGAGTTCTGGTAGATGTAGCCGGCTTCCCAGTCGAAGTACTTGTCATTGAACTGGAAGCTGCCCTGCAGGGCGCCAGTGAAGCGGAAGGTGGTCAGCTTGTTGGTCGACAGGCGCGGCACTTCCCAGCCACGACGGATGAAGCCCATGTCGGTGCCGAACGGGTTGTAGTAGCTGTCCTGCGAGAGCACGGTACCCAGCTGACGCTCATAGTCGGCCGACTGCAGCGGATAACCGGCGACCTGGGCCTGCGACTCGCGACGGGTGTACAGCAGGTCGGAGACGAAGCGGATGTTGTCGGTCAGGTCGTACTGTACGTTGGCGAACACCGAACGACGCTTGGTCGGCGTCAGCAGGTGCATCTGCTCGTTGGAGTTGCTGACGTCACCGGTGATCGGGGTGAGGTCGGTCTCGTGATAGGCGTTCGGATCGAACGGATTTCCACCACGGTTCAGCGTCAGCAACGGTGCATTCGGATCATTGACGTCATAGACCGCGCCCCACTGGCTGACCGGGGTCCAGCCGCGGTCCGGGTGGCGATCCGTGCGCTGCGACTTGCTGAACCAGCGATTCTTGGCCCAGACGGCCTTTTCTTCGGCGTATTCCGCACCGATGGTGACCGAACCACGATCACCGGTGAAGCCGGCCACGAAGTCGAAGCTGCTCTTCTGGCCGTCGCCTTCGCCGTACTGGCCGACGTAGGCGTTGGCTTCCAGGCCCTGGAAGTTCTTGCGGGTGATGATGTTGATCACGCCGGCGATCGCGTCGGAGCCGTAGATCGACGAGGCGCCGTCCTTCAGCACGTCGATGCGCTCGACGATGGCCGACGGAATCTGCGACACGTCCTGCAGGCCGCTGACGCTGGCGCCGAGGCGCTTGCCGTCGACCAGCACCAGGGTGCGCTCGGCACCGAGGTTGCGCAGGTCGATGTAGAAGCCACCGACGGCTTCGCCGGAGGACAGCGGCTCGGAACGGCTGATGGCCGGGCTGCCGGCGGCAGAGATGTTCTGCAGGACGTCGGCAACCGTCTTGAAGCCGCTCTTCTCGATCGAAGCGCGGCTGATGCTCAGGACGGGCTGGGCGGTTTCGGTATCGACCTGACGGATGCGCGAACCGGTGACCTCGATACGGTCGAGGTTGGTGGCTTCCTGGGCGTGGGCCGTCGCGGTGGTGGCACCGGCGACAAGCGCGATCACAACTGCGTCACGCAGCTGGCTGGACTTGAGTTTCATTGGCTCTCTCTCTCCAAGAAATCTTGGCTGGGGTTAATGCCCGGCGGGGGAGCGAAAAAAGCGCTCCCAAATCGCGAGGCTGACCCGATAGTAACGGGCGTTCGCCAAGAATTAAAGCTGTGTTAATGAAGTCTGTGATTTTGGTAAAAAAGCGCTTTTCCCAGCCTAATCAACGGGTTGCCGGTATGGTCATGCTGATCTGCCTCGTTTGTTAACACAGAATGATGAAAAAAGTTTCGACTGATATGTATCCCATTATGTCGATACGCTCTACGGTCGATACTGCTCATGCGAGTGCGAGGCAGGCACGCAGATGCAAAAAGGCGCCTTTCGGCGCCTTCGGGAATATCGTTGCTGAACCTGATTGAGGGGATCAGAGATCCTGTTCGTAACGCACGTACGGCACGGTGCCGTCGTCGTTGCTTTCGTTGCGCGGGGAGAATGGATTCTTGCCGCGGCTGATCACGTTCTCGGCGCCGACGGTCAGCTGGCCAGACCACGGGGTACGCCAGGTCAGGCCGATGCCCAGGCCTTCGAACTTGCCGGGCTTCCCCGGCACGTCGACCACGCGGCCGATGATGCTGCCGGTGAAGTTGCCGTAACCGGCACCGATGCTCAGGCTCTTGCTGTCCCAGCGATCGACGATGGCCGGCGAAGCGTCGGCCAGCGGTACCAGGCGTGCCTTGGCGTAGGTACCGGCGATGGAGACGAAGCCTTCGCGGCCAATGTTCTTCTGCGCGAACACGGTCAGATCGTTCTGCTCGGCGCGAAGCGAGGGCGTCTTGTTCGGGCCCGACAACCAGGCGGGCAGGGTTTCACGGCCGGTGCCGGCGGTGATGCCCAAGCGGCTGTTGCCCCGGTTCAACGCGGCGGTACCACTGAAACGACGGCTGTTCAGATCATCCTCGTCGCCCAGGCTGGCCAGCATGCAATGGCTGGCCAGGCCGCTGATGCTGGTGCCGCTGCTGCTGTTGCAGAGCAGGCCCAGCGAATCGCCGGAGGACAGGCCAAAGGCCGCGTCCAGCGAATTGCGGCCGAAATGCCAGCGGGCGCCGGCTGCCTGTTCGCCGGTCGGCTCCAGGTACAGCAGCGCCTCGACCTTGCCGCTGCCCTTGTTCCATACCGGCAACACGGTGCGGGTGTCCTTGCTCTGCGCATGCACGCCCGTGATCGCGCCAAGGGCGATCAGCAGGGCCAGCGGTAGACGCAGGAAGGTACGCATCGGACCAGTTCAGACAGGGACGGACAACGGAAGTTCCCGCGGGGACGGGAACTCGATCCTAGGGTGTTTATGAATTCTTAACAAGCCTTGATCCTCCCCAGGTACAAGACTGCCGTTTACTGAAGTCGTTCAGGCGCCGCCACAGCCCCCTGGGCGCCGTGGAACAGTATGCCGAACTCCGTCAATGGAAAGTGATACTCACGCCCGCAGAATTCGCAACGCACCTCGACGGCGCCGGTGGCCTCGGCGGCCGCGCGGGCTTCGTCCTCGCCCAATGACTGCAGCATGCCAGCCACCCGCTCGCGCGAGCAGGAGCAGGCGAAGGACAGCGGCTTGTCGCCCAGCAGTTCCGGCCGCTCCTCGTGGAACAGGCGGTGCAGCAGCTGCTCGGCCGGGGTCGCCAGCAGTTCGGCCTTGCCCAGGGTTTCGAACAGGGCGCTGGCGCGGGCCCAGCCATCTTCGTCGCCTTCGTCGCCCGGCAGCTTCTGCAGCAGCAGACCGGCGGCACCGTTGCGGTCGGCGGCCAGCAGCAGGCGGGTCGGCAGCTGCTCCGACTGGCGGAAGTAGTCCTCGAAGGCCTCGTCCAGTTCCGGCGCAGTCAGCGCGACCAGGCTCTGGTAGCGCTGCGGCTCGCGCGGGTCCAGGCCGGGGTTCTCGATGGTGATGGCGAGGATTGCGTCATCACCGAGGCGGGACAGGTCACGCGGTGCGTCGCCACCCTCGCTGAGCTGGGCGATACCGCGCAGGGTGCCGACGGCGGTGCATTCGGCGAACAGGGTGCGCAGCGCGGTGCTGCTGCGCAGCTGCACCGACAGGCGCCCGTCGATCTTGGTGTGGCCGGTGAACAGCGCCGAGGCGACGCAGGCCTCGCCAAGCAGTTCGGCAGCGGCGTCCGGGTAGGCGGCATGGGACAGGATTTCCTGCCAGGTGGCCTGCAGGTGCACATGCACGCCACGCACGCCGGCGTCGGGGAGCAGGAAACGGATCAGGGAATCGGGGTTGGCGGTCATCGGCTCACATCGCGCGTAAACGGGGGCGGTTGCCGGATAATGCGCCGACAACCAGACAGAAGAAGGATGCACCAGTAATGGGGGCAGCGGGAGAGCAGCACAAGGTAGAGGCCGTGGTCGCCGCGCCGCGCCGGCGACGCTGGCGCTGGAAGCGGCTGCTGTGGCTGCCGGTGCTGCTGGCCGCCTTCAGCTGTCTGCAGGTGCTGGTGCTGCGGTTCATCGACCCGCCGGTGTCCATGGTGATGCTGTGGCGCTATGGCGAGGCGCTGGGCGAGGCCGACTGGTCCTATCGGCTGCATTACCAGTGGCGCGACCTCGGCCAGATGGCACCAAGCCTGCCGATCTCGCTGGTGGCGGCCGAGGACCAGCGCTTCCCCGACCACAACGGCTTCGACCTGCAGGCCATCGAAAAGGCGCGCGACCACAACGCCAGGGGCGGGCGCCTGCGCGGCGCCAGCACGATCAGCCAGCAGGTGGCCAAGAACCTGTTCCTGTGGCAGGGCCGCAGCTGGATCCGCAAGGGCCTGGAAGTCTGGTACACGGTGCTGATCGAGGCGCTGTGGCCAAAGGAGCGGATCCTGGAGATGTACGCCAACATTGCCGAATTCGGTGATGGCGTGTATGGCGCGCAAGCGGCAGCGCAGAAATTCTGGGGCAAGGACGCGGCCCGGCTGAGTCCGGCCGAGAGCGCGCGCCTGGCCGCGGTGTTGCCGGCACCGCGTCGCTACAACGCGGCAAAACCTGGGCCGTATGTGCAGCGGCGGGCCGCGTGGATCCAACGCCAGGCGCGCCAGCTGGGTGGTGCGTCCTATCTGTCGGAGGACTGAGCCCGGCGCTGCAATTGGCAGGCGACGGGCCGGCCGCGTGCCGGCAACGTATAATCCGGGCATGACCCGCGAACGGCTTACCTTCGTCATCGCCGCCTACAACGAGGCCCTGGCACTGCCGCTGCTGCATCCACGGCTGTGCGCGGTGCTCGACGGCATGCCCGACATCGACGGTCACATCCTCTATGTGGACGACGGCAGCCATGACGGTACCTGGGACGTGATCGCCGGGCTGGCCCAGGCCGATGCACGCGTATCGGCGCTGAAGCTGTCGCGCAACTTCGGCAAGGAAGCGGCGCTGACCGCCGGCCTGGATCTGGTGCACGAGGGTGCGGCGATGATCCTCGATGCCGATGGCCAGGACCCGCCGGAGCTGGTGCCGCAGTTCGTTGCGCGCTGGCGCGAAGGGCATGACAACGTCTACGGCACGCGCATGGCCCGCGATGGCGAGGCCTGGATCAAGCGCGCCACGGCAGCGATGTTCTATCGGGTGATGGGCCGCCTGTCGCGGACACCGATTCCGGCCGATACCGGGGACTTCCGCCTGCTGTCACCGCGCGCGCTGAACGCCCTGCGCGGGATGCGCGAGCGCCACCGCTTCATGAAGGGACTTTTCAGCTGGGTGGGATTCAAGCGGATCGCCGTGACCTACCACCGCCACGCGCGTGTGGCCGGCACCAGCAAGTTCAGCCTGTGGCGGCTGTGGAATTTCGCCCTCGAAGGCATCACCGGGTTCTCGACCGTGCCGTTGCGGGCGGCGACCTACCTCGGGCTGGCAACCGCGGCCGTCGCTTTCGTGTTCGGCCTGTGGGTGATCGTGAAGGCGGCGCTGTATGGCGACCGGGTGGCGGGCTGGCCGACGATGATGGCGGTGATCCTGTTTCTGGGCGGCGTGCAGCTGATCGCGCTTGGCCTGATCGGCGAGTACCTGGGGCGGCTGTACGAGGAGTCCAAGCAGCGGCCGTTGTACCTGGTTGACGCCTGGCTAGCATCGTCCGTGGCAGACTCGGTCCCGCAACCCACCCTGGGAGGGCAGGCAGATGACCACGGTACGGCAACTGTTGGACGGCAAGTCTCCTGAAGTACATGCGGTCGCGCCGGATGCGGCGGTGATCGATGCGATCCGGTTGATGGCGGAAAAGGGCATCGGTGCGGTGCTGGTGATGGACGGCCCGCGGCTGGTGGGAATCCTGTCCGAGCGTGATTACGCGCGCAAGATCGTGTTGCGTGATCGCTCTTCGCGCGATACGGCGGTGGCAGAGATCATGACGTCGCAGGTGGTGACGGTGTCGCCGGGCGAGCAGGTGGAGCATTGCCTTCAGTTGGTGACCGATTATCGCATCCGCCATCTGCCGGTCGTGGAGGGCGCGCAGGTGCTGGGGGTGATCTCCATCGGCGACCTGGTGAAGTCGGTGATCGATGCGCAGCGGCGGGAGCTGGATCAACTGCAGCAGTACATCGTTGCCGGGTGAGGGTGTCGCTGGCGGGCCTGCGGCCCGCCGGCCCGCTTTTCGAAGCTCAAAGCCACAGCCAAAGCCAAAGCAGCGCCTTCCTGATACGTTGGGAGGCGGAGGGTGCGGCTGGGCAGGACACGCCGTAAACCCATCCATGGGGGCTCGATCGGCGCATCCATGCGCCTCACGGTCCTGCCCAGCCGCACCCTCCGCCTCTGGACACGTTCCTGTGAGCGCGGTGCGCACATGCGCGATGGCTCGCTTTGGGTAGCCGCCAACCTTGGTTGGCAACAGCTTGTGACTTTGCTTTTTTCTTTTGACTTTGAATTTCGCTCTCGTTCCGCGCGCGCAGGAAACTGTCCGGAGCCGGAGCAAGGCGGCAGGCAGGACCGTGAGGCGCATGGATGCGCCGACCGAGCCTACAGGGACGTATTTACGGCGTGTCCTGCCTGTCGCCCTGCTCCGGCTCTACGCGCGGGAAAAGAGGCGCCGCGAACAACGCTGTAAACCTACTTCGCATACTGCCCACCGCAGTCGGCATCCTTGCCCGGCCCCAGCTCGATCGTCGCCAGCAGCGCCGCCGGCGGGGCGATGCTGCCCAGTGCCAGGGCCACCGCTCCGCGGATGCCCAGCGCCTTGAAGTCCGGGCGGAACGAGGGGTCCTTGAACGTGCCGGCAACGTGCAGCGGCGAGCGCAGTACCAGGATGCTCCTGTCCTTCGGGCGCGGCTTCAGCAGCAGGTCCAGGGTTTCGTCGCGCAGGCTGACGGTGCCTTCGCCGATGAGGATCGTGTCGGTGGTGTCCACCGCCAGCGCCTGGCTGGTCATCAGGCCGTCGCGCACACCGAAGTCGGCGAAGGCGCAGCGCAGGGGAATCTGCTTGTCGCCGGTCACCAGGAACTTCAGCGATTCGGTGATATCCAGGCCGGCCAGCTCCATCACCAGGTTGCCGACGTGGCCACGGCCCATCGCCAGGCCGACCTTGCCGCTGCTGCTGCCGAGCATCGCGGCGATCGAATTGCCGCGGCCACTCAGGTCCACCTCACCGCCGATGCCGCCCTTGGCCTGTTCGGCCAGCTTGGCATCGGGGAACAGCTGGCCCAGCTGAACGCCGCGCACGCTCGCCTTCAGCGCAGTGCTGATCTGCGGCTGGCGTGCGTCCATGCGGATGGTGCTGCGGATATCGCCGCCGGCGACGCCGAAGTTCAGCGGGGCCAGCCGCAGCACCCCGTCATCCAGCAGCAGATGGGCGTCCATGTCGTCCAATGGCAATGACGGTGCGTTGATGCGGTGGGCCTTCCAGCGCACATCGGCATCCATCGCACGCAGCTTGCCGAGGTTGTAGGGCGTGTCCGGAAGCACGCGCGCGCGCGCGGCCACCCGTGCGGCCTCGGCCTTCTGCTCCGCATTGGCGGTTTCGCCGCCGCCGGTCTTCGGCGGCGCGCCGACGAAGCCGGCCAGGTCATCGAAGTCCAGGCGCTTGGATTCCAGCGTCGCGGTCAGCCGCGGACGGTCGCGGCCCACCTCGAACTGAAGACTGCCACCGAGGTCGCTGTCGCCCACCTTGCCGGTGAAACCGTCGTAACGCCAGACGTCGTGGTCGCGCTTCAGGCGTCCGTTCAGCGCGTAGGGCGGGGACGGCGGAATGGCGATGCCGAGCAATGGGTAGAGATCGGCCAGGTCCTGGCCACTGAGTGCGAACTGCAGGTCGAACACGCGCAGCTGGAACGGATTGGTCAGCGTGCCGCTGGCCACCGCGTGGGTGGCGCCGGCGCGGCCGTCGAGGTGGATGCGGAACGGGTGGTCGCTGTTGGTCAGTTCCAGCGGCGATTCGGTTCCGCCCTGCAGGGTGAACGCATTGCCCTGCCAGTGGCCCTTGCCCTGCACCAGCAGCGGCGGCGAGGCATCTGCCTGCTTCGGCTGGCCGCTGCGCACGCCCACGCGGATGTCGGTACGGCCCGGTGCGTCGAGGAACTGCAGCCGGCCGTCGTCGACGCGCAGGCGCTTGAGCTGCGGGCTGGTGCCGCCAGCGCTGTCACCGAGGAAGTCCCAGTTGCCCGGCTCGCCCTGGCGTGGGGCGGTTTCCAGCAGCACGTCCGGTCGGGTCAGGCGCACTTCCGGCAGCTGCACGCTGCCGCGCAGCAGGGGCCACACGCGCACGTCGATCTCGACGCGGTCGGCCGTGGCCATGTTCGGCTGCTTCGCCCAACCGGCATTGGCGAAGGTGATCGCATCGGCACGGATGGTGCTGGTCCGGCCGAGGTCGACATCCAGATGGCCGATGTGCAGTGCACGGCCGGTACGGGCCTGCACGGCGCGCTCGACAGGGCCTTTGAACCAGTTCCAGTCCCACAGTGCGATCAGTACCAGGATCGCCGCGAGCAGGAAGATCAGCAGCGTCAACCAGCGCCGGCCTCGCGGGCCGGGGCGGCCCAGGCGCCAGCGGTTCGTGCGCTTTGTGGCAGGGGAGGCGGCGGCATTCACGCTGCCATGGTTGCCCCCTCATCGTGGACGGGGCGCGAAGCGTCCATGTGCGCGGCGTGCACGCGCCACGCACGGGCCGGTGCTACAGCACCTGCATGGTGACCGCGACGAAGTGGCAGACGCTGCCACCGATGACGAACAGGTGCCAGATCGCATGCGAATAGGGAATCGATTCGCGGTGGTAGAAATAGGTGCCCAGCGTGTAGGACAGGCCGCCGGCCAGCAGCCAGCCCAGCGTCCAGCCGTCGATCGAGGCCAGCATCGGCTTGACCGCCACGATCACCAGCCAGCCCATGGCCACGTAGATGGCAGTGGACAGGCGCTTGAAGCGACCGGTGTAGAACAGCTTGAACACCACGCCGGCCAGGGCCAGGGTCCAGATCGCGGCGAACAGGCCCCAGCCCCACGGGCCGCGCAGGCCGATCAGGGTGAATGGGGTATAGGTGCCGGCGATCAGTACGTAGATCGCACAGTGGTCGAACACTTTGAGCCGGCCCTTGGCGACCGGGTGCTGGATGGCGTGGTACAGGGTGGACGCGGTGTACAGCAGCAGCAGCGCGATGCCGAACACGATGGCGCCGGCCAGCTGCCAGCCATCGCTGTAGATCGCGGCCAGGGTGATCAGCACCGCACCGGCGCCCAGGGCGAGCACGGCACCGAGGCCGTGGGTCAGGGCGCTGGCGATTTCTTCGCGGATCGAAGCAACGGAAGTCGTGGACATGGCGTAGGCATCGTTCGCGGGGAGGGGGACCCGCACCCCTCTATCATCGCCGCGATGGGCGGCACGTGCACGCCCGTCACCGTATGGTGGGTGAATCCCTGCGTTGCGACGGCGGGGTCAGAGCCCTTTCCTTGCGGAAAGGGATCCGACCCCGTGGCATCAGCCTGCCGAAACGGTGTGCGCCGCTTCGCGTGTGGCCGAGAAACGCACATCCGGCGAGCGTTCCTGGGCCAGCTGCAGGTTGACCCGGGTCGGAGCGAGGTAGACCAGGTGACCGGCCGCATCCAGCGCCAGGTTGAGCGCATTCTTCTCGCGGAACTCTTCCAGCTTCTTCTCGTTGCTGCAGTGGACCCAGCGCGCAGTGGTCACGCTGACCGGCTCGAAGGTGGCTTCCACACCGTACTCGTCCTTCAGGCGGTAGGCCGCCACGTCGAACTGCAGCACGCCGACGGCACCCAGGATCAGGTCGTTGCTGGTCAGCGGGCGGAAGAACTGGGTCGCGCCTTCCTCGGACAGCTGGGCCAGGCCCTTCTGCAGCTGCTTGAGCTTGAGCGGATCACGCAGGCGTGCGCGGCGGAACAGTTCCGGGGCGAAGTTGGGAATGCCGGTGAAGGTCACCGCTTCGCCTTCGGTGAAGGTATCGCCGATGGAGATGGTGCCGTGGTTGTGGATGCCGATCACGTCGCCGGGCCACGCTTCGGCCGCGATCTCGCGGTCGCTGGCCATGAAGGTCAGCGCGTTGGCCAGCTTCATTTCCTTGCCGGTGCGCACGTGGAAGGTCTTCATGCCGGCGCTGAAACGGCCCGAACAGACCCGCATGAATGCCACGCGGTCACGGTGCTGCGGGTCCATGTTGGCCTGGATCTTGAACACGAAGCCGGTCAGCTTGTTCTCTTCCGGTGCGATTTCGCGGCCGGTGGTGGTTCGCGCCTGCGGCGACGGCGCATGCTCGACGAAGAAGTCCAGCAGCGGCTGCACGCCGAAGTTGTTCACGCCCGAGCCGAAGAACACCGGGGTCTGCTTGCCGGCGCGGTAAGCGTCCAGATCGAACGGATGGCTGGCGCCCTGCACCAGTTCCAGTTCGTCGCGCAGGTCGGCCAGCATCTGCGCACCGATCTTCTCGGCCAGGCCGGGCGCATCGATGGATGGGAAGATGGTCGAGTCCTGGCGGGTGAAGTTGCGACCCGGTTCGTACAGGTGCACTTCGCCGGTCAGCAGGTGAACCACGCCCTTCAGGCGCTGGCCCATGCCGATCGGCCAGGTGACCGGCGCGCACTGGATGCCGAGCACGGTCTCCACTTCATCCAGCAGCTCGATCGGGTCCTTGCCCTCGCGGTCGAGCTTGTTGATGAAGGTCATGATCGGGGTGTCGCGCAGGCGGCACACCTCCATCAGCTTGATGGTGCGCTCTTCCACGCCCTTGGCCACGTCGATCACCATCAGCGCCGAGTCCACTGCGGTCAGCACGCGGTAGGTGTCCTCGCCGAAGTCGGCGTGACCAGGGGTGTCAAGCAGGTTGACGATCTTGCCTTCGTACGGGAACTGCATCACCGAGGAGGTGACGGAGATGCCGCGCTCCTTTTCCAGCGCCATCCAGTCGGAGGTGGCGTGGCGGGCGGCCTTGCGGCCCTTGACCGAACCGGCCATCTGGATCGCGCCTCCGAACAGCAGCAGCTTTTCGGTCAGCGTGGTCTTGCCGGCGTCAGGGTGGGAAATGATGGCGAAGGTGCGGCGACGCGACGCTTCGTTGGCGACTTCGGACATGGCAGTGGCGCCCGCCCGGGGCGCTTTTCAAAGAGATAAGCGCCCGATTATACCGGCCGGGGCCGGTCAGCGCCCGATACCGCCGTCGGCCTCGCTGTGGCGGGCGAACTGCAGCTGGCCCTGCCCGGCGAAGATGCGCACCGGCACCGAGCGCAGGCCCATGCCGCGGTTGACCTGCACCACGAAGTGCAGGTGCGGCGCAGTGCTGTAGCCGCTGTTGCCGGACAGGCCGATCGGTTGCCCGGCTCCCACCGCTTGGCCGCGGCGCACGCGCATGCCGCCGGCCTGGAGGTGGCCGTACAGGGCCATGCTGCCGTCGCTGTGCAGCACGCGGATGAAATTGGCACGGGCACCATCGCGCTCGCGGTCCTGGCCGTTGCCACGGAAGCCATCCTGGATCTGCATCACCGTGCCCTCGCGCGCGGCCAGCACCAGGGTGCCCTCCGGCAGTGCGAAGTCGACCGCGTCGCGGTTCTCCTCGTCGTCATGGCTGAATCGCCCCTGCGGTGCCTGGTCCACACGCAGGCGGGTCGCATCGAACGGCAGGCGATAGCCGACATCTTCGGCCTGTGCGGCCGGGTTGCCCGGCACCGACTGCAGGCGCAGATCCAGCATGCGGCCATCGATCGGGGCGGGCAGGTGGCCGACCACCAGGCTGCTGTCGCCCTGGATCAGCGACTCGACCGGGAGGCCTTCGACCGGGTGTCCGGGGGCGGCGCGCAGCTGGATCTGCAGCGGCCCTGCCAGCCCGTTGTCGATCCGCGCCTGCCATTGCGTACCGACCGGCTGCAGGCGCAACCGGGCCATGGGGACGGCGCCCTCGGCACTGCCTGCGCGGGTGGCAGGGGCGGAAGGGGGAGCCAGTCCCCAGCCCTGGCGCCAGTCGCCGGCGTATGCGGTCGCGCTCGCCAGCAGAGGCAACAGCAGGCAGGACAGGGGCAGGCGCGGCATCGGCGTTTCCAGCAAGAGGACCGCCGGGACTGTACCCGATCCTGAACGGGGCGACCGGGACGGCCCTCGCAGAGTGATCCTGGAAATATCTATCGCTTTATCCGCATGAAGGGATTGACAGTGCCGGAAAGGGCTGGCATCGTGGCTCCACCATCGAGACCGGCAGAGGGACAGGCCCTTTGAAGCCGGGGCAGCCCGCAGGCGCGCAAGCGTCTGCGTAGGTGCCAAATCCTGCGGGGACCGTGGCGTCCACCGAAAGATGGTTCGAACCATGCACCCCACGTGCATATCGAACGCGGGCCCGCGAAGGCTCGATGGCCGATTCCCCAACCGGATCCCGCCATGAGCTTCGCTTCCAGTACCGCCATTCGCCCCGAACCCTTTGTCCCCGTCAGCGTGCCGGTCGCAGACCGCGTGCACGCGGAGCGCGGTGAGTTCGCCGCAGTGCTGTCGATGCGCCATGCAGGCCCCAGCCCGGTGCGCCTGCGCTATGAGTGGGTGGGCCCGGCCAACGCACCGGTGGTGGTGCTGGCCGGTGGCATTTCCGCCCATCGCCACGTGGCGTCCAATGCACAGTTCAGCGAGAAGGGCTGGGCCGAAGCGCTTGTGGGTAGCGGCCGCGCGCTCGACCCGCAGCAGCTGCGCGTGCTGGCCTTCGATTTCATCGGTGCCGACGGTGCACTGGATGTGCCGATCGATACTGCCGACCAGGCCGATGCGCTGGCGCTGTTGCTGGACCATCTCGGCATCCGCACGCTGAAGGCCTTCGTCGGCTATTCGTATGGCGCGCTGGTCGGCCAGCAGTTCGCGATCCGTCACCGCGCCCGCGTGCGCCAGCTGGTGCTGGCCAGCGGCGCGCACCGCCCGCATCCCTATGCCGCCGCGTGGCGCGCGCTGCAGCGCCGCGCGGTTGCGCTGGGCCAGCTGCAGTGCGGCGAAGACCACGGCCTGGCCCTGGCCAGGCAGTTCGCCATGCTCAGCTACCGCACCCCGGAAGAATTCGGCGAGCGCTTCGACGCCGCGCCGGAGGTCATCAATGGCCGCGTGCGCGTGGCCGCCGAAGACTACCTCGACGCCGCCGGCGCGCAGTACGTCGCGCGCACGCCGGTGACCGCCTACCTGCGCCTGTCCGAATCGATCGACCTGCACCGTGTCGACCCCGCCGCGATCCTGCCACCGACCGTGGTGGTCGCCGTGGAGGGCGACCGCCTGGTGCCGCTGGCCGACCTGGTCGGCCTGGTCGAAGGGCTGGGCCCGCGCGGCAGCCTGCGCGTGCTGCGTTCGCCCTATGGCCACGACGCCTTCCTCAAAGAAACCGATCGCATCGACGCGATCCTCGCCACCGCCTTCCGCACCTCTGGAGAGTCCGCATGAGCCTGCACGCCAACGAGCCGTCCTGTAGTCGCACCACTGCCGCCGTCCGTGCGGGCATCGATCGGGACACCGCGCATGGCGCGGTCACACCGCCGATCGTGCTGTCGTCGAACTTCAGCTTCGACGGCTTCGGCAACAAGCGCCAGTACGACTACACGCGCAGTGGCAACCCGACCCGCGACCTGCTGGGTGAGGCGCTGGCGGAACTGGAAGGCGGCGTCGGTGGTGTGGTCACCGCCACCGGCATGGGCGCGATCAACCTGGTGCTGAACGCACTGCTGCAGCCGGGCGATACCCTGGTGGTGCCGCACGATGCGTACGGCGGCAGCTGGCGCCTGTTCAATGCGCTGGCCAGGAAGGGCCACTTTGAACTGGTCACCGCCGACCTGACCGATCCGCGTGCACTGGCGCAGGCGTTGGCCACCCAGCCGAAGCTGGTGCTGGTGGAAACGCCGTCCAACCCTCTGCTGCGCATCACCGACCTGCGCTTCGTCATCGATGCCGCGCACAAGGCCGGCGCTCTCGTGGTGGTCGACAACACGTTCCTGTCGCCAGCGCTGCAGCAACCGCTGTCGTTCGGTGCGGACCTGGTGCTGCATTCCACCACGAAGTACATCAACGGCCACAGCGATGTGGTAGGCGGGGCAGTGGTCGCGCGTGATCCGGCACTGCACGAGCAGCTGGTGTGGTGGGGCAACGCGCTGGGCCTGACGGGTTCACCGTTCGATGCCTTCCTGACGCTGCGTGGCCTGCGCACGCTGGATGCGCGCCTGCGCGTGCACCAGGAAAATACCGCCTCGATCGTCGCCCTGCTGGACCGGCATCCGGCGGTCGGCACGGTGTACTACCCGGGCCTGGCCGAACATCCCGGCCATGCCATCGCCGCACGCCAGCAGAACGGCTTCGGTGCGATGCTGTCGTTCGAGCTTGCGCACTGCGCCGGTGAAGATCCGCACGCGGCAGTGCGCGCATTCGTGGATGGCCTGCGCTGCTTCACCCTGGCCGAATCGCTGGGCGGCGTCGAAAGCCTGATCGCCCATCCGGCGACCATGACCCATGCGGCGATGACCCCAGAAGCACGTGCCGCCGCTGGCATCAGCGAAGGGCTGCTGCGCCTGTCGGTCGGCATCGAGGCCGAGCGCGACCTGCTGGCCGATCTCGGTGCCGCGCTGCAGCGCGCCGAAGTCGTGATCGATGCGGCCGCACGCCGCAAACAGGTGGTGGATGCATGAGCGCGCTCGCCGCCGACATTCCTGCGCTGGGCGTGGGACGCCTGGCGCTGCTGGGCACTGGCACGGTCGGCTCGGCCTTCGTGCAGCGTTACCAGGCATTGCGGGCGCGTGGGCTGGAACTGCCCAGCGTGCAGTGGCTGGCCAATTCACGCACTGCGCTGGAGATCGATCGTGACCTGGTGCTGCCGCTGGAGCTGGCGCGACGTGCGCCACGCGATGGCCAGAGTTCGCCGGCGTGGGCCAGCACCGAAGGGCTGGAGCGTGGCGATGTGGTGGTCGATGCCACCGCCAGCGAAGACGTGGCCGCACGTCACGTGCAGTGGCTGGCGCGCGGCGTGCATGTGGTGACCGCCAACAAGCTGGGCCGTGGTGCGCAGCTCGCACGCGCGCAGGCGATTGCCGAAAGCTGCGCAGACAGTGGTGCGCGCTATGGCGACAGCGCCACCGTCGGCGCGGGCCTGCCGCTGCTGAGCAGCCTGCGCGCGCTGGTGGCCGGTGGCGATCACATCCATGCCATCGAGGGTGTGCTGTCCGGTTCGCTGGCGTGGCTGTTCCATCGTTACGACGGCCAGTCGCCGTTCTCGGCGGCGGTGCGCGAAGCGTTGGCGGCCGGCTACACCGAGCCCGATCCGCGCCTGGATCTGTCCGGCGAAGACGTGCGGCGCAAGCTGCTGATCCTGGCCCGCAGCAGCGGGCTGGCGCTGGATGCTTCGCAGGTGCAGGTGGATTCACTGGTACCTGAAACGCTGGCCGCGTTGCCGCTGGAGGGCGCAGTGGCTGCGCTGGAGCAGCTGGATGCGCCGTTGCAGGCGCGTTGGCAGCAGGCACGCAAAAACGGCCGCGTGTTGCGTTTCGTTGGCCGTGTTGACGGTGAGGGTGCGCAGGTGGGCCTGCGCGAGCTGCCGGCTGATCACCCGTTGGCGCAGGGTGCGGGGACCGACAACCGCGTCGCCATCCACAGTGATCGCTACCGTCGCCAGCCGCTGTTGATCCAAGGCCCGGGTGCGGGCGCGGAAGTCACCGCCGCCGCGTTGCTGGATGACGTGCTGCGGATCGTCGGCTGATCGCACAGTTCTTGTAGAGCCGAGCCCATGCTCGGCTGCTACTGGCGAGATCCCCTCCTGCTGGATGAGCCGAGCATGGGCTCGGCTCTACAGGGGCGCCCTGCCGGTCAGCGTGACTTCAAGGACTTCAGCAACGCGGCGTTGAACTGCTTCGGGTCCTGCACCTGCGGCGAATGGCCCAGTTCGGCGAACTCGACCAGCGTGGCGCCGGGAATCGTCGCGGCCGCGGACTTGCCGAGCACCGAATAGTTGCCCAGCGTCGCCTTCACCGCAGGCGGCGCCAGGTCGCGGCCGATCGCGGTGCGGTCCTTCTGGCCGATGAACAACGTAGTCGGCACCTGCAGGTTCTTCAGTTCGTAGACCACCGGCTGGTTGAACACCATGTCCGAGGCCAGCGCCTGGCTCCATGCGACGGCCTGCTTGCCGGGCCCTTCGTACATGCCTGACTGCATCCGCGCCCAGGGTTCGTAGGCCGGCTTCCATTTGCCGTCGTAGTACACATCCAGCTGGTAGCGGCGGATGCTGTCGTAGCTGATGTTCATTTCACCGGCATACCACGCGTCCACGCTGCGCCATGGCACGCCCAGCGCCTTCCAGTCTTCCAGTCCGATCGGGTTGACCAGCGATAGGCTGCGCAGGTCCTGCGGGTACATCAGCGCGTAGCGCACCGCCAGCATGCCGCCCATCGAATGTCCGACCAGGTGCACTGGCACGTCGCCCAGTTGCAGCTGCTGCAGCAGGGCATGGGTGTTGGCTGCCAGCTGTGCGAACGTGTACTGGTAGCGCTCGGGCTTGCTGGATTTGCAGAAGCCGACCTGGTCCGGAGCGATCACCCGGTAGCCGGCGGCAACCAGCGGCTTGATCGATTCCTTCCAGGTGGCCGCACAGAAGTTCTTGCCATGCAGCAGCACCACCACGCCGATCGGAGTCTTCTTCGGTGCGATGTCCAGGTAGGCCATCTCCAGCGGCTGCCGCTGCGATTCCAGCGCGAAGGTCTTCACCGGATAGCCGTAGTCGAAGCCCTCCAGGCGCGGCCCGTAGCTGGGCGCGGCCAGGGCAGGCAGCGGAAGGCAGGCAAGCAGGGCAGCAGCGATCACGCGCATGGGGCAATCCGGGATGGGGGAGCCCCGAGCCTAACCGGAACGCGGTGATGGTGTCGTCCGATGTAGAGCCGGGGCCACCCCCGGCTGCTCCTGCCCCATCAGCCGGGCAGGTGCCCGGCTCTACAACTCAGCACTCGATGACGTTCACTGCCAGGCCACCGCGGCTGGTTTCCTTGTACTTGTCCTGCATGTCGCGGCCGGTATCGCGCATGGTCTTGATCACCTTGTCCAGCGACACCTTGTGCTTGCCGTCGCCACGCATCGCCATGCGCGAGGCATTGATCGCCTTCACCGCGCCCATCGCGTTGCGTTCGATGCAGGGGATCTGCACCAGGCCACCGATCGGGTCGCAGGTCAGGCCCAGGTTGTGTTCCATGCCGATTTCTGCGGCGTTCTCGATCTGGCTGGGGTTGCCACCCAGTGCCGCGACCAGGCCGCCGGCCGCCATCGAGCAGGCCACGCCAACCTCGCCCTGGCAGCCCACTTCGGCGCCGGAAATCGAGGCGTTTTCCTTGTAGAGGATGCCGATCGCCGCCGAGGTCAGCAGGAAGTCGAACACGCGCTGTTCGTTCGCGCCCGGGCAGAAGCGGTCGAAGTAGTGCAGCACCGCCGGCAGCACACCGGCCGCACCGTTGGTCGGCGCGGTCACCACACGGCCACCGGCCGCGTTCTCCTCGTTCACGGCCAGCGCGTACAGGTTGACCCAGTCCAGCGTGGTCAGCGGGTCGCGCATCGCCGCTTCCGGCTTCGACGACAGTTCGCGGTACAGCGCCGGTGCACGACGGCCCACCTTCAGGCCACCCGGCAGCACGCCTTCCTCGCGGATGCCGCGCGCCACGCACGACTGCATCGCACTCCAGATCTCGCGCAGCTGCGCGCGGATCTCGTCTTCGCTGCGCCAGCACTTCTCGTTCTCGAACATCAGCTGGGCAATGCTCAGGCCGCTGCGCGCGGTCTGCGCCAGCAGCTCATCGCCGCTCTTGAAGGGGTAGGGCAGCGGGGTCTCGTCGGGCACGATGCGATCATCGGCCGCGTCGTCCTGGTTGACCACGAAGCCGCCGCCCACCGAGTAGTAGTCGCGGGTGGCGATCACTTCGTCGTCGGCGTTGTAGGCAGTGAAGCGCATGCCGTTGGTGTGGTAGGGCAGCTTCTGGCGCTTGTTCATGCCGAGGTCGCGCTTCTCGTCGAAGGCGATCTCGTGCTGGCCCATCAGCTGGATGCGCTTGCTGCTGCGGATGCGCTCCAGCGTGGCCGGAATGATGTCCGGGTCGATCAGGTTCGGCCGCTGGCCTTCCAGGCCCAGCAGGATCGCCTTGTCGGTGCCGTGGCCGCGGCCGGTCAGTGCCAGCGAGCCATAGACATCGGCGCGGATGCGCGCGACCTCGTGCAGGCGGCCCGGGTCGAGCAGCCAGCGATGGATGAATCGCTCGGCGGCCTTCATCGGCCCGACGGTGTGCGAGGAACTCGGGCCAATGCCGATCTTGAAAACGTCGAACGTGCTGACAGCCATGATTGCCGTACTGCGGGTACCGGAAGAGATCGCTATTCTAGCGGTTCACGCCGCACTTCCATGGCTGCGGCGCAGCATTTCCGCCACGGGAGCCCGGCCGGTGTTGACCCTTATCCAACGTGACGATTGCCACCTGTGCGACATGGCCCTGGCCGAGCTGGCGAGGGCACGGGCGCCGGAGTTCGAATCGCTGTTCCTGGACGACCAGCCGGCGCTGGAAGCGCGCTATGGCACGCGGGTGCCTGTGCTGCGTGACGAGCGCGGCGACCGCGAGCTGGACTGGCCGTTCGACGCCGCCACGGTTCGGGCGTGGTTGGCCGTCGATCGGTAGTGCCGGCCGCTGGCCGGCAACCCCTCTGTTCCCGGTGATGCCAGCCAGCGGCCGGCACTACCCGATGCGGTTTATTTCGCGTCGAACTTCACGATCGTGCTGATCGCGGTTTCGTCCGGGATGGTCTTGGTGTCGGCCCAGTCACCGCCGCCGACGCCGAAGTCCAGGCGCTTGACCGTGGCCTTGCCGGTCAGCACCGGTTGGGTGCCCGGCTTCCAGGTGAAGGTCAGCGTGACCGGCTTGCTGACGCCGCGCAGCTCCAGTGTGCCATCGGCGGCGAACTGGTCGTTGCCCACCGCGCGGAAGCCCTTGGCGGTGTAGCGTGCGGTGGCGAACTTGCCAACATTGAAGAAGTCGGCACCCTGCAGGGTCGAATCGCGGTCGCTGTTGCCGCTCTTGGCACCGGCCAGCGGGATCACCACGTCCAGCGAGCCGGCGGCCGGGTTGGCCGGGTCGAAGCTGAGCTTGGTCGCGAAGCCCGGGAAGCTGCCGGTGAACACTTCGCCGTCGTACTTGGTGGCGAACACCAGGATCGAACCGGCGCCGGGAGCCTGCGCGTAATCGGCAGCGAGTGCCGGAGCGGTGGCCAGCATGCCGGCCAGGGCGGCGGCCACGGCGGCCGGAGTGGTCAGTTTCAGGTTCATCGGTCAGTCCTTCTGAGGGGAGGCGAGCCAGCCGCGCGGCAACATGCGGGACAGCGTTGCATCGCGTTGGAACAGGTGGTGGTAGAAGGCAGCGCCGGCATGGGCCAGCACCACCGCGATCAACAGCCAGAAGCCGTATTCGTGGATGGCATGCGATACCGCGACAACCTGCGGGTCGGGTCCGCTCAGCTTGGGCACGTCGACCAGGCCGAACCAGCGGAACGGGCGCAGGCCGCTGGCCGAGTCGTACAGCCAGCCCGACAGCGGGATGGCGAACATCAGCACGTACAGCAGCACGTGGGTGGCGCCGGCGATGCGCTCCTGCCAGCTGGGCACGCCCGGCACCGGCTTCGGTGCACCGGCGTACAGGCGCCAGCCCAGGCGGAACAGCACCAGCGCCAGCACGGTGATGCCGATCGACTTGTGCGCGGTGTAGACCCAGAAGTACTTCGGGGTCTTGGGCAGTTCACCCATGGTCAGGCCGACCACGCCCAGGGCGAGGATCAGCAGTGCGATCAACCAATGCAGGATCTGGCTGACACTCCCCCAGGCGGCGGGGGTGTTCTTGGCGGTCATGAGGGGTCCTCTAGGGGGCCGTCTTGGGGTCGGAGTGCGGAACGGGAGCGGGAGTTCCCGGGGCGTCGCTGCGGTCGAGGGTGGCTTCAGCCTCGATCCTCAGTTGTACTGCATCACCGATGACGCCCGGCCAGGCGGTGATGCCGAACGCGCGCCGGCTCAGCGTGGTGCTGGCGGAAAAACCGGCGGTGCGTCGGAACGGGGGAAGCGGGTAGCGCTTGATGGCGTTGAGGGTCACATCCAGCGTGACTTCCTGGCTGACCCCGCGCAGGGTCAGCGTGCCGGACACGTGCGCGCGCCTGGCATCGATCGGCTCGACCTTGGTGGAGACGAATCGCGCGGTCGGGAAACGCTCGCCGTCGAGCAGGCTGCGGGCCAACGTGGCCTGGTTCCACTTGGCATCACCAAGGTCCAGTCGCGACACCGGGACATCCACTTCCACGGTGGCGTCGCGCCAGTTGTCGGGATCGAACCGCACGCGCCCCTCGCTGCCCGATACCGTGCCCATGGCCTGCGAGTAGCCTGCGTGGTCGATCGAGAACAGCACCCGCGTGTGCACCGGATCGAGGCGATAGGTGTCAGCGGCCGCCCAGGCAGGGGCGGTGGCGAGCAGCATCGGCAGCAGGGCCAGACAGGGACGCATCGATGGCGGGCTCCGGAAGGGGACGCTGCGATCATACGCACAGCCCCCTGCCAACGTTGCGTGCATGGGTGCAACAGTTCGTGGTGGTGCCGCCGCTGGAAACAGGCTGTTGCAGCCATGACCCCGGCCCTGTGTGACAATCGGCGCAGGACAGGGGGTTCAGGATGACGAGCGGCTGGCGCCTGTGGTGCCGTGGCATCGCAGGTATGGGACTGCTGCTGGTGGCGATGGCCACGGCGGCTGCGACCCTGCACATGGCAGAAACACCACGCCTGCGCCGCTTCGGTGCCGCCGAAGGCTTGCCGTCTCGCATGGTGGTGGCGCTGGCCGAGGATCGCCAGGGCCACGTATGGGCCGCCACCGATGGTGGACTCGCCCGCTATGACGGCAACAGCCTGCGGGTCTGGGAGCACGACCCGGAACAGCCGGGCTCGTTGCCAGGCAACGAGATCGAGACCCTGCTGATCGACCCGCTGGACCGGGTCTGGGTGGGCATCAATGGCAAGGGCGTGGCACGCCTGGATGCCGACCGCGAACGCTTCCAGACCTTCGATACGGTCAATTCCACCTGCCAGGGGCAGTTCTGGGCACTGGCCTATGTCGACGACGCCTTGTGGATCGGGACCAACAACCATGGCGTCTGCCGTTTCGGCGAAGACGGCAGCGTGCGCCTCTACACCCATGATCCGGCGCACCCGGGTGGCCTGCCCAGCAACAGCATCTTCACCAGCCTGGTCGACGCGCGGGGCCGCCTGTGGGTCGGCACCGAAGCCGGTGTGGCGCGTTGGAACGGCAGCGGCTTCGAGCCGGTGGCCGCGCGGGAACTGGGTAGGCTGAGCGTGCTCCGGTTGAGCCGTGATGCAGACGGTTCGATCTGGGTAGGCAGCCAGAACGATGGCCTCTACCGCATCGATGGGCAGGACCGGGTCAGTCGCCCGCGATGGGCCGACAGTGCCCAGCTGCGGTCGGCCCTGGTCCTGGCCGATCGCCAGGGGGGCTACTGGGCGGGTACCTCCGATGGCCTGTTGCGAGGGGATGCGGCGGCGTTGCGCCGCCTGGAGGGGGACCGCGGCAGCGGCTTCCTGACCGCGCACAGCGGTGTGCTTGACCTGCTGCAGGACCACGAGGGCGGACTGTGGGTGGCGTTGCTGACCCAGGGCCTGGCCTATCTGCCACCGGACTGGCGGCGCTTCTCGATCTGGAACCAGCTCGACGGCAAGCCCCTGGACAGCCAGTACCTGTTGAGCGCGGCCAGCGATGGGAAGAACTACTACGTCGGCTCGGCGCGAGGGGTGTACCAGCTCGATGCGCAGGGCACCCTGCGTCTGCTGGCCAGCGACCGGCAGCTCGGCAACGGCGTGGTGTGGTCGGTGCTGCCGCGCCCGGATGGTCGCCTGTGGCTGGGACGCGGCGGCCGCATCACCGTCTACGATCCGGCCACCGGCGCATTGCGTGACCTGCGGATCGATGGCAGTGCCGACCTGCGCCAGCGCATCGACCTGATGCGGCAGGCCCCTGATGGCACGGTGTGGGTGTCGGTGATGGGCCTGGACCTGCAGCAGCGCGATGCAGAGGGCCGGCTGCTGCACAGTCATCCGCTGGAACATTTCCGCGGGACGGCCGATGCGCCGATCGAGCAGATTCGCTTCGACGCCCAAGGCCGGCCCTGGGTGATGGGCGACATGGGCATCTGGCGTGAGCAGGCCGGACGCTTCGAGGCAGTGCCCGGCGTGTCGCGCGGCCCGATCTACGATCTGGTATGGATCGATCCGCAGCAGTTGTGGCTGGCGCGCCAAGGCGCCTTCGAGCGCTACCAGTGGGATGGCATGAGCCTGCGCCTGATCCAGCGCATCGACGGCAGTGCGGGCGTGCCGCCGGTGACCATGGGGGGGCTGGCGCTGGCCGACAATGGCCAGCTCTGGGCCACGACGCCGCGCGGCCTGCTGCGGTGGGACCCGAAGACGCGGCGCCTGCAACAGTTCAACGAACGCGATGGCCTGTCCGATGCCGAGTTCACCGGTCGGCCACCTGCGGTGAATGCCGATGGCCGCGTGTTGGCGGTTACCCAGACCGGCCTGGTCGCCTTTGATGTGAATGCCGACGACACCGTGCTGCCGCCTTCATCGCTGGTGATCGCCGAAGTGCGTGTGCGGCGCGACGACGCACGCGGCTGGCAACCGTTGCCGCTTACTGGCACCCTGCTGCTGGGACCGGACGACCGCGATCTGCAGATCGATGCGCGGCTGCTGTCCTATGCCAGCCCGCAGGGCAACCGGTACCGCTTCCGCGTGCAGGGTTACGACCAGGACTGGGTGGAGCAGGGGGGCGATGGCCAGCGCACCCTGTCGCGGCTGCCGACCGGCCGCTATGTCATCGAGGTGCAGGCTGCGACTGCCCGGGGCACGTGGACGCCTTCGCAGCAGTTGCAGGTGAAGGTGCTGCCGCCGTGGTGGCGCAGCGGCATGGCGATATTCGGCTACATCCTGCTGGGGTCGTTGCTGCTGGTGGTTCTGGTCTGGTCGATCCGCGCGCGGTTGCGCCGCCGCCAGCAATGGCAGCTGACGGTGCACAAGCAGCAGCTGGCCGAGCAGGCCTCGCAGGCCAAGAGCCGTTTCCTGGCCACGCTGGGCCACGAAGTCCGCACGCCGATGACCGGCGTGCTGGGCATGAGCGAACTGCTGCTGGCGACCCCGCTGGATCCGGTGCAGCGCGGCTACGCCGGGTCCATCCAGCAGGCCGGCAGCCATCTGCTGCGGCTGGTCAACGATGCCCTGGACCTGGCCCGGATCGAAGCCGGGCGGCTGGAGCTGGACCTGCGCCCGTTCGATCTGGGGGAGCTGCTGGACCAGGTGCAGGGCCTGATGCAGCCGATGGCGCAGCAACGCCAGCTGGTGTTCCAGCGCGGCGAAGACCCGCCCGGGCCGATCAGTGTCAGTGGCGACGAGATGCGCGTGCGCCAGATCCTGCTGAACCTGCTCGGCAACGCGATCAAATTCACCGAGCGCGGCCACGTCGGCCTGGCCGTACGCCTGGAAGAAAAGGGCGGCCTGTGTTTCGAAGTCCATGACAGCGGCCCGGGCATCAACGCCGAGCAGCAGCAGCGCCTGTTCCATCGTTTCGAACAGGCCGACGGCCCGCGTACCGCGTCGCGCTACGGCGGCAGTGGCCTGGGGTTGGCGATCTGCCAGGAACTGGCGGTGGCGATGGGGGGGCGCATCGAAGTGGACAGCCAGCCTGGCAAGGGCGCGCGGTTCCGCGTGCGCCTGCCCCTGCCCTGGACGCGCCAGGCCGCCAACAGTGCGGGCGACGTGGCGGCCCTGCCGGAACTGCCGCCGCTGCGCATCCTGCTGGTCGAGGACGATGCCACGGTGGCCGAGGTCATCGCCGGCCTGCTGCGCGTGCGCGGGCATGAGGTGGTCCACGTGCTGCATGGCCTGGGCGCGCTGTCGGAGATCGCCACCGATGGTTTCGACGTCGGCCTGCTCGATCTCGATCTGCCCGCGCTGGATGGTACGGCCATCGCCCGCCAGCTGCGCACCATGGGCTATGAACTGCCGCTGGTGGCGGTGACCGCCCGTTCCGATGCCTATGCCGAAACCCAGGTGCTGGCCGCAGGCTTCGATGGCTTCCTGCGCAAGCCGGTGACCGGCGACCTGCTGGTGACGGCCATCGCCCAGGCACGTGCGAAACGACAGGCGACTGCGTGACGACGCCGACGCCGGGCGTGAACGGCGTGACTTTCGGTTTACCATGCCGACGCCCGCAGCGCGGGAATCATCAGGACCAGCGTGAGGAGGCAATCGGTGGTGTATCTGCGGGCGGCGATGCTGCTGCTGGTCCTCCTGTGCTGCGCGTTGCCCGCTGCGGCACAGCCGGTGCCTCCGAGCCCGCGGCAGGTGACCGTGTTCGATGGCCTGCCGTCCAATACCGTCAACCGCATGGCCGAGGACCGTTACGGCTACCTGTGGATCGCCACCAACGATGGCCTGGCCCGCTATGACGGCCGCACCTACCGCGTGTGGCGTTCCGAGGATGGACTGCGTGACAACCGCATCTGGACGGTGCTGGTCGATGCCCGCAACCAGTTGTGGATAGGCACCGAGAACGCCGGCCTGGTGCGCATGTCGGCCGACCGCCGCCAGCTGCACTTCTACGACCGCAGCAGCCAGCCGTTGATGGGTACCAACACGGTCTGGAGCCTGGCCAGCACGCCTGATGGCTCGATCTGGTTCGGTACCCACGAAGGCGGCCTGTACCGCCTGGACAGCCAGGATCGCCTGCAGCGCTTCCTGCCCGAGCCGAACAATCCGCGCAGCCTGCCTTCGTCGTCGGTGCCCTACCTGGCCACGCTGGCCGATGGCAGCCTGTGGATCGGCACCAAGCATGGCGTGGCGCGCTGGACCGGGACCGACTTCGAGCGTGTCGGTACGGACATCATCCCCAGCCTGCTGATCAACGGGCTGACCGCCGAACCGGATGGCAGCCTGTGGATCAGCACGATGGCCGGCGCCACCGTGCGCCGCCCGGATGGCCGCTTCGAAGCCCCCCCGTGGAAGCTGCCGCCGGGCGAGCAGGTGCTGGGCATGATGCTGCGCGACGAGCAGGGCGGGCACTGGCTGGATACACGCACCGGGCTGGGGCGTGCGGTCGATGGCCAGTACCAGACCGTGCCGCTGTACAGCGTGATCGCGCGCGGTCCGGTACGGCCGAACTGGACCGGTGCCTACGAGGACCGCGAAGGTGGCATCTGGTTGGCCAGCACCAATGCCGGGCTGTGGCACCTGCTGCCACGCTGGTGGCAGTTCTCGGTGCTGTCGCGCCTGGAGGACGACCCCAGCTCGCTGCGCAATGCGCTCGTGCTGGGTACCAGCCCCTCCAGCAACGGCGGCGTCTGGACGGTGGGCAGCCATGGCGCGCTGGACCGCTTCGATCCGAAGACCGGCAGGATCGAGCAGCATCGCACCTGGGTCAACGGCATGCACTGGTTGACCTCGGTGCGTGAGGACCGGCGTGGGCAGGTCTGGATTGGATCGACCGATGCGCTGGTGCGCTACGACCCGCAACGGCGCGAACTGCGTCGTTGGGGCCGTGATGCCGGTGCAGATGCGGCGATGGAAGGGGTCGTCGAAGCGATGATGACCTGCGACGGCGACAGCCTCTGGTTGATGCTGCCCGCGGGCCTGCAGCAGCGCGACCTCGACGGCCACGTGCGGCGCCAGCTGGACAATGGCCAGCGCGGCCTGCAGCAGGGCCAGCTCAACCTTGATGTGGAATGCGGGCCGCAGGACCACATCTGGCTGGCCAGCAGCCGTGGCCTGCTGCAGTGGCTGCCGGAAAGCGAGCGCTTCCAGCCGGTGCCGGGTGCGCCGGCAACGGCGATCCATGCGTTGCATGTGGGCCGTGACGGCCAGGTCTGGTTGTCCGAGGATGGTCGCCTGTCCCGTTACCGCTGGAGCCAGGGACGCCTGGAACGGCAGGCGGTGGTCGGTGCCGAACAGGGCTATCCGGCGATCTCCGCCTCCGGCCTGGTGGTGGATGCGCAGGGCGTGGCTTGGGCGACCAGCGCACGCGGCCTGGTACGCGTCAGTGCCGATGGGCAGAGCGTGCGCCTGTACGGCGTGCATGATGGGCTGCCCAGCCAGGAATTCCGCGAGCACACCTTGATCGCAGCGGCCGATGGCCACCTGGTGGCCGGAACGGCAGCGGGCGCGGTGGTGTTCGACCCGGAGCAGGTACGGCCTTCGGTCCGTCGCGCCCCGCTGGTGATCGAGCGGGTGGAAGTGCGCCGCAACGAGCAGGTGCTGGACATGACCCACGATGCGCCGTTGCAGATCGCCGATGGCGACCGCGACCTGCGCATCGTCGCGCGATTGCTGTCCTTCGCCGACTCGGCGTCCAATACGTACCGCTACCGCCTGGCCGGCTACGACCCCGATTGGGTCGAAGTCGGCCCGGCCGGCGAGCGCCTGTTCTCGCGCCTGGCGCCGGGCAGCTACCGGCTGGAAGTGCAGGCACGCTCGGCCGACCATGTGTGGTCGCGGGTGCAGAGCCTGGAATTCCGCGTGCAGCCGCCGTGGTGGCGCAGCCTGTCCGGCCTGCTGGTGCTGGCGTCGGTCGGGTTGCTGCTGACCAGCTGGTTCGCCTGGTTGTACCGACGCCGCCTGCAGCGGCGCCATGCCTACCAGCTGGCGCTGCACAAGCAGGAGCTTGCCGAGCAGGCCTCGGCGGCCAAGACCCGCTTCCTGGCCAACCTTGGCCATGAGATCCGCACGCCGATGACCGGCGTGCTGGGCATGAGCGAGCTGCTGCTGGCCTCGCCACTGGACCCGCAGCAGCGTGGCTACACGCAGTCGATCCGGCATGCGGGCGAGCACCTGCTGCACCTGGTCAACGATGCGCTGGACCTGGCGCGAATCGAGTCCGGGCGCCTGGAACTGCAGTCGCAGTCGTTTGCGTTGAATGGCCTGTTGCAGGATCTGGCGGCGCTGATGGGCCCGCTGGCTGCACAGAAGGGCCTGCGCTTCGTCCTCGACAATCAGCTGCCGCCGGGCCTGCAGGCGACCGGTGATGCCATGCGCGTGCGGCAGATCCTGCTCAACCTGCTGTCGAACGCAGTGAAATTCACCAGCCGCGGCACTATCACCCTGCACGCACGTTGCGATGGCGAGCTGCGCGCGCTGCACTTCGAGGTGCGCGATACCGGCCCAGGCATCAGCCAGGAACAGCAGCAGCGCCTGTTCCGTCGCTTCGAGCAGGCCGATGGTGCCCGTACCGCCGCGCAGTACGGTGGCAGTGGCCTCGGCCTGGCGATCTGCCGCGAGCTGGCGCATGCGATGCAGGGGCGGATCCAGGTGGAGAGCCAGCTGGGCCGGGGCACCTGTTTCGGCGTGACCTTGCCGTTGCCGCTGGTGGTGAACTGCGATGTCGAGGCATCGGCCGAGGCGAACCGCGACGAAGCGGCGAACATGCCGCCGCTGCGGGTGCTGCTGGTCGAGGACGATGCCACCGTGGCCGACGTGGTGCGTGGCCTGTTGAGCGCACGCGGCCACGAGGTGGTGCATGCCGGCCATGCGCTGGCGGCGCTGCGCGAGGTCAGTGCCGGCGATTTCGACGTCGGCCTGCTGGATCTGGACCTGCCGGGCCTGAGCGGTTTCGAACTGGCCCAGCACCTGCGCAACCAGGGCTACATGCTGCCGTTGCTGGCGGTGACCGCACGCACCGATCCGGACCTGCAGCAGCAGGTGGAAGCAGCCGGCATCGGCGGCTTCCTGCGCAAGCCGGTGACTGGTGAGCTGTTGGTGGAAGCGATCGCCAGGGTCACGGGTAGGTAGGTTCTGCAGGGCCTGTGGACCCACCCCGCCTTCGACAGAATTCTGCGAGCTGTTGAAATGGCGTGGGGTCAGATCGATTTCGATATCTGACAGATGTGTCGACCAAGGTCGACACCTACCAAGAGCCGCCGGAATCCGTCAGAGGTGGGGCGGTGTCGCAGTGCGGGGTGTCAGCCGCATGGATGCGGCTGCCAAGCCTACAGGGACGTACTTGCGGCGTCCCCGCACTGCGACACCGCCCCGCCAACCCACGGAATGCCGCTTTGGCTGTTGCTGTTGCCGGCCAGCAGCCGGCACTACCGCGGGTGCAGGGCCGCAGGCCCTGCCGAACCACCCTCACTCCGCGACGTGCTCGACCTGCCGCGGTTCGGGCTTGGTGTCAGGCAGCTGCCAGAAGATCATCGTCGAGGTCAGGGTGATGGCGCCCACGCACAGGAATGTGGCATGCAGCGCGGCGGTCGCGCTGTTGCTGTCCAGGTGATTGCCGAACGCGGCCAGCAGGCTGCCGGCCGCCGCGGCGCCGAAACCGGCGGCCAGCATCATCACCATCGACAGCAGGCTGTTGCCGGAACTGGCGAATTCGCGGTCAAGGTCGCGCAGCGTCACGGTGTTCATCACGGTGAACTGCAGTGAATTGACCGCGCCGAAGAATGCAAGCTGCACCAGGCGCCAGGCCAGGTGCTGGCCGGGTGTCATCAGGATGAAGCTGGCCATTGCCAGCCCCACCAGCACGGTGTTGGTCATCAGCACGCGGCGGTAGCCGTAACGTTCGACCAGCTTCACTGCCAGTTTCTTTGAGACCATGCCGGCGGCCGCCACCGGTACCATCATCAGGCCGGCGTTCATCGGGCCCAGACCGAGGCCGACCTGCAGCAGCAGCGGGATCAGCATCGGCATGGCGCTGCTGCCGATGCGCGAGAACAGGTTGCCGAGGATTCCGATGCGGTAGCTGGGTACGCGGAACAGGGCCAGCGAGAACAAGGGCGCGGTGGAATTGGCTGCATGCAGCCAGTAGCCCACCAGCGCAGCCAGGCCCGCGACCGTCATCAGCATCACCAGCGCGTGCGGGGTGCCGAGTCCGGAGATGCCGTCCAATGCCAGCGACAGCACCACCATCGCAAAGGCCAGCATGATGTAGCCGCGCAGGTCGAAACGGGTGCGATGGCTGGCGTAGTGGTCGGGCATGATCTTCATCGCGGCGATGAAACCGATCACGCCGATCGGCAGGTTGATCAGGAACACCCAGTGCCATGAGGCGATCTCGACCAGCCAGCCGCCCAGCGTCGGGCCGATCAGCGGGCCGACCAGCGCGGGGATGGCGATGAAGCTCATCGCGCGCAGGAAATCCTCGCGCGGCACCGAGCGCATCACCGCCAGCCGGCCGACCGGCAGCAGCATCGCACCGCCGATGCCCTGCAGCACGCGCGCGCCAACCAGCTGGTGCAGGTGCTGGGCCAACGCGCAGGCCAGCGAGCCGAGGGTGAACAGAATGATCGCCACCAGGAAGGTGCGCCGGGTGCCATAGCGGTCGGCGATCCAGCCCGAGGCGGGAATGAACGTGGCGACCGCCAGCGCATAGCTGAACACCACCGACTGCATCTGCAGCGGGCTCTCGCCCAGGCTGGCCGCCATCGCCGGCAACGCCGTGTTGACGATGGTCGAGTCCAGCATCTGCATGAAAATCGCCAGGGACACCAGCCACAGCAGGGGACGCTGGCGGTTGTAGGTCGATGGCGATGTGGACATGGGGTGCGGCCGGTGCAACGTGGGGGCGGCCATGATCGCGCACTGCGGGTCACGGCGCGATCAACATCGCGCCGTGATGGCATGCGGAATGCTCAGCGTTGGCTGTGCGCGTGCACCGCGTCGACCAGGACCTGCACGTGCGCCGGGTCCATGTCCGGCGACATGCCGTGGCCGAGGTTGAACACATGGCCTTCGCGCGAGCCGCCGTTGCCGGCGGCATAGGTGTCGAGCACGCGCGCTGCGGCCGTGGCGATCGCATCCGGCGAGGCGTACAGCGTGGTCGGGTCGAGGTTGCCCTGCAGGGCGACGCGACCACCGGTGCGGCGCATTGCTTCGTCCAGGTCCAGCGTCCAGTCCAGGCCAAGTGCATCGGCGCCGGTCTGCGACAGTGCTTCCAGGTGCAGGCCGGTACCCTTGCCGAACAGGATCAGCGGCGTGCGCTCGCTGCCTTCGCCGCGATCCAGGCCCTGTGCAATCCGCTGCAGGTAACGCAGCGAGAACTCGCGGTACATCGCCGGGGACAGCACGCCACCCCAGGTGTCGAACACCTGCAGCGCCTGCGCACCGGCCGCGCGTTGCGCACCGAGGTAGGCGATCACCGCTTCGGTGGTGACCTCCAGCAGGCGGTGCAGCGCCTGCGGATGGTTCAGCGCCATCGCCTTGATGCGTGCGAAATCCTTGCTGCCGCCGCCTTCCACCATGTAGCAGGCCAGCGTCCAGGGGCTGCCGGAGAAGCCGATCAGCGGCACCTGGCCGTCCAGCTCGCGGCGGATCAGGCGTACCGCATCCATCACGTAGCCCAGGTCCTGCTCCATGTCCGGCACCGCCAGCTTGGCGATGGCCGCTTCATCACGTACCGGGTGGCGGAACTTCGGGCCTTCGCCTTCGACGAAGTACAGCTCCAGGCCCATCGCATCGGGAATGGTGAGGATGTCCGAGAACAGGATGGCTGCGTCCAGCGGGAAGCGGCGCAGCGGCTGCAGGGTGACTTCGCAGGCGATCTCCGGGGTCTTGGCCATGGCCAGGAAGCTACCGGCCTTGGTCCGGGTCGCGCGGTATTCCGGCAGGTAGCGGCCGGCCTGGCGCATCAGCCAGACGGGGGTGCAGTCCACCGGTTCGCGGCGCAGGGCGCGCAGCAGGCGATCGTTGCGGAGAGGGCTGGTCACGATGGGCATTCCTTGGACGGGAGGAGCAGCGGCGTCAGTCGCCGTGCGAAAGGATCTGGAAGCCGCGATGCAGTTCGGCATCGCGGGCCTTCTCGAAGGCGTGGCGGGCGTCGTCGGCCTGCAGGAACAGCTCGCGCCGCAGCTGCGAGCGGCTGCCGACGCGGCCGCTCTCGCGCAGCAGCTCCCAACCGCCGAACAGGTCCGGCTGCAGGCTCAGGCGCAGGAAACGCGGTGCCTGCGCACCGGCGTCGGGATGTTGCAGGTAGACGTGCATGGCGCCGATTGTAGCGGGGCAGGGGTGACCCCTGCCGCAACGTGGCAGTGCCGGCCGCTGGCCGGCAACTTCATGCGTGGACAAGCCGGCCAGCGGCCGGCTCTACCTGGCTGACAGCACCTTCAGCACCGCCGCCTCATCCACGTCCGGCACCACTTCGGCGCGGCCCATGCCGCGCCACAGCACCAGGCGCAGGCGGCCGGCCACATTCTTCTTGTCCAGGCGCATGCGGCCGAGCAGGGCCTGCGGGTCCAGCCCGGCCGGGATCGCCACCGGCAGGCCGAGGCGTTCCAACAGTGCCTGCAGGCGAGCGCGGTCGGCGTCGTCGGCCAGGCCCAGGTCGGTGGACAGCTTTGCCGCCAGCACCATACCGACCGCCACGGCTTCGCCATGGTTCAGCGCATCGCGGCCCGGAGCCGAGTAGCCCTGCTCGGTCTCGATGGCATGGCCGAAGGTGTGGCCGAGATTGAGCAGGGCACGCTCGCCCTTCTCGAACGGATCGCGCTCGACGATGGCGGCCTTGTGCCGGCAGCTGCGCGCGATGGCTTCGGCCAGCGTGGCATCCTCGCCGGCCAGCAGCGCATCGGCATGCTGCTGCAGCCATTCGAAGAACACCGCATCGCCCAGCGCGCCGTACTTCACCACTTCGGCCAGGCCCGCGCGCAGTTCGCGCGGCGGCAGGGTAGCCAGCACGCGGGTATCAGCGATCACCGCACGCGGTGGATGGAACGCGCCGACCAGGTTCTTGCCGGCAGGGATGTCGACCGCGGTCTTGCCGCCCACCGACGAATCGACCATCGCCAACAGGGTGGTCGGCAGCTGCACGCAGTCCACGCCGCGCATCCAGCAGGCGGCGGCAAAACCGGCGAGATCACCGACCACGCCGCCGCCGAGGGCGAACACGCAGGCGTCGCGGGTGGCGCCGAGCGCGGCCAGCGCTTCGATGGCACGGCCGAATTCGGCCAGGGTCTTGGACGCTTCGCCGGCGGCCAGCATGTGCTCGCCGACGATCAGGTCGGGGCGTGCGGCGAGCAGCGTCTGCTTCACCGGCGCCAGATAGCGCGGGGCGACTTCGCTGTCGCTGAGCAGCAGCACATGGCGGCCGCGCACGTGTGAAACCAGTGCAGCGCCATCGGCCAGGGCACCGGCGCCGACGGTAATGGAGTACGGGCGATCGCCGCCAACGGCGACCTGCAGCAGGGCGGGGGAAGTCATGCGGTCATGTCCTGGCGCTGCCATTGCGTGGCCAGCTTGACTACCAGTTGGGCAGTCGCGTCGGCAGCGGTATACGGGTCGGTATCGAGGGTGAGGTCGGCCAGTTCTCGGTACAGCGGGTCGCGCTGTGCGGCCAGATCATGCAGTACCTGCTCGCGGTCCGGGCGCTGCAGCAGCGGCCTGCCCTTGTCGCGGGCCAGGCGCTCCAGCTGCGCGGCCACGCCGACCCGCAGGTAGACCACGAAGCCGCGCCGGGCAATCAATGCGCGGTTGCCGGGGTCCAGCACCGCGCCGCCGCCGGTGGAGACCAATTGGCCGCGGCCTTCCAGCACGCGGGCCAGGGCCTGCCGCTCATGGCTGCGGAAGCCGGCTTCGCCGGTGTGCTCGAAAATGGTCGGGATGCTGGCGCCGGCGGCATCGACGATGGCCTGGTCGACGTCCACGAAGTCCAGCGTGAAGCGCTCGGCCAGGCGGCGGCCGATGCAGGTTTTGCCGGCGCCCATCGGGCCGATCAGGATCAGGTTCGGAGCAGGATTCATGCCCTGTGATGCTAACACCTCCGTGCCCTGGCCTTTACGTCCTTCACGTCAGGGTAGGTGTTCCTGCGGGGTCTCCCGCGCCAGCCGGAGTACAGGCCATGACGGTCGCCAAGGTCATCGAAATCACCGCCTCCTCTCCGAAAAGCGTGGAGGACGCCGTGCGCAGCGGGCTGAAGAAGGTCTCCGAGACGGTCAAGGGCATCCAGGGCGCCTGGGTGAACGAGACCAAGGTGGTCACCAATGGCAGCGGCGAGATCACCGAGTGGCGGGTCAACCTGCGGGTGACCTTCCTGATGGAATAGGCGCGCTCAGCGCACGTCCTGCACCTGGCGCTGGCCATCCAGTACCACCACGTGGTCGGCGATGGCGGGCAGGGTGTGCAGTGCCTGCCGACTGACCCGCTCGTAGTACTGCACGAAGCGCTCCAGCTGTGGCCGGCTCATGCCGTGCCGGCCCGGCTGCGCGGCCTGCAGGTTCTGTTCCTGCTGCCAGCGCCAGCGCGGTACCACCGAGAAATCCGGCGGCTGAAGGAACCATAGCCGGTCGCAGCGCTGCCACAGCGCCGTGTAGTCGTGGGCCAGCGCCTGGTTGCACCAGCGCCGCCAGCGGCCATCGGCGTCGGCCTCGCGCTCCAGCGCGTTCAACGGGCTGTCCAGCGCGATGTCATCCTGCGCGGGCGTGCCCAGGAACCAGCCTTCGAACACCAGCAGGTCCAGCGGATGTTGCAGGCGCGGCCATTGCGCTTCTGGCAGCCGTTCGTCGGCCAGCTTGTCGAAACGCGGCATCGCGAAGGGCTGGCGTGCGGCCACCGCATCCAGCACTGCGTGGGCCAGCGGCAGGTCATGGGTGCCCGGCGGACCCCGGGTGATCAGCAGTGGATGCACCTGGCGGGCAAGCCGTTGGCGCTGTGCGCGGGTCAGGTAGACATCATCGATCGACAGCGTGGCCGCGTTCAGGCCGCGTGCCTGGGCGCGGGCCACGACCTGCGCGGCCAGCGTCGATTTGCCGCTCCCCTGCAGGCCGCTGATCGCCAATACTGGAACCGCTGCGCCACTGCCCAGTGCGTCGTCCAGCACCTGTTCGGCCAATGTTTCGGGGAATCCTTTCACCTGGGGCATATACGCAGCAGCGGCCATGCAGCCACAATAGCCCAATCCGTGTGAGAAGAACGCAATCATGAGCGACCTGTACGCCGAAGCCCTGTCCACGTTTGCCAGCCTGTTCGAAGAGGCCAGGCAGAGCCGCGAGGTCGAGCCGAACGCCATGACCGTGGCGACCGCCGATACGCACGGCCGTCCCTCGGCGCGCACCGTGCTGCTGAAGGCGTTCGATGAGCGTGGCTTCGTGTTCTACACCCACCTGGACAGCCACAAGGGCCGGGAGCTGCAGGCCAATCCGCAGGCTGCACTGCTGTTCCTGTGGCGCAGCCTGCGCGAGGCCGGCATCCAGGTGCGCATCGAAGGTCGTGTCGAGCAGGTGGCCGATGCCGAGGCCGATGCCTATTTCGCCAGCCGCCCGCGCATGAGCCAGATCGGTGCCTGGGCCTCGCAGCAGTCGAAGACGCTGGCCACGCGCGAGGAGTTCGACGCGCGCGTGGCCGAGGTCGAAGCCCGCTTCGAGGGCCAGGACGTTCCGCGCCCGGACGGCTGGAGCGGCCTGCGCGTGGTGCCTGACCGCATCGAGTTCTGGTACGGCGCGCAGTTCCGCCTGCACGAGCGCTGGTGCTATGAAGCCGGTGCTGAAGGGCGCTGGAGCAAGCGACTGCTGTACCCGTAAGGCTGACTGATGCAACGCCTGCCGCTGTACCGCGTGGTGGTGTTCGTGCCGTCGGCAGCACTGGACGCAGTGAAGCAGGGCATCCTTGCGGTGGATGCCCTGGCGGCGGGTGACTACGAGCACGGCATGTGGTGGTCGGCGCCGGGGTTCGAGCAGTTCCGCCCGCGGGTGGGTGCATCGCCCGTCCAGGGGGAGGAGGGGCGCACGGAAGTGGTTGACAGCGTGCGCCTGGAGTTCTGCCTGCCTCGGGATCCGCAGCGGTTGCAGCGCATCTTCGAGCAGGGCATCGTGCCGCATCATCCGTGGCGGGTGCCGGTGGTGCAGGTGGAGGAAGTCGAGCTGCTGCTGACGGGTGGGCAGCCGTTGTAGAGCCGAGCCCATGCTCGGCTGATGTTTCCGCACGCGCAGCCGAGCATGGGCCCGGCTCTACAGCCCCTCCGCGCGCAGCCAGCGCCACAGCGTGGTGCGGGATACCCCTAACGCCTGTGCCATGCCCTCACGGTCATTGCGGTGATCCTGCAACAGCGTTTCCAACTGCGCGCGCGGCGGACGCTTGCCGTTGCTTTCCAGCGGCAACATGGTGGCGCTTTCTTTCACCAGTTCGGGCGCGAGCTGCAGCAGACGCGCTGCATCGATCAATCCTTCCCCAGGCTGCCAGTGGATGCGTAGTCGATCCACCAGATTGCGCAGTTCGCGCACGTTTCCCGGCCACTCGGCCGCGCTCAGTACCGCCAGTGCCTCCGCATCCAATGGCGCGTCGATGCCACGCAGCTTGCGGAAGAAGTGCTGTGCCAGCAGCGGGATGTCACTGCGCCGCGCACGCAGCGGGGGCAGGGCGATGCGTAGTGCGGCCAGCCGGTAATACAGGTCGCGACGGAAGCTGCCGGTCGCCGCGCGCTGCTCCAGCGACTGCAGGGTGGCGGCCACCACGCGCAGGTCGACTGCGGTCGGTTCGGTAGCGCCGACACGCAGCACCTCGCGTTCTTCCAGCACGCGCAGCAGGCGGGTCTGCAACGGCAGCGGCAGTTCGCCGATTTCATCCAGGAACAACGTACCGCCATCGGCGGCCTCGACCAGGCCGACGCGACCACCGCGCCGTGCACCAGTGAAGGCACCATCGCTGTAGCCAAACAGTTCCGCCTCCAGCAGTGATTCGCTGATGGCGCCGCAGTTCAGCGCGACGAAGCGGCCACGGCGGCCACTGGCTGCGTGCAGCTGCCGCGCCACCAGCTCCTTGCCGGTGCCGGTTTCGCCGGTCACCAGTACGGTGCTGTCATGCGGTGCATAGAGCGCGATCTGTGCGCGCACCTGGGCCATCGCTTGGCTGTCGCCGAGCAGTTCATGCGCATCGGCACGCGCTGCCGGGCGCCGGCGCGGGGCGGCGTGGTTGCCGCCGGAGCGGGCCAGGGCCCGGGTCAGCTCCAGCGCATGCTCGAACGCCTGCCGCACCGAGTCAGCCGAATAGAGCAGCACGCCGGGCAGGCCGGCCTGCTCGGCATGGTCAATGGCCATGCCGGTGCCGACGATCACCTCGATGCCATTGGCGCGCAGGTCGGCGATACAGTCGCGCGCGTCCTCACGGGTGACGAAGCGGCGATGCTCGATATCCAGGCCGAAACTCTGCTGGAAGTTGCTGAACACGGGCACGTCGCTGGCGTGGGTGACCAGGCCAATGCGGCTGGCGATGCGGCGGGCACGGGCCAGCGCTTCCATCAGGTCGAAGCCGTTGGCCTGGATCGGCACCAGTGGCAATTCCAGCCGGCCGCGCAGCCAGGCCGCGTTGGAGCCGCCGGCGATCACCACGTCGCAGTGCTCGCGGCGTAGCCGTTGGCCGATCACGTCCACCGCTTCCTCGAAGCCGAGGTTGATCTGCTCGATGCGCGCACGGCGGTCGAACTCGGGAATGACGTCGCCGAGCAGGCCGGTCAGGCGCGAAACGCTGACGGTCCAGATCACCGGGCGACCGGGGTCGGCGTCGGCGTGGCGCAGGAGGGAGCGGGGCAGGTACATGGCGGCGGGAGGTCGACGGAATGTTTCATGATACATCCGTTTCAATGTTTCATATGTTTCACTATCGCGTGGCGGTCATCCTCGTGAAATCAACGGCTTGCAGCTTGGCATGGTGCTTGCGGCTACCTATCCGTTCTCCAACCTGGATTGCCGCATGACCGCTTCCGCCCCTTTCTCCGCCGGTGCCCGCTTCCGTGAGGCGCTGGCTGCCGAATCGCCGCTGCAGGTGATCGGCGCCATCAACGCCAACCACGCCCTGCTGGCCAAGCGCGCCGGCTTCCGCGCCATCTATCTGTCCGGCGGCGGTGTTGCCGCGGGCTCGCTGGGCCTGCCGGATCTGGGCATCAACACCCTGGAAGACGTGCTGGTGGACGTGCGCCGCATCACCGATGTCTGCGACCTGCCGCTGATGGTTGACATCGACACCGGCTTCGGTCCGAGCGCGTTCAACATCGCGCGCACCGTGAAGTCGCTGATCAAGGCCGGCGCGGCCGCCTGCCACATCGAAGACCAGGTCGGCGCCAAGCGCTGCGGTCACCGTCCGGGCAAGGAAATCGTCTCGCAGGGTGAAATGGTGGACCGGGTGAAGGCGGCCGCCGATGCCAGGACCGATCCGGACTTCTTCCTGATCGCGCGTACCGACGCCATCCAGGTGGACGGCGTGGACAAGGCCATCGAGCGCGCCATCGCCTGTGTCGAGGCCGGTGCCGACGGCATCTTCGCCGAGGCCGCCTACGATCTGGATACCTACCGCCGCTTCGTCGACGCGGTGAAGGTGCCGGTGCTGGCCAACATCACCGAATTCGGTGCCACCCCGCTGTTCAGCCGCGATGAACTGGCTTCGGCCGGAGTTGCGATCCAGCTGTTCCCGCTGTCGGCGTTCCGCGCGGCCAACAAGGCGGCCGAGAACGTCTACCAGGCGGTGCGCCGCGATGGCCACCAGCGCAACGTGGTGGAAACCATGCAGACCCGCGAAGAACTCTACGACCGCATCGGCTACCACGCCTTCGAGCAGCAGCTCGATGCGCTGTTCGCCGCCAAGAAATAAGCAGTACCCTGCACCATCAAGTTTCGGAGGGAAACATGAACGATACGACCGCAACCCCGACCTTCAAGCCGAAGAAGTCCGTCGCCCTGTCCGGCACCGCCGCCGGCAACACCGCGCTGTGCAGCGTGGGCCGCAGTGGCAACGACCTGCATTACCGTGGCTACGACATCCTGGACCTGGCCAACACCAGCGAGTTCGAGGAAATCGCCTACCTGCTGGTGCACGGCAAGCTGCCGACCCGCGCCGAGCTGGTTTCGTACAAGGCCAAGCTGAAGTCGCTGCGTGGCATCCCGGCCGCGGTGAAGGCCGCGCTGGAAGAACTGCCGCCGTCGGCACACCCGATGGACGTGATGCGCACCGGTGTGTCCGTGCTCGGCTGCGTGGCGCCGGAGAAGGATGACCACAACCATCCGGGCGCGCGCGACATTGCCGACAAGCTGATGGCCTGCCTCGGCTCGATGCTGCTGTACTGGTACCACTGGAGCCACAACGGCCGTGCCATCGACGTGGAAACCGACGATGACTCGATCGGTGGCCACTTCCTGCACCTGCTGCACGGCGAGAAGCCGCAGGACTCGTGGGTGAAGGCGATGCACACCTCGCTGATCCTGTACGCCGAGCACGAGTTCAACGCCTCGACCTTCACCTGTCGTGTCATCGCCGGTACCGGCAGCGACATGTACAGCGCGATCTGCGGTGGCATCGGCGCACTGCGTGGCCCGAAGCACGGCGGCGCCAATGAAGTGGCGTTCGAAGTGCAGAAGCGCTACGACAATCCGGATGAGGCCGAGGAAGACATCAAGGCCCGCGTCGAGCGCAAGGAAGTGGTGATCGGCTTCGGCCATCCGGTCTACACCGTGTCCGATCCGCGCAACAAGGTGATCAAGGACGTGGCCCGCGAGCTGTCCGAAGAACAGTCGAGCATGAAGATGTACGACATCGCCGAGCGCCTGGAATCGGTGATGTGGGACATCAAGAAGATGTTCCCGAACCTGGACTGGTTCAGCGCCGTCAGCTACCACATGATGGGCGTGCCGACCGCGATGTTCACCCCGCTGTTCGTGATCGCGCGCACAGCCGGCTGGAGCGCGCACATCATCGAGCAGCGCATCGACGGCAAGATCATCCGCCCGAGCGCCAACTACATCGGTCCGGAAGACCGCGACTTCGTCGCCATCGACAAGCGCGTCTGATCCACCTGCTGTCCCCATCCGGCCGGCCGCGTGCCGGCCGGATGCTTTCGCCGCCGCACCGCCGGCACCCGGCCCGCCCCAAGCATTCCGCCAGCCCATGAATACCGATTACCGCAAGAACCTCCCCGGCAGCGCGCTGGACTATTTCGACGCGCGCGCCGCCGTCGATGCAATCCAGCCCGGCGCCTACGCCACTCTGCCGTACACCTCGCGCGTGCTGGCCGAGAACCTGGTGCGCCGCTGCGATCCGGCCACGCTTGGCGACTCGCTGAAGCAGCTGATCGAGCGCCGCCGCGACCTCGATTTCCCATGGTTCCCCGCGCGTGTGGTCTGCCACGACATCCTCGGCCAGACCGCACTGGTTGACCTGGCCGGCCTGCGCGATGCGATCGCCGACAAGGGCGGTGACCCGGCCAAGGTCAATCCGGTGGTGCCGGTGCAGCTGATCGTCGACCACTCGCTGGCGGTGGAGTGCGGTGGTTTCGACCCGCAGGCGTTCGAGAAAAACCGCGCGATCGAGGATCGCCGCAACGAAGACCGTTTCCACTTCATCGACTGGACCAAGCAGGCGTTCCAGAACGTGGACGTGATTCCGCCGGGCAACGGCATCATGCACCAGATCAACCTGGAGAAGATGTCGCCGGTGGTCTACGTGCAGGACGGCGTGGCCTTCCCGGATACCTGCGTGGGCACCGACAGCCACACCCCGCACGTGGATGCGCTGGGCGTGATCGCGATCGGTGTGGGCGGCCTGGAAGCCGAGAACGTGATGCTCGGTCGTGCCTCGTGGATGCGGCTGCCGGACATCATCGGCGTCGAGCTGACCGGCAGGCCGCAGCCGGGCATCACCGCCACCGACGTGGTGCTGGCGCTGACCGAATTCCTGCGCAAGGAGCGCGTGGTCGGCGCGTACCTTGAATTCTTCGGCGAGGGGGCGGCGGCACTGACCATCGGTGACCGCGCCACCATCTCCAACATGTGCCCCGAATACGGCGCGACCGCCGCGATGTTCTACATCGACGGGCAGACCATCGATTACCTGCGCCTGACCGGCCGCGAGGAATCGCAGGTGGCGCTGGTGGAGAACTACGCCCGCACCACTGGCCTGTGGGCTGACGACCTGGCCACCGCGCAGTACGAGCGCGTGCTGCGCTTCGACCTGTCCAGCGTGGTGCGCAACATGGCCGGCCCGTCCAACCCGCACAAGCGCGTGGCCACTTCCGAGCTGGCCGAGCGCGGCATCGCCGACGAGGCCAAGCTGGCAGCGGGCAAGGCCGAGCAGGCGCAGGGCCTGATGCCGGATGGCGCGGTGATCATCGCCGCCATCACCAGCTGCACCAACACCTCCAACCCGCGCAACGTGATCGCTGCCGGCCTGCTGGCACGCAAGGCCAACGAGCGCGGCCTGCTGCGCAAGCCGTGGGTGAAGTCCTCGCTGGCGCCCGGCTCGAAGGCGGTGCAGCTGTACCTGGAAGAGGCCGGCCTGCTGCCGGACCTGGAGAAGCTGGGCTTCGGCATCGTCGCCTTCGCCTGCACCACCTGCAACGGCATGAGCGGCGCGCTCGATCCGGCCATCCAGCAGGAGATCATCGACCGGGACCTGTACGCCACGGCCGTGCTGTCGGGCAACCGCAACTTCGATGGCCGCATCCACCCGTATGCGAAGCAGGCGTTCCTGGCGTCGCCGCCGCTGGTGATCGCCTATGCCATCGCCGGCACCGTGCGCTTTGACATCGAGAAGGACGTGCTGGGCGTGGACGCCGACGGCAACGAGGTGCGCCTGAAGGACATCTGGCCGAGCGACGCCGAGATCGACGCCGTGGTCAAGGCATCGGTGAAGCCGGAGCAGTTCCGCCGCGTCTACAACCCGATGTTCAATGTGCGCGTGGAGCACGGCGCCGCGGTCAGCCCCCTGTACGACTGGCGCCCGCAGAGCACCTACATCCGCCGTCCGCCGTACTGGGAGGGCGCACTGGCCGGTGAGCGCACGCTGTCGGGCATGCGCGCGCTGGCGGTGCTGCCGGACAACATCACCACCGACCACCTGTCGCCGTCCAACGCGATCCTGGCCTCCAGTGCCGCCGGTGAATACCTGGCGAAAATGGGCCTGCCCGAAGAGGACTTCAATTCCTACGCGACCCACCGCGGCGACCACCTGACCGCGCAGCGCGCCACCTTCGCCAACCCGAAGCTGTTCAACGAGATGGTGCGCAACGACGACGGCAGCGTGAAGCAGGGTTCGCTGGCGCGCGTGGAGCCGGAAGGCAAGGTGATGCGCATGTGGGAAGCCATCGAGACTTACATGGAGCGCAAGCAGCCACTGATCATCATTGCCGGTGCCGACTACGGCCAGGGCAGCTCGCGTGACTGGGCCGCCAAGGGCGTGCGCCTGGCTGGTGTGGAGGCGATCGTGGCCGAGGGCTTCGAACGGATTCACCGTACCAACCTGATCGGCATGGGCGTGCTGCCGCTGGAGTTCAAGCCGGGCACCACCCGCCTGACCCTGGGCATTGATGGCACCGAAACCTTCGATGTGGTCGGCGAGCGCACCCCGCGCGCCGAGCTGACCCTGGTCATCCACCGCCGCGACGGCCAGGACGTGATCGTGCCGGTCACCTGCCGCCTGGACAGCGACGAGGAAGTGGCGATCTACGAAGCCGGTGGCGTGTTGCAGCGCTTCGCCCAGGACTTCCTGGAAGGCGCCAAGGTGGCGTGATACCGGCCTGAATGCCTGCCCCCGGAGGCCGGGGGCGGGCTTGTCCGACACCTGGGCAGGGCGCACACTGACTTGGCAAAAACTGCCATTGGAGAGTCTCATGGCCACCATGAACATTTCGCTGACCGACCCGCTCAAGCAGTTCGTGGACGAGGAAGTGCGTGAAGGCGGCTATTCCAGTACGTCGGACTACGTGCGTGACCTGATCCGCCAGCGCCAGCGCAGCAAGGCCGAAGAACTGCTCAAGCAGCTGATTGCCGAGGGTCTGGCTTCTGGGCCTGGCGTCCCGGTGACGGCCGACACATTCGAGCGCATGCGTCGTGAACTGACCGAAAGGATGGAGCGTGAGGGCGATTGAATGGCGACCCAGGGCCGAAGCCGACGCAGCCGATGCCGCACTGTGGTTCGCACGGCAGGGTGGGCTGATACTGGGTCGGCGCTTTCTCGCCGAGTTGGAGGCCACGCTTCAACGCATCGCGGTATTTCCAGGCTCGGGTTCCACCCGGCACGCCGACCTCGCAGCACAGCTACCGGTGCCGTTGCGGTTCATGCTGGTTCCGGGCTTCGAACGCTACCTCGTCTATTACCTCGATCTACCGGACCGCGTGGACATCATGCGCGTGTGGTGCGTTGATCGTGGTCTTGACGCACTGATGCAAGACATTTCCTGAAATTCAAACGCGTGGATTCGACCATGACCTTCCTCCCGCAACTCCGTATTCCCGCCACCTACATGCGCGGTGGCACCAGCAAGGGCGTGTTCTTCCGCCTGCAGGACCTGCCCGACGCCGCGCAAGTGCCGGGCGCCGCACGCGACGCGCTTTTGATGCGCGTGATCGGCTCGCCCGATCCGTATGGCAAGCAGACCGACGGCATGGGCGGTGCAACGTCCAGCACCAGCAAGTGCGTGATCATCTCCGCCGCCTCGGTGCCGGACCACGATGTGGACTACCTGTACGGCCAGGTCTCGATCGACACCGCCTTCGTCGACTGGAGCGGCAACTGCGGCAACCTCAGCACCGCGGTGGGTCCGTTTGCGATCGCCAATGGATTGATCGATCCGGCCCGCGTGCCGCGCGATGGCCTGTGCACCGTGCGCATCTGGCAGGCCAACATCGGCAAGACCATCATCGCCCATGTGCCGATGCGCGACGGCGAAGTGCAGGAGATCGGCGATTTCGAGCTGGACGGCGTGACCTTCCCGGCGGCCGAGATCCAACTGGAATTCATCGATCCGTCCGATGACGGCGATGCGGGCGCGATGTTCCCGACCGGCAACCTGGTCGACACCCTGGACGTGCCGGGCGTGGGCAGTTTCGAGGTGACCATGATCACCGCCGGCATCCCGACGATCTTCCTCAATGCGGCCGACCTGGGCTACACCGGCACCGAACTGCAGCCTGCGATCAACGAGGACAAGGGGGCGCTGGAGCGCTTCGAGAAGATCCGCGCCTACGGCGCCTTGCGCATGGGGCTGATCAAGAACCTGGAAGATGCGGCGACCCGCCAGCACACGCCGAAGGTGGCCTTCGTGGCCCCGGCGCAGGACTACGTGTCGTCCAGTGGCAAGGCCATTCCGGCCTCGGCGATCGACCTGCATGCGCGTGCGTTGTCGATGGGAAAGCTGCACCACGCGATGATGGGTACCGCTGCCGTGGCGATCGGCACCGCAGCAGCGATTCCTGGCACGCTGGTCAATCGCGCGGCCGGTGGTGGCGAACGTGAAGCGGTGACCTTCGGTCATCCCTCCGGCACGCTGCGTGTCGGCGCACAAGCCGGGCTCGTTGACGGCCAGTGGACAGTGACCAAGGCCATCATGAGCCGCAGCGCCCGTGTGCTGATGGAAGGCAAGGTGCGGGTGCCGGCCGAATAGTGCTCTGGTAGATGCCAACCTTGGTTGGCATGCAAGCGCCAACCAAGGTTGGCGACTACCGGGACACGCGGCCTGACCTGCTTTCCGGCGAGGAGATCGACGATGTCCGACAGCCACACCCCATCCAACGAGCGTGCAGCGTGGGATGCGCTGCTGGTGGGCATCGTCGACTACGTGCGCGACGCGCGCATCGACTCACCGCTGGCGTTCCAGACCGCGCACCACTGCCTGCTCGACACGCTGGGCTGCGGCCTGGAAGCGCTGTCCTTCCCGGCCTGCAGCAAGCTGCTTGGTCCCCTGGTGCCGGGCATCAGCGTGGTCAACGGCGCCCGCGTTCCGGGTACGCATTACGTGCTGGACCCGGTGCAGGCCGCCTTCAACATCGGCGCGATGGTGCGCTGGCTGGATTTCAACGATACCTGGCTGGCGGCCGAATGGGGGCACCCTTCGGACAACCTGGGTGGCATCCTTGCCGTCTGCGATTGGCTGGGGCGCAACGCGCAGGCTCTGCGACGCCCACCGCCGACCGTGCGCGACGTGCTGCTGGCGATGATCAAGGCGCACGAGATCCAGGGCGTGCTGGCGCTGGAGAATTCCTTCAACCGGGTCGGGCTGGACCACGTGTTGCTGGTCAAAGTGGCCACCACCGCCGTGGTTGCGCAGCTGCTCGGCCTGGATCGCGAGCGCATGCTCAATGCGTTGTCGCTGGCCTGGGTCGATGGCCAGTCCCTGCGCACCTACCGGCACGCACCCAACACCGGCTCGCGCAAGAGCTGGGCCGCCGGCGACGCGACCAGCCGTGGCGTGCGCCTGGCGCTGATGGCGGCCAGTGGCGAGATGGGCTACCCCAGCGTGCTCAGCGCGCCGACCTGGGGCTTTGAAGCGGTGTCGATGCATGGCAAGGCACTGACGCTGGGGCGACCGCTGGGCAGCTACGTGATGGAGAACGTGCTGTTCAAGATCAGCTACCCGGCCGAGTTCCATGGCCAGACCGCGGTGGAGGCGGCCATCACGCTGCACCAGCAGTTGCGCGCGATGGGGCGGCGGGTCGAGGACATCGCGCATATCGCGATCCGGACCCAGGAAGCCTGCATCCGCATCATCGACAAGCAGGGCCCGCTGCATAACCCGGCCGACCGCGACCATTGCGTGCAGTACATGGTCGCCATCGCGCTGCTGCACGGGCGGCTGGTGGCCGAGGACTACGAGGACGACGTTGCAGCTGATCCGCGCATCGATGCCCTGCGGGCGAAGATGGCCTGCCATGAGGATCCGCAACTCAGCGCCGACTACCTGGATCCGGACAAGCGCAGCATCGCCAATGGCCTGGGCGTGCGCTTCAGCGACGGTACTGAGCTACCCGAGGTACTGGTGGAGTACCCGCTCGGCCATGCCCGGCGCCGGGGGGAAGGCATTCCGCTGCTGATGGACAAGTTCCGCCGGCACCTGGCCCACCGCTTCCCGACCGTCCAGCAGCAGCGCATCCTGGCGGCCTCGCTGGACCCGGTGGCGCTGGCGGCAATGCCGGTGACCGACTATGTGGACCTGTACCTGCCGGGGTAGGGCCGCTCTGGTAGAGGCCAACCTTGGTTGGCAAGTGGGGGGGCGCCAACCAAGGTTGGCGGCTACCGGGTCCCGGGCGGAACCGGGTTTCCGACCGCCGGGGCGCCAACGCCTTGACGCGGCCTGCCTATAATGGCCACCTCGATCAAGGAGTGACGACATGAGCGGTCCGGCACGGCGGAAGCGGTGGGGATGGGCGGCGGTGGTACTGGCAGGAGGCCTGTTGCTGGGCCTGGCCGGCTGCCGCAACGACAGCGGGCAGCTGCCCAAGGCCAGTGGCGAGGCGATCACCACCAAGGCCGAGCAGGTGAAGGAATTCACCCTGCTGCGCGCCTACCCGGACCAGAAGAATGACGGCCTGTCGCTGGCGCTGGAGTTCTCGCGCCCGCTGGTCGGCACCCAGGATTTCGACACGCTGGTGCGCTTCGAGGAGAAGGTCGGCACCGAGGACAGCAGCTGGACGCTGTCCGATGACGGCCTGACCCTGCGCTACCCGTTCGTCGAGGCCGGCAAGGAGTTCAGCCTGGTGGTCTCGCCGGACCTGCTGGCCGCCGATGGCAGCCGCCTGGGCAAGGAACTGAAGCAGAAGGTGTTCAGCGGCGAGCTGAAGCCGGTGGTTGGCTTCGCCTCGCAGGGCAGCGTGCTGCCTGCCAAGGACAGCCGTGGCCTGCCGGTGGTCTCGGTGAACGTGCCGGAAGTCGACGTCGAATTCCTGCGCGTGCGCGAGAAGGATCTTCCGACCTTCTTCAGCCAGTACCAGCGCGGCGGCCGCCGTGGCAGCTGGGAGCTGAGCAGCGACTACGAGCGCAGCCCGATCAACAAGCTGGCCGAGCCGGTGTACGTCAACCGTTTCATCCTGGGGGGCAAGAAGAACGAGCGGGTGCTGACCTACCTGCCGACCCAGGACATCAAGGAACTGCAGGAGCCGGGCCTGTACTTCGCCCTGCTTAAGCGTACCGGTGACTACGAAGGCGAGTTCGACACCGCGTTCTTCTCGGTCAGCGACATCGGCCTGCATACCCGCGCCTACAAGGACAAGCTGTTCGTCCATACCGCCGGCCTCAAGGACGGCGCGCCGCTGAAGGGCATCGACCTGCGCGTGCTCGACGCCAAGGGTGAGGTGGTGCTGAAGGGCAGCACCGACGGCAACGGCAATGCGCTGCTGAACTACACCCTGGATGCCACCCACGTGCTGGTCGCCAGCAGTGGCAAGGACACCAGCTTCCTGCCGTTCAACCAGCCGGCGCTGGACCTGAGCGAGTTCGCTGTGGCCGGCCGCGACAACGCGTGGTTCGACGTCTACGCCTGGTCCGGCCGCGACCTGTACCGCCCGGGCGAGACCGTGCGCCTGTCCGCGCTGCTGCGCGACAACGACGGCAAGCCGGTCAAGGCACAACCGGTGTTCCTGCGCCTGAAGCAGCCCGACGGCAAGACCTTCCGCGAGACCCGCCTGCAGCCGGGCGACCAGGGCTACATCAATTTCGAGCAGGTGATCCCCGCCGAGGCGCCGACCGGCCGCTGGCAGGTCGAGTTCCGCACCGACCCGGCCAGCAAGGAAGCGATCCAGGGCATGACCCTGCGCATCGAGGAGTTCCTGCCCGAACGCATGAAGCTGGACCTGGACAGCGCGCAGAAGACGCTGAAGCCGGGTGAGGACCTGCGCCTGCAGGCCAATGGTGCCTACCTGTATGGCGCACCGGCCGATGGCAACCGCTTCACCGCACGCATGGCGGTTGCCGCCGAACAGAAGCCCGTGGAAGGCCTGCCGGGCTATTTCTTCGGTGACCCGACCCTGCAGCTGCCGCGCGAGGCCAAGGACGTGATCGATACCACGCTGCCGGCCAATGGCCAGCTGCGTGAGGATGTGGCGCTGCCGGAAGAGGCGGCCAAGGCCAAGGCGCCGATCGCCGTGGTGCTGTCCGGCAGCCTGTATGAAACCGGTGGCCGCACGGTCACCCGCACCCTGAAGCGGGTGATGTGGCCGGCCAACGCGCTGGTCGGCGTGCGCCCGCTGTTCAACCCGGACGATGGTGCCGATGCCAACGGCAACGCACGCTTCGAGCTGATGCGCGTGGATGCCGCTGGTACGCCACAGCCGGCCAAGGGCCTGAAGATCACCCTGGTGCGCGAGCTGCGCGACTATCACTGGACCTTCAACGACAACCGCTGGGATTACGATTTCACCCGCCGTTTCGAGAACAAGGAAACCCACACCGTCGATGCCGGCAACAGCGCGGTCGCCTTTGATTTCCCGGTGGAGTGGGGCGAGTACCGGGTGGACGTGTTCGATCCGTCCACCGGCCTGACCAGCCGCTACCCGTTCCGTGCCGGCTGGAGCTGGGGCGATGACAACCGTGGCCTGGATGCACGCCCGGACAAGGTCAAGCTGGGCCTGGACAAGACCGGCTACAAGGCCGGTGACACCCTGGAAGTGACGGTGACCCCGCCGCACGCCGGCAAGGGCATCCTGATGGTCGAGACCGACCGCATGCTGTACGTGCAGGACATCGACGCCAAGCCGGGTTCGACCTTCAAGATTCCGGTCACCGCCGACTGGGAACGCCACGACGTCTATATCACTGCGCTGGTGTTCCGTGGCGGCAGTGCGCCGAGCAAGATCACCCCGGCCCGTGCCGTGGGCGTGGTGCATGTGCCGATGGACCGCAAGGGCCGCACCGTGGCCGTCGGCCTGGTCGCGCCCAAGCAGATGCGGCCCGAGCAGGACCTGCCGGTAACCGTCAGTGCGCCGCAGCTGGCCGGCAAGACCGCGCACGTCACCGTTTCGGCGGTGGACGTGGGCATCCTCAACATCACCCGTTTCCCGGTGCCCGACGCCGGTGCACACTTCTTCGCCCAGCGTCGCCTCGGTATCGATGCCTACGACATCTACAGCCGGGTGATCGAGAGCTTCGATGGCGGCAGCGGCAAGCTGAAGTTCGGCGGCGACATGGCGCTGCAGGCATTGCCGCAGGCCAAGCGCCCGACCGCGCGCGTGCAGACCGTGGACCTGTTCTCCGGCCCGGTGCAGCTCGATGCCAAGGGCAATGCCCGCATCCGCCTGAAGGTGCCGGACTTCAACGGCACCCTGCGCGTGTCGGCGCTGGTCTACAGCGATGACCAGTACGGCAAGCGTGACGTGGAAACCATTGTGCGCGCCCCGATCCTGGCCGAAGCCAGCATGCCGCGCGTGCTGGCCCCGGGCGACCGCAGCACGGTGACTCTGGACGTGCAGAACTTCACCGGCAAGCCGGGGCAGTTCAACGTGAAGGTGGAGAGCGAAGGCCCGCTGAACCTGGGTGAGGGCAGCCGCAGCGTGCAGTTGAATGCCGATGCCAAGACCACGCTGAGCTTCCCGTTGTCGGCTCGCGAGGGCCACAGCGTGGCCAAGGTGCGGGTGCGGGTGGACGGCAACGGCTTCAAGGCTGATCGCCGCTACGACCTGCCGGTGCGTGCGGCGTGGCCGCAGGTGCTGCGTTCGCAGGTGCGCACGCTCGATCCGCTGGCCGCAGTCAGCCTCGACAACAGCCTGACCGATGGCCTGATGTCCGAGTCGGTCAATGCCCGCCTGCTGGTCAGCCCGCTGCCGCCGATCCCGTTCGCCAGTGCACTGCAGGGCGCGCTGAACTATCCATATGGCTGCGCCGAGCAGACCACCAGCAAGGGTTACGCCGCGCTGATCCTGGACCAGGCCACCTCGTCGATGCTCGGCGCCGATGGCCTGGATGCCAAGACCCGCCGCGAGCGCATGGAAGGTGCGTTCGGTCGCCTGGCGTCGATGCAGGTGGCCAACGGCAACTTCTCGATGTGGGGTGACGACGGCTACGTGAACCCGTGGCTGACCCCGTACATCACCGAGTTCCTGCTCGATGCCAAGGACGCCGGCTTCGCCGTGCCTGACAACGTGCTGCAGAAGGCGCTCAACCGCCTGAGCGAGGATCTGCTGTCCGGCGGCAATCAGTTCTATGGCCAGGAGGATCGCGAGAAGCTGAAGTTCGCCAACCAGGCGTATTCGGGCTACGTGCTGGCTCGGGTCAATCGTGCACCGCTGGGTACCCTGCGCACGCTGTACGACAACGAACGCAGCAAGGCGGTCGGTGGCCTGTCGCTGGTCCACCTGGGCGTGGCGCTGTCGCTGCAGGGTGATGCCAAGCGTGGCCAGGCCGCGCTGGCGGCGGCCTTCGCCAAGTCCAGCAGCGAGCGCCCGTCGTACTTCGGCGACTACGGCAGCGCGATCCGCGATGACGCGCTGATGATCGCGCTGACCCACGAGAACAAGTTGGCCAAGCCGGCCTGGGACGCGCGCGCGGTCGACCTCGGTCGTGGCCTGGATGCGCGCCGCAATGCCGGCTGGATGTGGCTGAGCACGCAGGAGCAGGTGGCGATTGCCCGCCTCGGCAAGGCGCTCGCCGCCAACCAGAAGGCGCTGGTAGCCGGTGAGCTGGTGATCGGTGGCACCACCGAAGCGATCGGCGAGCGCAAGCTGTTCGGACGCAACTTCAGCGCCAGCGAGCTGGCCAGTGGCGTGCGCTTCACCCCGCAGGGGCAACCGCCGATGTTCGCCAGCATCGACGTGGCCGGTATCCCGCGCAGTGCACCCGCACCAGACAACAGCGTAGTGGGTATTGAACGCAGTTACTTCGGTACCGATGGCAAGCCGTGGTCGCCGCGCCCGCTGAAGGAAGGCGAAGCGCTGATCGTGCGCGTCACCGTCACCGCCGACACCACGATGCCCGATGCACTGCTGACCGACCTGCTGCCGGCGGGCCTGGAGATCGAGAACTTCAACCTGGGCGATGCCAAGCAGTGGGCCGACGTGGTGGTCGATGGCATCACCATCAGCGACCGGGGTGAGGCCGCCGATACCAAGCACGAGGAGTTCCGCGACGACCGCTACGTGGCTGCGCTGAAGCTCTCGCGTGGCAGCAAGGCCAACGTGTTCTACCTGGTGCGCGCGGTGACCCCGGGTACCTACTCGGTGCCGCCGCCGCTGGTGGAGGACATGTACCGGCCGCAGCTGCGCGGTGTCGGCCGCAGCAACCCGACCACGATCACGGTGGTACAGCCGTGACCGCGCGGACGGGCCGCGACGGCGCGGCCCGTCCTGCTGGCAACCCGCAATGAAGAACACGATGACGACCCGGCTGGCGACCCTGCGCCGCCGGTGGCGGCCGCTGTGGCCGTGGCTGCGCTGGGGCATGGCCGCTGCGCTGGCGCTGCTGCTGGTGCTGGATTTCGCCTTCCCGCCGCCGCTGCCGAAGCAGCGTGATACCAGCACCCTGGTGGTGGCTGCCGACGGCACGCCATTGCGGGCGTTTGCCGATGCCGAGGGCGTGTGGCGGTATCCGGCCTCGGTCGACAGCGTCTCGCCGCTGTACCTGCAAGCGTTGCTGACCTACGAAGACCGCTGGTTCTGGCGCCATCCGGGCATCAACCCGCTGGCGATCCTGCGGGCCAGCGGCCAGCTGCTGCGCGGCGGCCGCATCGTGTCCGGTGGCTCGACCCTGACCATGCAGGTCGCGCGCATTCTCGATCCGCACTCACGCACCCCGTGGGGCAAGCTGAAGCAGATGCTGCGTGCAGTGCAGCTTGAGGTGCACCTGAGCAAGCAGCAGATCCTGGCCCTGTACCTGGAGCGTGCACCCTACGGCGGCACCATCGAAGGCGTGGAAGCGGCCAGCTGGGCCTATCTGGGCAAGCCGGCGGCGCAGCTGTCGCATGCCGAGGCTGCGCTGCTGGCGGTGCTGCCACAGGCGCCCAGCCGGCTGCGCCCGGACCGCCATCCGGAAGCTGCGCAGAAAGCGCGCGACAAGGTGCTGTCACGCATGGCCGAGCTGGGCGCGTGGACACCGGAAGAAGTGGAGGATGCGCGCATCGAGAACGTGGTGGCGCGTTCGCTGCGCCCTCCCTTGCACGCCGCGCTGCTGGCGCAGCGCCTGCACTCGGCGCATCCGGGCCAGGCACGCATCCAGAGCAGCATCGACATCGGCCTGCAGCGCACGCTGGAAGAGCGCGTGGCCAGCTATTTCTCGACGCTGCCCGAGCGTACCTCGGCGGCCCTGCTGGTGGTCGACAACCGGACCCTGCAGGCACGCGCTTATGTCGGCACATTGTCCTTCGGTGACCGCCAGCGGCTGGGTCACGTGGACATGGTGCAGGCCTGGCGTTCGCCAGGCTCCACGCTCAAGCCGTTCCTGTACGCGATGGCGCTGGACGATGGCCTGATCCATTCGGAAAGCCTGCTGGTCGATGCACCGCAGAGTTTCGGCAGCTACCGCCCCGGCAACTTCGACATGGCCTTCAATGGGCCCATCGGTGCCTCTGCCGCATTGCGGCTGTCGCTCAACGTACCGTCGGTGGACCTGCTGCAGCGGGTCGGCGCCGCGCGCTTCGCTGCCCGGCTGTCGCACGCGGGCATCCAGCTGCGCTTCCCGCCGGGCAGTACGCCCAACCTGTCGCTGATCCTGGGCGGCACCGGCGCGCGCCTGGAAGACCTGGTCGGCGCCTTCGCCGCGCTCAACCGGAGCGGTATCGCCGGCCGCGTGCGTTACACCGACGACGAGCCGATGATCGAGCGGCGCCTGGCCTCGCCGGGCGCCAGCTGGATCGTGCGCGAGATGCTCGAATCAAACCCGCGCCCGGGATACAGCGCCGGGACGTTCGATGTCGGTGGCCGCCCGCGCGTGGCGTGGAAGACCGGCACCAGTTACGGGTACCGCGATGCGTGGGCGATCGGCAGTACCCGCCACTACACGGTGGGCGTGTGGGTGGGCCGGCCGGACGGTACTCCGTTGCCGGGCCAGTACGGCGCGGTCACCGCGCTGCCGCTGATGTTCGAAGTGGTGGACAGCCTGCCGCGCCAGCGTGGTGATTCGGCGGCCGCGCCGATGCCGGCCAGTGTCAGCCAGGAAGACATCTGCTGGCCCACTGGCGAACGTGCCGAGGGGCTGCCGGCGGCACTGTGCCAGCGCAGGATGCCAGCCTACCTGCTCGATGGCGCCGCACCGCCGACCTTCCCGGAGCGCGAGGCGCGGCGCTGGCAGCCGGGGCGGCAGCGCTACCTTGCCGACGCGCGCACCGGCTTGCGTGTATCCGCCGATTGCCGCTTGCCGCACGAAGAAGTCGCGCGTGAGATCGCGCGCTGGCCGGCGCTGTTGTCGCCGTGGCTGCCCAAGGCCACACGCGACGCCTCGCAGCTGCCGGCGCTGTCGCCGGACTGCCGTGATGATGGCCGGGAGGCCAGCGTCGCGCTGCACATCGATGGCCTCAATGATGGCGCCGCACTGGCGCGTGCGCCCAACGCCGAACATGGCGTACGCCTGCAGCTGCGCGCGCTGGGCAGCGAGCAGGCGGTGGACTGGTTGCTGGATGGACGCTGGATCGCGCAGACCCGCGGCGCACAGTTGATGCAGCGTGAGTTCGCCGATCCCGGGGCGCATACTCTGACCGCCTTGGCCGCGGACGGCGCGTGGACGCAGGTACGGTTCACTGTCCTCCGGTAGGTGCCGGGCCATGCGCGGCGGGATGGCATTGCTCCGCTTTGGTGGGTGCCAACCTTGGTTGGCACGCGAACGGCAAAGCGCCCACCAAGGTGGGCATCTACCAGAGCATCCGCAGCGCAATCATTCCCCGATCCATCCATCCAGCAGATCGGCGAACTCGTCGGCGTGTTCCTCTTCCTGCGCCAGGATCTCTTCGAGGATGCGCTTGGTGGTGGTATCGCGGTCGCCGATGAAGTTGATCATCTCGCGGTAGCTGTCGATGGCGATGCGTTCGGCCACCAGGTTCTCGCGGACCATGTCGCGCAGGTCGCTGCCTTCCTTGTATTCGGCATGCGAGCGCGCGGTCAGCGTATCAGGGTTGAAGTCGGGCTCGCCGCCGAGCTGCACAATGCGCTCGGCCAGCTTGCCGGCATGCGCCTGTTCCTGCTGTGCATGTTCAAGGAATTCGGCTTTCACCGCGTCGGCCAGCATGCCCTTGGCCATGAAGTAGTGCCGGTAGTAGCGCAACACGCACACGTACTCGGTGGCCAGTGCGTCGTTGAGCAGCTTGATCACCACCTTGCGGTCGGCGCTGTAGCTGTCGGTGATCGCACCATCCTCGATGTTGCGCCGGGCGCGCTCGCGCAGGGCCGTGCGCTCGCTGATGCCGGGAATCTGCGCGGCGGGCCTGGGGGCTTTGGCTGGCTTGCTGGACATGGCTGGCCGTTTCCTCTTGCGGTGGGAGATCAGGTGGGCAGGTGCTCCAGCACGTAGTCGGCCGAAGACACTTCGAATTGACCGGGCTGTTCAACCCAGGCGGCGCGGACCACGCCGTCGACCACGTACAGGGCGAAACGGCGCGAGCGGATGCCCATGCCCGAGGCACTGGCGTCGAGCTCCAGGCCGAGCGCGCGGGTCAGTTCGGCATTGCCGTCGGACAGCATCAGCAGGCCGTCGGGCACGTGCTGATCTGCGGCCCAGGCCTTCATCACGAACGGGTCGTTGACGGCCATGCAGTAGACATCGATGCCGCGCTGGCGGAAGGCCTCGAATTTCTCGACGTAGCCGGGCAGGTGGCGGGCCGAGCACGTCGGCGTGAACGCGCCGGGCACGGCGAACAGCACCACCTTGCGCGCGTCGAACAGCGAATGCGTATCGAGCGTTTCAATGCCCTCGCGGATGCGCTTGAGGGTCACTTCCGGAATGCGGTCGCCGACATGGATGGTCATGGGGGAACTCCTTGCTGGGGCAGCGTAGTGGGCCGGATGGGACAGGGACGTCAAGACATTGGAAAACCGGCGTGCAGGCCCCATCTTCAGGCTTTGCGGAGCGGGCTTCCAGCCATAGCCTGGGGCAGGGCGATGGCAACCGCATTGCGCAGGATCAGTCGGCCTCACCGGCGCCGCACGAGGGGCGGCGTAGCATCGCCGGCGCGTAGAATGAACCCGGGGCGGCGCCACCGGCGCGGCCGAAGCAGATCGAGGTAGCTGGATGGAATTCAAGGATTACTACGCCACCCTGGGGGTGGAACCGAGCGCGGGCGAGGCGGAGATCAAGACCGCCTACCGGCGGCTGGCACGCAAGTACCACCCGGACGTCAGCAAGGAAGCCGGGGCGGAGGACAAGTTCAAGGCGGTCAACGAGGCCTACGAGGCGCTGCGCGATCCGGAAAAGCGTGCAGCCTACGACCAGCTGCGCGCGCAGGGCTATCGCCCGGGCGAGGAGTTCAACGTGCCGCCGAACTACGGCGGCGCCGGTGGTTTCAATTTCGAGGAAGTGTTCGGGGGTGGTGGCGCCAACGGCGGCTTCAGCGACTTCTTCGAAAGCCTGTTCGCGCGCCAGCGCGGCGGTGCCGGTCCTGGCCCGGGGTTCAGCAGCCAGGGCCATGCCCCCAACCGCGACACCCGTGCCAAGCTGTCGGTCCCGCTGGAAGCGGCCTACAGCGGCGACAGCCTGCGCATCACCGTCAACGGCAAGCAGCTGGACGTGCGCGTGCCCAAGGGCATCCGTCCGGGGCAGGTGATCCGCCTGGCGGGGCAGGGCAACCATGGTGGCAACCTGCTGCTGGAAGTGGAGTACGCCGCACACCCGCAGTTCGAGGTCGATGGCCGCAACATCCTCTACACCTTGCCGGTCACGCCGTGGCAGGCCGCGCTGGGTACCAGCATCAGCGTGCCGACCCTGGGCGGCGCGGTGGAACTGAAGATCCCGGCCGACTCCGATGCCGGGCGCAAGCTGCGCCTGCGCGGGCGGGGCCTGCCGGGCAACCCGGAGGGCGACCAGATCGTCGAGATCGAGATCGTGGCCCCGGCCGCGACCGACGAGGCGCAGAAGAAGGCCTACCGGAACCTGGCCAAGGCGTTTGGCGAGACGATCTGAGCACGCCTTCCGGTAGTGCCGGCCGCTGGCCGGCAATGAGCTGTGATTGCCGGCCAGCGGCCGGCACTACCGCGCGCGTCTCAACCCTGCCCGGCGAACACGCGCTCCAGCACTTCGGACAGCTCGTCTTCCGAGAACGGCTTGGTGATGTAGGCCTTGGCGCCCTGGCGCATGCCCCACATGCGGTCGGTGTCCTGGTCCTTGGTGGTCACCAGGATCACCGGGATATGCCGGGTCGCCTCGTCGCGGGCGAGGGTGCGGGTGGCCTGGAAGCCGTTGAGATTGGGCATCACCACGTCCATCAGGACCAGGTCGGGCAGCTCGGCCTTGGCGGTTTCGACCCCGGCCGCGCCATCGGTGGCGGTCAGGATCTGGTGCCCGAGCTTCTCGACGATGCGCTGTATCCCCAACAGCTGCGACGGTGAGTCGTCGACGATCAGAATGCGTGCCATGTTGTTCCCCATGTAATGCCCGCAGTGTAGTGCGGGCTCATTACCGGCGGGAGGGGCGCATCTGCCGTCTGTCGCCTGCCTGCGACGTTCAGTCGATCCGCACCACGGTGCGGCCCAGCGATCCGCCCGCCAGCATCCGCTCGAACACGGCCGGCAGGCCATCAAGGCCGACCTCGGCGGTACAGATGCGGTCCAGGTGCTGCGGTTTCCATTCGTTGCCCAGCCGCGCCCAGACGTCCTCGCGCAGCCCGCGTGGCGCATTGGCCGACGACACGCCCAGCAGCGACACACCACGCAGGATGAACGGCATCACCGTCATCTCCAGGGTCGGGCTGGCCGCCAGGCCGGCACTGACCACGCTGCCGTAGGGCGCGGTCTGCGCCAGCAGGCTGGCGAGCATGGCGCCGCCGGCATTGTCCAGGCCCCCACCGAAACGCGCCGATTGCAGTGGGCCGGTGTCGGCCAGGGCCTCACGCGGCAGCACCTCGGTGGCGCCGATGGCGTGCAGGAAACCGGTCTGGTCGGGTTTGCCGCTGATCGCATGCACCGTGTAGCCGGCGCGGCTGAAGATCGACAGTGCCAGCGCGCCGACGCCGCCACTGGCGCCGGTGACCGCCAGCGGTCCAAGTTCCGGGCTCTGCCGGTTGTCCTGCATGCGCAGCAGCGCCAACGCCGCGGTGAAGCCGGCGGTGCCCAGCACCATCGCCTCGCGTGGGCTCAGCCCGGCCGGTTGGGCGATCACCGCACGCGATTCCAGCCGCACATACTGGCTGTAGCCGCCGTCGCGGGTCTCGCTGAGGCCGCAGCCGGTGGCCAGCACCGCGTCGCCTTCACGCCATTCCGGATCGGTGCTGGCGACCACGGTGCCGGCTACGTCGATGCCCCCCACCAGCGGGAAGCGGCGCAGGATCTTTCCCTTGCCGGTGCCGGCCAGAGCGTCCTTGTAGTTGACCGAGGACCAGCTGGCGCGGATCAGAACCTGGCCGGGGCTGAGGTCTTCGACCTTGAGCTGGGCCAGGCCGCTGCGGTAACCGGCGTCGTCGTTTTCGATGCGGAAGGCGGTGAACGGGGTGGTGGGGGCCATCGGCATTGCCTGACTTCGAGGAAAACGCCACCTTACCCCGTTGCCCCCCTTTCGATCCTGCCAATCCGCCCCATCTTGTATGATCAGTAATGGTTTCACGGCTGGCGCCGCGGGAAGGGCCCGCGCCGCAGCCCACATCTTGATGGAGCGTGCATGGCCTGGAATACACCCGGCGGCAACAAGGGCGGACAAGGCCCCGAGGACAATCGACGCGGGCCGTTCGGGTCGCGCGGCGGTGGCAATGGTGGTGGCTGGGGCGGATTGCCCGGGCCGCTGAAGGACCTGTTCGACGGCGGCATCGTGCGTTGGGTGGTGGCGGCCGTGGTGCTGCTGGTGCTGTTCTCCAGCTTCCAGCTGATCGGTGAACAGCAGCGTGGCGTGGTCCTGCGCTTCGGCCAGTTCTCGCGCATCCTGCAGCCCGGCCCGAACTTCAAGTTGCCGTGGCCGATCGAATCGGTCACCAAGGTCAACGCCACCGAGATCAAGACGTTCTCGATCCAGGTGCCGGTGCTGACCCGGGACGAGAACATCGTCAACGTCTCGCTGAACGTCCAGTACCGCATCGACGACCCGCAGCAGTACCTGTTCGGCACCGTCGATGCCAATCAGGTGTTGGAGCAGTCGGCGCAGAGCGCGGTGCGCGAGGAAGTCGGCCGTGCCGACCTCAACGCGGTACTGAACAACCGTGGCCCGCTGGCCGTGGCTGCCGAGGAGCGCCTGCAGGCACTGCTGAAGGCGTTCAAGACCGGCCTGACCGTGACCGGCCTGACCCTGCAGGACGCCCGTCCGCCGGAAGAAGTGAAGCCGGCCTTCGACGAAGTCAACGGTGCCCAGCAGGTCAAGGAACGCCTGATCAACGAGGCCCAGGCCTACGCTGCCAAGGTCGTGCCGGAAGCCCGGGGCCAGGCCTCGCGCGCCCGTACCACCGCCGAAGGCTACAAGCAGGCCGTGGTGTCCAAGGCCGAGGGTGACGCGCAGCGCTTCAGCCTGTTGCAGGCCCAGTACAAGGACGCCCCGGAAGTGACCCGCAAGCGCCTGTGGCTGGAAACCGTGCAGCAGGTGCTGAGCGAGAACCGCAAGGTGATCGGCGGCGATGGCCGCCAGCTGATCTACGTGCCGATGACCGGCGATACCCGTCCCACCACCTCGGCCCCGGCCGCAGTGGCGAACCCGGACGTGGTGATGCCGTCGCTGCCGGGTGCAGCGGTGGAAGCTTCCCGTGATCCGGGCCGGCCGGTGGGCCGCCCGACCGGGCGACCGAGCGGCCGTGAGGAGGGCAGCCGATGAAGAGTCCTATCTGGATCGCCGTGATCGTGGCGGTGGTGCTGGGCCTGCTCGGCTCGGTGTACGTGGTTCGTGAGGACCAGACCGCCATGGTGCTGAACCTGGGCAAGGTGGTGCGTTCGGACATCAAGCCGGGCCTGCACTTCAAGGTGCCGGTGGTGGAAACGGTGAAGGTCTTCGACCGCCGCTTCCAGGTGCTCGACACTGCGCCTGCGCGCTACTTCACCGCCGAGCAGAAGGATGTCAGCGTCGACTTCTTCGCCATCGGCTACATCTCCAACGTAGGTGACTACTTCCGTGCCACCGGCGGCGACCCGCGTGTGGCCAACGCCCGCCTGGCGCCGATCATCACCGACTCGCTGCGCAACCAGATCAACTCGCGCACCCTGCAGCAGCTGGTGTCCGGCGACCGCAGCGAGCTGATCGCCGAGCAGCTGAAGGGGATCAACGAGGCGGTGGCCGGCCTCGGCATGCAGATGATCGACCTGCGCATCAAGCAGGTGGACCTGCCGACTGACAGCCAGGTGATCAACGACGTGTACGAGCGCATGCGCGCCCAGCGCAAGCAGGAAGCGGCCAAGCTGCGTGCGGAGGGCGAGGAGCAGTCGCTGACCATCCGTGCCCAGGCCGACCGCGACAGCACCGTGCTGATCGCCGAGGCCGAGCGCGATGCACAGCGCCTGCGCGGTGAAGGCGATGCCGAGGCGGCCCGCATCTACGGCAAGGCTGGCTCGGCTGATCCGTCGTTCTATGCGTTCTACCGCAGCCTGGAGGCTTACCGTGGCTCCATGACCGACGGCAATGGCGTGATTGTGCTCGACAAGAACGACCCGTTCCTGCAGTACCTGAAGAACGACCGCTGAGGTCGCAGGGCACTACCCCACGGGGCCCGGCCAGACGCCGGGCCCCGTGCTTTTTCCGGAGTTCCCCATGAAAGATCTGTTCGCCGCCGTCTGCCTGGTCGCGGTGCTGGAAGGCCTCTTCCTGTTCGTGGCGCCGTTCGCCTGGAAGCGCATGGCCGAGCGCCTGCTGGACCTGCCCAGCCCGGCCCTGCGCAGCTTCGGCGGGCTGGTGCTGCTGGCCGGCCTGAGCCTGCTGTGGTGGGCACGGCACTGACCCCACCCTGTAGCGTCCGAGACCATGCTCGGGCGGCGCCGCGCAGCGGCGGGAAGGCAGCCGAGCATGGGCTCGGCTCTACATGAGACGCCGGCCTGACCGGTGGGTGAAGCCGCCGGTCGGAAAGGTGGCAGCGGACCCCGGAAACCCGGATAATGCACAAAAGCCGGACGGGCCTCCCCGTTCGGCTTTTTCCGTGTCTGGGCCTTCCATCGCCGGCCGCTCCCCGTCTGGAGCCGCCCTCCAGGTGCTGGCCAGCCCCGCCACGGTTTACCCGTCCGCGGCCCCGATGGCCGCAACAAATCGAGGAGCCCGTCATGGGTCAGTCTGTCGTAGTGTTGGGTGCCCAGTGGGGCGATGAAGGCAAGGGCAAGATCGTCGATCTGCTCACTGAGGAAATCGGCGCCGTCGTGCGCTTCCAGGGTGGCCACAATGCCGGCCACACCCTGGTCATCAACGGCAAGAAGACCGTCCTGCACCTGATCCCGTCGGGCATCCTGCGTGACGACGCGCTGTGCCTGATCGGCAACGGCGTGGTGATCTCGCCGGCCGCGCTGCAGAAGGAAATCGCCGAGCTGGAAGCCTCCGGCGTGGAAGTGCGTTCGCGCCTGAAGATCTCCCCGGCCGCGCCGCTGATCATGCCGTACCACATCGCCCTGGACCAGGCGCGCGAACGCGCTGCCGGTGGCAAGGCGATCGGTACCACTGGCCGTGGTATCGGCCCGGCCTACGAAGACAAGGTGGCGCGTCGCGGCATCCGCATCGCCGACCTGCATTACCCGAAGCAGCTGGAAGAACTGCTGCGCACCGCGCTGGATTACCACAACTTCGTGCTGACCAAGTATCTGAACACCGATGCGGTCGACTTCCAGAAGACCTTCGACGAAGCGCTGGCCTTTGGCGAGTACGTGCAACCGATGAAGTCCGACGTGGCCGGCATCCTGCACGACCTGCGCAAGCAGGGTAAGCGCGTGCTGTTCGAAGGCGCGCAGGGTGCGCTGCTGGACATCGACCACGGCACCTACCCGTATGTCACCAGCTCCAACACCACCGTCGGTGGTGCGCTGGCCGGTTCCGGCGTCGGCGCCGATTCGATCGACTACGTGCTGGGCATCGCCAAGGCCTACGCCACTCGCGTCGGCGGCGGCCCGTTCCCGACCGAACTGGACGACGAAGTCGGCCAGGGCATCCGTGACCGCGGCGCCGAATACGGCGCATCGACCGGCCGCCCGCGTCGTTGCGGCTGGATGGACATCGTCGCGCTGAAGCGCGCCGTGGCCATCAACGGCATCAGCGGCCTGTGCATCACCAAGCTGGACGTGCTCGATGGCATGGAAAAGCTGAAGGTCTGCATCGCCTACGAATACAACGGCAAGCGCACCGAATATGCTCCGCTGGATGCGCAGGGCTGGGAAGAGTGCACCCCGGTGTACCTGGAGTTCCCGGGCTGGAGCGAGAACACCCACGGCATCACCCAGTGGGACGAGCTGCCGCCGGCGGCACGCGCCTACCTGCGTTCGCTGGAAGAACTGGCCGGCTGCCCGATCAGCATCGTTTCGACCGGCCCGGACCGCGACCACACCATGGTCCTGCAGGACCCGTTTGCCTGAGTGAGAGACCGGTAGCGCTGGGCCCTGCCTGGTGTTGCTGAAGGAAAAGCCCCGCGCAAGCGGGGCTTTTTCGTTTTCGGTACTGTGGCGGCACAGCCGGCAGGGCAGCGCAGCGATGACGGAGACTTCGGCATGAAGGGCGAGACGGTCGCACGGGTGACTCTGTGGCTGCTGTGGAGCCTGTGGACGCTGGCCTGCATCGTGCTGGTGCTGGGCGCGCTCGCCAATTACCTGGCTTCGCGCACGCAGACCCTGCCGCTGGTGCTGCAGCCGGGCGCGACCGCCGAGATCACGGTGTACCGCTTCATCGACGACCCGCTGCGACTGCGTCTGCGTTATGCGGATGACGGCGCCGATCCGGCGGTCGATCCCGAGCTGCGCCTGCGCGCGGAAACCCCAACCGATCGCACCGAGTTCCGCGCGGACAGCCGCTCGGCGGTGACCGATCCGGAGATCCACCGCGCACTGGAATCGGTCGAGCGAGACCGGTTCGCCGCCTCGTACTTCGGCTACGGCCGCAGTGACGCACTGCGGCGAGGCCGTTCCTCGCTGCGGCTGACCGTGCTGGAGGTCGATCCGGCGTTGGCCGGCCGTGCGGCCTCGGTGGACCTGCTGCCGCCGATGGACGTGCTGAAGCTGACCGACCTCGACTACCTCTGGCTGTGGCCGTTCTTCTTCTGGAAGATGGCGGCGCTGTTGCTGATGATTCCAGGAGCTGCGTTGGCCGTCTTTACTGTGGCATTGCGACGCTGGCAGCGCCGGGCATCATCGCTGCCGACTTCAGCAGCGGATAGGGATTGATCGACTCTCCCTTCCACCACTGCTTCTCCGGCCCCAGCACATGCACCTCGAAATGCAGGTGTGGGGCCTCGGCGCTGGCGTTGCCCGTGCTGCCGACGTAGCCGATCACCTCGCCGCGCTTGATCACCTGCTTCTCGGCCAGGCCATCGGCGTAGCGCTGCAGGTGCGCGTAGTAGTAGCACCAATGCCCGCTGGGCTCGAACTGGTAGATCGTCAGGCCACCGCGCTCGCTGTCGAACAGTTTCTCCACCGTGCCATCGGCCACCGCCAGCACCGGCGTACCTGCATCGGCCATGATGTCGATGGCATCGTGTACGCGGCCCTCGCTGCGTGCATCGGTGAAGGTATCGCGCAGCTGCGAGGGCAGGATGCCCTGCACCGGCAGCAGCAAGCCGGACGGTGCATCGGCAGCCTGGGCGGCCGGCGGCGCGGTGGAGGCGGGTGGGGCTGTTGCGCCTGGCGCTGCCGGTTCCGTCACCGGCGCGGCGGCCACCGTCGATGGCGCTTCCGGCAGCGCGTCGGTCACCGGCTCATCCATATCGCGGTGCAGCCACCAACCTGCACCCAATCCCAGCAGAACACCCAGCACGATCAGTTGCGAAAGACGCATCGACTCACTCCTGCATCACGACAGGCACCGAGGTGTCCACTGCGTCGGCCACGCGCAGTGCATCCCAATTGGTCATGCGTACGCAGCCATGCGACTCGGTCTTGCCCACGTGGCCGGGTTCAGGCGTGCCATGCAGGCCGTAATGCGGCTTGGACAGATCGATCCAGACCCGGCCGACCGGATTGTTCGGGCCGGGCGGCAGCGTGGCTTTCTTTTCCCCCTTGCGGGCATCCCAGAACAGCTTGGGGTTGTAGTGGAACGGCGGGTCGCGGTACACGCCCAGGATTTTCCATTCACCGATCGGCAACGGGTCGTGCTGGCTGCCGGATGACACCGGCACCTGCGCGATCAGCTTGCCCTGCGCGTCCAGTAGCTGCAGTGTGGAGTCGGATTTGTCGACCACGATTCTGGCGGCCTTCGGCAATGCGGCCGGGGCGATGTTGGGGACCTGGATGCGGCTGCCAGCCCTGGTCAGATCCACGCCGGGATTGAGCATCTTCATCAGCTCTGGGGACGCGTGGAAGCGCTCGCCCAGGGCTTCTTCCACACTGCTGTAGCCCAGCGATTTCAGCTTGGCCTGGTCGGCGGGTCCTTTCGGTATCGGCTGGAACGGGCCGGCGACATCCTCAGCAGTCAGCGTGTAGCTGGCCAGCGGCGTGATCGTATCGGCCTGCAGAGCCTTCCAGGTGGCGTCGTCCAGCTCACCCGTTACGGTCAGGCCGTGTGCCGTCTGGAAGCCTGACACCGCCCGCCGCTGGTTGCTGCCTACCTCACCATCAATCTGGCCCGGAGAGAAGTTCGCACGATCCAGCAGCACCTGGGCATGCAGTGCGGAGCGCACTGCGGTGTCCGGGCCAGCCTTCTCGGCAATGGGGGCGGGCAGGTTGGGCGGCGGCGCCTGCGCGAAGGCCGGCGACGCCAGCAGCGAGATTGCGAGCAGGGTGGATCGGGACACAGATGAGCGCATTGGGATCTCCAGCAGGTACGCCGCCACCTTGCCCGCAGGCGGCGCCGAGCCGCCGTGAAAGGGATCTGATGCCCGCATGAGCAGGCATGTCATTGCGGCCGGTTGCCAGCGGCAGGTGCCGCTGGGGACGGGGGCTCACCAAGGTGAACGGTGGCCGACGCCGTCGATGGGCGGCGATCAAGATTGCCTGCCGTGCCGCCGATAAGGCCACATCCCCCCGTTTTGGATACCCCCATGAACTACTTGAGGAACGTCAGGGTTGCCTGGCGTCTTGGGCTGGGCTTTGGCCTGTTGCTGCTGCTGGTTGCCGCCGTAGTGGCCACCGGCGCCACCGCCAGCGTCGTGCAGAAGCGCGCGATGCAGCAGGTGGTCGACGTCAGCGTGGCCAAGGTGCGCCTGTTGTCGCAGATGCTCGACGCCAACAACCAGATGATGGTGGTGCGGCGCGAGATGCTGATCCGCCAGGGCGAAGACCGCGGCAGCGATGAGAAGCGCATTGCCGATCTGGTCAAGCGCTATGAGGCCAGCTGGACCGCCTACCAGGCACTGCCAGGCGATGCGGAGGGCAAGGCCATCGCGGAAGCCATCGCGGCCAAGCGTGCCATCGCGCGCCCGCTCAACAAGCAGACCAGCGAACTGATGGAGCAGGGCGACTACCCGGGTGCCGTGGCACTGACCCTGGGCCCGGTGCAGGAAGCGGCCAACGGCTGGAACAAGGCACTGTCCGATGGCGTGGATTTCGAAGAGAAGGAAAGCCGTGAGGCAGCCGCCGAGGCCATCCGCCTGGGCGAGCGCAGCCTGCTGCAGCTGCTGGTGCTGGGCGGCGTTGCACTGCTGGTCGGCATCGGTGCCTCGGTGATGATCGGGCGCAGCCTGACCGGCCCGCTGGCCCGCGCGGTGAACCTGGCCGAGCGCCTGTCCAAGGGCCAGCTGGACCAGGAGTTCCGCCTCGGCGGCCGTGACGAACTGACCCAGCTGGGCGAGGCGATGGCCAGCGTGCGCCAGAGTGTGCAGGCGGCGATCGGCGCGCAGTTGCAGATGGCCGAGCAGCACGAGGCCGGTGCAATCCGCTATCGCATGGACGCCAGTGCGTTCCCCGGTGATTTCGGCCGCATGGTGCAGGCCACGAACAGCCTGGTCGAGTCGCACGTGCAGGTGGAACTGCTGATGGCCGAGGTGATGCAGCGTTACGCCATGGGTGACCTCAGCCGCGACCTGCCGGACTACCCGGGCGAGAAGGGCACGCTGACCCGCACCCTGGCAGCGGTGAAGCAGAGCCTGATGGCGATCAACGCGCAGATCGATGAACTGGCCCGCGCCGCACGCGCCGGCGATTTCAGCATGCGTGGCGATGCCGCTGCGTTCCAGTACCAGTTCAAGACGATGGTCGAGCACCTCAACGGCATGATGGCCAGTTCGCAGGCCAGCATCGCCGATGTTTCCGACGTGCTGCGCGCGATCTCGCATGGCGACCTGACCGCACGCATGGAGGGCGAGTACGACGGCGTGTTTGCGCGCATGCGCGACGATGCCAACACCACCACCGCGCAGCTGACCGGCATTGTCCGCGGCATCCAGGTGGCTGCCGACAGCATCAACAACGCGGCCCAGGAACTGGCCGCCGGCAACAACGACCTGTCGCGCCGCACCGAGCAGCAGGCCGCGAATCTGGAAGAAGCGGCCGCGTCGATGGAGGAGCTGACCTCCACCGTACGCCAGAACGCCGAACTGGCGCGTCAGGCCGACAGCGAAGCGCATGCCGCCGGTGCCGCCGTGCGCGAGACCGAGCAGGCGATGGCACAGATGGCATCGGTGATGGGCGAAATCGATCAGTCCTCGGCGCGCATCTCGGAAATCTCCACGGTGATCGACGGCATCGCGTTTCAGACCAACATCCTGGCGCTGAATGCGGCAGTGGAAGCTGCGCGCGCAGGCGAGCAGGGCCGTGGCTTTGCCGTGGTCGCCAGCGAAGTGCGCACGCTCGCACAGCGTGCCGGTGTCGCCGCCAAGGAGATCAAGGAACTGATCGAGGACGCCGCTTCCAAGGTGAAGAGTGGCCTGGCGGTGACCGTTGAATCGGAAGCCGCGATCGCACGCGTGGCGCAGGCCAGTTCGCGCACCACCCAGCTGATGAGCGACATCGCAGCGGCCAGCAAGGAGCAGGCCGCCGGCATCGAGCAGGTCAACCAGGTGGTGGTGCAGATGGACCAGGTGACCCAGCAGAACGCCGCGCTTGTGGAAGAAGCCACTGCCGCGAGCCGCGCGCTGGAAGAACAGGCGCATGCACTGACCACGTCAGTGGCGGTATTCCAGCTGGAGCAGGGGCCGCGCATGCCGGTCATGCCGGCGCGGGCGGCGTAAGCGACCTGTAACTGGATACTGGATGGCGCCCTGCCTGCGATGTCCCGCATGCAGGGCGTCGATGCACCCACCGGAACGATGCCGCGGGCTAGCGCCCGCGGGCTGAGCGTTCGATCAGCCAGCCGGCTGCGTACAGCAACAGCAGTGTTGGCGGAACCAGCACTGCATATGCGGTCGACCAGGGCTTGCCACGCAGCAGGCCGCCTGCGCCGATGGCATCGAGTGCGGCAGACTGCAGGGTGATGGGGAGCGCCATCAGGATATAGGTACCCTTCGGGTCCCCCTCCGACTGCGCGCCGTGAACCAGCCATGCGGTCAACAGCAGGTAGACCACGCAAAGCGCAAGACCGGTCCAGCTCAGGAGTCGCCGCATCTTCATCCGCATGCCCCGGTTCAACGGACGTCGAAGCGGGCCTGCAGCGGCAGGCTCACCTTCCGCAGCAGATCCCGGACCACCACCTGCGCAGTCCACGTGCCTTTGGGATCACCGGCCTCGGCGACGAACTTCAGGTGCAGGTTGGTCATGTACAGCAGGTTTGGCGGGCCGGTCAGGGCGGCGGTGAAACAGGGAACATCGCGTTCGTCGATACTGGTGCTGCCGTCCGGGCGCAGCATGCGCAGATCGCAGTGCACCTTGGGTACGCGGTTTTCGTCCAGTTGCGGGTTGGAGAGGAACGTCAGCAGGAACAACTCACCGCCCGGGTGGACTTCGTCGGCCTCGTTGAAGCGGGGAGTGGTCTCCGGCGGGGTCGCCCACTTGGCCCGCCAGTCGGCATCGGAAGTGACCAGCAGCGATGCCGCGAAGCCGCCGCTGGATTTCATGGCATCGGTCTCCGTCAACGCCTTGCCATCCCCATTTATCCAACCATCGCTGGCGGAGCTGTTCAGTGGCAGCATCATGGCCATCATGGTCAGCGCGCAGGTCCATCGCATCAACGGCTCTCCCGGGTAGCCGCGTCCCGCGGCAGAGCGGGTAGTATTGCCCAACATTGGCCGGCAAAGCAGCAGGACAGCCGGAGCAGGGGTTCCGTTGCCTGCCGATGTGGGTGGATGCTTGCCAGCAAAGGAGGTGGCATGGGAATCGGGAGCGAGGAAACGCCGATCTGTTTCCCTGCATCGGCCGCGCCGCAGCACGTGCTGATGCTGCCCGGTCTGGATGGCTCCAGCAGGCTGTCGCCCCCGTTCCTGTCGGCACTCCAGGCTTACGGTCTGTCAACGCAGGCGATCACGCTGCCCGCGCAGGGACCGCAGGATCACGCCACGCTTGCCCAACGGCTGTGGTCGCAGCTGCCCAGTCGTCCCTTCATCCTGCTCGCCGAGTCTTTCTCGGGCCCGTTGGCTGTTGAACTGGCCACGCGCCATCCCACCGGGCTGCGCGGACTGGTGCTTGCAGCGACCTTTGCGCGTCGGCCGGTGCTACTGCCGGCAGCCAGCGCAGCCCTGCTGTCGCCGGCCTGGCCGCTGCCTCCCGTGGCATTGCTGGCGCGCCTGTTGCTGGGGCCGTGGTACACCCGCGGGCACACGTCGATGCTGCGCGAAGCGTTGGCCAGGACTCCGACGAGCACGTTGCGGCAACGCGCCGCAGCGACCCTGCGGGTCGACGTGCGTGCATTGCTGCCGGCAATCCAGGTGCCGACGCTGTGCTTGCACGCGTGCCACGACCGCCTGCTGTGGCCGCCCAGCGTGGCCGAGCTGCAGGCCCTGTTGCCCGATGCCCGCCATGTGTCGTTGGAGGGGCCACATCTGCTGCTGCAGGCGCGTGCCGACGCAGCTGCAGCCGAAGTGGCCGCGTGGATGAGGACGTTGCCGCGTTGAACGATGCGCTCAGCTGCGGGCGCGGGTACGTGCCGCCTTCCTGGCCGCCACCTTGCGCACGGTCTTCTTCGCCGCACGGGTCTTGGCCGCCTTCTTCGCTGCAGCACTGCGCGAGGCGGCTGTACCGGCCTTCTTGACCGCTGTCTTCTTTGCGGCCTTCTTGGTGGCGGTCTTACGAGCCGGTGCCTTCTTTGCCGCCGCCTTCTTCGCAGGCGCCTTCTTCGCGGCCGTCGCCTTGGTCGTGGCCTTCTTTGCGGCTGACTTCCTGGCAGGCGCCTTGCTGGCCGCCTTCTTGCTCGCCGCCTTCTTCGTACCCTTGCGTGCGCTGCCGCTACGTTTGCCGCCACCGTCCTGCTTGTTCACGGTGGCCCAGGCGATGCGCTCGGCAGTCCCTTCACTTGCGCCACGCTCGCGCTCGCTGTCCTCGATGTGCTCGGCCTGGCGCTTCTGTTTCTCGGTATATGCGGATTTGTCACCACGGGGCATGACGGTTCTCCTGTTGTAGTAGTCAGGCCAGCAGGCGCAGCTTGGGTTCACGCGCCCACTGGCGGGTGGCGGCCGCCGCCAGGAAGGCCTTGGCGTCTTCCGCTTCGACGATGCCGGCATCGTTGCCGACGCGCGCCGCCTTCAGCAGCGCCTGGCCGCCTGCGTCGCTGGCGATGGCCTTCAGGTGCGCCCACGCCTGGCTGACGAACTCGATGGCTGCACTCTCTTTCGACAAGGCCTTCGCGGCTTCCGGACTGAGCACCACGGCTACCGCATCGAACACGGCCGATGGTGTGCCCGCCAGTTGCCCATCTGCCGCCTGCATCGCCCCATCGCTCAGCGTGGCGCCGCCTACTTTGGGCGCGACCAGCTTCACGTCTGCACCTGCCTTCCGCGCCGCTTTGCTCAGGCTGGCCATCACGCGCGCGTCGGAGCCCTCATCAAACAGGATGCCGATGCTGCGTCCTTGCAGGGTGGGCTTGTTGCGCCCGATCACGCGCACCTCGGGAGCGGCAGGCATGTCCTGCGCCGGCGTGGCGGTCGGCGCGGGGTCGGGCAGTGCAGGCAGTGCGAGCCCATCGGCTACGCGCTGCGCCAGTGATTCGTCGATGTTGCGCAGGTGGCTGACGGTACGCACCCGCACCTTGAGTGTTTCCACCTTGGACAATTCGAACACGAGTGCCGATGCCAGATGCGCCTGTTCCGGCTTCTCAAGGCTACGGAAGAACATGCGGGCCTGGCTGTAGTGGTCGGCGAAGCTCTCCGCGCGGGTGCGGCCCTTGCGGCCATCGTCGGCGCTGGCATGGCTGCGGAAACCTGCGGGCGTCTCGCGCGGCGAGTCCTCCTGCAGCGAGCTGGGATCATAGGCGACGCGGCCCTTGGGCACCTGCATCTGCATGTGGCCGTCGCGCTGGTGATTGGCGAACGGGCACTTCGGGGCATTCACCGGGATCTGATGGAAGTTCGGGCCGCCAAGCCGCAGCAGCTGGGTGTCCAGGTAGGAGAACAGGCGGCCCTGCAGCAGTGGATCGTTGCTGAAGTCGATACCCGGCGGCACGTTGGCCGGGCAGAACGCCACCTGTTCGGTCTCGGCGAAGAAGTTGTCGGGCCAGCGGTCCAGCACCATCCGCCCGATCACCTGCAGCGGCACAAGCGATTCGGGAATGATCTTGGTCGGGTCCAGGTGATCGAACGGGAACGCGTCGGCTTCTTCTTCGGTGAACAGCTGCACCGCCAGTTCCCACTCGGGGAAATCACCGCGCTGGATGGCCTCGAACAGGTCACGGCGATGGAAGTCATTGTCAGCCGATTGCAGTTTCAACGCTTCGTCCCAGACCGTTGACTGGATGCCCAGCTTGGGTCGCCAGTGGAATTTGACGAACGTCGACTCGCCCGCCTCGTTCAGCAGGCGGAAGCTGTGCACCCCGAAGCCTTCGATCATGCGCAGCGAACGCGGAATGGCGCGGTCGCTCATCGCCCACATGATCATGTGCATCGACTCGGGCATCAGCGAAATGAAGTCCCAGAAGGTGTCATGGGCCGAAGCCGCCTGCGGGAACGCACGGTCCGGTTCCATCTTCACCGCATGCACCAGGTCCGGGAATTTCATGGCGTCCTGGATGAAGAACACCGGGATGTTGTTGCCGACCAGATCCCAGTTGCCTTCCTTGGTATAGAACTTGACCGCGAAGCCGCGCACGTCGCGCGGAGTGTCCACCGACCCTGCGCCACCGGCCACGGTCGAGAAGCGGGTGAACACGGGCGTCTTCACGCCTACCTCGGTCAGGATGCGCGCCCGGGTGTGGGTGGCCAGAGACCGGGTCAACTCGAAGTAGCCATGTGCCGCGCTGCCACGTGCGTGCACGATGCGCTCGGGAATGCGTTCGTGATCGAAGTGGGTGATCTTCTCGCGAAGGATGAAGTCTTCCAGCAGCGTGGGTCCTCGAGGTCCCTGCCGCAGGGAGTTCTGGTTGTCTGCCACCGGGATGCCCTGATCGGTGGTCATCGCCGGGTGGCTGCCGCCGGCGCGCGGGTGCAGTTCATCGCCGTTGCCGCGGGGGTGGTTTTCGGTTGCGCGCTTGCCGGTCGGCTTGCTGGCGGCCATGGGGGGGAGGCTCCGGATCATCAAGGGAACCACGACACTGGAACCGAACCCGTTAAACCCAGGTCCGGCAAAGGTGAACGTACGGGCAAAAGCAGGCTCGGGTATGCTTGCCCCATGCGAGTCGAGCCCGCCGACATCGAAGCCCTGTTCGACGCCATCCCGGACGTGCTGTTCTTCATCAAGGACCGCCAGGGGCGGTACACCCACGTCAACCAGACCATGCTGCGACGGCTGGGCCTGCGCGCGCGCAAGGACGTGATCGGGCGCACAGCGGCCGAGATCTACCCGACCGGCCTCAGCGCGGACTATGTCGACCAGGACGCCCGCGTGCTGTCCGGCGAGGTGATCGAGAACCTGATGGAGCTGCACCTGTTCGCCAACCGCGAACCGGGCTGGTGCCTGACCTGCAAGCGCCCGTTGCTGGTCGATGGCGCCATCGAGGGCCTGATCGGCATTTCCCGCGACCTGGGCCAGAAGGACAGCCTGGGCGCCCAGTACGAGCAGCTGCGGCTGGCCCTGGCCCACCTCAACGCGCACTACGCCGAGAACGTGCGCATGCAGACCCTGCTGGACATCACCGGCTTTTCGCTGTCCAAGCTGGAGCGCAGTTTCCGCAAGGTGTTCCAGATGACCCCGCAGCAGGTGCTGACCCGGCTGCGGATCCAGATGGCCATGCACTTGCTGCATGGCGACGACAGCATTGCCTGCATCGGGCAGGCCTGCGGTTTCAGCGACCAGAGCGCCTTCACCCGCAAGTTCAAGGCTGAAACCGGTTTCTCGCCGCGCGCCTATCGCGCCCGGATCGGCGGCAACGTCGGCGAGCCCGCACTGGCCTGAGCCCCCTGCTGCGCTGTGCCTATCCCCGCGGGCCTGGGACAGGGTAAGGTGTCGCCCCTGTAGCCCGCCGCCAGCCCCGCCGATGCCCAATTCGATTCCGACCGCTTCGTCGTCCCGCCTCGGACATTCGCTCAAGCCCCGCCAGCTGATCATGATGGGCCTGGGCAGTGCCATCGGCGCCGGCCTGTTCCTCGGCTCGGGCGTGGGTGTGCAGGCGGCCGGTCCGGCCGTTCTGGTCTCGTATCTGGTCGCTGGCGCGCTGGTGATCATCGTGATGAACGCACTGGGCGAGATGGCGGCGGCCAAACCGACCAGCGGCGCGTTCTCGGTGTACGCCGCCGATGCCATGGGCGCCACCGCTGGCGCCACGGTCGGCTGGTTGTGGTGGGTGCAGCTGGTGATCGTGATCGCCGCCGAGGCGGTCGGTGCGGCCGGGTTGCTTGCCACGGTCTGGCCGGTGGTGCCGGTGCCGATGGCTGCGTTGGCCTTCATGCTGTTCTTCACTGCGATCAACCTGCTCGGGGTGAAGAACTTCGGCGAGTTCGAATTCTGGTTCGCCATCCTGAAAGTGGCGGCGATCCTGGCCTTCATTGCCATCGGCGTGGCACTGCTGATGGGCTGGCTGCCGCAGGTCACCTCACCTGGCCTGAGCAACTTCACCGGACACGGCGGTTTCGCACCGAAGGGCCTGGCCGGGATCGGTGCGGCGCTGCTGGTTGTCGTTTTTGCCTTCGGCGGCACCGAAATCGTCGCCGTTGCGGCGGCCGAAACCGAAGATCCCGAACGCAGCATCGCCCGTGCCATCCGTACCGTGGCCTGGCGCATCCTGGTGTTCTACATCGGCTCGCTGAGCGTGATCATCGCCGTGGTGCCCTGGACCAGCGAAGCACTGAAGTCGCCGTTCGCCGCCGTGCTGGACATAGCGCGCATTCCGGGCGCCGGCACTGCGATCACCCTGATCGCGGTGATCGCGCTGCTGTCGGCACTCAATGCCAACCTCTACGGCGCCTCGCGCATGATGTATTCGCTCGCGCAGCGCCGCGAAGCACCGGCCGTGCTGGGCTGGACCGATCCGCGGCAGGTGCCGGTCATCGCCGTGCTGGCCAGCGTGCTGTTCGGCTTTGCGGCCACGGTGATGGAACTGCTGTTCCCGGACCGGGTGCTGCCGGTGCTGCTGAACATCGTCGGTTCCACCTGCCTGCTGGTGTGGACGCTGTCGCTGGTTTCGCAGCTGGTACTGCGCCGCCGCGCCGATCGCCTGGGTACCCGGCTGCCGTTCCGCATGGCCGGTTTCCCGTGGCTGACCTGCTGCGCGCTGGCGATCCTGGCGCTGATCTTCGGCCTGCTGCTGAGCGAGGCGCACACCCGCCTGCAGTTCCTGTCGATGGTGGCGCTGACCGCCACCATCGCCGCCGGCAGCGCCATCGCCCGGCGCATGCGCGAGGCGTGACTGAAGCTGTAGAGCCGACCCTACGGTCGGCTGCGGTTGCTGTAGTTTCTGTAGAGCCGACCCTGTGGTCGGCTGCTGTTCGCGTAGTCGCCAGCCGAGCGCGGGCTCGGCTCTACAGCCGGCATACATCCGCCGTGCCATCCTGATCGTGTGGGCCGCCAGCGGCCCGTCGACCAGGAGTACCGCATGCTGCGCAGCCGTCCCTTCCTGATGTTCACCGGCCAGGCCGAGGCCGCGCTGGCCCTGTACGCCGAAGCCTTTGCCGATTTCCGCCTGCTGGCCCTGCAACGCCACCCCGAGGGGGCCGGCGCCGGCGTACCCGGACAGGTCCGCCAGGCCATCTTCCTGCTCGGTGGCACCCATTACCTGTGCTTCGACAGCCTGGATGTGCACGACTTCACCTTCAGCCCGTCGATCTCGCTGTTCGTCGAGTGTTCCGGTGCCGAGCAGTTCGAGCGTGCGGCACGCGTGCTGGGCGAGGGCGGCCATTGGTTGATGCCGGTGGGTGATTACGACTTCAGCAACCGCTATGGCTGGGTGCAGGACCGCTTCGGCGTATCGTGGCAGTTGAGCCTGGGACAGATGCCGGACCCGTGATCGGGTAACTGTGGGTGTGGACCCTGGTTCACACGCCCTCATGAAAACGGCCCGCTTGCGCGGGCCGTTTTTCTTTATCGATGCAGTGAGGAATCAAGCCTCGACTTCATCATCCTTGTAGGCATCGACCGGGATGCAGGCGCACATCACGTTCTTGTCACCGTACACGTTGTCGACGCGTGCCACCGGCGGCCAGTACTTGCTCTGCTTCAGGCTGGCCAGCGGGAAGGCGGCCAGTTCGCGCGGGTAGGCGTGGGTCCACTCGCTGGCGGTCACCGCGGTGGCGGTGTGCGGCGCGTTCTTCAGCGGGTTGTCCTCGCGGTCCAGGCGGCCGTCTTCGATCGCGCTGATTTCCTCTCGGATCTGGATCATCGCGTTGATGAAGCGATCCAGCTCGTGCAGCGACTCGCTCTCGGTTGGCTCGACCATCAGCGTGCCCGCGACCGGGAAGCTCAGGGTCGGGGCGTGGAAGCCGAAGTCGATCAGGCGCTTGGCGACGTCCTCGGCACCGATGCCGCTGGTCTTCTCCAGCGGGCGCACGTCCAGGATGCACTCGTGCGCCACCAGGCCGTTACGGCCGGTGTACAGGGTCTTGAAGTGCGGAGCCAGGCGCTTGGCAATGTAGTTGGCGTTGAGCTGCGCGACCTGGGTGGCCTTGCGCAGGCCTTCACGGCCCATCATCGCGATGTACATCCAGCTGATCGGCAGGATCGAAGCACTGCCGAAGCTGGCCGCGCTGACCATGCCGACCGGGCCGTTGTCACCCAGCTTGCCCGGCAGGAACGGGGCCAGGTGCTCCTTGACCGCGCACGGGCCCACGCCCGGGCCACCACCGCCGTGCGGGATGCAGAAGGTCTTGTGCAGGTTCAGGTGCGAAACGTCCGAACCCCACTTGCCCGGCTTGGCCACGCCGACCAGGGCGTTCATGTTGGCGCCGTCGGTGTACACCTGGCCGCCGTGCTTGTGGATGATCTCGCAGATCTCGACCACCTCTTCCTCGAACACGCCGTGCGTGGACGGGTAGGTCATCATGATCGCGGCCAGGCGGTCGCTGTACTTCTCGGCGTTGAGGCGGATGTCCTCGACGTCGACGTTGCCGTTGGCATCGGTCTTGGTCACCACGACCTTCATGCCGCACATCTGCGCCGAGGCCGGGTTGGTGCCGTGTGCCGAGTCCGGGATCAGGCAGATGTCGCGGTGGCCTTCGCCGCGCGAGCGGTGGTAGGCACGGATCGCCAGCAGGCCGGCGTACTCGCCCTGCGCGCCGGAGTTCGGCTGCAGGCTGACCGCGTCGTAGCCGGTGCATTCGACCAGCATCGCTTCCAGCGTGTCGATCAGTTCCTTGTAGCCCAGCGCCTGGTCGGCCGGCACCAGCGGGTGGATCTGCGAGAACTCCGGCCAGGTCACCGGGATCATCTCGGCGGTGGCGTTGAGCTTCATGGTGCACGAGCCCAGCGGGATCATCGTGCGGTCCATCGCCAGGTCCTTGTCGGCCAGCGAACGCAGGTAGCGCAGCAGTTCGTGCTCGCTGTGGTGGGTGTTGAACACCGGGTGGGTCAGGAACGCGGACTGGCGCAGCAGGCCGGCCGGCAGCGCGTCGGCGGTGCTGGCGTCCAGCGCCTCGACGTCAGCCTGCGCGCCGAACACGGTGGCCAGCGCGACCACGTCGGCGCGGGTGGCGGTCTCGTCCAGGCTGATGCCGACCGAGTCGCTGTCGATCGCGCGCAGGTTGTAACCGGCGGCGCGTGCCTTGGCGTGGATCTCATCGGCATGCACGCCGGTGATGTGCAGGGTGTCGAAGAAGTCGCCACCGACCTGCACGCCGGCGTTGCGCAGTGCCGCAGCCAGGATCGAAGCCAGGCGGTGGGTGCGCCGGGCGATGCGGGTCAGGCCTTCCGGACCGTGGTAGACCGCATACATCGAGGCCATCACCGCCAGCAGCACCTGTGCGGTACAGATGTTCGACGTCGCCTTCTCGCGGCGGATGTGCTGCTCACGGGTCTGCAGGGTCAGGCGATAGGCCGGGTTGCCCTGGGCATCGATGGAGACACCGATCAGGCGGCCCGGCATCGAGCGCTTGTAGGCGTCACGGCAGGCCATGAACGCGGCGTGCGGGCCGCCGAAGCCGAACGGCACGCCGAAACGCTGGCTGTTGCCGACCACGATGTCCGCGCCCCATTCGCCCGGTGCGGCCAGCAGGGTCAGCGCCAGCAGGTCGGTGGCCACGGCCACCAAGCCGCCGCGTGCGTGCACGGCCTCGACCAGGGCCTTGTAATCGCCGATCTGGCCGAAGGTGTCCGGGTACTGCAGCAGCAGGCCGAAGGCTTCCGCTTCCAGTGCTTCGGCGGGGGTGCCGACGCGCAGCACGATGCCCATCGGTTCTGCGCGGGTGCGCAGCAGTTCCAGGGTCTGCGGGTGCACGGCGTCGTGCACGAAGAAGGTGTCCGACTTCGACTTGGCCGAACGCTTGGCCAGGGTCATCGCTTCGGCGGCGGCAGTGGCTTCGTCCAGCAGCGAGGCGTTGGCGATCTCCATGCCGGTGAGGTCGGCGCACAGGGTCTGGAAGTTGATCAGCGCTTCCATGCGGCCCTGCGAGATCTCGGCCTGGTACGGGGTGTAAGCGGTGTACCAGGCCGGGTTTTCCAGGATGTTGCGCAGGATCACGTTCGGGGTGTGGGTACCGTAGTAGCCCTGGCCGATGAAGCTGCGCAGCACGGTGTTCTTGTCGGCGATCGCGCGGATCTTCGCCAGTGCCTGCACTTCGGTCATCGACTCCGGCAGCGCCAGCGGCGCCGGCGACTTGATCTTGGCCGGCACGATGGCATCGGTCATCGCATCCAGCGACGCGTGGCCGACGACGTCGAGCATCTGCGCGATCTCGGCATCGTTGGGGCCGATGTGGCGCTCGACGAACGCATTGTGGTGCTCGAGCTCACGCAGGGAAGGGGTGTTCTGGGACATGGCGAAGGATCCGTCAGGAAAGGGCACACGCACGGGCACAAGCCGCCGGTCGGCGGTCTGCGGGGCGCCCCTCTGTCCTTTTGCCTGAGAGTTTGGAAGCGCGGAAAACCGCAGCTTCGTGCCCCTTCGGCGCCGGATCGAACCGGTCTCTCCAGAGTTCTGTTACGGGTGGTATCGGGCCTGAGCGATTACGGGCGTTGCGCCTTCGGCAGCGGTGTTCCGCTTCTCCCACCGTGTTGCCCGCCGATTATAGCCCGTTGCGGGCCCGCTGGCCGTCTACGGGCCTGGCCGCTGCGCCTGAATGGCCGATGGCCCGGACGTGCGTTTTGTGCATCGCTGCATGGCATCAGGCGCAATCCCCACCTATGATGGCCAGATACCCGAATTCATCTGGCGCCCTCCCTGCAGACAGGGACCGGCGCCCGCCGTGCGTGCCGCGCATGGCCCTGCCGGACGCCTTTCCCATGACCGCCGCTGTTGCTCCCTCCACCCGCCGCATGGCCCTGCTGCTTGCCGGCCTGGCCATGTTCGGCCCGTTCTCGATCGACACCATCTTCCCGGCCTTCCCGCAGCTGGCCCAGCGCCTGGCGGTGGACGAGGTGGCGGTGCAGCAGACCATCAGCGTCTACCTGCTGTTCTACGGCCTGATGAGCCTGGCGCACGGTCCGCTGTCCGACGCCTGGGGCCGCAAGCGGGTGATCCTCGGTGGCCTGGTGGTGTTCGTCGGCGCCTCGGTGGGCTGCGCACTGTCCACCGACCTGACCACGCTGCTGGCGTTCCGTGCGCTGCAGGGCCTGTCGGCGGGTGTCGGCATGATCGTCGGCCGCGCGGTGATCCGCGATCTGTACCACGGCCATGACGCGCAGCGGCTGATGAGCCAGGTGTCCATGCTGTTCGGCATCGCCCCGGCCATCGCGCCGATCATCGGTGGCTGGATCCTGCTCAGTGGCGCGGGGTGGCCGCTGATCTTCTGGTTCCTGGTGGTGTTCGGGCTGGTCCTGCTGGCGGCCACTGCACGCTACCTGCCCGAGACCCATCCCGTCGAAGCGCGCGTGCCGTTGTCGCCGCGCGTGCTGCTGCGTGATTACGTGCGCATCGGTTTCAATCCACGCTTCCTGCGCCTGGCGCTGGCCGGCAGCATCGGCTTTGGTGGAATCTTCCTGTACATCTCCTCGGCGCCGGTGTTCGTGATGCAGCACCTGCACCTGGGCGAGGGCGGTTTCGCCTGGTTGTTCATCCCGACCATCGGCGGCATGACCACCGGCTCATTCCTGTCCGGGCGCATGGCCGGGCACACCACGCCCACCCGCCAGGTCTCCATTGGTTTCGGCCTGTGCGCATTGTCAGTGCTGTTGAACGTTGGCTACGTGGTGCTGTCGCCACAGTTCGTGCTGCCATGGGCGGTACTGCCGATCTTCCTGGGTGGCATGGGCATGGCGCTGATCTTCCCGATCCTGGCGCTGGCGGTGCTGGACATGTACCCGCATCAGCGCGGCCTGGCCTCGTCGCTGCAGGCCTTCGTGCAGCTGATGATCAGCACCGTGGTGGCCGGCGTGGTGTCACCACTGCTGAGCGGCAGCCCGCTGCACTTGGCACTGGGCCAGGCGGCGTTCTTCGGCGCCGGTTTCGTGTTCTGGTACTGGGAACACCAGCGCGAGCGCGCGGCGCAGGCAGCCTGCACGGGTCACTGAGCAGCGCGCAGGGGTAGGGTGGGCCGCGATGCCCGAAACACTTGCGGCAGGGAACGGCCGGACTAGGCTGGGCATTCCAGCCAGCCGGTGCGTGGGTGCACGACAGCCAGCCGACCCAATGTCGTTGCATGAGGTTTCGCCATGGCTGCGCAGCAGACCTACCGCCTGTTCGAGGTGGCGCTGAAGGAGCGCCGCGTTCTTTCCCCTTCCCTGGACCGCATGGTGTTCACCGGCGCCGACGTGGCGCGGATGAAGACCGAAGGCCCGGACCAGCGCATCAAGGTATTCTTCCCCTTGCCCGGGCAGGACCTGCCACAGGTGCCCAGCGGCGAGGACTGGTATCCCCGCTACCGGGCGCTGCCGGACGATCAGCGCCCGCCGATGCGCACCTATACCATCCGCCAGCTGCGTGCAGAGCTGGGCGAAGTCGATGTTGATTTCGTGCTGCATGGCGAGACCGGGCCGGCCTCGCGCTGGGCCATCCATGCACGCCCCGGCGACCGTGTGGTGTTGCTGGCTCCCGATGCCGACTGTGCCGACAGCAGCGAAGGTTGGGAATGGAAGCCGCCGGCCGGCGTCGGCCAGGTGCTGCTGGTGGCCGATGAAACCGCGTTACCGGCGGTGGCCGGCATTCTTGAGGAACTGGCGGCCATGGTGGATCCGCCGCGTACGCTGGCGCTGCTGGAAGTGGCGCAGGCCGGCGACGCGGTGCCGCTGAAGGCACCGGCTTCCGCCGAGCTGGTCTGGCTGCCGCGCGGGCGCGCGGCGTACGGGGCGCCTCTGTTGCAGGCGGTGCAGGCGCGGCTGGCAGCGGCCTCGGGCGTGGCTGCCGGCGATGCGCCGGAGGAGATCGACGTCGATACGCAGATCCTCTGGGAACAGGCCGATACCCGCGTGGTCGGGCCGCTGTATGCCTGGGTGGCAGGCGAGGCAGCGGCGGTGATGGCGATCCGTCGTCATCTGGTCCGCGACTGCGGGCTGGATCGCCGCGCGATCAGCTTCATGGGCTACTGGCGGCACGGCAAAGTGCTGGATTGAGGGGGTGTGAAGCGGCGTGGCGGGTGGGGTGCGCTATCCTTGCGCCCCCCTCGCAGCGGTATTGCACCATGTCCACCAGCTCCAAGACCCGCCGCGACCAGCGCCGTCGCCAGGAAAAGCAGGCCGCCAACAAGGCCGCTGCCCAGGCCTCGCCGGTGGAGCCGCATGCCGAACTGCGCGACGCGCAGCGCACCCTGCTGGCCGGTGTCGTGCGCCGCGACGGCGAATGGGTGCTGGGCATGGACGGCCGTATCGCCGGCCACAGTGACTCCGCCGCACAGGTACTGGCGCTGATCATGCAGGCCGGTGAACTGCACGAGCGCAACGGCACGCCGGTGCGCCTGATGTACTCCGATGCGCTGCGCGACGCCGCGCACGCCGAAGCGAAAGAGAAGGGCCAGACCTTCGAGGAATTCAAGGCGGAACTGGCCGCGGCGATGGCGGCGAAGAAGGACAGCTGATCGCGCCGAATCTGTAGAGCCGAGCATGGCTCGGCTCTACAACACGGAGAAGGGGCGGATCCTTGCGGATCCGCCCCTTTTCTCATTTCGCCGCCGGGGCCGCGTTGGCCTGCCAGCCACACATCTGGCCTTCGTTCTGCTGCTTCAGCCACTCGTTGACCGGAGTGAAGTACTCGATCATCGGGCCGGCATCGAGCTTGTCGGTGCCGGTCAGCTCCTTCAGCGTGGCCTGCCACGGCTGGCTGGCACCCTTGCTCAGCATCGCCCAGTATTTCTGGCCGGCTTCCTTGTTGCCGTAGAAGGTGCACTCGTGCAGCGGGCCCTTGTAGCCGGCTGCATCGCACAGGCCCTTGTAGAACTGGAACTGCAGGATGCGGGCCAGGAAGTAGCGGGTGTAGGGGGTGTTGCCCGGCACGTGGTACTTCGCGCCCGGATCGAAGAATTCCTCGCCACGGGGGCTGGCCGGGGCCACGCCCTGGTACTTGGCCTTCAGGTCCCACCACGCCTTGTTGTAGTTGTCGGCGGTGATCGAACCATCGAACACGCCCCAGCGCCAGCGGTCGATCATCAGCCCGAACGGCAGGAACGACACGCCCGACAGCGCCATGCGCATCTGGTTGTTGATGACCGCTTCGCGGCTCTCGGTCGGTGCATCGACCAGGCCGATCGAGCTGAGGTACTTGGGCGTCATCGCCAGCACGATGGTGTCGCCGATCGCCTCATGGAAGCCATCGTTGGCACCGCCCTGGAACAGCGGCGGCAGCGGGTTGTAGGCCAGGTCGTAATAGATATGGCCCAGCTCGTGGTAGATGGTGGTGAAGTTCTCTTCGTTCGGCTTGATGCACATCTTGGTGCGCACATCGCCTTCCATGTTCATGTCCCAGGCGCTGGCGTGGCAGACCACATCGCGGTCGTCGGGCTTGATGAACTGGGTGCGTTCCCAGTACGACTGCGGCAGCGACGGCATGCCCAGCGACACATAGAAGTCCTGTGCGCGTTCGGTCATCTGCTTGGCGGTACGCAGTTCGGCTTCGCGCTGGGCTTTGTACTGGGCCGCCACGTTGGCGTCCTTGCCGGCCTTGGCCAGCGCCGCGCTCAGGTTGGCCTGGTACTGCTTTTCCAGTGCAGCGGTGATGTCCAGGCTGCCGGCACCCGGGTACGGTTCCAGCTGGTCCCACAGGTTCGACCAGTCCTGCTGCCACATGTTGCCCAGCAGGTGCGCGGCAATCAGGCCGTTGCCCACTTCGGCCTTGTCCTTGCCGTAGGTCTTGTCCAGCTTGCCGCGTGCATAGCAGTGCAGCTGCTCGTACATCGGCTTGACCTGTTCCCAGAGCCGGTCGGTTTCCGGGCCGATCTGCTCCGGCGGCATGTCGTAGCCGCTGCGCCACATCTGGCCGGCGTCGGCAAAGCCCATGCCCTTGGCGCCTTCGTTCACCAGGCCGACGAACTTCTGGTAGTCGCCGCGCATGCTCTTGGTGGTGCTGTGCCAGCCCTGCCAGGCGTCGAGCTGCTTGTCATAGTCGCGGCTGCGCGCCAGCACCTGTTCCAGCTCGCCCAGCTGGCGGCAGGAGTTCGGATCATTGGCATCGGTGCAGTACTTGCCGGCACCGTAGCTGCCTTCCATGCGCGTGGCGATCTGGGTCAGCTCGGCCAGCTTGGCCGGGTCGCGCGGTGCAGGCATCGAGGACATCAGCTTCAGCAGGTGGATCGCGCGCTTGCTGTCCTCGCTCATCGGCTTGCCGTCGAACTTGGCGGCCTGTTCGATCCAGCTGTTGAGCTGCGTCAGCGAACGCTCGTTGGCCTTGGCCGCAATGCGTTCCGAATCACCGTTGATGTAGGTGGAGGACAGCCACTGCGCCGAGGTCATCTCCGGGTAAGCGGCCTTGAATTCGGCATTGATGCGGGCCACGAACTGGTCGGCGGTTTCACCGGCCGGAGCGCTGCTGCTGGCGGTATCGGTGCCTGGGGCAGCTTCCTTCTTGCAGGCGGCCAGGGCCAGCGTGGCGGCGGCGATTGCCGAGGCCAGCAGGAGATGACGGTGTTTCACGGGCGGTCCTTGGGTGGTGAACGACGGCCGAAGGCTAGTGGGCCGTCGCTGCCACCGCAAGTGGCGGAAGTCGGCCGGGCGGCGCCCGGCACCCGCAGAGGCCAGAGCACAAGCAACAGCAACCGCCGAAGCAACCGCAACAGCGGGGTATCCGTGGGATGGCGCGGCGGTGTGGGCTTGCAGGACACGCTGTAAACCCATCCATGGGGGCTCGATGGCGCCATCCATGGCGCCAACGGTCCTGCAAGCCCACACCGCCCCACGTCTGACAGATCGTGGCGGCTGTTGGTAGGTGTCGACCTTGGTCGACACATCTGTCAGGTATCGACAATCAAAATGGGGTCAGATCCGTTTTCTTCCGGAAAACGGATCTGACCCCAAGATCGTTCCAACAGATCGCGGAAAACTGTCGAAGGCGGGGTGGGGCCGGTTGCGGGGGCGTGAGCCGCATGGATGCGGCGACCGAGCTTACATGGACGTACTTGCAGCGTCCCCCGCAACCGGACCCACCCCGCCACCCCTCAGGAAACCCGCTTCTGCTGTTGCTTCGGCCGTTGCCGTTGCCCCTGCAGGTGCAGGGCTGCAAGCCCTGCCAAACACCCCTCAACCTTCGCAGTTGGCGAACACGTCGCGGTCGCGCTCGTACAGCGCCGTCTTAACCTGCATCAGGCCCAGCACCGACGGGAACAGGTTGTCGTGGTCTGTATAGGCCGCCGAACGCTTGCGCACGCACTGCAGGTCCAACCCACGGCTGCTGGCGAAGCCCGGCGAGAACCACATCGTCATCGGTACGCGGGTCTGCTCGGCCGGTGCGATCGCATACGGCACGCCATGCAGGAACAGGCCCTTCTCGCCCAGCGATTCACCATGGTCGGACAGGTAGATCATCGCCGTGTCGTAGTCCTGCATGCCCTGCAGCGTGCCGATGGTCTTGGTCAGGAAGTGATCGGTGTACAGCACGGCGTTGTCATAGCTGTTGGTGATCTCGTCGCGCGAGCAGCGGCCGATGTCACGGGTGTCGCAGGTCGGGGTGAAGCGGCGGAACGCGGGCGGATAGCGCTCGAAATAGGCCGGGCCGTGGTTGCCCAGCTGGTGCAGCACCACGACCCGGTCGCCGGGCTTGGCCCGCACCTGGGTGGCCAGGTCCTGCAGCAGGATCTCGTCCATGCAGCGGCCATCGGCGCACAGGCCGGGTGTGGTGGCGTCGGACAATGACTGGAAGTCCAGGCCCTCGCACACGCCCTTGCAGCCGGACTGGTTGTCACGCCACAGCGGCGCGATGCCGGCGCGGTTCAGTACGTGCAGCAGCGACTGGTGCGCACGGATCTTCTTCTCGTCGTAGTCGTGGCGGCCCCACGGCGAGAACAGGCACGGCAGCGAGACCTCCGTGCTGGTGCCGCACGAATGCATGTCCGGGAAATTGATCACGCTGGCCTGCGCCAGTTCCGGAGTGGTGTTGCGGCCACCGTTGAGGCCCCAGTTCTGCGCACGCACGGTCTCGCCCATGACGATCACCAGCAGGCGCGGCTTGCTGGCCGGCGCTCGCGGAGTGGCCTTGGCGTCGGTGCCGATCGGCAGCTTCGGTGCGCGCTGCACCGGGTTGTCGCCACGCAGCGCACGCGGCATGCCCAGCAGCACGTTGGCCGGGGTGGCGAGGTAACGCACTTCGCGCTGGTTGCGCATCAGTGCTGAAACATCCTGGAACGAGATCAACGCGCCGCCGACGGCGGTTACCGCGGCCACCAGCAGGAAGCCCAGCCGCCACAGCAGGGTGCGGCCCCAGCTGCGGCGACGCAGCTGCACGCGCCACAACACCGCCATCGGCAACACGGCCAGCAACAGTACCGGCCACAGCAGCGACACGGTCATCAGCTCGCGGCTTTCCTTGGGGTCCGTCGCCAGCACGTTGCGCAGCATGTCCGCATCCAGGTAGATGTGGTAGCGGCTCATGTAGTGCGCGGCGAATGCGGTCACCAGCAGCAACAGGCTGATCACCACCTTGGCGTTCCAGCGCCAGACCAGGATGCCCAGCAGCACGCCGTGAGCACCCAGCAGCAACAGCAGCAGCGAAAGCGCGTAGCGCAGGCTGCCTGGATGGCTGGCCATCGCGCTGTGCCAGAACAGGCCATTGCCGGCCACCGCGAAGAACAGGCTGGTCAGCGCGATCAGCGCTTCGGTGGACAGCTGCGGCCGCCAGTGGCGCAGACCCGCAAGGGCGGGGAGGCGGGCGGGCCGTTGGACCGATGCGCTCATGCGTTTGCCTCCTGGCGGTTGGCATGGTTCAGTTGACGGTGTGTCAGGACGCGCTTGGCGATCAGATACAGGCCGAGCGAAAGCAGCCAGCAGATCAATGCAGTGGCGACGTCATGCGAAAGGAAATGCGCACCGCGCAGCTGCTGGCCGATGCCGAACACCAAACCGGCGCCGAGGCCGATCCACAACCCGGCCCAGCGCCACGACGGGCGCCATAGGAGGGCGAAATAGTACAGGCACAGCCAGGCGTAGCCGGCACTGGCGTGCCCGGCCGGGAAGCAGGCCTGCGCGGCCATGCCAGCGGGGCGTGCGGTGAAAAGCCCGATAAATGGCTGGTGGCCGCCGTAGCGCAGCAAGTCCCAAGGGCATTCCATCGGCACCAGTGACTTCAGCAGGGAGATCACGCCGGTGCCCAGCGCCAGGGCAAGTACGACATAAAGCAGCGCCCACCGCAGGGTGTGATCGCGTCCTTTACGCCAGTGGTGGAAGCACAGCAGGATCGCGACCAAGGCCGCTGACGTGCTCAGCCATTTGCCGGCCTTGTGCACCACCGTGCGGGTGATCCAGGCGTCCTGTAGCACCCATCGGCTGCCCTCAAGGCGGAACAGGTGATCGGCCACCCACTGGTCGCCGCCGAACCCCATCAGCAGCGCAAACACGGGCAGACCGATTGCGACAGGCAGCCAAAAGTGAGTTACGGCGAATCTTGACGCCAGTGGCGATGTCGCAAGCGGCGCGATCGAATCAAGGGGACGAACGGGCATGCTGAGGGAAGGCGGGTTCGGGAATCCGCAGCCATGCTCGTCACCTGCATGTCGGAGAAGGGTCGGACGCTCGTTCGCGCCGGGTTAATGATTTCCCCGGCACGAGTCAACGTTCAGTCTTCTTCGGCGGTCGAGCCGGCCCGTTCGGCGTGGCATTGCGGGTCCCAGGCCGTACCGGGAAGCAGTTGCCAACGATTCCTGTTGGCCATGCCGATGTCGATCACCTTGGCCCGGTCCACGCAGGGACTCATCGCCTCGTCCAGCACCAGCAACCAGCGCTTGTCCGGCGCTTCGGCGAGCCAGGGGCCGGCATCGTGCCATTGCTCGGCCCAGGGCCGCTTGAAGCCGAACTCGCGTACCGGGCGGTCAGCCTGCAGCAGGTTCTGCTCGCGCCAGGCGACCAGCGCCAATTCGGCGTCCGGACCGATCCGCGCGCCGACGCGGCGCATCAGCGCCGATGCCGATGCGTAGGGATCCAGTGCCGGGATCAGCACCAGGCCGTAGAGCATCCACAGCATGCCGTGGGTCAGCAGCACCAGGGTCGTGGCGCGGCGCACCCGCAACCAGACGGCCAACGTGGCCAGCGCGATGGCGAAGGTCAGCAGGCCATCACCCAGCACCGGCAGCAGCGTATCGGGCATGGCCCGGCGCTCCAGTTGCGCCAAGGCCCACGGGTGCTCGGTCATCAGCATCGCGCCGAGCACGCCGGTGGCCAGCATCAGCACCACGCTGTAGCCGAACAGATACCGGCGCACGCACAGCCGGCGCAGCAAGCCCGGCAACAACGGCGCAACCGCCAGTGCCATCGCAGGCAGCATCGGCAGCACATAGACCTCGCGCTTGCCCGGGCTGGCGCTGAAGAACACCAGCACCAGCAGCGCCCAACCCAGCAGCAGCCACTGCCGGCGGTCGCCCCGGCGGATGCGGCGCCACCACGGCTTGAACAGCAGCGGCAGCAGCAGGCTGCCCGGCAGCCACAGGGTCAGGATCACCTGCAGGTAGTACCAGGCCGGTTGGCGATGGTGCCAGGCGTTGGCATAGCGGGTACCGGTCTGCTTGAACAACAGCTCATGCGCGTAGGCCTGCAGTTCGGCGCTGGGCGTGTGCAGCAGGGCCCAGCCCAGCGGCGCAAGCCACACCGACACGCCCAGCAGGAAGGCCGGGATCAGCCACAGCAGCGTTGCCGGGTGGGGGCCGTCAACGCTGCGCCCGCGGCGACGCTGGTACAGCCACCAGCCGAACCACGGCAGGACCATCAGCAGCGGCAGGAAACCCACGCCTTTGGTCACCGTGCCGAGGCCAGCGGCGAACCCCGCCAGCCACAAGGCAGCCAGGTTGCGGCGTTCGCACAGGTGGCGCATCAAGCCCCACAGGGCCACCGTGGTCATGCCGACCAGCACCATGTCGATCTGCGCGCGCTTGGCCATCAGGCCAAACTGCAGGGTGCAGAACAGCGCCGCCAGGGCGTACAGGGAATGCCGCGGTGACCACAGTCGGCGTGCCAGATCCGACACCAACCACAGGCTGAGCAGGGCGCCCAGCAGCGATGGCAGCAGGAACGACCACTGCCAGCTGCCGACGATCTCGTAGGCCGCCGCCTGCAGCCACATGAAGACCGGTGGCTTCTCCGCATACAGCTCCACGCCCCGGTGCGGCAGCAGCCATTGCCCACTCTCGACCATGGTGCGGGCCGCCAGCACGAAGCGCGGCTCGTCCGGTGGCTGCGGCTGCCGAAGGCCGATCCCCGCTGCCAGCGCAGCAACGATCAACAGCCACAACAGGGGCAGGCGCCAACGGCGGGGCAGGACTACGGGCACGGCAGGCTCCGGGAGCAAAACGGCCATTCTGAGGTGGCGGGGGTTGGAAAAGCGTCAGAGGAGGCCGGGGCGACCGCATTCCGACATGGGCAGCGCTACCATGGTACGAAGTTCCGTGGATGTTTCGTGCATGCGTCTGTTGGTGATCGAGGACAACCGCCAGCTGGTGGCCAACCTGTTCGACTACTTCGAGTCGCGCGGGCACGTGCTCGACGTGGCCCCGGACGGCATCACCGGCCTGCACCTGGCCGGCAGCCATCCCTACGACGCGGTGATCCTGGACTGGATGCTGCCGCGCATGGAGGGGCCGGAGGTGCTGCGTCGCCTGCGCGCCGAGCAGGCTTCGGAGGTGCCGGTGATCATGCTGACCGCGCGCGACGAACTGCCGGACAAGATCACCGGCTTCCGCGCGGGTGCCGATGATTACCTGACCAAGCCGTTCGCCCTGCCCGAGCTGGAAGTTCGGCTGGAGGCGCTGCTGCTGCGTGCGCAGGGCCGGAACCCGCGCAAGCGCCTGCAGGTGGGCGACCTGGTGCTGGACCTGGCGACCCTCGAAGCCCAGCGGGGTGGTCAGGTGCTCCACCTCTACCCGGCCTGCCGGAAGCTGCTGGAGGTGCTGATGCGCGCCAGCCCCGGTGCGGTCACCCGCCAACAGCTGGAGTTCGCCCTGTGGGGCGACGAGCCACCGGATGGTGACCTGCTGCGCTCGCATGTCTATGAGCTGCGCCGCAGCGTCGATGGTCCGTTTGCCGACAAGCTGATCCACACCCTGCCGCGGGTTGGTTACCGCCTTGCGGTGACCGCGGCCGCCGATGCAGGCAAGGATGATGATGAAGGCGCGTAGGCCGGGCCCGCTGTACCGGCGCGTGGTGTGGTGGTTGCTGGGCTACCTGGCCCTGCTGTCGATCGCTGTGTTCAGCGTCGGCAACTACGTGCACGAACACGCCGAACATGCCGCCTGGCGTGCGCTGCTCAACTCCGAACTGGACAGCATCGTCGAGCACGTCGAGCATGAACCGCACTATCGCTGGCAGGATTCGGACACGCTCAGCCTGTACCGCTTCGATGCAGTCAACCTGCCTGACAGCCTGCGTACGCTGCATCCGGGCCTTCACGACGGCGTGATGATCAAAGGCCGGGAGACGGCGGTGATGGTGCGCGAGACCCGGTCGATGGGACGGGTCGCGCTGGCGCTGGACATCTCCGACTTCCATGACCTGGAGCAGTTCGCCACGCGCTGGGTGATGCTGGCCGGGGTGATCATGATCTTCGTCACCGTGCTGATGGCGTCCTTCGGCATGGAACGCATGGTGCGCCCGTTGAGCCTGCTGGCCCAGCACATCGGCGCATTGCGGCCGGGCGTTCAGGGCCAGCGCATCGAGGTCGACCCGCGCGGCAGTTCCGAGCTGCACACCATCGCCGATGCGCTGAACGACTACCTGGACCGCAACGAGCAGTTCGTCGAGCGTGAGCGGGTCTTCATCAGTACCGCCAGCCACGAACTGCGCACGCCGATCGCAGTGATGACCGGTGCAGCCGAGCTGGCGCTGGAGCAACCGGGCCTGCCCGAACGTGCCCGCCAACAGATGCAGCGGGTCCTGCGCACGGCACAGAGCGTGGAGCAGCTGATCGAGCTGCTGCTGGTGCTGGCGCGTGATCCTGCGCGCCTGGCCGCGCGTGCCGAGCGCATCGCACTGGACCAGCTGCTGCCGGAGATCGTCGACGACCATCGCCACCTGCTCGGCGACAAGGACCTGAGCATCGGCATCCAGGCTGCGCCGGTGGATATCGTCGCGCCGCTGGCGGTGGTGCAGGCGGCGATCGGCAACCTGCTGCGCAATGCCATCGAAAACAGCGGCCGCGGCCATATCGAGCTGCAGCTGAGTTCGTCGGCGGTACTGACCCTGCAGGACCCCGGGCATGGGATGAGCCCGGAGGAGATCGCGGCGATCCACGCGCGCATGGCCCGCGGCGAGCGTGCCGATCGAGGCAGTGGCATCGGCCTGGACCTGATCGCGCGGCTGTGCGAGCACCTGGGCTGGACGCTGCAGTTGCAGCCCCGCCAACCGCGCGGGACGCGTGTCACCCTGGACTTCGGCGCTTCGCGCCCCGCTTGATCGGACGGCCGACCTGCTCCGCGCTGCGGCATGACCCGACGTGAAGACAATGTTAATCTCGACCTGCGCCGCTTCATGCGGCGCTTTTTTTTCCCCGCTCCTTCGATCGACAGAGGATCCCATGCCGACCGAACCCGCTACTGCCCTGATCAGCAACGATATCGTTGGACTGGGCCTGATTGCCGCCACCCTGGCCCTGATCTTCTGGGCCGCCAGTGGTCCGACCCCGCTGTTGAAGAAGATCTTCGCCTGGGTGCCGGCACTGCTGCTGTGCTACTTCATCCCCGCCATCTACAACACCGCCGGTGTCATCGATGGCCACAACACCTCGCTGTACAACCCGGTCGCGCGTGACGTGCTGCTGCCGGCCGCGCTGGTCCTGCTGACGCTGTCGATCGACCTCAAGGGCGTCATCAAGCTGGGGCCGAAGCTGTTGCTTGTGTTCTGTGCCGGTACCGCTGGCATCATGCTCGGTGCGATCGTCTCCTTCCAGCTGATGAAGCTGATCCATCCGGAAACGGTGGCCGGTGATACCTGGGCCGGCATGGCCGCGCTGGCCGGCAGCTGGATCGGTGGCGGCGCCAACATGGTCGCCATGCGCGAAGTGTTCGGCACCGATGCCACCACCTTCGGGCAGTTCGCCGTGGTCGACGTGGCCTGCGCCAGCCTGTGGATGGCGATCCTGCTGTTCCTGGCCAACCGCGCGCAGCAGATCGACACCCGCAACGGGGCCGATACGCGTGCCATCGACGAGATGAAGGCACGCATCAGCGCCTACGAGGCACAGAACGCGCGCATTCCCAGCATGACCGACCTGATGGTGATCGTCGGCGTGGCACTGGGTGGCGTCGGCCTGGCCCACGCCATCGCCGCACCGCTGTCGGGCTGGTTCAAGGCCAACGTCAGCTGGGCCAGCCAGTTCAGCCTGGACAGCCAGTTCGTGTGGGTGATCCTGCTGTCCACGGCGATGGGCCTGGGCCTGAGCTTCACCCGTGCGCGCCGGCTGGAAGCCGCAGGCGCTTCGCGGTTGGGCACGGTGTTCCTGTACTTCCTGATCGCCTGCATCGGCATGCAGATGAACCTGCTGTCGCTGCTGGATCGGCCTTGGCTGTTCCTGCTCGGCGCGATCTGGATGGCCACGCATGTGCTGGTGCTGTGGGGGGTGGCCAAGCTGCTGCGCGCGCCGTTGTTCTTTTTCGCGATCGGTTCGCAGGGCAACATCGGGGCGGCCGCCTCGGCTCCCGTGGTGGCCGCGGCCTTCCATCCGACGCTGGCGCCTGTGGGGGTGCTGCTGGGGACGGTGGGCTATGCCACCGGTACCGGGTTGGCCTATGTCACCGGCCTGATCCTGAAGTGGATGGCCGGCGCCTGAGTTCTGACCGGACGTTCCTGTTGCGGGTTCGCGGCGTGCGCCGCGAACCCGCTCTGCCCGTGCAGGGCCGAGCACGCGCTCGGCCTTCTTTTGCCTGCGAAAAGACCGTCCCGGCCCTCAACAGCAGCGGCCACCATTGCGTCCGCCGTAGCGCGCTTCCTGGCGCTCGCGGAAGAACGTCTTGTAGTCCATCGGCTCCTGGTCCGGATGCTTTTCCAGCATATGCCGGACGTAGTTGTCGTAATCAGGAATGCCACAGCACAGTCGTGCGGTCTGCACCAGGCGCCGCCAGATGCGGCGGTGCGCCTGGTACTGGCCGGCGGGAACCAGTTGCGTACTCATCACAGATCCACCATTTCATGTGGCTTCAGCGCCACGTAAGGGGTCTCGCGGTCGCTGCGCTGCGGATTGCGGCGTGCCGCCAGGATGGTCTTGATCGAATACACCAGGACTGCGCCCACCACCAGCAGGAACAGCGCGGTCAGGCCGGTATTGACGTAGGCGTTGACCACGATCTGCTTCATCTGCGCCACCGACTTGGCCGGCGCCGTGATCGTGTCGCTGGCGAGTGCGGCCTGGAACTTGTGTGCCTGTGCCAGGAAACCCTGCGCCGGGTTGCTGTCGAAGATCTTGATGAAGCCGGCATAGGTGGTGCAGATCAGCAGCCACACCGCCGGTACCGCAGTGACCCACGCATAGCGGTCGCGCTTCATCTTGAACAGCACTACCGTGCCCAGCATCAGCGCGATACCGGCCAGCATCTGGTTGGAGATGCCGAACAACGGCCACAAGGTCTGGATGCCGCCGAACGGATCGACCACACCGGTGTAGAGCAGGTAGCCCCACAGCGCCACGCAGCCGGCGGTACCGATGATGTTGGCGGTCCACGACTCGGTCTTCTTCAGCGCCGGGACGAAGTTGCCCAGCAGGTCCTGCAGCATGAAGCGTCCGGCACGGGTGCCAGCGTCCACCGCGGTCAGGATGAACAATGCTTCGAACAGGATCGCGAAGTGGTACCAGAACGCCATCATTGCGTCGCTGCCACTGGGGATCGCTTCGTGCAGGATCTGCGCGATGCCCACCGCGAGTGTCGGTGCGCCACCTGCACGATGCAGGATGGTCGGCTCGCCGATCGCCGCCGCGGTCGCGGTCAGCTGCTCCGGCGTGATGGTGAAGCCCCAGGTGTTGGTGATGTAGTGCGCCGCCGACGCCGCATCGGCGCCGATCACCGCCGCCGGGCTGTTCATCGCGAAGTAGATGCCCGGATCGATGATCGAGGCCGCGACCAGCGCCATCACCGCCACGAACGATTCCATCAGCATGCCGCCGTAGCCGATGTAGCGCATGTGCGCTTCATTGGCCAGCAGCTTCGGCGTGGTGCCGGAGGAGATCAGCGCATGGAAACCAGATACCGCACCGCAGGCGATGGTGATGAACAGGAACGGGAACATGCCGCCTTTCCACACCGGGCCGTCGCCACTGGCGGCGAACTGGGTCAGCGCCGGCATCTTCAGTTCCGGCATCACGATCAGGATGCCGACGGCCAGCGCGATGATCGTGCCGATCTTGAGGAAGGTCGACAGGTAGTCGCGCGGGGCCAGCAACAGCCACACCGGCAGCACCGATGCGACGAAGCCGTAGCCGATCAGCATCCAGGTGATCTGGGTGCCGGTGAACGTGAACGCCGGGCCCCACACCGGGTCGGCGGCGACCTTGCCGCCGTACCAGATCGCGGCCAGCAGCAGGATCAGGCCGACCACCGAGATCTCGCCGATCTTGCCGGGGCGGATATAGCGCATGTACACGCCCATCAGGATGGCGATAGGCATCGTCGCGATCACCGTGAACATGCCCCACGGGCTTTCAGCCAGCGCCTTGACCACCACCATCGCCAGCACCGCCAGGATGATGATCATGATCAGGAACGCACCGAACAACGCGATGGTGCCAGGTACCTGGCCCATCTCTTCTCTTACCAGGTCGCCCAGCGAACGGCCGTTGCGACGGCTGGACAGGAACAGCACCATGAAGTCCTGCACCGCACCGGCCAGCACCACGCCCACCACCAGCCACAGCAGTCCAGGCAGGTAGCCCATCTGCGCGGCCAGGACCGGGCCGACCAGCGGGCCGGCGCCGGCGATGGCGGCGAAGTGGTGGCCGAACAATACGTGCTTGTTGGTCGGCACGTAGTCCAGGCCATCGTTGTTGATCACCGCCGGCGTGGCCCGGGTCGGATCCAGCTGCATCACCTTGTTGGCGATGAACAGGCTGTAGAAGCGGTACGCCACCAGGTACAGCGAAACCGCGGCGACGACGATCCACAGCGCATTGATGTGTTCGCCGCGGCGCAGGGCCACGGTGCCCAGACAGAAGGCGCCGAGCAGGGCGAGGACCGCCCAGCCTATTTTGGAAAACCCTTTCATGAGGTGCTCTCTCCCGGAAAGACAGTCAAAGAGTCCCGCGTGCCCTCGACAGGGTCAATTGGCACAGGACGAATCGGCGGTAGTACTTTGGTCGTACGCTTGTTGTGCTGACGTGCAGCGAACATCAGGGATGGAACAATCGGTTGCGGCGCCGTCCATTGGCGTGTGGCCGTGCGGCGTCCATCTTCAGTGGCATCCATCCAACAGGAGTCGCCATGAGCTTTCCCGAACCGGTCCGCGTGCTGCGGACCATCCGTGGCATGCCCACCTCCGACGGTGCCGGCGTGCGCCTGACCCGCGTCATCGGTGGCCCGACGCTGCCCGACCTCGATCCGTTCCTGCTGCTCGATGAATTCGGCACCGACCGCGCCGAGGACTACATCGCCGGTTTCCCGGAGCATCCGCACCGCGGATTCGAGACCGTCACCTACATGCTCGACGGGCGCATGCGGCATCGCGACAACCATGGCAACGAAGGCCTGCTGACCCCGGGCAGCGTGCAGTGGATGACCGCTGGCCGCGGCCTGGTGCACTCGGAGATGCCCGAGCAGGAAAGCGGGCAGATGCGTGGCTTCCAGCTGTGGGTGAACCTGCCGGCGAAGGAGAAGATGACCGAGCCGAAGTACCAGGAGTTCGCGCCTGAGCGGATTCCCGTGGTGCACCCGGAAGCGGGCGTGGAGGTGAAGGTGATCGCTGGCACGGTCGATGGCACCCGCGGCCCGATCGTGCAACCGGCCACCGACCCGCTCTACCTCGACATCACGTTGGCGCCCGACCGTGCCTGGACCTATGCGCTGCCGGAAGGGCACAACGCCTTTGCGTACGTGTTCGAAGGTGGCGTGACCGTGGGTGAGCAGGACGCCGCGCGCGACGTCGCTCGCCAGGAACTGGCGGTGCTGGGCGGTGGCGAGCAGTTGCACATCTCGGCCGGCAATGAAGGCGCGCGCCTGATCCTGGTGGCCGGCCGTCCGCTGCGCGAACCGGTGATGCGCCACGGGCCGTTCGTGATGAACACGCGGCAGGAACTGATGCAGGCCTTCGTCGATTTCCAGGAAGGCAAGTTCTGACGTAGTACCGGCCGCTGGCCGGCAACTGCCTCGCCTGGAGGCGGATCGGGGTGCCGGCCAGCGGCCGGCACTACCGTTGGATCGGGTCGCGCTGCGGGGATGCTGCCAAGCAGTCATCCCCGTCATCCTCAGCGCCCGGCGGCCACGGCCGACGGGGTCAGGCTCATGCCCTGCGCCAGCTGTTGCAGTGACCCCAGCTCCTGCGCGCTGTCCGGATACAGCGAAATCTGCGCGTAACGCCCCTTGTCGAGCTTGACCACGCTGATGCGCCGTTCGGCATACCCCGGCGGTTGCTGGCCGCCCAGGTCGGGCTGGTACCAGTACAGCGATTCACCGCCGAAGCTGCCTTTTTCCTGCCGCAGCGAGCGGTTCAGCGGAATGGACGGATCACGCGCGCTGAGCATCAGGCTCAGCACTTCGCGGCCATCAGGGGTGCTGGCGCGGCAGACCAGGAAATCGGCCTGCACCTGCTGCTGCCACTGCAGACCGCTGCTGGCCGGCAGCGAAGGACATTCGGACGGCGCCTGCGCGGCGGCCTGGGCCGCAGCGAAAAGCAGGCTCGACAACATGACAGGCACGAACTTCATGCATCCCCCAAGGTGATGAATTGGTTGGCTTCGCCAGCGGAGCCGGCGACCATGGCATCCCATCCCCGGACGCCACCCCATCCGGCATGTGCACGGACGGTCAACTCAACCTTAACGGAACGTGAGCAATCGCACAATTCGCGGTTGCAAGCGCAACCATTGCGGCCGACCGTCGGCCGCAATGGTTGCTGCGGGGATCAGCGGTCGTTGCCGATCCACTTGTAGATCAGGCCGCCAATCGCGCCGCCCAGCAACGGGGCGACCCAGAACAGCCACAACTGGCTGACCGCACCGCTGCCGGCGAAGAAGGCCACGGCCGTGGAGCGGGCCGGGTTCACCGACGTGTTGGTGACCGGGATGCTGATCAGGTGGATCAGGGTCAGCGACAGGCCGATCGCCAGCGGGGCGAACCCGGCCGGTGCCTTGCCGTGGGTGGTACCCATGATCACGATCAGGAACACCGCCGTCAGTACCACTTCGCACAGGAAGGCCGCAGCCACGCTGTAACCACCGGGCGACAGCGCGCCATAGCCATTGCTGGCGAACGCTCCGGCCTGGCTGCCGTCGATGGCGAAGCCACTGGCGCCGGAGGCGATCTGCAGCAGGATGAAGCCGGCCAGCAGGCCGCCCGCAACCTGGGCGATGATGTACGGCACCAGGTCCTTGGTCGGGAAGCGACCACCCGCCCACAGGCCGACGCTGACCGCCGGATTGAAGTGCGCACCGGAGATATGGCCGAACGCATAGGCGCCGGTCACCACGGTCAGGCCGAAGGCGAGCGCCACGCCGAGGAAGCCAATACCCAGCGGATTGCCGTCACCACCGAACTTGGCGGCCAGCACCGCACTGCCACAGCCACCCAGAACCAGCCAGAACGTGCCGAGGAATTCGGCGGACAAGCGTTTACCCATGCTCATGTGTTGCACTCCTTTGACGGTCGAAAGTGTGATTTATGTCACATTTCAATGATCAGCGGGTGACTGTAGCGTCAACGCCGGGTGCAGGAATACACCCTCGGCTGTGTGCAACACGCGATGCTCAGTACTGCGGCAGCGGGATGAACTCCTTGTCGTCGCCGGGGATGGTGCCGAAGCGACCGGCTTCCCAATCGTGCTTGGCCTGCTCGATACGCTCCTTCGAGCTGGACACGAAGTTCCACCACAGGTGGCGCGGGCCATCCAGCGGCTCGCCACCGAACAGCATCGCCTTTACCGGTGTCTTTGCGCGCAGGCGGCCGCGTGCGCCGGCTTCGGGGATGACCAGGTGCTGTGCGGGGATGTCCACGCCATCCAACTGCGCGTCGCCCTCAAGGATGTACAACGCGCGCTCGCGGTGGCCGTCGTCGATGTCGATTTCCGCGTCCGGGTCCAGATCGATCGCCACATTGAGCGTATCGGCGAACACTTTCACCGGCGATTCCTCGCCATAGGCGCGGCCAGCGATCACCCGCAGCCAGGCGCCGTTGCGGCGCTGCTCGGGCAGGGTGGCCGCGGCATGGTGATAGAACGCCGGCTCGATTTCCTCATGCGACTTCGGCAGCGCGACCCAGGTCTGCATGCCGTGGATCGGGTTGTCATGGTCGCGGTCCGGTTGCGGTGTTCGCTCGGAATGGGCAATGCCGCGACCAGCGGTCATCCAGTTGACGTCACCGGGACGGATCACCTGGTCCGATCCAAGGGTGTCGCGGTGGCCGATCGCGCCCGACCACAGGTAGGTGACCGTGGCCAGGCCGATATGCGGATGCGGGCGCACGTCGATGGCGGTGCCGGGGTGCATCAGTGCCGGGCCCATCTGGTCGACGAACACGAACGAACCGATGCTGCGCGCCTGCAGGGTGGGGACGGCGCGACGGACTTCGAGGCCGCCGATGTCGTGCACGCGCGGGGCGATGATGGTGGTCATGCGGGCGTTCTCGCTGGCAGGGATCAGGTGGTCAGCATCGCATGCGGCTGTGACGGGGACATGCCTCGTATGGGTAACAGGGTGTTCCAGCCAACGGCGCAGCCCCTCGTGGCTGGTCGCTTGGTCGCTGACGGCACAAGCACAAGCCGTGCTTGGCCGGGCGGGGTGGGTTCGCGGGGGACGCCGTGAATCCGTCCGTGGAGGCTTGGCCGCGGCATCCATGCCGCGGACACCCCCGCGAACCCACCCCGCCCGGCCCCTGACAGTTTCCGTGTGCGTCCAGCCACGGAGAAGAAAAAGAAAATCAAAATCAAACGCCGGTCGCTTCGCTCGCATCCACGAATGGTGTGGATCAAGCATGCCGACCAAGGTCGACACCTACCAGTCATCGCAGTTCATCAACCGTCACCGGGAAACTGTCAGGGGTGGGACGGTGTCGGGGTGCGGGGGTCACTTCAAGGACGGGTTTACGGCGTCCCCGCAACCCGACACCGCCCCGCCCAGCAAACAGAAAAGCCAGAGCCGGCTGTTGCTCCGGCTCCGGTTCTGGCTCCGGCTCTGGCTCTGGCTCTGGTTTTTGCTTCGGCGGTTGCCTCTGCAGGTGCCGGGCCGCAGGCCCGGCCGATCAACTCAAACCACTGGTTCGCGCAGGGCGGGGTTGTCCCAGCCCGGGCGCGGGGCGAAACGGTCGCCGTGGCGCTGCTGCAGCGCCTTCAACCGCTCGACGATCGCATCGGCACCGACCGCACGGATGTGCTGGATCGGACCGCCGCGGAACGGGGCGAAACCGGTGCCGAAGATCACGCCGGCATCCAGCAGGTCCGCATCGGCCACCACGCCTTCGTGCAGGCACGCCACTGCCTCGTTCAACAGCGGCAGGATCAGGCGGTCTTCCAGGTCGGCCGGGGCCGGGTAGTCGCTGGCCACGTCCGGCTTCTTCGGCTTGCCGTTTTCCCAGGTGTAGATGCCCTGGCCATCCTTCTTGCCACGCTTGTCCGGTTCCACCGTCTGCAGCGCGGCCGGAATCTGCAGGCCCAGGAACGGCGCCAGTTCGCGGCCGACACCGGCGGCCACGTCCAGGCCGACGGTATCGATCAGTTCGATCGGACCCATCGGCATGCCGAACTTCACGGCGGCCTTGTCGATCACCGGGCCCGGGATGCCTTCGGCGTACGCGGTGGCGGCTTCCAGCATGTACGGGAACAGCACGCGGTTGACCAGGAAGCCCGGACTGCCGGCCACCGGCACCGGGAACTTGCCCAGCGCCTTGCAGAACGCGGCCAGGCGGCGCTCGGTCTCCGGCGCCATGCCATCGTGGTGGATGATTTCCACCAGCGGCATCTGTGCTACCGGGTTGAAGTAGTGCAGGCCGGCGAACTGCGCCGGGCGCTGGATGTGATCGCGCAGTTCCACCAGTGGAATCGACGAGGTATTGGTGGTCAGCAGGGCGTCCTGCTTCATCTTCGGTTCCAGCGTCTGGTACAGCGCACGCTTGGCTTCCGGGTTCTCGATGATCGCCTCGATCACCAGATCCGCTTCGGCAACCCCATTGCCTTCCAGGTCGGCACGCAGGCGTGCGGCCACGGCGGGGCGCTTGCTTTCGTCGCGCACCTTCTTGGCAAACAGCGCCTGCGCGCGTTCCATGGCCGGGTCGATGAAGCGCTGCTCGCGGTCCTGCAGGGTCACCTCGAAGCCCTTGTAAGCGGCCCACGCGGCGATGTCGCCGCCCATCACGCCGGCGCCGACCACGTGCACGTGACGGATGCCGGAATCACCACTGCCCAGGCCCTTCAGTCGCTCGGTGAGGAAGAAGATACGGATCAGGTTGCGCGCGGTCGGTGTACTGGCCAGCTTCACCACGGCGCGCCGCTCGGCGTCCAGGCGGGCCTGGATCGGCTTGCCGCCACTGCGTTGCCAGGTGCTGATCAGCGCGTACGGCGCCGGGTAATGGTCCTTCTTCGCCTTGCGTGCGACCTGCTTGACCATCTGCGGCGCCAGCAGCCTGCGTGCCAGCCAGGTGTTGGTGGCCCATGCCGTCGCGCGCTGCTTGAACGGGCGGGTGGTACCGGACAGCGCCAGCGCGACGGCGGTGTCGAGCACCACCGCTGGCGCCACCACCTTGTCGACCAGGCCGATGCCACGCGCGGCCGAGGCCGACAGGGTGCGGCCGGTCAGCATCATGTCCATCGCCGCCGGCGCGCCCACCAACTGCGGCAGGCGGGCGCTGCCGCCCCAGCCCGGGAAGATGCCCAGCTGGGTTTCCGGCAGGCCGATGCGGGTGCTGCTGTCATTGGACGCCACGCGGTAGCGGCAGGCCAGCGCCAGTTCGGTGCCGCCGCCCAGGCAGTGGCCGTGGATCGCCGCAACGGTGGGGCAGGGCAGCTCGGCCAGCTTCTGATAGGTCGCCTGGCCACGACGGATCGCGTCGTTGACAGTGCCGCGACGGTCGAATTCCTGGAACTCCTTCAGGTCGGCACCGGCAATGAAGCCGGCCTTCTTCAGCGACTGGACCACCACGCCCTTGGGCGGGTCCAGCGCGATGCGCTCAAGCAGGTCGCCCAGCTCCAGCAGCACGTCCTGCGACATCGCGTTGACGCTGCTGTCCTGACGATCCAGGGAGAGAACCACCACGCCGTCGTCGCGGATCTCGGGGTGCCAGTGGCTGAAGCGGAGACCATCGAAGCCTGAGAGCATGGACGTTCCATCCGGTTGTGTATGGAGAAGCGGCTATGATCCAGAGGTTGTTTCCCTCGCGTCAAATCCCAATAGCAGGGGAGTGGCGCCCCCGGATCCATGGCCGTGGACCGGGACGCTAACGGAACGGTGGTTAAAAGCTGGTGCGGCGCCAGGTGATCGGCGACTGAACTTTTCCCGGGATTGGCAGTCTCATTGCCCGACGTCGGTTGGGCTGACAGGAGTGCGGCCCCTCATGGCCGAGGTTGATACACCACAGGAGCTGGATCTGGAACTGGTCCGGCGCGTGCAGCACGGCGAGAGTGCCGCCTTCGATGTCCTGGTGCGCAAGTACCAGCATCGGGTGGTGGCCCTGGTCGGTCGCTACATCGCCGACTGGAGCGAATGTCAGGACGTCGCCCAGGACACTTTCATCCGTGCCTACCGCGCGATCGGGAGTTTCCGTGGCGATGCCCAGTTCTCAACCTGGTTGCATCGAATCGCCGTGAATACCGCCAAAAACTACCTGGCTTCACACAATCGACGGCCGCCGACCGATGACATCGACATCGGCGATGCCGAACAGTTCGACAGTGGTACGCGCCTGCGTGACACCGACACGCCCGAACGCGAGTTGATGCGCCAGGAGCTGGAACAGACGGTGATGAAGGCCGTCAACGCGCTGCCGGAAGAACTCCGGTCAGCGATCACCCTGCGCGAGGTGGAAGGCCTGAGCTACGAGGATATCGCGCAGAAGATGGGGTGCCCGATCGGCACGGTGCGTTCACGGATCTTCCGGGCGCGCGAGGCGATCGACACCGAACTCCGGCCGCTGCTGGACATCGGCAGCGCCACCCGTGAGAAGAGCCGCGTATGACCAGTAACCCGTTCAACGAATCGCAGAACCATCAATCGCCCGCCGGGCAGCGCCTGGACCAGCGCCATCGCGAGCAGCTGTCGGCCCTGGTCGATGGCGAGCTGGGCGCCGATGAAGCGCGCTTCCTGCTGCGCCGGATGGAGCACGACCCCGAGCTGGCCGGCTGCCAGGAACGCTGGCAGCTGCTGGGCGACGTGATGCGCGGACAGGCGTCGGCGCTGGCGCCGGCCGGCTTCAGTGCCGCCGTGGCTGCCGCCATCGCGGCCGAGCCGGCGCCACAGGCCGAGCCGCGTCGCCAGGTACGTCGCAGTGGCTGGCGGGCCTGGGGCGGCGGCGCCGCCCTGGCCGCGTCGGTGGCCGCCGTCGCACTGTTCATCGGCGGCGAGAAACTGAAGGAGGCCACGCCGGGTGAACCGCTGGCGCCGCAGGTGATCGCCAGCCAGGCGGAACTGCCACCGGCGCCAACCGCGCCGGCCCCGGTGACCGAAGCATCGGTGGATACCGCCGCGATGGCCGTGGCGGCGGCGCCGGCTGTGGCGATGGCTGCTACCAGCCGTCGCCAGGACGCCCGCCGCGCCAGTGCAACCCGCAGCCAGCAGGCCGCGCGTGCCGCCCAGCGCGATGACGCTCCGCAGCGCGCCATCGCCGCCGTGCAGGCACCGCTGGCTCCGACCGTACCGGCCAACGCCAACCACAACCTGCCGTTTGGTGAGGTCGGTGGGCTGCAGGCCCGGCCATGGCCGCGCTCCAGCCTGGCGCCCGCCGCCGGTGGTGCGCTCAATGCCAGCTTCCCGGCCCATGCCGGTGGTGCCGCGTTCTACCCGTTCGAGCCGCGCCTGCAGGACGACCTGCCGGTGCCGCCGCGCCCGCGCGACTGAGCCGGGCGCCTTCACGCCCCGCCGTCGGCGGGGCCCGTATTCCTCTTTCCACCCGATCCGGAGGTTGCCGTCCGATGACTCCCCGACTCCGCACGCAGGCCATTGGCCTGCTGGCCCTGACCCTTCCCCTGGTGGCCTGCGCACAGGCGCCGGCGCCTGCCGCGCAGACCCAGCCTGCGCCGGCCGCGGCGCCGCGGGCGCCTGCACAACCGCTGGTCAGTGGCTTGCCTGACTTCACCAACCTGGTCGAACAGGTCGGCCCGGGCGTGGTCAACGTCGACACCACCATCGTCCGCAACAACCGCCAGGCCTCGCGCGGCCCGATGGGCGACGATGACATGCCGGAGTTCTTCCGCCGCTTCTTCGGCCCTGACTTCCCGATGCCGGGGCAGGGGCCGGGTGGGCAGGATGGCGGTCCCAGCATCAAGGGGCGTGGCATGGGATCGGGCTTCATCATCTCGCCCGATGGCTATGTACTGACCAACTACCACGTGGTGGCCGACGCCAGCGAAGTGAAGGTCAAGCTGGGCGACAGCCGCGAGTTCACCGCCAAGGTGGTGGGCAGCGACCAGCAGTACGACGTGGCCCTGCTCAAGATCGATGGCAAGAACCTGCCCACCGTGCGCGTGGGCGATTCCAACACCCTGAAGCCCGGTCAATGGGTTGTCGCGATCGGCTCGCCGTTCGGCCTCGACCATTCCGTTACCGCCGGCGTGGTCAGCGCCGTTGGTCGCAGTACGGGGGGGCCGGACCAGCGCTACGTGCCATTCATCCAGACCGACGTGGCGATCAACCAGGGCAATTCCGGTGGGCCGCTGCTGAACACCCGCGGCGAAGTGGTCGGCATCAACTCGCAGATCTTCTCGGCCTCCGGCGGCTACATGGGCATCAGCTTCGCGATCCCGATCGACCTGGCGATGAGCGCGGTCGAGCAGATCAAGAAGAGCGGCAAGGTCACCCGCGGCCAGCTCGGCGCGGTGGTCGAACCGATCGATTCGCTGAAGGCGCAGGGACTGGGCCTGCCGGACAGCCGCGGCGCGCTGGTCAACCAGATCGTGGCCGGCAGTGCGGCCGCCAAGGCCGGCGTGCAGGTGGGCGATGTCATCCGCTCGGTCAACGGCAGCGCGGTCAACAGCTGGTCCGACCTGCCGCCGCTGATCGGTGCGATGGCGCCGGGCAGCAAGGTGAACCTGGTGGTTTACCGCGACGGCAAGCCGCATGAGCTCAGTGCCACGCTGACCGCACTGAGCGAGGACGGGCAGGCCAATGCCCGCGGGCCGTCGGCTGGCGGTGGCGAGGCGGCTCCGCAGACCGGTGCCAACGCCCTGCTGGGGCTGGACGTCAGCGACCTGAACGCGGCCCAGCGCAAGCAGTTGGGGCTCAACGGCAATGAAGGCGTGCGCATCACCGGGGTCAAGGGCCAGGCGGCACGCGATGCCGGCCTGTCGCCGGGCATGGTGATCCTGCAGGTCGGCCGCACTGCGGTCGGCAGCGTGGATGCCCTGAACCGGGCATTGTCCAGCTTCAAGAAGGACGACGTGGTGATGCTGCTGGTCCGCACGGCCAACGGCAACAGCGCCTTCGTGGCGGTGAAGGCCGGCCAGTAAGGCTCCTGCCGGGGCCGCTTCGGCGGCGCCGACGCGGCCCCCGAAGCCCCGCCCCGGCGGGGCTTCGGCCGTTCTGGCCCCGGCCCGATGAGGCAGTTTTCGCGGGCGGGCGCCGGGCATGCGATAATCGACCGTTACCCTGACGACGCCGCGCGCCGCCGCCACCTATGTCTTCTGATTCGATGCGGAACATCCGCAACTTCTCCATCATCGCCCATGTCGACCACGGCAAGTCCACGCTGGCCGACCGCATCATCCAGCTCTGTGGTGGCCTGCAGGCCCGCGAGATGGAAGCGCAGGTGCTCGACTCCAATCCCATCGAGCGCGAGCGTGGCATCACGATCAAGGCGCAATCGGTGTCACTGCCGTACCTGGCCAAGGACGGGCAGACCTATCACCTGAACTTCATCGACACCCCCGGCCACGTCGACTTCTCCTATGAAGTCAGCCGCTCGCTGGCCGCCTGCGAAGGCGCGCTGCTGGTGGTCGACGCGGCGCAGGGCGTGGAAGCGCAGTCGGTGGCCAACTGCTATACCGCAGTGGAGCAGGGCCTGGAAGTGGTGCCGGTGATCAACAAGATCGACCTGCCCACCGCCGACATCGAGCGCGCCAAGGCCGAGATCGAGGCCGTGATCGGCATCGACGCCTCCGACGCCGTGCCGGTCAGTGCCAAGACCGGCCTCAACGTGCAGGACGTGCTGGAGGCGATCGTCCATCGCATCCCGCCGCCGGTGCCGCGCGACACCGACAAGCTGCAGGCGCTGATCATCGACTCGTGGTTCGACAACTACCTGGGCGTGGTCTCGCTGGTGCGCGTGATGCAGGGCGAGATCAAGGCCGGTGACAAGCTGCAGGTGATGTCGACCGGCCGCAACCACCAGGTCGACAACGTCGGCGTGTTCACTCCCAAGCGCAAGGTGCTGCCGGCGCTGCGTGCCGGTGAAGTGGGCTGGGTCACCGCCAGCATCAAGGACGTGCATGGTGCGCCGGTCGGCGACACCCTCACCCTGGCCGGCGATCCGGCGCCGAAGCCGCTGCCGGGCTTCCAGGAAATGCAGCCGCGCGTGTTCGCCGGCCTGTTCCCGGTCGATGCCGAGGACTACCCGGACCTGCGCGAAGCGCTGGACAAGCTGCGCCTGAACGATGCCGCGCTGCGTTTCGAGCCGGAAAGCTCCGAAGCGATGGGCTTCGGCTTCCGCTGTGGCTTCCTGGGCATGCTGCACATGGAGATCGTGCAGGAGCGCCTGGAACGCGAATACAACCTGGACCTGATCAGCACCGCGCCGACGGTGGTGTATGAGGTCCTGAAGACCGACGGCTCGGTCATCAACATGGACAACCCGGCCAAGCTGCCGCCGGTGAACCAGGTCGAGGAGATCCGCGAGCCGATCATCCGCGCCAATGTGCTCACTCCCGAGGAATACATCGGCAACATCATCAAGCTGTGCGAAGAAAAGCGCGGCAGCCAGATCGGCATCAACTACCTGGGCAGCCAGGTGCAGATCAGCTACGAGCTGCCGATGGCCGAGGTGGTGCTGGACTTCTTCGACAAGCTCAAGTCGGTCAGCCGTGGCTATGCCTCGCTGGACTACCACTTCGTGCGCTTCGACGCCGGCCCGTTCGTGCGCGTCGACGTGCTGATCAACGGTGACAAGGTCGACGCACTGTCGCTGATCGTGCACCGCAGCCACGCCGACCGCCGTGGCCGCGAGCTGTGCGAGAAGATGAAGGACCTGATCCCCCGGCAGATGTTCGACGTGGCCATCCAGGCCGCCGTCGGCTCGCAGATCATCGCCCGCACCACGGTCAAGGCGATGCGCAAGAACGTGCTGGCCAAGTGCTATGGTGGCGACGTCTCGCGCAAGAAGAAGCTTCTGGAAAAGCAGAAGGAAGGCAAGAAGCGCATGAAGCAGGTCGGCCGCGTGGAGATCCCGCAGGAAGCGTTCCTGGCCGTGCTGCAGATGGACAACAAGTAAGCCCGCACCGGCCTCGCGGGGCCGGTCGTCTGGTGACGTTGCAAAGGACCCTGAATGAAACTGTTTGAGATCCTCCTGGTCGTGCTGACCCTGGCCTCGGGCCTGATCCTGCTCGCCGACAAGCTGTACCTCGCCAAGCGCCGCGCCCAGCGCGCGGGCCTGCTCGACACCGAGCCGGTGCTGGTGGACTACTCGCGTGCATTCTTCCCGGTGCTGGCGATCGTGCTGATCGTGCGCAGTTTCATCGCCGAGCCGTACAAGATCCCGTCCAGCTCGATGATGCCGAACCTGCTGATCGGCGATTTCATCCTGGTCAACAAATTTTCCTACGGCCTGCGCCTGCCGATCAGCAACACCAAGATCGTCCCCTTCGGCGAGCCGTCGCGCGGCGACGTGGTGGTGTTCCACTTCCCCGGCCACAGCGACAACGACCCGGCCAAGGGCGAGAACTTCATCAAGCGCGTGATCGGCGTGCCGGGTGACACCGTGGTCTTCGAAGGCGACGGCGTGATCCTCAATGGCGAACCGCTGAAGTACGACAACAAGGGCATCTATGCCGGCCACAAGGGCCAGGGCGAGGGCGCCAACCTGCTGGTCGAGCACCTGCCGGGCCGTACCCATACCGTGCTGGAGACCGACTATCCGCGTGGCCAGGGCCAGTGGACCGTACCGGCCGGCAAGTACCTGGTGATGGGCGACAATCGTGACAACAGCGACGATGGCCGCTTCTGGGGCCTGCTGCCGGAAGAAAACCTGCGCGGCAAGGCCTTCCTGATCTGGCTGAACTGCCAGGGCTGGTTCTGCAAGGATGGCTTCGAGCCGTCGCGGATCGGCTCGAGCATCAACTGAGTACCTTCACATCCAACGCGTATCTGGGGAGAACGCAATGAAGACGATGAACACGCAGCGTGGCATGACCCTGACCTCGTTCCTGGCGGTCCTGATCGTGGTGGGTTTCTTCCTTTACATCGGCATGAAGCTGTTCCCGATGTACCAGGAGTATTACGCGGTGCGCTCGGCGATGAAGAGCCTGGCCAAGGAGCCGGGCGTGGGCAGCATGGAGCCGGCCCGGATCCAGGATCTGTTCTTCAAGCGCCTGTACATCAATTACTCGGAAAACGTGAAGCCGGCCAACGTGAAGTTCGACCGTCGCGACAATGGCTGGACCCTCAAGGTCAACTACGAAGTGCGCCGTCCGCTGGTCGGCAACCTGGACGTGGTTGGCAAATTCGATTCATCCCAGGACCTGACTCGAAGCGGTGCCGAATAAACCTTTCCAACGTGGTGACCTGATCGGTCATCCCTTCCGCGACCCGGCGCTGCTCAAGCAGGCGCTGACGCATCGTAGCGCCGGTGCGCCACACAACGAGCGCCTGGAATTCCTGGGCGACAGCATCGTCAACATGATGGCGGCCGAGGCGTTGTACCGACGCTGGCCCAAGGCTGACGAGGGCGCGATGACCCGTGCCCGCGCCGAACTGGTGCGTGAGGGCGCGCTGGCGGTGATTGGACGTAGCCTGGAACTGGGCGAGCGGCTGATCCTGGGCCCGGGCGAAATGAAGTCCGGTGGCCACCGTCGTGATTCGATCCTGGCCGACGCGGTGGAAGCCGTGGTGGCTGCGATCTACCTGGATGCCGGTTTCGAGGCCTGCCGGGCGGTGGTACTGCCCTGGTTCAGCGCTTCGATCGAGGCACTGCCGGCCTCCGGCCGACCCGAGAAGGACCCCAAGACCCGCCTGCAGGAATGGCTGCAGGCCCGACAGAAGGCGTTGCCGCAGTATGAACTGGTGTCAGAATCCGGTGACGACCACGCCAAGCACTTCCGGGTACGCTGCAACGTAGCCGACCCGGCCGCCAGCACCGAGGGCGAAGGCGCCTCGCGGCGGCTTGCCGAACAACAGGCGGCTGCGGCCGTCCTAGAACAACTGGATTCCAAGTGAGCGAACAAACTCCCCATCATTGCGGCAGCGTGGCCGTCATCGGCCGCCCGAACGTGGGCAAGTCGACCCTGACCAATGCCCTGGTCGGCGCCAAGGTCAGCATCGTCTCCAACCGTCCGCAGACCACGCGTCATCGCCTGCTGGGCATCGCCACCTATCCGGAGGGCCAGCTGGTGCTGGTTGACACCCCCGGACTGCACAAGGTGCAGAAGCGGGCGATGAACCGGGTGATGAATCGCGCCGCGCGTGGCTCGCTGGAAGGCGTCGATGCCGGCCTGCTGGTGATCGAAGCCGGTCGCTGGGATGAAGAGGACAGCCTGGCGTTCAACGTGCTGCGCGACGCCGGCATCCCGGTGGTGCTGGTGGTCAACAAGATCGATCGCCTGAAGGAAAAGGGCGCGTTGCTGCCGTTCCTGCAGCAGGTGACCGAGGGTCGCGACTTCGCCGCCGTGCATCCGATCTCCGCGCAGAAGCGCAACGGCCTGGAAGCGCTGGTGCGCGACGTGCTGAAGCTGCTGCCGGAAGCCCCGCCGATGTTCGGCGAGGATGAGATCACCGACCGCAGCCAGCGTTTCCTGGCCGGTGAACTGGTGCGTGAGCAGCTGATGCGCCAGCTCGGCGAGGAACTACCGTATGCCACCACTGTCGAGATCGAACGCTTCACCGAGGACGGCAACCTGCTGCGCATCGGTGCGGTGATCTGGGTCGAGCGTGAAGGCCAGAAGGCCATCGTGATCGGCAAGGGCGGCGCCCGCCTGAAGGAGATCGGCGCCAAGTCCCGCCTGCAGATGGAGCGTCTGTTCGGGGCCAAGGTGTTCCTGGAAACCTGGGTGCGCGTGCGTGAAGGCTGGTCCGACGACGAGGCCGCGCTGAAGGCCTTCGGTTACGAGTAAGGCGTTGTAGTCGCTTCGATGATGATCGAGGACGACACCGGCTTCGTGCTGCACGCACGGGCCTACCGCGAGACCAGCCTGCTGGTCGAAGTGTTGAGCGCACAGCATGGCCGTATCGGCCTGCTTGCGCGTGGCGTGTCCACTGCCAAGGGCCAGGTGCTGCGCGCCGCCCTGCAGCCGTTGCAGTGGATCCGCTTCAGTGCCCAGCAGCGGGGTGAGTTGGCCCAGCTGCGTGGCGCCGAGGCGCTGGATGCCGCGCCACGCCTGGTCGGGCAGGCGATGCTGGCCGGCTTCTACCTGAGCGAACTGACCCTGCGCCTGGCCCCGCGCCAGGACCCGCTGCCGGAGCTGTACCTCGCCTACGGCGAGGCGCGTGCGCGGCTGGCGGTGGGCGCTGGCCTGGCCTGGACCCTGCGCCGTTTCGAACGCGAGCTGCTGTCTGCGCTGGGCCTGGGTTTCGAGCTGGACAGCGCCAGCGATGGCCAGCCGATCGACCCGGCGGCGCGGTACGAACTGGACCCGCAGGAGGGTGCGCAGCGCCTGTTGAGCGAGCGCGGCGGGGAGCGCCGGGCAGCCGCCACCGGGTCGGCGCTGTTGGCGCTGGCGGCTGACGAAGAGCCGGATGCCGCCGATCTGGCCAGCCTGCGCCTGCCGATGCGGCGGGTGCTGGCCCATCACCTGGGGCCGCGCGGGCTGAAGTCCTGGGAAATGCTCGAGCAGCTGGCGCCCAGGCGTTGAGGGGTGTTCGGCAGGGCTTGCAGCCCTGCACCTGCCGAGGCCAAAGCAACAGCAACAGCAACAGCGTGCATTCCGTCGGATGGCGGGGTGGGTCCGGTTGAGGGGGGGGCGCTGCAAGTACCCCTCCGGGGCCCGGCCCAGCCGCCAGCGGCTGGGCCGGACCGCGGAGCGGGGTTCACGGCGTGTCCTGCCCACCCACACCGGCCCGCCCAACAAGCAAAGGCCAGAGCCGCTCTGGCTCTGGCCTTTGCTGTTGCCTTGGTTTGAAGCCTCGGCAGTTGCAGGGGCGCAGCCCTGCCGAGCAACCCTCAGTGCAGCAGGGCAGCCACCGCGTCGCGGAACCCCGCCTGGGCCTGCCCGGAATCGGGCGCATGATGCAGCTGGCGCACCGCCCGTCCCAACCGTGCCGCCCCCACGAAGCCACAGCTGGCCTGCAATCGGTGCAACTGGCTGCGCAACTGGCGCTCGTCGTGCTGGTCGACCGCCTGCTCGACCGCGTCGCGCACGCCCGGCAACTCGGCCAGGAACAGTTCGCGCAGTGCGATCAGGTGGTTGCGCTGGCCATTGAGCGCTGCCAGGGCTGCGGTCTCGTCCCAGTCCTGTACGGCCAGTTCGACCGCGGCCGGGGCCTGTGCCATGAAGATCCCCGCCGGGCTGTTGACCAGCGCTCGGCGCACGGCCTTCAGCAGCTGGTCGCGGCCCAGTGGCTTGACCAGCGTGTCGCTGAAACCAGCTTCGCGCAGGCGGGCGTGAATGGAGGCATCGCCGTCGGCGGTATGTGCCAGCGCCGGCGTGTCGGGATGTGAACGGCGCAACTCACGCAACAGCTGCGCGCCATTGCCGTCCGGCAGGTTGACGTCGATCAGCCACAGGTCATGCGAGCCGGGCTCGGCACTGGCCAGGGCACTGGCCAGCGAATCTGCGGTGTCCACATCCGCCGGTAACGTTTCCAACGCCGCCTTGAAAAAACCGCGGCTGATGATGTCGTCCTCGACAAGCAGGAAGCGGGGCCGTGCGGCCCGCGGGGTCATCTGCATCAGGGCTGCCTCCATGTCAGCTGTCCCAATCATCATGCACGACGGCCACGGGCGCAAGCGGGTCCGGGCCCCATCGGTCAGGATCTGCGACAATACGCCCCCATTTTTGCCCGCAGCCTGTTGCCACGTGGCCCGATCCCGCTCCCGCACCGACCGTACCCCGTTCCAGACCGAGATCCTCGACCTCAGCCATGATGGTCGCGGTGTCGCCCGCCGTGAAGGCGAGGGCGGCAAGGTTACCTTCGTCAGCGGCGCCCTGCCCGGTGAGGTGGTGATGGCCGAACAGACAGCCCGCAGCCGCCATTTCGACGAGGCGCGCACGCTGGAGGTGCTGCAGGCCTCGCCGCAGCGGGTGACCCCCAAGTGCCCCCATTTCGGCACCTGTGCCGGCTGCGTACTGCAGCACCTGGACGAGGCCCAGCAGATCGTCGCCAAGCAGCGCGTGCTGATGGACAACCTGGAGCGGATCGGCCATGTGAAGCCGGGCACCGTGCTGCCGCCGCTGGTCGGCGAGAGCTGGGGTTACCGCCGCAAGGGCCGCTTCTCGGTGCGCCGGGTCGAGAAGAAGGACAAGACCCTGGTCGGCTTCCGTGAACAGGATCCGCGTTTCGTCGCCGACCTCAGCCAATGCCTGACGGTGATTCCGGAAATCGGCACCCAGGTCGAGGCGCTGTCCACCTTCATTGAAACGCTCGATGGCAAGCGCGACATCCCGCAGATCGAGTTCATCGCCGGTGACCAGGCGGTGGTGCTGACCGTGCGCCACCTGCAACCGCTCAGCGATGCGGACCGCGCGGCCTGGGCTGCCTTCGGCCAGCAGCATGGGTTCGTGATCTACCTGCAGTCCGGCGGCGTGGACACCGTGCAGCCGCTGGACGGGCAGGGCGTGCCGCTGTCGTTCCGGCTGGCGCCGTGGGATGTCGAGCTGGCGTTCCGCCCGTTGGATTTCATCCAGGTCAACGCCAAGCTCAACGAGAAGATGATCGCCCACGCCCTGGACCTGCTGCAGCCGGGTAAGGACGAGCGCGTGCTGGACCTGTTCTGCGGCCTGGGCAACTTCACCCTGCCGTTGGCCCGCCGTGTGCGTGAAGTGGTGGGTGTGGAAGGCGATGCCGGCCTCGTCGCGCGTGCGCGTGAGAACGCCGAGCGCAACGGCCTGGCGAACGCGCAGTTCTTCAGCGCCGACCTGACCCAGGACCAGCGCAGCACGGCGTGGATGCGCCAGGGCTTCGACAAGCTGCTGCTGGATCCGCCGCGCTCGGGCGCGATCGAAGTGCTGCAGCAGCTGCCGCTGAAGCAGTTCAAGCGCATCGTCTACGTCAGCTGCCACCCGGGCTCGCTGGCGCGCGATGCCGGCTATCTGGTCAACGAACAGGGCTTCACCCTGGTCAGCGCCGGTGCCATGGACATGTTCCCGCACACCGCGCACGTGGAAAGCATCGCGGTATTCGAAAAGCGCTGAGCAGCTGTCATCACCCGTGGCGCATAATTGCGCCATGGGCATCGAAATCGAACGCAAATTCCTGGTCAGCAGCGATGGCTGGCGCACCGCCGCGCATCGGGTGATCCCGATGGCGCAGGGCTACATCAACGACATGGGCGCGCTCGACCGCGGCACCCAGAACGCCTCGGTGCGCGTGCGCATCGAAGGCGACCACGCCGCGCTGAACCTGAAGTCGCGCACTCTCGGCCACACCCGGCAGGAGTTCGACTACCCGATCCCCGTGGAGGACGCGCGCGCACTGCTGGCGCTGTGTGTCGGCGGCCTGATCGACAAGCGCCGCCATCTGGTCGAACACGCCGGCCTGACCTGGGAAGTGGACGAGTTCCTCGGTGACAACGCCGGCCTGGTGGTGGCCGAAGTCGAGCTGGAAAGCGCGGACCAGGCCATCGACCTGCCGGACTGGGTCGGCGCCGAAGTGACCGATGACGCCCGCTACTACAACGTTGCCCTGGCCAGCCGCCCGTATTCACAGTGGTAAACCCCCAACAAGGGGACGGAGGGGATTAAGTCGGCTTTACCCCGCCTGTGCGGAAAGCGACTTAATCCCCTCCGTCCCCTTTTATCGAGGAAGGCGGTCCCCATGTCGTTCGGATGAGAATCGACATCTACTCCGACGTGGTCTGCCCCTGGTGCTGGATCGGCAAGCATCGTTTCCAGCAGGGCGTGCAGTTGCTGGGCCCGAACGCGCCTGACCTCGATATCCACTGGCAGCCGTTCCAGCTGGACCCGGATGCGGACGACACCCCGGTGCCGCTGCGCGAGGCCTATGCGCGCAAGTTCGGGGGCGTCGAGCGCACCGAGCAGATCCTCGGCCAGACCCAGACCACCGCACGCGCGGAGGGGCTGCCGATGGATTTCAACCAGGGCCAGGTGCGGGTGACCACGCTGCCGGCGCATCGGGTGTTGTGGCTGGCCGGCCAGCATGGCGTGCAGGATGCGGTGGGTGAATCGCTGTTCCGCGCCCACTTCGAGCATGGCCAGAACCTGGCTGACAACGCTGTACTGGTGAAGGCCGGCGTGGCGGGCGGCCTGGACGGTGGCGAAATCGCGCAGATGCTGGCCTCCGACCGCGGGCTGGCCGAGGTCGAAGCCAAGCTGGCGCAGGCCCATGCACTGGGCATTTCTTCGGTGCCGACCTTCGTCATCGATGGGAAGTGGGCGATTTCCGGGGCCCAACCACCCGAGGCGTTCGCCCAGGCCCTGCAGCAGATCGCGGCCGAACAGGGCGCCCCGGCCACCCCGGCTGACGGCGACGAGGCCTGCGGCCCGGACGGCTGCAAGGTCTGACCGGCTCCTCAAAAGGGGACGGAGGGGATTAAGACGTATCCAGCCTCTTGGGGCCGATTGCGCCTTAATCCCCTCCGTCCCCTTTTTCTGACCACTGCGCCTGTCGGCCGGTTCTGCGACAATGCGGCACTGCGCCATGCGGGCGCGCGTTGTGGAGATCGACCATGCTGCTGATCGGCGTTGCCGGCACCGAACTGACCGCCCAGGAACGTGACTGGCTGCAGCACGACGCCGTGGCCGGAGTGGTGCTGTTCAAGCGCAACTTCGCCTCGCGCCAGCAGGTGACCGATCTGAGCGCGGCCATCCGTGCCGCTGCCCCGCGCCCGCAGCTGATCTGCGTGGACCAGGAGGGCGGCCGCGTACAGCGCTTCCGCGAGGGTTACAGCGATCTTCCGCCGCTGCAGGACATTGGTGCCTTGTACGCCACCGACCCGCAGCAGGCCCTGGCGCTGGCCGAGCAGCATGCCTGGCTGATGGCCAGTGAAGTCCGCGCCAGCGGCCTGGATCTCAGCTTCGCCCCGGTGGTCGACCTTGGCCGCGGCAACCGCGCCATCGGCAACCGCGCCTTCAGTGAAGACCCGCAGGTCGTGGCCGCGTTCACCGCAGCCTATGTGCGCGGCATGCACGCGGTCGGCATGGCCGCCACGCTCAAGCATTTCCCTGGCCACGGCACCGTGCTGGAAGACACCCACGTGGATACCGCGATCGATCCACGCGCGCTGGACGAACTGCGCGCGCAGGACCTGGTGCCGTTCCAGGCCGGCATCGCCGCCGGTGCCGATGCGGTGATGATGGCGCACGTGATCTATCCGCAGGTGGCACCGGAGCCCGCCGGCTATTCCCCACGCTGGATCCAGGACATCCTGCGCGGCGAACTCGGCTTCCGCGGCGTGGTGTTCTCCGATGACATCGGCATGGCCGCCTCGCACAGCGCCGGCGGCGTGCCGGCGCGCGTGCACGCGCACCTGGACGCCGGTTGCGACGTGGTGCTGGTCTGCCATCCGGAACTGGTCGATGAAGCCCTGCATGCGGTGCAGGGACGCTCCCTCAATACTGCTGCGCTGCTGGGCCTGCTCGGCCGCGGCGCGCTCGGCTGGGACGGCCTGCTGGCCGATGCCCGCCATGGCGACACCCAATCCCGTCTGCTTGAAACCCTTGGAAGAACCGTCTGATGCCCAACCTCACCATTTCCCAGGCCCTGGCCCAGGCTGACCTGCTGGTCGACCGCCCCACCATCGACAAGGCCATCGCTGCTATCGCCGACGCCATCGCGCGCGATTACAAGGGCGAGGTGCCGTTGTTCCTGTCGATCATGCATGGTGCGCTGCCGTTCGCCGGCCAGCTGGCGCTGGAACTGGGCGCGCGCGGCCAGGACGTGCAGTTCGATTACCTGCACGCCACCCGCTACCGCGGCGAAACCACCGGCGGTGACCTGGTCTGGAAGCACAAGCCGGCCACCTCGCTGTTCGGCCGCCGCGTGCTGCTGGTCGACGACATCCTCGACGAGGGCTACACCCTGCAGGGCGTTCGCACCTGGTGCCTGGAGCAGGGCGCGACCGATGTGCGCATCGCTGCGATGACCGTGAAGAAGCACGACCGTGCGCTGCCTGACGTGACCGCCGATTACGCGGGCATCGAGCTGCCGGACCGCTATGTGTTCGGCTTCGGCATGGACGTCAACGAGACCCTGCGCTGCGTGCCGGCCATCTACGCGATGAAGGAATAACGGCGCAGCCGCCCGCGGCGCGTCTTCTTCTGCCGCCGGCATCCTCGGGTGCCGGCGTTCGTCTTTTCATGGAGTGCTTCGAATGCAACAGATCGCCCTGGCCGTGATCGGCGGTACCGGTGTCTACAACCTGGCCAAGCTTGACGACGTGCAGACCCACGAGGTCGACACCCGCTTCGGCCGCCCATCGGGCCCGGTGCGCGTGGGCACGCTGCTCGGCCATCGCGTGGCGTTCCTGGCGCGGCATGGCGAGGGGCATTCGCTGCCGCCGCACAAGATCAACTACCGAGCCAATTTGGCTGCGCTGCAGCAGCTGGGCGCGCAGCGGGTGCTGGCATTGAACACGGTGGGTGGCATCACCGAGAACTTCGGTCCGCGCGTGCTCGCCTGCCCGGACCAGATCATCGACTACACCTGGGGCCGCATCAGCACGATCTGTGAAGGCTCCGACGTGGTCCACGTCGATTTCGGCCATCCGTACACGCCGATGCTGCGCAGCAAGATCCTGGCGGCAGCCAAAGTGACCGGTGTCACGGTCCATGACGGTGGCTGCTATGGCGCAACGCAGGGCCCGCGCCTGGAAACGATCGCCGAAATCGCCCGCATGCGCCGCGACGGTTGCGATCTGGTGGGCATGACCGGCATGCCGGAAGCCGCACTGGCGCGGGAGCTGGGGCTGGATTATGCCTGCCTGGCGATCATCGCCAACTGGGCCGCCGGCTGCGGTGATGGCGAGGAGATTACGATGGCCGAAGTGCTGGCCAATGTGCAGGCGGCCAGCAACGGACTTCCGGAACTGGTGGGCGAATTGGCGCGGGGGTGATTGTCTTCCCCGAGCAAGCTTTGCATACTCAGCTTGTGCGCGGGTTCAGCGTACACCACCCATTCATTGCATAAGGTCTCGCATCACCATGCCGAACGGTACCGTCAAGTGGTTCAACGACGCCAAGGGATTTGGCTTCATCTCGCCGGAGGATGGCAGCGCCGACGTGTTCGCGCACTTCTCCGCCATCAACTCCAAGGGCTTCCGCAGCCTGCAGGAAGGCCAGCGTGTCACCTATGACGTGACCCAGGGCCCGAAGGGCGCCCAGGCTTCGAACATCACGCCGGCCGAGTGATCCACTCGACAGTGCGTTGAAAACCCCGCTCCGGCGGGGTTTTTTTTGCGCTGCGACAAGAATTGCGCTGCCGTGGGCGGGGCCCCGCTGGGCATCCGGATTTGCGCTCGGGCACAATGCGCCCATGAAGGAACGACTGCGCATCGCCGTGATCGGCTACGGCACCGCTGGACAGGCATTGTCCATCCTGCTCTCCCGTGATGGCCACGAGGTGGAGATCTTCGAACGTGTGCCCACGCCGGGACCGGTTGGCGCCGGTTTCCTGCTGCAGCCCAGCGGCCTGCAGGTGCTGTGGCAGATGGGCCTGCTTGACGCCGTGCGCGCGCATGCCGCGCCGGTGCATCGCCTGTACGGCGATACGCCGTGCGAACGCGCAGTGATGGACATGCGCTACGCCGGCCTGGACGCGCGCCTGCACGGCCTTGGCATGCAGCGCGGCGCCCTGTTCTCGTTGCTGGATGATGCGCGTGCTGGTGCGGGCCAGCTGCATGCCGGCGTCAGCATCGCTGCAGTGGATGCCGAGCACGGCCGCCTGCGTGACAGCGAAGGGCGCCTGCACGGTGCGTTCGACCTGGTGGTGGCCGCCGATGGTGCGGCCTCGACGCTGCGCGGCACGATCAAAGACGGTAACGGACTGGATCGCGTGTATCCGTGGGGTGCGCTGTGGTGCCTGTTGCCGGCCGAAGACTGGCCACACCTGCAGGAGCTGCGGCAGCGCTACGTGGCCGCTCGCAAGATGATCGGGCTGTTGCCGGTCGGTACGCGGCCCGGTGATGACACGCCGCGCCTGAGCTTTTTCTGGAGCCTGCCACGCGCCGATTTCGAACGTTGGCAGGCCGACGGCATGATGCCCTGGCTGGACGAACTGCATGCGCTGTGGCCGCAGGCCAGTGCACGCTTCGCGCATCTGCGTGACGCCGGCCAGCTGGCACGGGCCGTCTACCGCGACGCGGTGATGACGCGCTGGCATCACGGCCGCATGGTGCTGGCCGGCGATGCCGCGCATGCGATGAGCCCACAGCTGGGCCAGGGCGTGAACATGGCGCTGCTCGATGCGCTGGCGCTGCGCGATGCCTTGCGCGCGCATGGTGGCGGTGCCGCGGCATTGCAGGCCTACCAGGCGCAGCGCAGGGCACACGTTGCGGTCTACCAGCGCTGGAGCCGTTGGCTGACGCCGCTGTTCCAGTCCGATCGCGATGCCTGGGCCAAAGCGCGCGACGTGCTGCTCGGCCCGATGGGGCGCCTGCCGGGTGGACGTGGTCACATGCTGCGTGTGCTCAGCGGTACCCAGCATGGCTGGTTCGGTTCGCTCGCGCTGGATCCTGCTTTCGTCGACGCGCTGGCCACTGCGGCGCAGGTGCCTCGCATCAACGCGATCACAGCCACTGCGTGAAACGCATCGTCACGTGAATTAACGGTTGCCTCACTGCGCATATGCGAGAAGTAGGTTGCACGCGATTACGCGTCGCCCGTTTTCCTTTCCGTGATCAACATCGCGCGTGGCCCGGGAGGCGCTGCCGTCGCGGCCTGTTGCGGCCCGGATGTGCCGCCTGTTGTCGAAGAGGAGGATGCCATGTTGTTCGCGGTCGAGGAGCTGGAATCGGAAATCTGCAAGCTGCGCGGTCTGTTGCAGATGCTGCACGAGGACCAGCCCGACGTACTGGAGGACGTGTTCGAGTTTCATGTCGGCAGCCTGATCAGTCATGCGTCGCCGGAGCCCCACACGCGCATCCGCGCCTGCGCGCAGGAGATGCTGGCGGCGATCCAGGCCTTGCCGCGGCGACGGGAAGAGGACACGCCTGAGTTCCAGCTGATGCCGCAGCTGGATATCCGTCCGGCCTGATTCAAGCCAGGGGCAGTGCCACCAGGCCGTTGTCCACGCAGGCGACCATCTGTTCGCCGGCAGCGGGAACAGGAACGATTCCGGCGGTGAACGCGGAGAAGGCCGGCAGGAGTGTCATCCTGTCACGCAGCCAGAATGCGGGGAAGCGCCGCCGCAACGGAGGCAAAGCGATCTGTGGATGCAGATGCCCGGCGATCACATGCAGCTCCGCATCGGGCACCGGCTCATGCCGAAGCAGGAACGGTGGCAACCGTACTTCGTCGTGGATCTGCACCTGCAGCTCGGCACGCGGCAGCTGCCGGTCATGATTTCCGCGCAGGACATGCACGTCCAGTGCGGCATTGCGTTCGCGCCATCCCAGCCATTGCTGGTACCACGCAGCACGATGCGCCGGGCCGTGCAGGATGTCGCCCAGGATCCACACCTCGCGGCAGGCACGCGCGTCCAGCAGCCCCTGCAGGCGTTGCAGGTCCTTGCCGGTACCGCCGCCGGGCAGCGCGATGCCTGCGCGGCGGAAGACATCGGCCTTGCCCAGGTGCAGGTCGGCGAGCAGCAGTGCCTGCCGCGCGGGCCAGTACAGTGCACGCGCGCCAAGCAGCACCAGCGGCTCGCCTGCGCGCAGCAGCGGCAGTTCATCGGCCATGCCGACGCTCCAGCTGCTGGGCCACGCGTTGCACCCGGGTACGCCAGTCTTCGTTGCTGAACTGCCCGCGCAGGCGTTCGGCCCACAGCGGGAAACCCAACGGCGTCAGTGACGCCGGGCGCTGCACCGAGAGGGTCTGCATCCGAATCCTGGCCAGTACCTGTTGCAGCCCCGGCATGTCGAGGCTGTCATTCAGCACTTCCTGTTCCGCCAGCGCCAGCAGCAGGTGATCCGGGTCGTGCTCGCGCAGTACGTCGTAGAGCAGTCCCGCGGACGCCTGCAGCTGGCGCAGTGCCCGTGGCATGCCACCGGGCAGGCTGGGGATCAGCAGGCCGGCGACGCGTGCGATGCCGCGGAACTGGCGACGCGCCAGCTCGCCCAGGTTCACCGCAGCACGCAGGTCATCCAGCAGCTGACCGGTGGCGAACAGCGCCCGCCATTGCGCCGCGTCCAGATCGATGGCCTGTGCCGGTGCCAGCACCAGGCCGTGATCGTTCACCGCATAGCCGATGCTGTTGCGCTGCCGGCGGGTACAGCGCAGCGCGAGCAGGGCGGCCAGCGCCTCATGCACGTGGCGGCCGGCAAAGGCATAGACGAACAGGAACTGGCCTTCGCGACGCCGCACCTCTTCCACCAGCAGGTGGTCCGGGCCGGGAAGCGCCGACAACTGTTGCTGCAGTGCCAGCAAGGGCGACAGCCAGCGTGATTCGGCGCTGTCGTCAGCACCGGACAGTACCCACTCCAGCTCGCGTCCGAGTGGCATCGACAGCGGCAACTGGCCTCCCTGCCAGCGTGGCACGACACCGTCTCCGCGCCCTCGTGCCAACCGCACGAAGGCGGTCATGTCGCGCAGCTGCACCAGCTCCAGCAGGCGCCCGGCGAACTGGAAGCGGTCGCCACGGCGCAGGCGGCTGGCGAACTGCTCCTCCACGGCGCCCAGGCCGCCGCCGCGCAGGAACTGCACGCGCACGCTGCCATCGCTGCTGATGGTGCCGATCGACAGCCGATGACGCAGCGCCTGGCGGCGGTCGTGCATGCGGTACCACCCATCGGCATCTCGCACGACCTTGTGGAAATCGGGGTACTGGGCCAACGCCTGCCCGCCCTGCACAATGAACGTGAGCACGGCCTGCCACTGGTCGTCGCCGAGCGACGCGAAGGCATGGGTACGCCGGACCTGTGCCAGCAGCGCAGTGCTGTCGAAGCCGCCCGCCAGTGCGCGGCTGACCGCGTGCTGGGCCAGCACATCCAGCGACAGCGTCGGCGGCCTGCGCGCTTCGACCACACCTTCAGCCAAGGCACGGCGCACCGCAGCGTACTCGGCCAGTTCCAGCGCATGGCTGGGCACGCACAGGATGGCGCCGCTGGCACCCGGGCGGTGGCGTGCGCGTCCGGCGCGCTGGCGCAGGCGCGCCACGCCCTTCGGGCTGCCCAGCTGCAGGACCTGCTCAACCTCGGGGAAGTCGACGCCCAGGTCGAGGCTGGAGGTGGCAACCACGCAGCGCAGCGCACCCGCGCGCAGGCCGTCCTCCACCTGCTGGCGCAGTGCCGGATCCAGCGAGCCGTGGTGCAGTGCAAGCGTGTCCGGTTCTTCCGGCCAGACCGCCGCCAGCGCCTGATGCCACAGTTCCGCCTGTGCACGGGTGTTGGTGAACAGCAGGCTGCTGCGTGCCTGCATCAGCGCCTCCAGCACGCGTGGCAGCTGTGCCAGGCCCAGATGCCCCGCCCATGGGAAGCGCTCGCCGGGGTCTGGCAGCAGGCTGCGCACGCTCAGTGGGCGCGGCCGTACGCCCTGCACGATCGGTGCTTCCGGTCGCCCGGGCAGCAGCACGTCGCGCGCCTCCTGCAGATTGCCTAGGGTGGCTGACAGTCCCCACAGCTGCAATGCCGGCGTGGCATCGCGCAACACCGCCAGGTTCAACTGCAGCAGGACGCCGCGCTTGTTTCCCAGCAGTTCGTGCCATTCGTCCACCACCACGCAGCGCAGCCGCTGCATGCGCGGCAGCGTATCTGGATAGCTCAGCAGCAGCGCCAGTGATTCCGGCGTCGTCACCAGTACGTCGATGCGGCCTTCGCGCGCCTGGCGCCGCTCGCGGTTGCTGGCGTCACCACTGCGCAGGCCGACACGCCAACCCAGCCCCAGCCCATCGACCACGGTCTGCAGCGCGCGTGCAGTGTCGCTGGCCAAGGCGCGCAAGGGGGTCACCCACAGCACCTGCAGCGGGCGTACCGCGCTGGCGCGGCGGGGGGAGGTCGGCGGGTCGATCATGGCCTGCAGCAGCGGCCCTCCGAACATCGCCAGTGTCTTGCCACTGCCTGTGGGTGTGTGCAGCAGTCCGGATTCGCCGGCGAGATAGTGACGCCACATCGCGCGCTGGAACGGCAGTGAGCGCCAGCCTCTGGACGCGAACCAGTCTTCAAGCCGGCGCAGTGCCTGGCTGCGGTTCATCGTGCCAACGCCTGCAGCGTGGCCAGCTGATCGGCTTCGCTGGCGGGCTTGTCGTGGCGCCAGCGCAGGATGCGCGGAAAGCGCACGGCGATGCCCGACTTGTGCCGGCTGCTGCGGTTGACCGCCTCGAAGCCCAGCTCGAAGACGTGTTCGGCGCGAACGCTGCGCACCGGGCCGAAGCGCTCGCGGGTGTTGGCGCGGATCCAGCGATCAAGCGCGAGGATTTCCTTGTCATCCAGGCCCGAATAGGCCTTGGCCACCGGCACCAGCGTGTCGCCGTCCCAGACGCCGAAGGTGTAGTCGGTGTACAGCGTGCTGCGCCGCCCATGGCCGGCCTGCGCGTACAGGAGCACCGCATCGATGGTGAGCGGATCGACCTTCCATTTCCACCAGTCACCACGGCGGCGTCCGGCCTGGTAGGGCGAGGCATGCCGCTTCAGCATCAGTCCTTCCACGCCGCGTTCGCGTGCCACGTCGCGCATTGCCGCCGCCTGAAGCCAGTCGTCGGCGTCAACGCCGGGTGAGAGCTGGATCCGTGCATCGTTCAGTGCACCGACGACCTCGGCGAGACGCGCGCGCCGCTGCTGCAGCGGACGTTCGCGCAGGTCCACGCCATCGAGTTCAAGCAGGTCATAGGCGAGCACCCGCACCGGCGTGTTGCGCAGGGTGGCCGCACCGGGTTTTCGGCGCTGGATGCGCGTCTGCAGCGCGGTGAAGGCACGCGGCAGGTCCGCGGCTTCGTCCCAGGCCAGCAGCTCGCCGTCCAGCACGCAGCCATCGGGAAGCGCCATCGCCGCCTGTTCGATCTCGGGGAAGCGGCCATCCAGCCGCTCTTCGCCGCGTGACCACAAGGCGACCTCGCCGCGCCGGCGCAGCAGCTGCAGGCGGATGCCATCCCACTTCCATTCCAGCAGCCAGTCATCGATCGCGCCGAGTCGTTCGGCAGGGTTGCCCTCCAGTGGCGAGGCGAGGAAGAACGGGTAGGGCTGCTGCCGGTCCAGCGGCAGCTCATCCGGCGACAGCAGCTGGGCCAGCAGCCCGGGCGAGGGCACCCACTCGCCCAGCATGCGCTGGGCGATGCGTGCGATGTCCAGGCCGGACCATTCGGCCAGCGCCTGCTGCACCAGTCGTTGCGAGACGCCAACGCGCAGGGCGCCGGTCAGCAGCTTGTTGAACACCAGGCGTTCGCTGCTGCACAGCTGCTGCCAGCCGGCCACGACTGCCGCACGGCGCATCGCCTCGGGTTGGTTGGCCACCGCCAGCAGGTGCTGTTCGATCCATTCGGCCAGGGGCCGGTCAGGCGAGGGGTTCGGTGGGTCGTCCAGCAGCAGGGTCAGCGTTTCGGCCAGGTCACCCACCTGCGCATAGCTGTCCTCCACCAGCCACGGTGGCAACCCTGATTCCTCGGCAATCCAGGCGCGCAGTTCGCCACTGGCGGCGATCTTCCTGCGCGCGCCGCCCACCTTGCCACCACTGAGCAGGTACAGCGCCCACGCCGCATCGTGCGCGCCTGCCTGGCCGAAGTAATCGACCAGTGCCGCTCGCTTGTCCAGCGTGGCAGTGCTGCGGTCCAGGCGTTGGTAGAGTGCTGCGAAGGCCTTCATTCCTCGCTCCCGAAATCGGTACGGAAGGCTTCGGCAGCCACGCCGCGTTCGCGCAGGAACGGAATCAACGCATCGGTATTGCCATGGGTGGCGATCACCCGCTGCGCGCCGGTCTGTTCGATCGTCTGCAGCAGTGCGGGCCAATCGGCGTGGTCGGAAATGACGAAGCCACGATCAACGTTGCGGCGGCGGCGGTTGCCGCGCAGTTGCATCCAGCCCGAGGCGAAGCCCAGCTGGTGACGGCCGAAGCGGCGCATCCAGGGCGTGCCCGCAGCCGAGGGCGGGGCGAGGATCAACTGGCCGGCGGCATCGGGCTGGCGGCCCTGTTCGGCCACGGTGAGCGTCTCCAGCATCGGTACGCCGGCCTGCCGGTACACCGCCACGCCATTGGCGATGGCGCCATGCAGCCAGGCCGGCCGATCGTCCAGCGGCCGCAGCTCGGCCAGCACCCGTTGTGCCTTGCCGAGTGCATAGCACAGCAGGATCGCAGCCTCGCCGCGTTGTTCGCATTCGCGGCGCCACGCCACGATTTCGGCAGCGACGGCCGGCGTGTCCGGCCAGCGGTAGATCGGCAGGGCGAAGGTGGCTTCGGTGATGAAGGTATCGCAGGGCACCACTTCGAACGGCGCACAGGTTGGGTCAGGCTGCCGCTTGTAGTCGCCGGAGGCGACCCAGACCTGCCGCCCGTCGTCGACGCGCACCTGCGAAGATCCCAGGACGTGACCGGCTGGATGCAGCGATACCTGTACCCGGCCCAGGCGGAACGGCACGCCCTCGACGTGCGCCTGCACCGGCACATCGCCCAGGCGCCAGCGCAGGATCGGCAGGCTGCCTTCGCTGCAGTGGTACTCGCCCATGCCCGGGCGGGCGTGATCGCCGTGGCCATGGGTGATGACCGCGCGCGCTACCGGTCGCCAGGGATCAATGTGGAAATCGCCGGCGGCGCAGTACAGCCCTTCCGGGCGCAACACCACCAGATCGTCGTTGGCTGCCATGCGGTCACTGTGGCCTGCCGCTCGTGCACAGGGTGAGAACCGGCCTGAACACGGGCTTGGCAAGTCATGCGGCACAATCGGACCGCATACCTCTTGCCGCCAGGATGGACCGGATGAGTGGACCGAGCTTCAGCAGCGACGCGCCCTACGAGACCCATGTTGTGTTGAACCAGCCGCCACCGTTCGCGGGGCGCCAGTTGTGGACTGACGATGTGGCGCTGATGGAAGCCGTGCAGCGCGAAGGCGCTGGCAGCTTCGCGCCACGCCTGGCGGTCTATGGCGCGCTGGCCGGCGACGAGCTGTACCGGCTCGGCTTTGATGCCAACCGCGACCGCCCACGCCTGCGCACGCATGATGCGCAGGGTCATCGCATCGATACGGTGGAGTTCCACCCGGCCTATCACCAGTTGATGGAAACGGCGAAATCGCACGGTGTCGCCGGCTTGTCCTGGCACGAACCGCAACCCGGCGCGCACGTCGCGCGTGCGGTGTTGAGCTACCTGCACCACCAGGCCGAGGCCGGCACCAGTTGCCCCTTGACGATGACCCATGCAGCAGTAGCGGTGCTGCACGCGCAGTCGCATCTGGCCGAGTGGGCACGCAAGGCCGCAGCGCCGGTCTATGACCCGCGCGACGTGCCGGTGGCTGACAAGGCCGGCATCACCCTGGGCATGGGCATGACCGAGAAGCAGGGCGGCTCGGATGTGCGCGCCAACAGCACGCGCGCCGAACCGATCGATGGTGAGCGCTATCGCCTTGTCGGCCACAAGTGGTTCTTTTCCGCACCGATGTGCGATGGCTTCCTGGTGCTGGCGCAGGCGCCGGGAGGACTGACCTGCCTGCTGATGCCGCGCCGGCTGGCCGACGGTGACCGCAACGCGTTCCGCCTGATGCGATTGAAGGACAAGCTCGGCGATTGGGCCAATGCCTCCAGCGAAGTCGAGTTCTGCGGCGCGCAGGCATGGCGGGTGGGCGAGGAGGGGCGTGGCGTGGCCACCATCATCGGCATGGTGATGATGACCCGCCTGGATTGCATGCTGGGCGCAGCGGCGGAAATGCGCATGGCGTTGGCGCAGGCGTTGCACCACGCACGCCATCGCCGCACCTTCGGCAAGCTGCTGGTCGAGCACCCGTTGATGACCAATGTGCTGGCCGACCTGGCACTGGAATCGGAAGCGGCCACGGTGCTGTCGATGCGCATCGCACGCGCGGTGGATCGCGCAGGCGTGGATGCCAACGAAGCTGCGCTGGCACGGGTGGGAACGGCGCTGGGCAAGTACTGGCTGTGCAAGCGCGCACCGGCCTTCGTCAACGAAGCGCAGGAATGCCTCGGCGGCGCAGGCTATGTGGAGGAATCGATGCTGCCGCGGCTGTACCGGCAGGCGCCGTTGAATTCGATCTGGGAAGGCAGTGGCAACATCCAGTGCCTGGACGTACTGCGCGCGCTGGCACGTGAACCGGAGGCACTGGCGGCGCTGCGCGCCGAGCTGGCAGCGGTGGCCGATCGTGATGCGCGCTACGCAGCGGCATTGCAGCGTTGGGCAGCGGCACCGGCACCGGATGAGTCGCAGGCGAGGCTTTTCTGCGAGCGCACTGCGCTGCTGTTGCAGGCAGCGTTGATGTTGCGGGCGGGCAGTCCAATGGCTGAAGCGTTCGTGCGCAGCCGGCTGGAAGGGCAGCATGGGCTGGTGTTCGGGACGCTGCCGGCGGGTGTGGATCTGTCGGCAATGCTGGCGCGCGCGCTGCCGTAGGGCGGCCAACGGCGAAGCCCCTCGTGGTGGGCGCTGATACTGATGGGTGGGCCGCGCGGGTAGGTCGCGCAGGGGACGCCGTGAATACGTTCTTCTAGGCTCGGGCGCGCCATCCATGGCGCTTACGCCCCTGCGCAACCTACCCGCGCGTCCTTGGACACTTTCCGTACGCGTCCAGCACGGAATCAACAGAAAGAGCAGAGAGCGAAAAGCAGAAAAGCCGCGGCAGTGCCGCGGCTTTTCCTGTGGCGCCGAGCCGATGCCCGGCTGCCGGTACGCCTTAGTGCTTGGCTTCTTCCCTGGCGGCGTTGGCCTTGGCGTCATTGGCGACATCACGGGCCTTGTCAGCAACCTTCTGTGCGGCGTCCGCAGTGGCGTCGCTGGCATGTGCAGCGGCGTCGGTGGCTGCAACCTTGGCCTTGTCTGCGGCGTTTGCGGTGGCGTCTGCGGCCTTGTCCAGTGCCTGCTGGGTATCGGCGGCGGCCTGCTCGGAAGCGGCAGCGGTCTTGTCGGCAGCGTTGCGGGTGGCTTCGGCGGCCCTGTCCACGGCGTCACGGGCGGCAGCGCCGGCGCTGTCGGCGGCCTGCTGCGCGTCCTGCTTGGCCTGTTCGGCTTCCGGACCCTTGCAGGCGGCCAGGGCCAGCAGCAGGGAGGCGGCCAGCAGCGTGGTGGTGATCGGGCGAATCTTCATGGCGGTCTCCGGTACTGCAATGGATGGGGACGCCAGCCTATTCATGCCGTTGTGAAGACGGGGTCGCGATCCGAGGCGCGCGCAGGCAGCAGGCCAAAGAAAAAGCCGCTGGCGAACCAGCGGCTTTTCCAGAACAGCCTGAAGAAAGAAGTTATTACTTCTTGGCTTCTTCAGCAGCGTCCTTGGCCTGCTCAGCGGTAGCTTCGGCAGCCTTGGCAGCGTCCTTGGCTTCGCCAGCAGCAGCGTCGGTCGCGGCAGCAGCGGTGTTGGCAGCAGCGTCGGTCGCAGCGTCAGCAGCGGTGGCGGCGGTGTTGGCAGCCTGCTGGGCAGCGTCGGCGGTCTGGGCGCCGGCAGCGGCGGCCTGGTCGGCAGCAGCCTGGGCTTCGGTGGCGGCTTCGTTGGCCGAAGCAGCGGCGTCCTGGGCAGCTTCCTGCTTCGAGCAGGCGGCCAGGGCCAGAGCCAGGGACATCGCGACCAGCAGCTTGTTGATGCTCATTGTGTAAATCCTCGTCGTTAGAATTAGGCAACGCGCATGCTGCGCGCCGACAACATGATGACAAGCCAAGATTGGGTGTCAAGCGATCCCGCATTCATTTTTGCGAAATCGTCGTTAAATCTTTTTAAATCAATTCGATGGCGATGGCTGTTGCTTCACCGCCACCGATGCACAGGGTGGCAATGCCGCGCTTGCCACCGCGCGTGCGCAGGGCGTTGACCAAGGTCACCACCAAGCGTGCACCGGAGGCACCGATGGGATGGCCCAGTGCGCAGGCCCCGCCATTCACGTTGAGCTTGTCGTGCGGGATGCCCAGTTCACGCATCGGTGCCATTGCCACCACGGCGAAGGCCTCATTGATTTCGAACAGGTCGATCTGGTCCAGCGACCATCCGGTCTTGGCCAGCAGCGTGCGGATCGCGCCGATCGGGGCGGTGGTGAACCACTCCGGTTCCTGCGAATGGGTGGCGTGGCCGACGATGCGCGCCAGCGGGGTAATGCCACGTCCGTTGGCGTCTTCCTCGGTCAGCAGGACCACCGCAGCGGCGCCGTCGGAGATGCTGGAGGAGCTGGCGGCGGTGACGCTGCCGTCCTTCTTGAAGGCCGGGCGCAGGGTCGGGATCTTGGCGATGTCGGAGCGGCCGGGTTGCTCGTCGGTGGCGACCTCGACCTCACCCTTGCGGGTGGCGACCTTCACCGCGACGATCTCGTCGGCGAATGCCCCATTGGCCTGTGCGGCCTGTGCGCGCTTGACCGATTCGATCGCATAGGCGTCCTGTTCCTCGCGGCTGAACTGGTACTTGTCCACGGCGCATTCGGCGAATTCACCCATGGCCTTGCCGTCGTAGGCGTTGACCAGGCCGTCGTGGGCCATGTGGTCGATCGCCTGGAAGTTGCCGAAGCGGTTGCCGGTACGCGAGTTGGGCAGCAGGTGCGGGGCGTTGGACATCGATTCCATGCCACCGGCAACCACGATGCTGGCCGAACCGGCCTTGATCAGGTCATGGCCGAGCATGATGGTCTTCATGCCCGAGCCGCACACCTTGTTGAGGGTGGTGGCACCGGTCGACAGCGGAATGCCGGCGGCGATCGCCGCCTGGCGGGCGGGCGCCTGGCCGAGGTTGGCCGGCAGCACGCAGCCCATGAGGACTTCAGAGACGTCGCTGGCCGGCACGCCCGACTGTTCCAGGGCGGCCGCGATGGCGGCCGCGCCGAGGGTCGGGGTCGGCACGCCGTTGAACTGGCCGAGGAAGGAGCCGATGGCGGTGCGCTTGGCGGCGGCGATGACGATGTTGGACATGGCAATCTCGTTGATGCGTAAGCAATGTTCGGAAAGGAGACCGAAGACGTTGGAAGCGCCGCGATTTCCCGGCAGACTGCGTGGGGGTCGACCCAAGTATAGAGGGTCGGGGAGGGCCGCCGCTGGGCGGCACCGCACGCCTGCCGGGATGTGGGCAGGCCAACGTTCATGGGAAGGAATCGATGGAACGCACGATGATGGTGAGGTCGGCGCTGGCGTCGGCGCTGGCGATGGCATTGACGGCATGTGGTGGCGGCGGAGGCGGCGGCAATGTCCGCATCGATCCACCCCCGACCACCCCGACGCCCCCGACCACGCCCCCGCCGACCACCCCGCCTCCGGCCAAGCCGCAGGAGCCGGCCTTCGACGCGCACCTGTCCGTGACCAATGCGCGTGCCGCACAGGCCGCTGGCCTGACCGGGCAGGGGGTGCGCATCGGCATCGTCGATTCGGGCGTGCAGCGCAACGCAGTGGCGCTGAACGGGCGCGTGGTCGCCAACCTCAACTACATCGACCCCGCCCGCAACAACCTGCAGGTGGACGACGTGGTGGGCCACGGCACGGCGGTGGCCAGCCTGGCCGCGGGTGCTCCGGTGGGGTCCTGGCCGGGCGGCATCGCCCCTGGCGCACAGATCGTTTCGGCGCGGATCATCGCCGACAAGCCGCCCGTCGATGACGGCAGCGGCAAGGGCAATTCCTTCAGCGGCCCACTGGGCGTGGCGCAGGTCCACCAGGACCTGATCAGCTACAACGTGAAGGTGATGAACAATTCGTGGGGCGGCCTGTACTGGACCGACCTGCCGACCACCGCGCAGGTGGCGGCCGAGTACCGGCCGTTCGTCATCAATCATGGCGGCCTGGTGGTGTTCGCGGCCGGCAACGATGCGCGCCCCGAGCCGAGCAGCCTGGCCGCGCTGCCCAGCCAGCTGGGCGTTGCCGGCTCGCTGCCAGCGGCCGATCTGGAGCGCGGCTGGCTGGTGGCCACTGCGGTGGATCCGTATGCACCGGGCACGCTGGCCAGCTACGCCAATGCCTGCGGCCAGGCCGCGCGCTACTGCCTGGCGGCGCCGGGCAGCGCGGTCTATCCCGATGCCAACGGCGGCAGCTATTACTGGAACTACGGCACGTCCTTCGCCGCCCCGCTGATTTCCGGCGCCGCCGCCCTGGTCTGGCAGCGCTACCCGTACTTCGACAACAACCTGGTGCGGCAGACCCTGCTGGGCACCGCCAAGGACATCGGTGCGCCCGGCGTGGATGCGGTGTTCGGCTACGGCCTGCTCGACATCTCGCGGGCGATCAAGGGGCCGGGGCGCTTCGACTGGGGCGACGTGGTGGCCAATGTCGATGCGCCATCGAGTGGCTCGCTGTGGAGCAATGACATCGTCGGCAGCGGTGGCCTGGTCAAGCAGGGCGGGGGAACCCTGGTGCTGGGGGGCAACAACAGCTACAGCGGCGCCACCCGCATCGAGCGCGGCATCCTGTCACTCCAGAACGGCAGCGTGATCCGCTCCAACGTGACGATCCTGGCGCAGCCCGATCCGGATTCGACCGGCCTGCAGTTCAATGGCGGTACGCCGCGCGTGATCGGCAATGTGGTCAACGGCAGCAGCGTGTTCCTGACCACCGGTAGCACCACCGGCACCATCGAGGGCAACTACACCCAGCAGGCCGGCGCGCAGCTGATGATCGCGCTCGGTGCCAATGCGCTGCAGGTCACCGGCAACGCCACGATCAACGGGGGCGTGCGCGTACACGGCTTCGTCTCCGGCTATGTGCCGCAGAACGGCAGCCGCCAGGACCTGATCCACGCCGCCGGCGGCCTCAGCGGCACCTTCAGCAGCCCGGCCACCTCCAGCGGCCTGCAGGGCCTGTCGCTGCTGCAGAGCAGCTATGGCTATGACAGCAACAACGCTTGGTTGAACCTGACCCAGGTCAGCGTCACGGCGGCAGCGACCGGGCTCACGGCCTCGGCGCAGTCGGCTGCGCAACGCGTGGACAGTGCGTTCAGCGCGCTTGATGGCGATACGACGCTGCAGGGCTCGGCCTTCGGTACGGCCGCCGGTGCGCTGCAGTGGACCGGCGGTGGCAGCAAAGGCCTCGAGGCCAGTTTGCAGAGCCTGTCCGGACAGGCGCATGCGCGGGCCGAGTCGGCCACCTTCGACAGCATCGACATGTCACGCCGCGCGATCGCCGAGCGCTTCAATCGCGTGCAGGCGGCGCCGCGCCTGCGCGGGGCCTGGCAGAGCGCGCTCGGCGAAGCCGGGCAGGGCAGTTTCGCCGGCAATGCCGCCGACAGCCGTGGTTGGATGGCCGGCCAGGACCTGCCGCTGGGCAGCAATGGGCTGATGGGTGTGGCCTTCGGCGAAACCCGCAGCAATGGTGGCAGCAGCTTCGGCGGTGATCGTGGGCGTGATCGCCAGGCGCAGGCGCAGCTGTACGCCGGCTGGAACCTGGGCCGGGGCTATGCGCTGGCCCAGGTCGGCAGCGGACAGTTCACCCGGGCGCTGGATCGCCAGTTGCTGCTGGGCGCCGGCGCCTACGGTGTCTCTGCACGTTACGGCGGACGTTTCAGCAGTGCCAGTGTCGAAGGCGGCTATCGTTTCGGCCGCGTAGGTGCGTCGTTGACACCGTATCTGGGCGCCAGCACGACGCGCGTGGATACCGATGCCTTCAACGAACTGGGCGGGTTCGGCTTCGGCCTGCGTGGCGATGCCAACCGCGTACAGCGCAGCCAGATGCTGGCCGGTATCCGCGGCGAACGTGGCTGGGGGCGCTGGACCCTGCGCGGGCATGCCGAATGGCAGCAGCGGCTCGATGGTGCCGATGCGGACTGGCAGGCCAGTTTCGTCGGCGTTGATGCATGGGCGCCACTGGCGGGCTGGAACGCCCCGCGCGGCAGTGCGTTGTTCGGCGTGGCGCTGGAGTCGTGGTGGGGCCGCAACGGCCGCCTGAGCCTGGGCTTCGACCAGCGCGTCGGCGGCGAAGGCGCGCGCCAGGCGGCGTTGCGCTACAGCACCGGCTTCTGAACGGGAGGTCGCGCCGGGTCGAAAGGCCCGGCGCGACATCGGCAGGCTCAGCCGCCGCGCAGGTTGCCCAGGCGCGGGGTGCTGCGGCCCAGCGGCATCTTCAGCTTGCCGATCGACAGGATACGGCTTTCGGCGATGCGGTCGGCTGCCCGCTGCGGCGCGATGTTCTCGCGTTGCGACAGTTCGAAGATGCGGGTGAGGTTGTGGTAGATGCTGCGGATCAGGCGCATCGCGCGTTCGCGGTTGTAGCCATCGATCTCCAGCGACACGTTCATCACGCCGCCCGCGTTGACCGCGTAGTCAGGTGCATACAGGATGCCGCGCGCATGCAGTTCGTCGCCGATTTCCAGGCTCGCCAGCTGGTTGTTGGCGGTACCGCAGATGATCTTCGCCTTGATCCGCGGCAGGGTGTCGGCGTTGATCGCGCCTTCCAGCGCGCACGGTGCGAACACATCGGCGTTCACTTCGTGGATCTCGTCCGGCTTGACCGCTTCGGCGCCGAAATCGCTGACCGCGCGATCAACCAGCGCGCTGTCCAGGTCGGTGACATACAGTTTGGCGCCGCGGTCGCGCAGCAGCTTGACCAGCTCCATGCCGATGTGGCCCAGGCCTTGCACTGCGATGCTGGTCTTGCCCACTTCCTCATGGCCGAACTTGAAGCGCATCGCCGCCATCAGCGCCTGCAGCGCACCGTAGGCGGTGAACGGGGCCGGATCGCCGGAGCCGCCATGGACCTGGTGCACGCCGGTCACGAACTGGCTCTCCAGGTAGATGTTCTCCATGTCGTTGACGTCGGTACCGACGTCCTCGGCGGTGATGTAGCGCCCTCCCAGCGAGTCGACATAACGGCCGAAGGCGCGGAACAGTACTTCAGTCTTGTCCACCTTCGGGTCGCCGATGATCACCGCCTTGCCACCACCGACGTTGAGGCCGGCCAGCGCATTCTTGTAGGTCATCGTCCGGCTCAGCCGCAGCACGTCGGCCAGCGCCTCGTCGGTGCTGGCATACGGACGCATGCGCACGCCGCCCAGGGCCGGGCCCAGGGTGGTGTTGTGGATGGCGATGATCGCCTGCAGGCCGGCATCGTGGTTGTGGCAGAACACCACTTGTTCGTGGCCGGTGGTGGCGAGGGTTTCGAATAGCATGGCGTCTCCGATGGCGCGAACAGCGGCGAACTGCAGCGAACGGCCAGTGAACGGTAGGGTCCCAAAACAAAAAAAGCGACGTCGTCATGGCTGGGGGACGGGTCGCGCGGCGCCATTCTAGTCCATTCCCCCGGCCGGTGCCGTCGACATCGCATGCCTTGCAGTTAAAGAAGATGAAAATGCGGCCGATGCTGCGACGACGGCGGGTGGCCGGATTCGCGTGAAGAGGCAGGCGGTCAGTGACGGCAAGGGCACCACAACGACAGGGCAGGCGGCGATGACAGCGGCCTGGTGGCGATCGCTGCGCGCCTGGCTGGCGCGTTCGACCGGGGCGGCACCGTCGCGGCTGGTTGCTGCGTCCCGCCAGGCGGTGGCCGCCGCAGCGGCGAGCCTGCAGGGCGAGGCGCTGCCCCCGGCCGAGATCGCTGCACATCTGCAACGTGGCCTGCATGCCCTGGCCCTGTACCCGCGTCTGGCCGGTGAATCCACGCCGGTGCAGGCCGCAGGGCTGGGCGAGGCGGTGGCGCGCGCGCTGCAGGACCGCAACTGGGCGGCCAGGCAGCTGCCCCGCCGGCCGCAACTGCTGCCGCAGCTGATCCAGACCGTCAACGACGATGCCGCCTCAGCGCGGGTGATGGCCGCGATCATCGGCCAGGACCCGGTACTGACCGGCAACCTGCTGCGCATCGCCAACAGCCCGGCCTACAAGGTGCATGAGCGCCCGGTCGAAAGCCTGCAGCGGGCGGTGACACTGGTGGGTACCGAAGGCGTGCGGCAGATCATCAGCGCGGTACTGGTGCAGCCGGTGATGCAGGTGCAGTGCGAAGTGTTCCCGCAGTTCAGCGCGATCATCTGGGAGCACGCGCTGCTGGCCTCGCGCGCGGCCGCCGATCACGCACGTACGGTCACCTTCGGTGATGCCTTCGCTGCGCAGTGGCTGGGCCTGGTGCAGGGACTGGGCGCGTCACTGGTAATGCGCCAGCTGCTGCAGGAAGCGCAGGCCCGCGGCGAGGCCGTGGAGCCGGCGTTGGCCCTGCAGCTGCTGCAGCAGTGGTCGTTACCGTTGGCGCAGCGGGTCGCCGCCGCATGGGAGCTGCCTGAACCGGTTCACCAGGCCCTGGCGGTGGATGCAGAAGGGGCGCTGGCCGACAGCCTGCGCCTGGCCAGCGCCGCCGCAGCGGCCAGCCTGTTGTGCCGCCATGGGCATGCCAGCCAGAGCCGCATGCTGGCGCTGCTGGAGCAGCTGCCTTCAGCGCCGCCGCATGCATTGCGCTGGATCTGGCGGCGCCTGCATGGGCGCAGCGTGGAAACGCTGGATGAGGCCGGACAGGACCAGGCCGGCCCGGCCGCCTGAGTGCTACAGCTGCGATTCGACAGGCAGCCAGCTGATGGCCCGCGACAACCAGCGTTTGCGCGCCGTTGCCCCTGGCTCGGCCTCGACCCAGTGCGGTGGCGGCTCGCGCTCCAGCCAGCGCAACCGGCCACGGTCGTCCAGCGCCAGCCACCAGCTATGCCTGGGGTCTGCCAGGCGCAGGTACTCATCGCGCAGCCGCGCCCCCAGCACCGGGTCGTCGAACAGTACGCCCATTTCGGTGTTGAGGTAGGCCGAGCGCGGGTCGAGGTTGAACGAGCCGACGAAGCCGCGGCGGTCGTCGACCACGAACGCCTTGGTGTGCAGGCTCGCGCCGCTGCTGCCGAACATGCCGGCATCGCCGGACTGCCCCTGCGCCTTCAGTTCGTACAGGTGGACGCCCGCTTCGAGCAACGGCACGCGGTAGCTCATGTAGCCGCCGTGCACGGCGGCGACGTCGTTGGCAGCCAGTGAGTTGGTCACCACGCCGACCTGCACGCCCCGCCCGGCCATGGCCGAAAAGCCATCCAGGCCTTCGTCGCCTGGCACGAAGTAGGGCGAAATCAACAACGTTTTGTGCCGGGCGGCCTGCAGCTCGCTGATCAGGGTCGACACCAGCCAGGCAGCGCGATCATCCCTGCGATGCTTCATCGGCGGGTCCGAGACGATGCGCACTGCACTGCTCCAGTGCAATGGCTCGGGACTCGGGCGCTGCCGCTGGCGCGATTCGGCCACGCGCGCAAGGTAGGGCCGGGCCACGTCCCGCTGCGCCTCATGATCCGATTCGCGCACCAGCAGGCGCAGCTGCGCATCGGTATGGAAGGCAAGCGCGGATACCGGAATGGCGGCCTCGCTGTTCCAGTAGTCGTCGAAGATCCGGTTGGCCTGCTCCACGGCAGGGCCGGCGACCAGCAGGTCCAGATCCTGGAAATTCACATCGGTGCGCGCGCTGAAGTACTCCTCGCCGATGTTGCGGCCGCCGACGATCGCGACGCGACCATCGGCGATCCAGCTCTTGTTGTGCATGCGGTGGTTCACGCTGAAGAAGCGTTGCACCATCTCCACCATGCGCAGGATGCCGGTCCGGTTGCGGAACGGGTTGTAGAGGCGGATTTCAATGTTGGGGTGCCGGTCCAGCGCCATCATCAGCGCGTCCTTGTCCTTGGCATTCATGTCATCGAGCAGGATGCGCACGCGCACACCGCGCTCGGCGGCGTCATGCAGCGCCTTGGCCATCAGGTGGCCGATCAGGTCGTCGTGCCAGATGTAGTACTGCAGGTCCAGGCTGCGGCCAGCGTGCGCGGTGATCATCGCGCGCGCGGCGAAGGCATCCATGCCATCACCGAGGAACGCTACGCCTGATTGCCCGGGATGCGCGTCCTGCAGCGGCACGATCTGCTGGTCGATGCGGGTCTGCGCCGGCTGCAAAGGCAGTACATGCGAGGGCGCGCCCTGTGCCTGTGGCGTGAGATGGTCGGCCAGCAGCAGCCCGGACAGGACCAGCAGCAACAGCGCGGCGAGGATGATTGCAGCGACGCGCAACAGGCGTCGCCACAGGGGCATGGGCAGGCTCATGCCTCGATGGTAGATCCACGCCCTGCGTGAAGGAATGCCTGCAGGATCGATAGGGCATCAGCGCGCTTGCCTTCGGCAACGGATCCGACCCCGGGGCGTCAGGATGGGGGCGGACCCGTTTCCGCAGGAAAGGGCCCTGACCCGCAGGCCTCAGAACCGCTCGTCGCTGCCCAGGTAACGCCACTGCGCCGGCGGCAGCGGCCCCAAGGCCACGCGGCCGATGCGCAGCCGGCGCACGGCCAGCACCTGCAGCCCGGCGGCGGTCACCGCCACGCGCAGCCCCTTGGCGGTCAGCCCCTTGCCGGCAAAGCGCAGGCGCTGCTCGCTTTGCCAGCTGACCTTCGCGCCGCCGGATTCCTGCTGCAGCCGCGCCAGCAGCCACGGTCCTCGCTCGGGGCCGCCTTCGGCCACTTCGATCAGGTATTCCTGTTCGGTGCGGCCCAGATTGCGCTGTAGATGGGCCAGCGTGGCCGGATCCTGGCTGACCACCACCAGGCCGCTGTCGCTGGCCGGAAGTGCAGCGGCCAGCTGCAGGCCGTGGAAATGGCGCTGCAACGGACGGATGTCGCTGGCATCAAGTTCGCTGCGGCTGTCACTGCTGACCAGCGCACACAGGGTCTCAGCAGCAACGCCGGCCGGCTTGTGCAGCAGCATGCTGACCCGCTCGGCCTTTTCATCACTGGCCTGCTCGGCCACGACGATCACCACGCTGTCATCGACCGGGCGCTGTGGCTGTTCCACCACTTCGCCGTCGACCGTTACCCAGCCGCCTTCGATATAGCGCCGCGCTTCGCCGCGGGGGATGCCGAGCAGGGCGGACAGGCGTTTGTCGAGACGGATCGGTTCCATGGCGGGCAGGTCGGGCAGGGGGCGCGCAGTGTAGCTGCTGCGGCCGGTCAGCGCTGGCTGCGGTTGGCCAGCTCGGTCAGGTACAGACGGGTATCGAACTCCAGCTGCAGGTAATCCGGTTCCATGTGCTGGCACAGCTGGTAGAAGGCCTTGTTGTGGTCGGCTTCCTTCAGGTGGGCCAGCTCATGCACCACGATCATGCGCAGGAACGCCGCGGGTGCCTGGCGGAATACGGTAGCGATGCGGATCTCGCGGCTGGCCTTGAGGCGGCTGCCGTGCACGCGGGAAATGGCGGTATGCGTACCCAGCGCGTGCTTGATCACTTCCAGGGTGTTGTCGTAGCAGACCTTGTTGAGCGGCACCGACTTGCGCAGGTAACGGTCCTTCAGCGCCTGGGTGTAGTCGTACAGCTGGCGGTCGCTGCGGACCTCGTGCGGGTCGGGATAGCGCTGCTGCAGCCAGGGGCCGAGCTTGCCCTGCGCCAGCAGTTCGCTGACCTGGGCGACCAGGGGTTCGGGGTAGCCGGTGAGGTACTTCAGGACTGCCATGCAGGGGCGGCGGGGCGTCGGTAGAATGGAAGCATCCAAGATTACACGCGGTACGTACCGACCATGGCAAAGCCCAACGCGCTGCAGGAACAATTGCTCAAGGCCGGTCTGGCCAAGAAATCGCAGGCCAGCGCCGCCGCGCGGGAGCAGGCCAAGGCCCGCCAGGGCAAGGCCGAATCGGCCTCGGCCGAGGTCCAGCGTGAGGCTGAACGTGCCCGTGCCGAGAAGGTCGAGCGCGACCGTGCGCTGGCCGCCGAGCGCAATGCCCAGGCCAGGCAGGCGGAACAGAAGGCGCAGGCGAAGCAGATCATCGCGGCCCATGCCGTGCCCCACAAGGGCGATGACGAGTATCGCTTCAGCGATGGCGCGGCGATCCGCACCCTGCTGATCGACCCCAAGCTGCGCAAGGCGCTGTCGGTGGGCGTGCTGGTCATCGTCGCCAATGGCGAGGGTTACGCCCTGCTGCCGCGCGCCGCCGCCGAGAAAGTGCGCGAGCGGGCTCCGGAGGCGATCATCGTCGACCACGGCCAGCCGGGCTCGACCGCCGAGATCTCCACCGGCAACGCCGAGGACGACGCCTACTACGCCCAGTTCCAGGTGCCGGACGACCTGATCTGGTAAGCAAAAAAGGGGACGGAGGGGATTAAGTCGCGATCGACCTGATTGGATCCGTTGGCGTTCTGCTCAGCTTGCTGAAGGCGCACCGGCCATGGCTCGGCGCAACACAGGCCTGCTCCTTTGTGCGCGGGTGTATCGTCCCCATATCAGGCGACACACCTGCGGAGGAAGGCCATGGCCACTGGTTGGGCGGGAGATGGCGCGGTCCAGGACCAGATCGACGCCACCGTCGACGATGCGATCGCCCGCGCGCGAGGCCAGCTGCGGCAGGGCCCGGGCCTTGAACACTGTGAGGAATGTGACGCGCCGATTCCGTTGGCGCGACGTCGTGCTGTGCCGGGAGTTCGCCTGTGCGTGGCGTGCCAGCAGGCGCATGACGAAGAAGCGCAGGCGCATGCCGGTTACAACCGGCGCGGCAGCAAGGACAGCCAGTTGAGGTAAGGGGTGTTGGGCAGGGCTGCGCCCTGCACCTGCTTGGAGCAACGGCAACGGCAACGGCAAAAGCGTGCTATCCGTGGGATGGCGGGGGGGGGGGGCCGATTGAGGGGGACGCTGCAAGTCCCCCTCCGGGGCCCGGCCCAGCCGCTGGCGGCTGTGCGTTCGGGCGCTTGCGAAGCAATGCTTCGCAAGCAAAGCGCCCTCACCCATGTAAGCTCGGCCGCCGCATCCATGCGGCTCACGCCCCCTCAACCGGACCCACCCCGCCTTCGACAGATTTCCGCGATCTGTTGGAACCTGCTGCTGATGGTGGGTGCCGACCGTTGGTCGGCACGGGGTCGGATCCAATTCTGACTATCGATATCTGACAGATGTGCCGACCAACGGTCGGCACCCACCAACAGCGCGCGGAATCTGTCAGAGGTGGGGCGGTGTGGGTGGGCAGGACCGTTGGCGCCATGGATGGCGCCATCGAGCCCCCATGGATGGGTTTACGGCGTGTCCTGACCACCCACACCGCCCCGCCATCCCACGGAATGCCGCTCTTGATCTTGCTTCGGCTTCGGCCTCTGCAGGTGCAGGGCGCAGCCCTGCCGAAAACTACCCTCAGCCGTCGCCCTGGATGCCGCCGGGCGCCTGCGCCGGGTCACGCCAGCGGCGCACCGTGCGCTGGAAGAACAGGTTGTTCGGCAACTGCAGCACCGTGCCTTCGTGGCCGTCGCCGGTTTCCTGCAGTGTGGTGTAGATCAGGTTCACGTCGATCACCCGGCCTTTCAGGCCCGGCTTCTCGCCGTTCTCCAGCACTTCGATGTAGTCATGCAGGCGGAACGGGCGAGTGGTGAAGATCAGCAACGTGCAGAAGATGTTGGAGAGCACGCTCCAGGCCGCGAAGAAGGCCACTGCGCCCACGGCCGCGAAGCCGGTGAACGCGGTCCACAGCACTGAAGGCTTCGCGCCGAGCAGGCTGAGGATATACAGCAGGGCGCTGAAATAGACCACGAAACTGGTGATCCGGCGCGCGCCCATCACCATTTCAGGTGGCAGCGTGTAGTGCTCGGCAAAGCGCCGGATCAGGCGACGGGCCAGTACCCGCAGCAGCCAGGCGACCAGCAGCACCAGCACGATCTGCAGGGCCACGCCCGCGTAGTTCAGCCATGGGTGGCTCCAGGCCGGCAGGTGATCCTTCAGCGACAACATCATGGGGGCGAAAACAGGTGGCGGGAACGGCCTCGATGTTACCCGGCGCGTGCCGGGGTTTCGACCATCGGTGACCACGCCAGGCAGACCAGCTCCTGGCGATCCTGCTGCAGGCAGGCGCGGCCGTTGTCGGGGCACAACCGCAAGGACAGGCCCGATGCCTGCAGCACGACGCAAGCGACGATTACCAGCAGGGCGGCGCAGGATGGGCTGGACATGGCGGAACTGCCTGGAGGTGTTTTCTCGAATGACCATGCATGGATGCAGCCATCGTCGAAAAGGTTGCATGGCCTCGATTGGCGATCGGCTCTAAACCTTTTTCCGGGTCGCCGCATCCAAGCGATATGCTCGACACCACGATGCCATCGCCGCCTGCCGCCCACGCCCCTGTCGACGAACCCGCCCTGGTGCGGGCGGCCGCCGCCGGTGACACTGCGGCCTACGAACTGCTGTACCGGCGCCATGCGCCGCGCGTGTTCGCCGTACTGTGGCGCCTGTGCGGGGGCCAGCAGGCGCGTGCCGAGGATGCCCTGCAGGAGGCCTTCCTGCAGGCATGGAAGGCGCTGCCGGGGTTCCGGTTCGAAAGCAGCCTGTCGACCTGGTTGCATCGGCTGGGCGTCAACGCCGCACTGATGGAACTGCGCGGGCGCGCCGCCGGGCAGGACCACGACAGTCTGGAGGAGGTCGACGGCGGCGTGCAGGAGCTGGCGGTGCACGACCGTTGTGCCGGTACCGAGCGCGACCTGGAGCGCGCACTCGCGACGCTGCCTCCGAGGGCGCGTGCGGTACTGGTACTGCACGACATCGAAGGCTGGAAACACCAGGAAATCGCCGAGCAGCTGCAGATGGCCGTCGGCAGTTCAAAGGCACAGCTGCATCGTGCGCGCGGCCTGCTGCGCGCACGGCTGGGAGACATGGCATGAGTACACACGAACACGATTGCGATCACGATCTGCTGGCCCGGCTGCGCGCGCTGCCGAACGAGCGCGATGTACCGGCCGATGGCTGGGCACGCCTGTCCGCGCGGCTGCCGCCGCGTGAACCAGAGGCAGCACCTGCGCCAACGGGCAACGTGGTGGCCCTGGCAACGCGTTCGCGGCGCCGCTGGTGGTTGCCGGCCGGCGCTGCCCTGGCTGCCAGCCTGGCGATCTACGCCGTGGCCCCTTGGCGGCATGCGCAGCCGGATATACCGGTGCCGTCCGCGCTGCAGTTGCAGGCTGCGGCGATGACCGAGCAGTACCGGCAGGCGGTGGCCTCGCTGCCCGCAGGCCGGGCACCGGAATGGCAGCCGGCGCTGCACGAACTGGATGAAAGCGCGGCACAGATCCAGGCCGCGCTGGCGCAGGACCCACGTGCGCCTCACCTGCTTGGCCAGCTCAAGCGCACCTATTCGCTGCGGCTGGAACTGACCCGGCAGGCGGCCTATGCCGCCGAGTCCGGCCTGACGACCTGAGGAGACCCCCGATGACACGAACCCTGATGACCTGCTGCGCCGCGCTGTTGCTGCTGCCCGCGGTGGCCCTGGCTGACACCCGGATCGACGAACGCCACAACCTGGCCGCCGGCGGCCGCATCGAACTGAGCAACGTGGCCGGCAAGGTGACCGTGCGTGGCTGGGACCGCAACGACGTGCAGCTCACCGGTACGCTCAGTGATGGCCTGCAGCTGCGCCAGGAAAAGAGTGCCAACCGCGTCCGCTGGGAGATCGAGTATCCGCGTCGCAGCAACAACGGCGGCGCAACGCTGGTGCTGAACGTGCCGCGCTCGGTGGAGCTGCTGCTGAGCACGGTCAGTGCCAGCCAGGACATCAGTGGCATCGACGTGCGCCGCCTGCAGGCCGACACCGTCAGCGGCAGCCTCAGCGCCTCCGGTCGCAGCGGTGACAGCAAGCTCAATACGGTCAGTGGCGGTGTCAGCGCGCGCCTGCAGACGCCGAAGCTGGACGTAAATACGGTCAGTGGCCGGATCGTGGCCGGGAGCGGCGTGTCCGGCGACATCGGTGCACAGACGGTATCCGGCCGGGTCGAGGTCGATGCCGGGCGGGTGCAGCGGCTGGCGGTGGAAACCGTATCGGGCAGCATTGACCTGTCGGCGGCCGGGCTGGCGCCGGGAGGCCGTATCAATGTCGAATCGGTGAGTGCGTCGGTCAACCTGCGCCTGCCGCGCGCCGTCTCGGCGCAGCTGTCGGTGAACAGCTTCAGCGGGTCGATCAACAGCGATGCTGGCCAGGTGGAGCGGCCGCGCTACGGCCCCGGCAGCCATCTTGATACGCGGCTGGGCAGCGGCGACGGTGATATCCGCATCCAGTCGCATTCGGGCAGTGTTCGGGTAAGCCTGGATCGCTGAGCGCGATCCGGCAGGCCGCGGCGGCAGCGCCGCCGCGGTCGCTACTGGGTCAGCTGGCTTTCTTCAGCGCCCAGGTGGTGCCGAGGACTTCGATCTTGCCACCGGCCTTGCGGAACGCTGCCAGGTCCGAAGCGATCGAATCGCTGCTGACCACGGTGCTGGCGGCCGCGCCCTTGCGTTCGCTGCGGATGCTGTTGCTGGCCTTCGCGGGGGTCTTTGCCTTGCGGGGCATGGTTGCTCCTGTCAGGTGGAAGGGGAGGAAAGCGCCCAGGCATCAGCCTGGCGCAGGTAGTCCTGCCGCTCGCGGCGGCAGTCACTGCCGCCCATCGAGAACTGGCGGCAGATCGCCGGGCGCTGCGAATAGATCGTGCAGCGCAGGTGATAGGGATCGATCGCCGCACACCAGCCTTCCTCGTTGCGCGCCATCACGGTACGGCCGTGGGTGTCGCGTGACAGGAACTGGCCGGGCACGTGGTCGCCGGACTGCAGCAACACGGGCAGCCGGCAACAGACCGCGTCACAACGGCGGCAGTCGATGGGTGCATGTGCTGCGTCAGGTTGTAAGGCCTCAGGGGCCTGGCGGGTGCCCAAAGCGGGTCTCGATGGCGGCTCCGGTGGGACGCGGACCATGAACGAGCCAGGAAGGCATGGCCGCTAGGCCCGAGGGCGGGCCAGGCTGCACCGTGGACACACACCGGCGTGGCCGGTGGAAGGTGCAGCAGGGTTCTAGCCGACCAAGAGTAACTTGGATCGCGTAACGTTTTGTTAATCCTGGCTGGCTGCCGCCAGCGCAAGGCCCTGGACCACGCCCAGCGAGGGCTCGCCGTGGACCATGCGGGCGCCCGGGAAGGCCTCCGCAACGGCCTGGCGCAGATACCCGGCGTGGGACATGCCGCCGGTCAGGAACACCGCGTCCGGGTCGCCGCCGATGTCGCTGCGGACCTGGGCCAGCAGCTCCCGGAGCTGCTCCAGATAACCATGGGCGGCTGCGGCCAGGCCGTCGGCGCTGCTGTCGGCATGCAGGTCGCGGGCGATGTAGTCCAGCGTGCTGCGATGTTCGCTGGCGGCACTGAGGGCGATCTTGGCGCGCTCGACGTCGCGGTACAGGCGGGCGGTATTGCCGGTGTCCTGCAGGGCCTGCAGGCGCGCGCCCCAGGGATTCTCGACATGGTCATACTTGTGCTGGCGGAAGTCGCGCTGGCGGGTCATGTCCTGCACGGTGGCCGCTTCCACGTAGTGGTGGGCGGGCACGCGGGTGATGCCGCGGCCGAACAGCGGCATGTAGCTGGACAGGCTCAGCGCCAGGTCGATGTCGGTACCGCCGCGGGCGATGCCCCAGGCGCGGTGGATGCGCGGGGCGTCGTCGCCGCCGACTTCGGCGTGGGCGATATCGGTGGTACCGCCACCGATGTCGACGATCACGGCCTGGTGCCGTTCGCGGCTTTCGGCGTGATAGTGCATGGCCGCCGCGGCCGGTTCCTCGAGGAAATCGATCTGGTCGAAACCGGCCTGGCGGGCGGCTTCGCGCAGGATGTCCAGCGCCTGGTCATTGCCGGCCGCACCGATCGAGCTGCGGAACTGCACCGGACGCCCGAGCAGGGCCGCTCGCAGCGGCTGGCCAAGCTGGGCGCTGGCGGTCAGGCGGATGTGTTCGAGGATGTGCGCGGCGATGCCGGTGATGGTCTGCTTGGCGCGTGGGTGCAGGTTGTAGCCGAGCATCGATTTCGGGCTCTGCACCAGGTTGCCTTCGTGTTCCTCGAAATAGGCTTCCAGCGCTTCGTCACCGTAGACCGCATTCTGCAGCAGGTCGCTGGCACTGCGTTCCTTGCCGGCACGGGCCTCCATCCATTCCCGGCGCAGCGCGCGCAGGGCTTCGCGGCGCAGCGCCTGCGGCGTGCGTTCCTGGCCGGCGGCGCGCGCCGCACGCGCAGCGCTGTCGATCATCTGCTGCAGCTGGTGCTCCTGGCCGTCATCGAGCTGGAAGTCATCCGGGTCGGGCACCACGCCGGGGAAGTACACGCTGGTCCGGAACTGCTCGGCGTCGCCGAAGCGGATCGGCAGCAGCTTCCCTTCATGCACGATGGCGGCGGCGGAGTTGCTGGTACCGAAGTCGATGCCGAGGCGCATGGGGAGTTCCGGGGGCGATCAGGGGCCGCGCACTCTGCTGCAGTTCGCCGCCGACTGCAAGGTCCCGCAGCTTCCTGTTCCGGGCCGGGTCAAGGAGGTCGCGGCGTACTGCCCGGAAAAGGCCAGGGGAGCCGGGCGGTTACAATGGCGGCTGTTGATTCACTTTGAGGTACTTGCTGATGTCTTCTGCCCCCGCCTGCCCGCAGTGCACCCTGGAAAACACCTACGCCGATGGCGCGCTGTGGATCTGCGCCGACTGCGGCTTCGAATGGACCGCCGAGGAAAGTGCCGGTTCGACCCTGGTCGTGCGTGACAGCAACGGCAATACCCTGCAGGCCGGTGACACCGTCACCGTGATCAAGGACCTGAAGGTGAAGGGCTCCTCGATCCCGCTCAAGCAGGGCACCGTGATCCGCAACATCCGCCTGGTCGAGGACGATGCCGAGCACATCGAAGGCAATTCGGACAAGATCAAGGGCCTGGTCCTGAAGACCTGCTTCCTCAAGAAGGCCTGACCGGCCTTCAGCGCCTGGCCTGCTGCCGTGCGCGCCAGCGGGCCAGGCTGTCCAGCTTGGCCTGGTAGCGCGCCTGCTGCGGCGCCCCGCCCAGTTCCTGTGCACGCAGCAGCTCACGATCGGCGTGCTTGAGCTGGCCCGCCAGGAAATAGACCCGCGCCAGCCCGAAGTGGAACTGGTGCGCGGTGTCGTACAGGCGCACGGCCTGCCGGTAATAGCGGATCGCCTGCTGCAGTTGCCCGGCGCGTTCGGCCTCGGCACCGAGCATGTACTGCGCGAACGGGTCTTCGCGCTGCACCGATTGCAGCCGCTGCTCCAGTGCTTGGGCCTGCGCAATCATGCCGAGCTTGCGGTAGAGGGCGCTGGCGTTGGTGAGTGCAGCATCCTGGCGGCCGTCCAGTCGCAGCGCCCTTTCCAGTGCCCGTCGCGCGGCGGCGGTATCGCCCGTGCGATTTTCCAGCACGCCCAGGTTGTTCCAGGTGGCAGCGAAGCTGTCGTCCTGCGCCAGCGCGGTATCGAAGAAGGTACGTGCGCCCGCCAGGTCGCCGCTGGCCATGCGCTCGGCACCACGATTGTTGTAGAAGTGCGCCAACGCCCGCGCCTGGCTGATCGGCAGCGGCCCGCGGCGGTCGTACAGCACATTGCGATCCAGATCGACGGTGGCGAAGCGGCCGGCGAAGCCGACCCCGGCATTGACGTGGCCTACGCTGTAGACCAGGCCCTGGGCCTGGTCCTGGTACCACGACACCACCTGGCCGACCTCCTGCACGCGCGCCTGGATGCCGGCTTCGCGTGCCAGCGCCACGAACATCAGGGTAAAGGCCAGGCAGTTGGCGCGTCGCTGCTGCCAGATCTCGCTGACGGTAAGGGTCGCGTCGGCGTCGTACTGCAGGTCCATGCCATGGCGGTCGAAGATCATCTCCACCAGCGCCTGCAGGCGCTGCTCGCGCGAATAGCTGCGACGGGTCACCTGGGTGTGCAGCATATCGAGCATGGCCGGTGGAATCGCGAACACCTGCTGCGGCGTCGGAATCGTCGGCGCGGCGGTGCTGGCAGTGAGCGCAGGGACTTCGTTCGCGCCAGGGTTCAGTGCGATCGCGGAGGGTGCCGCCAATGCGGCCAGTGCGAGCAGAACGGATCGGGCGGCAGGACGGTACATGACGGCTCCCGGCAGCGGCGGGCGCTCCCGCCTGAGGCGAGTGTAGACCTGTGCGCGCCCCCCTGCAGTGACCGCTGGTCGGTACGCGCGTTCATCCACAGCCGGTGTGGACCAGCGCTCGACAAAGCTGTGGACAACCGCGTTGGGGCCCCGTGCGAAGGGCGTTGTGAGGGTGTGGTGAAAAAATGGCCAGCTTGCCCGCCACCGGCGCAGGCGGGATGATCCGGTCATGGACTTCTCCCCGCTGACGCTCGCTCCGGCGCAGTGGCAGGCGCTGCAGGACAGCTATGCGACGCCACCACGTGCCTACCATCACTTCGGCCACGTGCGTGCGGTGCTGCAGCACTGCCAGGAGGTTGCCGACGGTCCAGGCTGGCAGCAGCCGGCCGAGGTCTACCTGGCCGCGCTCTACCACGATGCGATCTATGTGGCGGGGCGAAAGGACAATGAGGCGCGTTCGGCGCAGCTGGCCCTGCAAGTGATCGCGCAGGCGCCGGAACTTGCCACGGTCGACGCGGCCCGGGTCGAGCAGCTGATCCTGCTGACTGCCCGTCATGGCGAGCTCGGCCTGGACGATGTCGATGCCGAGGCCGCGTTGTTCCTGGACTGCGACATGGCGATCCTGGCCGCGCCGGAACCGGTGTTCAGCGCCTATGACCGCGGCGTGGCCGAAGAGTACAAGGGCGTGGTGCCGGGCTTCCTTTATCGCGCCGGCCGCCGCCGTTTCCTGCAGGGCCTGCTGCGTGCACCGCGCATCTTCCTCAGCGAATTCTTCCACCAGCGACTCGACGCGGCCGCGCGCGACAACCTGCGCCGGCAGCTGGGCCGCTGAACCAGCCCGGTACACTGGGGCCTGTTTCCACCGATTGCCGCTTCCAACCGTGTCTGTCCCTGATCCCGATCCCCGCCCGTTGCCGCCGGAAGAGCCCGGTCCGAACGAATGCTGCGGCAGCGGTTGCCCGCTGTGCGTGCTGGACCTGTATGCCGACGAGCTGCAGCGCTATCGCAAGGCGTTGGCCGAATGGCTGGCGCGGCACCCGGAGGCGTCCGCATGAGCCGCGCGCGCCCAGCGGCACTGCTGGCGCTGGCGGCGCTGCTGCTGTTCGTGGCCACCGCGCTGTGGACCCAGTTCGCACGCACTGATCTGGACTGGGTGCGGGCCACGCTCAGCCTCTACCTGCACGGGCCGTGGGGGCTGGCATTGCGCGCGGCCTACTGCCTGCTGGCATTGGCGATCGCCCTGCTCGGCATCAGCCTCTACCGGGGCAGCGTCGGCCCGCGGCGCAGCGCGGCGGCGCCGCTGCTCTTCACTGTCTCGGCGCTGGGCCTGGCCACGGTCGCCATCGGTGACAGCTGGCTGCCGGAAGCGACGCCGCTGCTGGCACCGTTCATCCATGGGCTGGCGGCCAACACTGCGTTCCTGTGTGCCAGCGTCGGCATGCTGCTGCAGGCCTGGTACCTGCGCCGCGAACCGGGTTGGCAGTCCGCCGCGGGCCTGCTCTGGGGCTGGGCCTGGCTGGCGTTCGTACTGTTGTGGCTGCATGTGCTGTGGCGTGGCGGGCCGCCGCGCGGGTTGGGGCAGAAGGTCGTGATCGTGGTGATCGTAGGCTGGCTGCTGTACCTGGCGCTGGCACTGTACCGGCGCAGTCGGCGTACCACGGCCGACTGAATCGCCAACGGCCTGCACCGGTACGTGCCGTGCACGCGGTGGCGGCGTATCGTGTGCGCATTCCATCGGGGATGCGATATGAAGCGTGCAGGGCTGGGCAGGGCAATGGGTGTGGTTCTGGCGCTGGCGGCGCTGCCGGCAATGGCGGCGGCCAACGTGCAGCAGTTCAGCCACGGGCGGTTCGAGCAGATTCCGGTGCACATGCCGGCCGGCACGCCGCAGCGGGTGGTGATCTGGTTCCACGAACCCACCCCAGGGGGTGACACCAGCCGCCTGCCGATCGAAGCCCTGCGTGCCGACGGCGCCATGGTTGCCGCTGTGGACATCGCGCACCTGCGCGGGGTGCTCAAGCGCGAGGGTGATCCGACCTGCTCGTTCGGCGCCGGTGACGTCGAGAACTTCTCGCGCTGGCTGCAGGCGTCCCTGCATCTGCCCGGCTACCACCTGCCGCTGGTCGGCGGTGACGGCGAGGGTGCCGAGATGGCCTATTCGCTCGCGGCGCAGGCCGACACCCAGGTGTTTGCCGGCCTGCTGACCACCGGCTTCTGCCCGGACCACAACCATGAGCGCATGGTCTGCGGCGATGGTGTGAAGCACAACACGCTGCAGCCCGCCGAACTGAATTTTCCGTGGTTGAGTGCCGCTGGCGATCACGGCTGCAAGGTGGGCGAGGCCAGCCAGTTCGTGCAGCAGGTGGCGATGGCGCGCGAATTCAAGCGCACCGCGCGCGGTGATGCGTCGCCGGGTCTGGTCGCCGCGGCGCGCGTGATCGGTGCGCAGGCGGGTGTCAGCCTGGCACCGCCACCGGCAGCGCTGAAGGACCTGCCGATAGTGGAAGTGCCGGCGAGTGGCAACGGTGACACGCTGGCCGTGTTCGTGTCCGGCGATGGCGGCTGGGCCGGCCTGGACAAGGACGTGGCGTCGTCGCTCAACGAGCACGGCGTGGCCGTGGTCGGCATCGACTCGCTGCGCTACTTCTGGAGCGAGCGCACGCCGAAGGGCTTCGCCGCTGACCTGCAGAAGATCATCGACCACTACCGCCAGCAGTGGCACCGCGACAAGGTAATGCTGATCGGCTTCTCGCAGGGTGCCGACGTGCTGCCGGCGACCATCAACCAGCTCGACGCCGATACCCGCGCAGCGTTGGATCGTATCGTGCTGCTGTCGGTGGGCAGGAAGGCCGACTTCGAGTTCCACGTCAGCAACTGGCTGGGCGGTGGCGGCGATGGCCTGCCGATCGCACCGGAGGTGGCCAGGCTGCCGGCGGAAAAAACCCTGTGCGTATATGGCGACAAGGACGAGGACGCACTGTGCCCGGACCTGCCGGCCAATGACGGCGTGAAGCGGGTGAAGCTGCCGGGCGACCACCATTTCGGCGGTGACTATGATCGGCTGGCCGAGGTGATCCTCAAGGGCGGGGCGTAGCGCCGGGCCACGCTGGCCAGCGTGCTGGAAAATGCCGACCTTGGTCGGCGCTGGCGTGTCGACCAAGGTCGACACCTGCCGGGTGGTGCGGGTCGTCAGTTGCGCCGCGGGTCCAGAGAGATCAGGCGCGTGGCGTCCAGCAGCGCCGCCGGCAGGTGCATGCCGCCAGGCGCGGCGAGATAGCGTGGCCGCCACTGCGGATCGAACTTCGACTTGAAGCGGCGCAGGCCACTGAACCCGTAGAAACGTTCGCCATGCCGCGCCAGCAGGCCGGCCAGCCGGTTCCAGCGGCCAGCCAGACGATGCTGTGCCAGCCCGGAAAGCGGCGCCATGCCCAGCGAGAAACGTGCATAGCCCTGTGCGCGGCCCCACAGGAACAGCTCGATGAAGAGGAAGTCCATCGTGCCCTTCGGTGCTTCGCTGACGTGGCGCATCAGGTCCACCGACAGCTCGGCGCCTGCCGGTGCCTGCCACAGGTTGGCGAAGGCCACGATCTGGCCTTCGGCCTCGACCAGCGCCACCGGGAAGCGCACCAGGTAATCCGGGTCGTAGCTGCCGAGCGAGAAGCCCTTTTCGTCGCCGGCCTTGTCTTCCAGCCATGCGTTGGAGATCGCGTGCAGGCGCGGCAGCAGGCTGGGAACTTCCTCCACGGGCGCCACGCGGAAGGACAGGCCACCCCGCTTGCCCCGGTTCCAGGCCTGGCGCAGGTCGGCGCGCTCGCGCCCTTCCAGGCCGAAATCATGCAGCGGCACCATCGCTTCTTCGCCCAGCTTGACCAGCCCCAGGCCGAGGTCAAGGTAGGTCTGCCAGTAGGACTCGCCGACCTGGTAGAAGACGGGGCGCAGGCCGAGGCGGTCGGCTTCCTCGCGGAAGCGCCAGATCAATGCGCGGGCGACGTCCGGCGGGCCGACCGGGTCGCCCATCGCGATCAGCGAACCTCCATAGCGCTGCATCATCACGAAGCCCAGTTTCGCTTCATCGCGCAGCACTGCCTTGTCAGCGGTCAGCACCAGGCAGGCCTGGGTGTCGGTGGCACCGGCCAGGACTGGCGCCAGCGATTGCAGCGTCGCTTCATCGGCGGCGGGCAGCGGGCTGCGTGTGCTGTGCAGCAGCCGCGCCAGGCCGAACATCACCAGCGCGATGGCCACCACCAGCAACGCGCGCAACGCGCGCGGTGCGTTGCCGGAGACCGCGAACTGCCACCACAGCTCGTTCTGGTATTCGACATGGCTGTAGGTGAAGAACAGCAGCCAGGTCACTGCCACCAGCACCAGGCCCAGGTTACGCAGCCACGGCCACGACCAGGCTTCATCCAGCAGCGCACCCTGGCGGTAGAACTCGCGGCGCGCGGCCCACAGCGCCATCGCCACCAGCACCGCCGAGACGGCAATCAACGGTTGGCCACCGCGCAGCCACAGCGGCAGCGGGGTGGCCACGCACACCGCCATCGCCAGCATCCACGCCGCGTGGCTGCGCCGGGCCAGGCCCTGCCCGATCAGCAGCAGCGCGACACCACTGAGGCTGCCGATCAGGTGCGAGGTTTCCAGGATCGGCAGCGAGGCATTCACCAGGTGCCGGCGTGGCGTGGGCAGCGTGCCATCGATGACCAGCGCGGCGCCGATGCTGAACACCGCCAGCGCGATGATCTGCGGCAACCATGGGCGCAGTGCGTTCCAGCCGGCGCGGGTTGCCCCGGCACTGGCCTGCAGCGGCTGGCGCAGCGCGGGCGCAAGGGCGAGCAACGTGGCCAGCACCAGCGGTAGTACGTAATAGGTCACGCGGTAGATCAACGCGGCCGCCAGCACCGCCGCCGGTGCCACCTGCGGCAACAGCTTCAACAGGCTCCATTCGAACACGCCCAGGCCGGCCGGCACGGTCGAGACCAGGCCGGCCAGTACCGCGACGAGGTACAGGCCGACGAAGCCGGGCAGGCCGGTGGGCGTCGAGTCCGGCAGCAGCACATAGAACGCGGCGCTGGCCAGCACCAGCTCGATCACGCTGAGCACGGTGACGCCGAGCATGGTGCGGCGGTCGGGTAGCCACAACGCATGGCCGAACACGCTGAACTGCCGTCCATCGCGACCGACCAGCAGCACGGTACCCAGATAGGCGAGCAGGGCGACGATGCCGACGATGCGCACGGCATCGGGATTCAGTGGCAATGCCAACGCCGCTGCCGCCGGTTCCATGCAGAGCGCCACGCTGATCAACAGCCACGCACCGAACACGAAACCGAGCGTGCTCATCAGCACCACCTGGCCGATCTGCGCCAGGTCCAGGCCGGCGCTGCGGTAGCCACGCAGGCGCACTGCGCCGCCGGTCAGCGCGGCAAAGCCCACGGTCTGGCCCAGCGTATGCGCAAGGAAGGCGGTGATGCCGATGCGTGCCGGATGCACGCGGATTCCGCTGCGACGCAGGCCGATGGCATCGAAGCCGATCAGGCAGGCGTAGCTGGCCAGGCCGAGCACCACGGTGAGCGTGATCTGCAGGCCACTGAGCTGGCGGAACGCCTGGCGGATGGCGCGGTAGCCGTGCTCATCGAATTCACTGGCCAGGCCATGCAGGGCCAGCGACAGGATCAGCAGGGGAACGACAATGGAGAGGACCCGCTTCCATGCCGGGGTGGAGGAAGCGGCGGCGGGGTTGGTGGCTGCGGTCATCGGCGCAAGGGTGCGTCAGGAGGGGCGAGTGCGGTGTCAACGCGGGGCGTGGCGCATCGTGCGCCTGTCGCCGCCATTTGACCAGCGGATGTGTCGGAGCCCGGTAGTGACGTGTCGCGCGGGGGACCCGTGCACCCACCGTTGACCGGATTGGAGGACAATGCGGGCCTGATCACCCGCAGGAGCCACGCCCATGATGGAGCGTTACGACGTCGGACCGCGCATGTCCGAAATGACCGTGTACAACAAGGTCGCCTACCTCTCCGGCCAGATTCCGGAAGACACCAGCCAGGACATCACCGGCCAGACCCGGCAGGTGCTGGCGGAGATCGACAAGCTGCTGGCGCTGGTCGCCAGCGATCGCCAGCACGTGCTGCGTGCGGAAGTGTTCCTGGCTGACATCGCCGACTTCGACGGCATGAACAAGGCGTGGGACGAGTGGGTGGTCGAGGGCGCGACCCCGGCCCGCGCAACCTTCGAAGCCAAGCTCGCCCACGCCGAGTGGAAGGTCGAGATCGTGGTGACGGCAGCGGTGCCGTAACTGCGGGATGGGGTCAGGTCCCTTTCCTGCGGAAAGGCATCTGACCCCTGTTACAGGGGCAGCAGCTCGATGCAGTCCACCGGGCACGGCGGGATGCACAGCTCGCAGCCGGTGCACAGGTCGGCAATGACCGTGTGCATGTACTTGGCGCCGCCGACGATGGCGTCCACCGGGCAGGCCTGGATGCACTTGGTGCAGCCGATGCAGTCGGCTTCGACGATCAACGCCACCTGGGCCGCCTTGTGCTCGCCGCGCGAACGATCGAACGGAATCGCCGGTACGCCCAGCACCTGCGCCAACGCCCGTGCACCGGCGTCGCCACCCGGCGGGCAGCGGTCCACACCCGCCTCGCCACGTGCCATTGCCTGCGCGTACGGGCGGCAGCCGTCATAGCCGCATTGCCCGCATTGGGTCTGCGGCAGCAGGCGGTCGAGGCGTTCGGTCAGGGGCGGGATCAGGCTCATGCGTGGCGGAGGCTGCGCGTTGGGTTATTTCAGGGGCTTGCCGCGGAACCAGCGCTCGTGGGCCAGCGCCAGCATCGGCCTGTCTTCGGAACTGTCACCGTAGGCATGGATGCGCACGTAGCGCGACAGATCGAACTGGCGGCGGATGTGCTCGGCCTTGCGCGGACCGCAGTCGCCACCGGCGTAACGGCCGGTCAGGCGGCCGTCCTGGCTTTCCAGCCGGTTGCAGATCAGCTGCAGGCCCAGCTGCTCGCACCACGGCCGCAGGTACAGGTCCAGCGAGCCGGACACGATCACGACGGTGTGCTGCTGTTCCTTGTGCCAGCGGATCTGCTCCAGCATTTCCGGGCGCACCACGTCGGGCAGGAACTCACGCGAGAAGCCGGCGGCCAGCGTGGCGATGTCATCGCTGTGGCGGTCACTGAAGGTCAGGCGGGTGACGCGGGCGCGGATGCGTTCGGCCGAGATCAGCTTCAGCCTGTACGCGGCCAGCCACGGCCCGACTTTCCACCATGCCTGTGCCAGCTGTTCGGCGGTGGCCACGCGGCGCAGGAAGCGGCCATAGGTATCGCAGGTGGTCACGGTGTGGTCGAAGTCGAACAGCGCCAGTTCCATTGCGTTGCTTCCCATCGCGTTGCCTCCCGGGGCCGGAGCTGCCGGCGGGCGTGGCCGTAACCACGCCCGCTGCAGGCATCAGCGGACCGGCATGCCCGGCTGCGCGCCGCTGTCGGCGTCCAGCAGCGCCAGTGCGCCACCGTCGAAGCCGGCCGACAGGATCATGCCTTCGCTCAGGCCGAAGCGCATCTTGCGCGGGGCCAGGTTGGCGATGAACACCACGCTGCGGCCCACCAGCTTCTCCGGTTCGCCGTAGCTGCCACGGATGCCGGAGAAGATCTGGCGCTTGCCCAGCTCGCCGGCGTCCAGTTCGAAGCGCAGCAGCTTGTCCGAACCTTCCACGAACTCGCAGACCAGCACCTTGCCGATGCGCAGGTCGAGCTTGGCGAAATCGTCGATGCCGATGTAGGCCGACGCGTCGGCGCTCATTGCTTCGTCCTTGGCCGGGGCCGGAGCCGGGGCGGCCGGCTTGGCGGCGGGGGCAGCGGCAGCCGCCGGCTGCAGGGTGTCCTTGGAGGCGTCGATCATGGCGTCAATCTTCTTCGGGTCAATACGGGTGAACAGCGGGGTGTACTCGGTGATGCGGTGTCCCAGCAGCGGTTGCGCCAGCTCGGTCCAGTCATTCACCGGCGCGGCGAGGAAGGCCTCGGCCTGCGCGGCGGTGGCCGGCAGCACCGGCTTCAGGGCGGTGACCAGCACGCGGAACAGGTTCAGGCCCTGGCTGCACACGGCCTGCAGCTGCGCATCGGCGCCTTCCTGCTTGGCGATGACCCACGGCTTGACGTCGTCGATGTAGCGGTTGGCTTCGTCGGCCAGGGTCATGGTCAAGCGGATCGCCGCGGCCGGGTCGTTGCGCTCGTAGGCTTCACGGATCGGCGCCAGGCCATCGACGAAGCGCTGGTACTGCGCCGCATCGGGGAGCTGCGCGGCCAGCTGGCCGTCGAAGCGCTTGCTGATGAAGCCGGCGCAGCGGCTGGCCAGGTTGACGAACTTGCCGACCAGGTCGGCGTTGACGCGGGCGATGAAGTCACCCAGGTTCAGGTCGAGATCGTCGACGCCACCGCCGGACTTGGCGGCGTAGTAGTAGCGCAGCGCTTCCGGCTCCAGGCCAGCATCGAGGAAGGTACGGGCCATCACGAAGGTGCCGCGAGACTTGCTCATCTTGGCGCCGTCCACGGTCAGGTAGCCGTTGACGTGCAGGCGGGTCGGCGCGCGGTGGCCGGTTCCGTGCAGCACCGCCGGCCAGAACAGCCCGTGGAAGTTGACGATGTCCTTGCCGATGAAGTGGTGCAGTTCGGTGGCGGTGCCGGCACGCAGGTGCGCTTCGAAGTCCTCACCGATCCTGCCGCACAGGGTCTGGAAGCTGGACAGGTAGCCGATCGGTGCGTCCAGCCAGACATAGAAGTACTTGCCCGGCTGGCCGGGAATCTGGAAACCGAAGTACGGCGCATCGCGCGAGATGTCCCACGCGCGCAGGCCGCCTTCGGCATTGAGCCACTCGCCCAGCTTGGCCTTCACGCCCGGCAGGGCGACATCGCCGGCCAGCCACTCGCGCAGGAACGCATCGAAGTGGCCCACCTCGAAGAAGAAGTGCTCCGAATCGCGCATTTCCGGCGTGGCGCCGGAGATGACCGAACGCGGCTCCTTCAGGTCGGTCGGTGCATAGGTCGCGCCGCAGACTTCGCAGTTGTCGCCGTACTGGTCGGCACTGCCACAGTTCGGACAGATGCCCTTGACGTAGCGGTCGGGCAGGAACATGCCCTTGGCCGGGTCGTAGAACTGCGCGACCGAACGGCGGCTGATGTGGCCGGCCGCTTCCAGCTTCAGGTAGAACTGCTCGGTCAACGCCTTGTTGGCCGCCGAATTGGTCGAGTCGTAGTGGTCGAAGGCCACGCCGAAGGCGGCGAAGTCACGTTCGTGGCTGGCCTGGATGTTGGCGATGAAGGTTTCCGGGGTGACCCCGGCCTTTTCCGCGGCCAGCATGATCGGCGTGCCGTGGGTGTCATCGGCGCAGACGAACCAGGTCCTGCCGCCGCTCATTCGCCGCGCACGTACCCAGATGTCAGCCTGGATGTAGCCGACCAGATGGCCCAGGTGCAGCGGGCCGTTGGCGTAGGGCAGGGCGGTGGTGACGAGCGCGGTACGGGTCATGGTCGCGGGTGGATCCGAGGGGAACCGCAGAGTATCGCATGCCCGCAACGACGTGACCCGGCCGGGGCCGGGTCACGGGGTTGAAGCAGGTGCGGGGCGCTTATTCGCGCTGCCAGGTCTGCGCGCGGCAGATGAAGGCGATGCAGCCGGACACGTCCAGCCGGGTGCCGCCGGGCTGCAGTTCCATCTTCGACTTGTAGGTCTTGCCGTTGGCCGGGTCGAGGATGGTGCCGCCGGACCACTTGTTGGCGCCGTCGGCCTTCAGGTTCCAGAGGATGGTCATGCCCTTCACCGGCTTGTTCCTGTTGGCGCCTTCACAGCCGTCACAGACCGGGTTCGGGCCCTTGTCCGAGTGCAGGATGTCGACCACCTTGCCGGTCAGCGTGCCGTTGGGGGCCTGGGTGATCTCGACGATCGACTTCACCTTCCCGGTCTTGTCGTCGATGGTCTTCCAGCGGCCGGCGGCGCCGTCGGCGGCCTGCGCCGAGAGCGCGGCCAGGCACAGCGGCAATGCCAGCAGCAGGGTCTTGAAGGTCTTGCGCATGGTCCCCTCCCAGGGTTCATTCCGGCACGGTGCCGGCATGGGTCGACTGTATACCCATTCGGCGGAGTATGGGGAAGGGGGGCGTTGCAGGGTTGCGCCCTGCACCCGCGGTAGTGCCGGCCGCTGGCCGGCAACCTCAACAGCGAGCTATCCGTGGGATGGCGGGGCGGTGTGGGTGGGCAGGACACGCCGTAAACTCCGCTCCGCGGTCCGGCCCAGCCGCTGGCGGCTGGGCGTTCGGGCGCTTGCGAAGCAGTGCTTCGCAAGCAAAGCGCCCTCACCCTTGGGGGCTCGATGGCGCCATCCATGGCGCCAACGGTCCTGCCCATCCACACCGCCCCACCTCTGACAAATTCCTTCGGCTGTTGGTAGGTGTCGACCTTGGTCGACAGGTAGATCCACGCGTGGATGACGTTTCCGGTGGCGGCGATGGGGTCAGATCCCCTTTCCGTCGGAAAAGGGATCTGACCCCAGGGCCGTCAACCGACTTCGTACAGTTCCAGCGGCAGGCCGTCGGGGTCGGCGAAGAAGGTGAAGCGGCGGCCGGTGTATTCGTCCACGCGGATCGGTTCGCAGTCCACGCCGTGGCTGGCCAGGCGTTCGATGAACGGCTCCAGCGCAGCGACCCGGAACGCGAGGTGGCGCAGGCCCTGGGCCTCCGGGCGGCTGGGGCGGGGCGGTGGCGAGGGGAACGAGAACAGTTCCAGCTGTCCGCCGTCGGGCAGGGCCAGGTCCAGTTTCCAGGAATCGCGCGCAGCGCGGTGGTTCTCGGCCAGTACGCGCAGGCCGAGGATACGGACGTAGAAGTCTTTTGAACGCGCGTAATCGCTGCAGATCAGTGCCGCATGGTGGATGCCCAGCAGGGCGTCGGAACCAGTGTTCATTGCAGGGTGTCCAGCCAGCGCTGGGCGATCTTCAGTGCCAGCGGATAAGGTTCGGGGGCGTTGCGGTTGGTCAGCACGATCACGGTCAGGTGCTTTTCCGGGTGTCGCACGACCACATTGCGGAAGCCGATGCTTTCGCCACTGTGCCATTGCACCGGGCCGTTCAGGCGCCAGCCGAAGCCGTAGTGCGGCACATCCGGTTCGGATGTCGATGTGGCCGGGCTGAACATCGCGCGGCGCGAGGCCTTCGACAGCAGGCGGTCGTCGTACAGCGCCGCATCCCAGCGGGCGAGGTCGTCCAGCGAGGAGTAGATCCCGCCATCGCCGAGCACGGCACTGGTGGCGCTCTGGTCGGTGCGCTGCCAGCGGCCATCGATCCAGCTGTAGCCATAGGCGCGTGCGGCGATGGTATCCATGCCGTCCTGATGGGCCACAGTGTGGGCCATGCCTAGCGGGCGGAAGATGCGCTGTTGCAGGAAGGCTGCGAAATCCAGGCCGGAGGCACGGCCGACGATCAGTGCCAGCAGCGCATAGCCGCTGTTGCTGTAGTGGTACTGCGTGCCCGGCGCGAACTTCAGCCGGTCCTGGCGTGACAGCAGGGTCAGCACATCGGCGTCATGCACCTGCCGAGTGTCAGCCGGATCCATCAGGTCTTCGTAGTCGAGCAGGCCGCCGGTGTGCGAGAGCAGCTGGCGGATCGTGATGGCCGCGGCAGCCGGTGGCAGTTCGGGCAGCCACTGCCGGGCGGGTTGATCCAGCCCAAGCCGGCCATCCTCCACCAGCAGCAGCACCGCCGCAGCGGTGAACTGCTTGCTGACCGAGGCCAGCCGGAAGTTGCTGGCCGGGGTGACCGCAGTGCCGTCCTCCACCACCGCCAGGCCGTAGCCACGGCGGAACACCGCTTGCCCGTCGTGCAGCACCAGGACTGCAGCACCGGGTACCTGGCCGTCGTAGGCCTGCATCAGCCCGTCGATGCCCGCATCCGGTGGCGTCAGCACCGGTGCGGCGATACCCGTTGAAGGCAGCAGGCCCAGCACGACGGCGAACAGGGCGACGGCAGGGCGCATGGTGGCTCCGGAGGGGTCAAGGTGAAGGCGTGGGCGGAGTGCTGGCCGGCTGAACCATCCAGCGTTCCATCTTGCGGTCAAGCACGTCCAGCGGCATCGAGCCGTCCTTCAGCAGTTCGGCGTGGAAGCGGCGCAGGTCGAAGGCGGCGCCCTGGCGTGCCTTGGCCTTGTCGCGCAGGGCAACGATGGTGGTCAGGCCGGCGACGTTCGATAGCGCCTGGCCGGGCTGGGCCATGATCCGCTCGACTTCGGCGTTGGCATCGTCGCTGCTCATGTCCACGGTCTTCTGCAGGTAGGTGACAGCCTGCTGCTTGCTCCAGCCCTGGGCGTTCACGCCGGTGTCGGCCACCACGCGGGCGGCGCGCAGCAGGCGCGAGTACAGGTAGCCGATGCGGTCGTAGGGATCGGTGTAGATGCCCAGGTCCTCGCCCAGCGTTTCGGCGTACAGGCCCCAGCCTTCGACGAAGGCGAGATCGCCACCGAGGCGGCGGAAGCGTGGCAGCTTGGCCAGCTCCTGCTGCAGGCCCAGCTGCACGTGGTGGCCCGGGATCGCTTCATGCAGGTACTGCACCGGCACGTTCCAGCGCTTGCGGCTGGGCAGGTCGCGGGTGTTGATGTACAGCACGCCCGGTTGACCGGCCGCCGACGGCTGATAGGCGGCAGCGGCGGCGGTCAGTGCACGTTCCGGTTCCACCGCACGGACCTCCAGCGGTGCCTGCGGCAAGGTATCCAGCACCTGCGGCAGGCGTGCGCTGACCTGTTGCTGCACCTGGCGGTAGCGGTTGATCAGCGCGTTGGCGTCGCCGTACTGGAACTGGCGGTCGTTGCGCATGCTGCGCAGCAGCTTGGTGGGAGAGCCGCGCAGCTTGGCGTCCTTCATCACCGTGGCGATCTGCGCCTGCAGTTCCTGCACGCGCTGTTCGCCCAGCGCATGCAGTTGTGCGGCGGTCTGGTCGCTGGCGGTGGTCTGCACGATCAGGTTGGCGTACCAGGCCTGGCCATCGGGCAATGCGCCCAGGCCGCTGCTGGTGCGTGTGGCCGGCAGGTATTCGGTGGCGATGAAGCCGCGCAGGGCGCGGTAGGCCGGCATGATGCGCAGCTCGATCATGCGCTTGTATTCGGCGCTGATGCGCGCCTTGTCCTCAGCCGGGATGGTGTTCGGCATGGTGCGGATCGGCGACCAGAAAATGCTCTCCTCGGCGGTCGGCTTGATCACCGCATCCAGCTGCGGCAGCACTTTTTCCATCAGGTCGCGTGGTTGCACCACGCCGGCCTTCATGCCCTGGCGCATGTTGTCGATGGCCTGGTCGAACAGCTCGGGAATGCCCAGCGAACGGCGTGACCAGGTGTCGTAGTCCTGCACGGTGTTGAATGGCTGTGCGCCCGCACCGGAGCCGAGGATCGCCATGATGCTGCCGATGTTGTAGTACTGGCTGATCGGCATCATCCAGCTCGGGTAGCGCTCGGCGGCCAGTGATGCGCGCGCGTCGCGCACGAAGATCTCGTAGCTGAGCAGGTCCTGGCCCTGCAGGCCGTCACTGCCGAGCTTCTCGACCTTGCCCAGCCATTGCGTGGTGAAGTCGTGCGACTGCTGGCGCCAGGCGGCGGACAGGATGTTGGGCAGCTGGTCGTTGTAGCGGGCCTCGCCCTGGAAGGTGGCCTGCAGCGGGTTCAACCGCATCGAGGCATCCCAGTACTCGTCGTACAGGCGCTCCAGCTGCACCTGCTTGGGTACGGCCCGGGCCGGGGCGACCGGGCGCGGCGCGGCGCGGCGCGCCGAGCTGCCACGCGCCGGCGCGGTGACGCGGGCGGGCCTGGCCTTGGGCTTGGCAGCCTGGCGGGTCTGCGCGGCGGCAGGGCGGCTGGCCTTTTTCTTCGCTGCTTCGGCCGACGGTACGGCACTGAACAGGAACAACGCGGCAATGGCGGCGGCCAGGGCGCGGGTGCGATGCGGCATCAGGAGCTTCCGTGGAACACAGACCGTGGAGCTTGCACGATCCGGCCGCGTACGGCCAGCGTGAAGGCGCAGTCAGCTTGCCGTCGCTGGGGCTTCAGTCAGCCGCGGCGGCGGCGCGCAGCGCGGCGGCCCTGTCTGCGCCCAGGTAGCGGGTGATCGCACGCCGCATCAGGTACAGCAGTGGAATCAAGGCAACCGCAAAGCCCATCTTGTAGATGTAGTTGACGCTGCTGACGGCCAGGAACAGTGAGGTCGGCCAGTGCTGCGGGCCGAGCACGAAGGCGATCCAGATCACTACAAAGCTGTCCACCACCTGGGAGATCGCGGTGGATCCGGTCGCACGCAGCCACACGTGGCGCTCGCCGGTGGCCTGGCGGATGCGGTGGAACACGGCCACGTCGATCAGCTGGCCGAGCAGGAAGGCCACCAGCGAACCGGCGATGGTCCACATGCCCTGGCCGAACACCGCTGCGAATGCCGCCTGGTAGTCCGGCACGCCGTGGCCGTCCATCGAGGTGACCCACCAGCTGGCCGGCGCCAGCGAGATCGCTGCGAAGGCGAACAGGAAGCCATAGGCGATCAGCACCACGGCCAACCACGAGATGAAGCGCACGCCGCGCTTGCCGAAAAACTCGTTGATCGTGTCGGTCATGATGAACACCACCGGCCACAGCAGGGTACCGGCGGTGAAGCTGAGCGAGCCGGTCTGGCCAAACAGGTTCCAGTTCAGCGGATCGATGCCGAGGGTGTCTTCCAGCGCGAAGATCTTCACCCCGATCAGTTCGGCCAGCACGGCGTTGCCGCAGAAGAACGCGGCCAGCACGATGAACAGCAGGACCGCGCGGTCCTGCAGCGGGCGCTCGATTGGCGCCGCGGTGGTCATTCGCTGCGTTCGCCTGCGCGCGTGAACGGAACGCTGGACGGTGCGACGGCACCGCCGGAAATGATGAAGCTCATGGCCTGGTCGACGGTCCAGTCGGTCGGGGTCAGCAGCTCCACCGGCACGATCTCCAGGTAACCCGAGGTCGGGTTCGGCGTGGTTGGCACGTACACCGCGGCCAGTTCACGGTCGGTGCCCTGTTCCTTGATCACGCGGGTGACCAGCCCGACCGACTTCATGTCGCGGTGCGGGAAATCGATCAGCACCACGCGCTGGGTGCTGCCCGGCTCGGTCTGCAGCATGTCCAGCAGCTTCTTGGCGCTGTCGTAGATGATGCTGGCCAGCGGAATGCGCTTGATCACCGCGCCGACCCAGCGCAGCAGGCGCTGGCCGAGCACGCGGCGGCTGGCCACGCCCACCGCCAGGATCACCAGCAGGGTGGCGAGCAGGGCGATGGTGTTCTGGATCCACTCGGCACGGACCCAGCCGAGGTAATGCGGGAAGCTTGTCGCGATCTGCTCGGAAAGCGGCACCACCAATGGGCTGGAAATGCCCGACAGCAGCACGAACACGAACTTGACCACGACCCAGGTCAGCCAGATCGGCAGCAGGGTCAGCAGGCCGGTCAGGAACAGGCGCTGCAGGGAGGGGCGGGGGACCAGGGCGGGGGCTTCGAGCGACATGCGCGCATTGTAGCGGCCACAGCCGGTCGATTACGCTGGGGGATCGACTGCGGCAACGATGCATGGAAGGGAAGCTGTGTTGAAGATTCTGCGCGGACTGGGCTGGGCCCTGGCAGGACTGCTGGTGCTGGCCATCGTGGCGTGGTGTGCCTCGCGCATGTGGCCCGTGCCGGAATCACGGCTGCAGGCCCAGCAGCGGTTGCAGGCCCGCCTGCCCGCTGATGGCCGCAACGGCTTTGCGCTGCTGTGGACACTCGCGTTCGACGATCTCGACCCGGGCCAGCGCGATCAGGCGCTGGTCCGGGACGTACAGCGCTGGGAGGCGGATCCGCGCGGCAATGGCGGCGCCCGTCCGCAGCTGGCAGAGGACCACGTCGAGCTGCAATCACGGCCTTCGGCCAGCTGCGGACCGACCGCCAGTGACTGCCTCGCCCAGGTGCGCGCGGACCCGCAGCGCTTCGTCGATGCCCACGCTGGCCACCAGCAGCTGCATGCGCGCCTGGACCAGCTGGCCGATGCGGATCACTTCGTGTCGCCGTTCCGGCCCAAAGGGGAAGGCATCCTCGTGCCGATGCCGACCTATGGCTTGGTGATCGACGCCACCAGCGCACGCGCGCTGGCCTATGTGCAGGGTGATATCGACGGTGCGCTGCGTGGCAGTTGCCGCGGGCTGCAGCTGGGCCGCCGGCTGGTGACGGGCGGCAGCTACCTGGTGGAGAGCATCATCGGTGCCAGCCTGGTGCAGGCCAATGCCCAGCTGCTGGCCGACATGCTGGTTGAACTGCCGGCCGACCAGCCGCTGCCTGCGGAATGCGAGCAGGCGATGAAGCCGATGCGGGCCGCCGAACAGAGCCTGTGCCGTGCGATGCAGGGCGAGTATGCGATGAGCAGGGCTGCGATCGAAACCTCGGCGCAGGAGTTCGGTGGTGTGCTGGTACTCGATCGCAGCAGCACCCTGGCGCGTGTGGCGGGCAACCTGGGCTGGGCCTGTGGCGCGGCGGCGATGACCGCGCTGGAGGCGGATCGCCCGCTGCCGGTGCCGGCACCGCCGCAGCATGACTTCGGCTGCCTGTCGAACATCATGGGGTGCGTGCTGGCCGATATCGCGGGCCCGGCCTATCCGGCCTATTCGTCACGGCCCCAGGATGCTGCCGCGATGGTGCGGCTGATCGGTGCGCAACGCTGGCTGCGACAGCAGGCCGAGGACCCTGTGGATGCGCTGAAGCGCTTGCCTGCCCAGTTCCGCTCGCAGGTGCGGACACCGCAGTTGTCGGCCGATGGCCGCCGCCTGCAGGTACCGCGGCGCTCAGCGCCGCGCAGCACCGACGAGAGCCCATGGTTGTCGGTACCGATGGTGGCGGGGGACGCCCCGGCCGCCGCCGCGCGCGACTGAGCAGCGGCGGCCAGTGCGCGCTGTCCCCGTCATCCTCGCGGCTGCCTTCGCTCCGCAGGTGCACACGCGCATACGGGCGCATCGGAGCCTCCCTGGCAGGGCAGCAGAGGACAGCGCCCGCGCCGGATCAGCGCGCGTGTGGCTTCAACCGCAGATAGACCTGCTTGCGCACCTGGGCGACCACCTCGCCGCTGTCGTCGACGACGTCGTTGCTGAACCAGCGCAGCACCTTCTCGCCGCCCGCTGCTTCGGCACGCAGTTCGGCCAGCAGCGCATCGTCGATGCGGAACGAGGTGCGCACCGTGCCCCGGCCAGGCTTGAGGAAATCGATCGCACCGGCCCGGTCCCACACGTAGTAGTCACGGCCGAGGATGTGCAGCAGGCCCAGCATCCAGAACGGGTCGGTCATCGCGAACAGGCTGCCGCCGAAATGCGTGCCGACGTAGTTGCGGTTCCACGGGCGCAGCCGCAGCTCGACGTCGATCTGCCGGTAATCGGGCGTGATGCGGGTGACATGGATGCCGGTGAACAGGAACGGTGGCCACAGGTTGATGCCGAAGCGGAACAGGCGGGCGTTCATGCGGGTCCGGGGGCGCGAGGCGAGGCGCCCAGTCTAACCATTCGCATGCGTATGTTGCACCCCGGGCGTGTGTCCTACGGCGGCGTGCATGTCCTGCCTCATGGGCCGTCGATCATGTACCCGTCGCGGCCGTTGGCCTTGGCCTGATAAAGGGCGGTGTCGGCGCCTTCCACGAAATGGTGGGGCTGCAGTTCGCCGTCGGGCACGCGGGTGAATACGCCGATGGTGAGCGTGACGGTATCGTCGCTGCCATCGCCCGGCGCCGGCAAGGCGCGCACGCAGGCAATCAGGTCCTCGATCACCTGGCGTGCGCCCTCGGCCGGTGTATCCGGCAGCACCAGCGCGAATTCGTCGCCACCGTAGCGTGCCGCCATGTCGCGCGGGCGGCGCGCATGGGCGCCGATCAGGCGGGCGACATCACGCAGCACGCGGTCGCCGACCTGGTGCCCGTGGCGATCGTTATGGCGCTTGAAGTGGTCGACGTCGATCAGCGCCAGGCTCAATGGCTTGCCGCTGCGCCGCGCTGCATCACATTCCTGCTGCAGCGACTGCTCGAAGCGGAGGCGGTTGCCCAGGCCGGTAAGGGCGTCGCGGTTGGCCTGGCGGTGCCAGGCCGAGATCCGCCACACCGCCCAGACCAGCAGTGCCAGCGTCACGCCCAGCATCGCGCTGGCCGGCGCCCACCACAGGTCACTCGTGCGCAGCAGCAGCCAGCTCAGCAGGGCAGGCATCGGCAACGAACACAGCGCGACCAGCCAGGGCAGGCGCAGGCCGAGCAGGATCACGCACAGCGCCACCAGCACACCGCTGATGGCGTGCTGCCAGGCATGCGGTAGAACATCGATCTGCCTGTGCTGCAGCAGCATCGAGGTGATGTTGGCCTGGTACTCGCTGCCGCTCATCCAGAACTCGCGGGTGGTCGGGGTCAGCAGGCGGGGCGCGATGCCGCTGGCCGTCATGCCAACTACGATGCGGCGGCCATGCAGCATCGCCATGTCCACGTGGCCATCGAGAACGTCCGCATAGGACACCTGCGGCAGCCGCTCGGGGGGGCCGGCGTAGCGCACGCGAACGTAATCGTCGCGACGCCATTGATAGGGCGAGCCCAGTTCCGGGTCGGGATCGGGCAGGCCGCGTACGGCACCGGCAGGCAGGTCGGCCAGTGCCAGGCCCAGTGCCGGCCAGTGCGGCTGGCCGATACCTGCGTGCAGATAGACGCCACGGGCGACGCCGTCGCCATCCACCTCGACATCGGTGTGGCCGATGGCGGCAGCACTGGCAGCGATCTGTGGGATCGGCAGCATCTCCTCGGCCATGCGGTCGCCGGCCGCCGGTGCGGCCAGCACCGGCAGCACCACCCGGCCATTGCGTCGGATGGCGGCCGCCAGTTGATCATCCTGTCGGCTGTCACGGCGATCCGGTTCGGACAGCATCAGGTCCAGCGCGACGCGTTCGGCGCCGGCATCGGTCAGGCGGTCAAGCAGGCGTGCATGCACCGAGCGGGGCCAGGGCCACTGGCCGATGCGCTGCAGGCTGCCTTCGTCGATGGCGACGATCAGCACGCTGGGATCGGGGCGGTAATCCCAGTTGCCGACCAGCGCGTCATAGGCCGCCTCGTCCTGCCGCCACAGCCATTGTCCCTGGCTGGCCACGATGGTCAGCACGCCGGCCAGCAGGGCCAGCAGGATCCGCTTCGACCATGGCAGCGGCGAGCGCCTCACAACAACAACCAGAGCAGCAGGGCGCCGCCACCCGCGCCGTAGCACAGGCGGCACGGCAGCGGGACCTGCTGGGCAGGCGAGAACGCGCTGGCGTGGCCGTCATCGTCGATGTACTGCACGCGTACATGCAGGGTGCCGCTCCACGGGCGCTTGAAGCTCACCTGCGGCTGGTCCACGGTTTCGTCGACCAGCGGTGCCTTGAAGTCGCCGCGGCGATCCACCTGCACCCGGTAGCGCTGGCCCTCGCTGCCGGCCTGCCAGCGCAGCGTGAGCTCGCCGTGTGCGGCCTCGGGTGGTTGCAGGGCCGGGTCCACCGGTTCGTTGCTCAGCTGCAGCGGCAACGCCTGGCCATAGCGGCCCTGTCGGCCTTCGCCATCGCGCGAGGCCACGCGCCAGTAGTACTGGCCGGGCGGCAGCGGTTGCGCCAGGCGCAGGTCGGTCGCATGGGTGGCCTGCTCCTGCAGGGGCTGCAGGAAGCTGGGTTCGGTGGCGATCTGCAGGACGCTGCTGCGCGCACCGGGGGCCTGGCTCCAGCGGAAACGCGGGCGGTCGCTGTTGATCGTCTGCCCATGCAGCGGCGATACGGTCAGCGGCGGTGGTGGCTGGTCACCGAGCTCGAAATCGGCGCTGGCATCCAGGCCTTCGACCCCCTGGGCGTCGACCGCGCGCAACAGGATGCGCAGTTGGCCAGGCGGCAGATCGCCGATCGCCAGCCGGGTGTCGGCGGTGGTGGCGGCGAACAGCAGGATCTCCGGCGTTGCCGCCTGCACCACTTCCACCCGGTAATGATCGGCGCCATTGACCGGTTCCCAGGCAAGCACGGTCGGCAGCGGCGCCAGGCGCAGCGCGTCATTGCGCAGCGCCGGCGCCGGCAGCAGTGCGGAGACCGCAGCGGGCGCCGCATCGGCACTGCTGCTGCGGGTCGCCTGGCCCGGCCGGACCAGGCGCTGGCCATGGGAGTTGCCGACCTGCACCTTGCCCTGCAGGACCTCGGTGGCACCGACGTGCCCGTTATCCCCGGCGCTGACCCGGAACACCGTGCCGCGCACGCTGCTGGTCGCGGTGGGCGCATCGATGATGTAACGCGAGGCGGGGCCGCGCGCCGGCGTCACCCGGTTGCTGGCTCGCCCCTGCTGCAGGCGCAGTCGGGTGTCGACCATGCCGGTGTGGCCGTAACGGCTCAGCTGGTCCAGGCGCAGGCGCGAGTACTCGCGAAGCTGCAGGCGCGAGGCATCGGCGAATTCCAGGGTGATGCTGGAATCGCCTTCGGTCTCCACGGTGTCACCGATATGCAGCTGTTCGCCGGCCTGGAGCGCGCGGGTCGCCGTGCCATCGGCGCCTGCCAGCGCGACCTTGCCGCGCACGGACAGCACCCGGGCCGGCGCCGGTTCGGTGCGCAGCCAGCTGATCGGGAAGCGCAGCAGCTGGCCCGGCGGCAACTGGTAGGGGTTGTCGATGCGGTTGTGCTGCTGCAGCTGCTGCCAGCGTACCGAGGGCTTCAGGTAGAGCCCGCCCAGGTCCCACAGGGTATCGCCGGGCCGGACCCGGTAGTTCCAGTCCTGGGCGCCGGCAATGGCGGGCATCAGGAAGAGGGCGCAGAGCAGAGCGCCCGTTAAATGCATGGCGAACGACAGAGAGCGGACGACGGTCACAGTTTGCAATCCCGGCAATGCGGGGGTGCAGCTGCAAGACCCCATGGCCCCGACCTCATCCCCCCGAACGGATCGTGGCGACCGCGTGGCCACCAGCGCGGGCATTATTGCCCGCGTTCAGTGCAGGGATTCTGAACGGAGCGGGTTCCCGTTCAGAACAGCAGCGACGCCATCCTGCGGCGGTACTGGCCGACCAGATCCTCGTCGGAGATCACATTGAAGGCGTCGATCAGCGCCTTGCGCGGCAGGCCCTCCTCGAATCCGCGGTCGATCCGCAGCATTTCCAGGAACTGGGCCAGCGCGGCCTCGTCATGACCGCCGAGCAGCAGTTGCACGCCGCGCAGGTGGCGGGCCTTGAGGTCCTTGCCGTCAGCGGCGATGCGTGCGTCCAGTACCTCGGCGGCCGGTGCATCCTTCAGCGCGGCGGCGAAGGCCAGGCGGGCGCGGGCACGCACGGCGCGGTCGTCGGTGGCCAGGTTGGCAGGCAGGCCGTCGATCAGGGTGCCTGCCTCGTCCACGCCACCGATCTGCAGCAGGGCCAGGGCCAGGTCGAGCTTCAGTTCATCCTTGTCCGGCTCGGCGGCGATCTGCGCACGCAGCACATCGACCTGCGCCTGCGGATCCAGCGGGGTGTCATCTTCGGGGACAGCATCGCCCACATCGGCCGGTACGATGCCGTGCTGGGCCAGGAACTCACGCAGCTGGCCTTCCGGAATGGCGCCGGGGAAGCCGTCCACCAGCTGGCCGCCCTTGACCAGGAACACGGTCGGCACCGAGCGGATCTGGAAGGCCGCAGCGATCTGCTGTTCCTTGTCGACATCGACCTTGGCCAGCTCGAACGCACCGTTGTACTCGGCAGCCAGCTTTTCCAGCATCGGGCCGAGGGTCTTGCACGGCCCGCACCAGGTGGCCCAGAAGTCGACCAGCACCGGCGTCTGCAGCGACTTCTGCAGGACTTCGGCCTCGAAGGTCGCAGTGGTGGCGTCGAATACGTAGGTCGTCTCGGTCATGGGGAAAGCATCGCTTGGCATCTGGAGACCGATTCTATGGTGACGATCGATGTCCGTCTCAACCCTGCCATCACATCGCGCGCGACGGCCTCGGGGGCGTGGCACGCAGTACAGCTCGTGGATCACCCGCTTTCCGGAGCTGACCGGCGTAGTGGTCGCGGTGCGCCGGAAGCACCCGGCCTCGGTCGCGCGCTTGGCGCACCGCGTCGCTGCCGCGACAATGCGCTGATCCATTCTTTTCCGGGTGACTGCGCGCAATGTCCATGGTCCGGCTTGATCGTTGGTTGGGACTGCTTGCTGCAGTCGTGTTCGTCCTGGCTGTGTCTGGCTTCGGTGCCGGCCTGGAGGGTTATGCACAGGCGCGCCACCCGGTGGCGCTGCTGGGTGCGCGGGGTGTACCGCATGCGCTGGCCTTCAATCTGCTTGGATTTGTGCTGCCCGGCGTGCTCGCCGCGGTGGTGGCTGAGCGCCTGCGCCGCAGCCTGCCCGCCACTGCCGGCTGGGCATCGAGGGTCGGCAGCCAGATGCTGCTGCTGGCTGGCCTGGGCTTTGCCGCGATGGGCTTGCTGCCGCTGGACGTGGACGATCTGCATGGGCCGGCCAGCCAGCTGCATGCCAGTGCCTGGATGATCTGGGTGCTGGGCTTCGTCGCCGGAACCCTGTTGCTGGGCACGACACAGCTGCGTCAGGCGCATGGCCGCGCCCTGGGCGCCTTGGCCCTGGGCTGCGGCATGCTGGCTGCGGTGGCCGCGTTTGCCCTGCAGGGCGTCCTGCCGGCGCCGCTGGCACAACGGCTGGCGTTCGCCTGCTGGGTGGCCTGGCTGGCCACCGCACTGCCGCTGTCGCGCCAACGCTGAGACGGCTCCCGGGGCATCGCGGCGCCCACCTCCAGCAGGCAGGATTGGAGACGTTTGCCGCACTGCGGTACGCTGTACCGCTTTGCCGCCGCATCCGCGTGTTCCATGACCAGCGCTGAAACCAACGCCTACGACCCGCAGCAGGTTGAATCCGCCGCCCAGCAGTACTGGGACGCCACCCGTGCCTTCGAGGTCGACGAGACCTCGGACAAGCCGAAGTACTACTGCCTGTCGATGCTTCCGTACCCGTCCGGTGCGCTGCACATGGGCCACGTGCGCAATTACACGATTGGCGACGTGATCAGCCGCTACAAGCGCATGACCGGCCACAACGTGCTGCAGCCGATGGGCTGGGACGCGTTCGGCCTGCCGGCGGAAAACGCCGCGATCAAGAACAAGACCGCGCCGGCGGCGTGGACCTACAAGAACATCGACCACATGCGCAGCCAGCTGAAATCGCTGGGCTATGCCATCGACTGGTCGCGCGAGTTCGCCACCTGCCGTCCGGACTATTACGTCCACGAGCAGCGCATGTTCACCCGCCTGATGCGCAAGGGCCTGGCCTATCGCCGCAACGCGGTGGTGAACTGGGACCCGGTCGACCAGACCGTGCTGGCCAACGAGCAGGTCATCGACGGCCGCGGCTGGCGCTCCGGTGCGCTGGTGGAGAAGCGTGAGATCCCGCAGTGGTTCCTGCGCATCACCGACTACGCCCAGGAACTGCTGGATGGCCTGGACGAGCTGGACGGCTGGCCGGAATCGGTCAAGACCATGCAACGCAACTGGATCGGCCGCTCGGAGGGCCTGGAAATCCAGTTCGACGTGCGCGACGTCGATGGTGGCGTGCTGGATCCGCTGCGCGTGTTCACCACCCGCCCGGACACGGTGATGGGCGTGACCTTCGTGTCGATCGCCGCCGAACACCCACTGGCGCTGCACGCAGCGAAGAACAACCCGGAACTGGCCGCGATGCTGGCCGACCTGAAGCAGGGCGGTGTGTCCGAGGCCGAGCTGGAGACCCAGGAAAAGCGCGGCATGGACACCGGCCTGCGCGCGCTGCACCCGGTCACCGGCGAGCCGGTCCCGGTGTGGGTCGCCAATTTCGTGCTGATGGGCTACGGCACCGGTGCGGTGATGGCGGTGCCGGGCCATGACCAGCGCGACAATGAAGTGGCCAACAAGTACGGCCTGCCGATCAAGCAGGTCATCGCGCTGAAGGACCCGCGTACTGAAGAAGAACGCAACTGGGACGGCAGCCGCTGGCAGGACTGGTACAGCGACAAGAACCGTGCCTTCGAACTGGTCAACTCGGCCGAATTCGACGGCTTGGACTTCCAGGGCGCGTTCGAAGCGCTGGCCGAACGTTTCGAGCGCAAGGCCCAGGGCCAGCGCCGCGTCAACTACCGCCTGCGCGACTGGGGCGTGAGCCGCCAGCGCTACTGGGGTTGCCCGATTCCGGTGATCTACTGCGCCAAGTGCGGTGCGGTGCCGGTGCCGGAGGAGCAGCTGCCGGTGGTACTGCCGGAGGACGTGGCGTTCTCCGGGACCGGTTCGCCGATCAAGACCGACCCGGAATGGCGCAAGACCACCTGCCCGGAATGCGGTGGCGCCGCCGAGCGCGAGACCGACACCTTCGACACCTTCATGGAGTCGAGCTGGTACTACGCCCGCTACACCTCGCCGGGTGCCCGTGACGCCGTCGACAAGCGCGGCAACTACTGGCTGCCGGTCGACCAGTACATCGGTGGCATCGAGCACGCGATCCTGCACCTGATGTATTTCCGCTTCTATCACAAGCTGCTGCGCGACGCGCGGATGGTGGACAGCAACGAGCCGGCGCGCAACCTGCTGTGCCAGGGCATGGTGATCGCCGAGACCTACTACCGCCCGAATCCGGACGGTTCGAAGGACTGGATCAACCCGGCCGATGTGGAAGTGCAGCGTGACGAGCGCGGCCGCATCACCGGCGCCACCCTGATCGCCGACGGCCAGCCGGTGGTGGTCGGTGGCACCGAGAAGATGTCCAAGTCGAAGAACAACGGCGTGGACCCGCAGGCGATGGTCGGCAAGTACGGCGCCGACACCGTGCGCCTGTTCTCGATGTTCGCCGCGCCGCCGGAGCAGTCGCTGGAGTGGAACGAGGCCGGCGTGGACGGCATGGCGCGCTTCCTGCGCCGCCTGTGGGCCCAGGTGCAGAAGCATGCTGCCGACGGTGCCGCCCCGGCGCTGGACGTTGCAGCACTGGATGCCAACCAGAAGGCGCTGCGCCGCAAGACCCATGAAACCATCGGCAAGGTCGGTGACGACTACGGCCGCCGCCACAGCTTCAATACCGCCATCGCAGCGGTGATGGAGCTGATGAACGCGCTGGCCAGGTTCGAGGACGACAGCGAGCAGGGCCGCGCGGTGCGCCAGGAAGCGCTGCAGGCCGTCGTGCTGCTGCTGAACCCGATCACGCCGCATGCCAGCCACGCCCTCTGGCAGGTGCTTGGCCATGGCGAGACGCTGCTGGAAGACCAGCCGTTCCCGCAGGCCGACAGCAGTGCGCTGGTACGCGATGCGCTGACCCTGGCGGTGCAGGTCAACGGCAAGCTGCGCGGCACCATCGAGGTGGCGGCCGATGCCGCGCGCGAGCAGGTCGAGGCGCTGGCGCTGGCCGAGCCCAACGCGGCCAGGTTCATGGAAGGCCTGACGGTGCGCAAGATCATCATCGTCCCGGGCAAGATCGTGAACATCGTCGCCGCCTGATGTACCTCGCACCGGCCACCCGCGCGGTGGCCGGTGCCTTTCCAGAAGCAGGGCCGGGTGCTTGATGGCCCTGCATTCACGCGGCTTCGGGCACGCTGTGTGTTGCCGTGATCGCCCGGCTCCGCCAGACTGTCTCCATGACCCGAATCCTGCTTGCCCTCGTTCTTGTCCTCGGCCTTGCCGGCTGCGGCTTCCATCTGCGCAACAAGCTGATGCTGCCGACCGACACCGCCCCGGTGAAGGTGGTCTCCACCGCCCCGTACAGTGAACTGGTCAAGCTGCTCAATCGCAGCCTGCTGGCCTCCGGTGCCAGGCTGGCCGATGAGGACAGCAAGGAACCCAGTACCCAGCTGCAGGTGTTGTCCGAGCGCTGGGGTGACCTCCCGATCGCCATCGACTCGCAAGGTCGTGCGCAGGAGTACAGCCTGCGCTATGCGGTGATCTTCATCTTCCGCCGCGAGGATGGCAGCGAACTGGTGCCGCAGCAGGTGATCGAACTGTCGCGCGACTACGTGTCGCCGCCGACCGACGCCACCGGCACCACCACCGAACGCGAAATCCTGGCCACGGAGCTGCGCCGGGAAATGTCCGCCTCGATCATCCGCCGTATCGACAGCGTGGTCCGCGCCGAGATCGAGAAGGGGGGCAGCCTGTCCGCGCCGAAGGCCAAGCCGATCGAGGGCGCGGTGCCGGCAGAGCCGGCCGCCGCCGTCAAGCACTGAGCGGCAGCGACGATGGAACTGCGTCCGGAGCAGCTGGCCAGCCAGGGCGCTGACACGGCGTTGGCGCCGGTATACCTGATCGCAGGCCCGGAAACACTGCGCGTGCTGGAGGCCGCAGATGCCATCCGCGCGCGTGCGCGCGCCTCGGGCATCGGCGAACGCGAAGTGTTCGACGCCGACGGGCGTGATTTCGACTGGAACCAGCTTGACGCCAGTTTCAATGCGCCCAGCCTGTTCAGCGCCCGCCGCCTGGTCGAGGTGCGCCTGCCCAGCGGCAAGCCGGGCAAGGAGGGCGCCGAGGTGATCAGCCAGTTCTGCGCCAACCCGGCGCCGGACGTGGTGTTGATGATCACCGCCAATGAATGGAGCAAGGCCCACCAGGGCAAGTGGGCCGAGGCGGTCAACCGCATCGGCGTGCTGTCGGTGGCATGGGCGATCAAGCCGCATGAACTGCCGGACTGGATCGAGCGCCGCCTGCGCGGCAAGGGCCTGCGTGCCGACCCGGCTGCCGTGCAGCGCCTGGCCGAGCGGGTGGAGGGCAACCTGCTGGCCGCCGCCCAGGAAATCGACAAGCTGGCGCTGTTGGCCGACGGCCAGCCGTTGGATGTGGAACGGATGGAGTCGCTGGTGGCTGACGCTGCCCGCTACGACGTGTTCCGCTTGGTGGAGGCGACGTTCTCCGGCCAGCCGCCGGCGGTGCTGCGCATGCTGGCCGGCCTGCGCGGTGAAGGGGAGGCGGTGGCCGCATTGATGCCGATCGTGATCCGCGAGCTGCTGGCGGGCGCAGGCCTGGCCCGCGTGCAGGCGCGTGGTGGCAACCTGGCCGCTGAAATGAAATCGCGCGGCATCTGGGAATCGCGGCAGGCGCCTTACAAGCGCGCGCTGCAGCGGCACCCGGAAGGCAAGCGCTGGGAGCGCTTCGTGGCCGAGGCGGGGCTGGTCGACCGCATTGCCAAGGGGCGCGCTGACGGCGACGCCTGGCTGGCGCTGGAACGCCTGCTGGTGGCCGTGGCCGAGCCGCGTGCCGTGCGCCTGCTGGTGCGGGCCTGAGTGATGAGCCTGCGGATCTACTACGGGGGCACCTTCGATCCGGTGCACCTCGGGCACCTGGCGATCGCGCGTGCGGCCCGTGATGAACTGCAGGTCGCCGTGCGCATGCTGCCGGCCGCCGATCCGCCGCACCGCGCGGTGCCCGGTGCCACTGCTGAGCAGCGCTGCACGATGTTGTCGCTGGCCATCGGCGACGAGCCGGGGCTGCTGCTGGACCGTCGCGAACTGGATCGTGCCACCCGCTGCCCCGGTCGCCCGTCGTACACCGTCGACACGCTGCGCGAGCTGCGTGGCGAGCTGGGCCCGAGCCGGCCGCTGGCCTGGCTGGTGGGCGCCGACAGCCTGCTGGGGCTGTCCGGCTGGCATGAATGGGAGGCCCTGTTCGGTCTGGCCCACTTCGTGGTGGCCGAACGGCCGGGCAGTCCGTTGCAGGCGTCGATCGATGGCGAGCTGGGGCGCGCCCTGCAAGGGCGCTGGGCCGACAATGAGCAGGCCCTGTTCGCCAGCCCGGCCGGGCGCATCCTGCGCCTGCACCACCCACTGCGCGAGGAATCGGCCAGCGCCGTGCGCTCGCAGATTGCCGCTGGCGGTCCCTGGCGCGCACTGCTGCCACCGGCCGTGGCCGACTATGTCGCTGCACACGGGCTGTACCGCCCGGCCACGGCGTGAATGGCGCGGCCGCGCCATCCCCGTATAATCGCCCCCACGTTTATCGAGTCGATCCATTTTGAGCAACCAGACCCAGCCCCAGACCATCAAGGTCGATCTGCCCAGCCCGCCGCCGTCCGTGCCGGAACTGCTGGCCAGCGTCCGCCAAGCCACCGAAGACCTGAAGGCCAAGGACCTGGTCGAGATCGACGTGCGCGGCCGGTCCAGCGTTGCCGACTACATGATCGTCGTTTCGGGCACTTCGACCCGCCACGTCAAGTCGATTGCCGATGAAGTCGTGCGCTTCGCCAAGAACATCGACGTGATGCCGCTGGGTGTTGAAGGCGAGCGCGAAGCGGAGTGGGTGCTGGTCGATCTGGGCGACGTGATCGTCCACGTGATGCTGCCGCGCGTGCGTGAGTTCTACGCGCTCGAGCGCCTGTGGACCGTCGGCGACCAGCCGCCGTCCAGCGACGACGAAGTGGCCTGAGCCGCACGTTGACGCATCCCTTCGACGGCGCCGATGGCGCCGTCGACGTTTTGGAGGACCGTTGATGAAAGCCCGCCTGATCGCCACCGGTGAACGCGCGCCCAGCTGGGTCGCGCAGGGGTTCGCCGAATACCAGAAGCGGCTGTCGCATTGGCTGCCGTTCGAGCTGGTGGAAATCGAACCCGGCCTGCGCGGCAAGGGGCGCGATCCGCGCCGTGCCACCGAGGATGAAGGCAAGCGGGTCATCGCCGCGCTGCCGAAGAACGCTTACGTGGTGGCACTGGACGTGCCGGGGCGGCAGTTGAGTTCCGAGCAGCTGGCGCAGCGCCTGGAGCATTGGCGCGGGCAGGGCCGGGACCTGGCGTTCCTGATCGGTGGCCCGGAAGGGCATTCGCCAGAGGTCTCCGCGCTGGCCGACGAAAAGTGGTCGATCGGACCGCTGACGCTGCCGCACATGCTGGTGCGTCTGGTGGTGGCCGAGCAGCTGTATCGGGCTGCCGCAATGATTGCCAATCACCCCTACCATCGCGCGTGAAGAGTGGTTATACTAGTCGTCTGCCCGAATAGCTCAGCCGGTTAGAGCACTTGACTGTTAATCAGGGGGTCGTTGGTTCGAGTCCAACTTCGGGCGCCACCTTGCAAAACCTGCATCGCGAGATGCAGGTTTTTTTTTGCCGTGTTGTGGCGGCGAGCCCATGCTCGGCTGCATCCTCCAAGCCGGGCACGCGCTCGGCGCTACAGCGTGATCCGGCCCTTCCAGAACGCTGCCAGCGTGGCGATCGCTACTGCCAGGATCGCGCCGAACAGCGCCCACTCCCAGCGCGTGAAAACCGGCTCGCCGCGCTGGCGCCGGGTCTGCGCAAACAGAACAACGCCGGGCACGTACAGCAGCACCGACAGCAGCAGGTTGTTCAGGCCGCCGGCATACACCAGCCACAGCGCGTAGGCGCTGGCCAGCAGCGCGACGACGAAATCGCGCCAGCGCTCGCGTGGCTCACCCGCGTAGGACTGCCCGCGCCAGGCCAGTTGCACGCCGAACGCGGTGGACAGGAAGTAGGGCACCAGGCTCATCGATGCGGCCAGCAGCACCAGGCCGGTGTAGCTGCCCGCATTGAACAGCACCAGCAGCAGGAACAGCTGGATCAGCCCGTTGCTCAACCACAATGCATTGGCCGGCACGCCACGCGCATTCTCGCGTCCCAGGAAGGCGGGCATCGTGCCGTCGCCAGCGGCGGCATACAGCACTTCGGCACACAGCAGCACCCAGGCCAGCAGCGCGCCCAGCACCGAAATGATCGAACCGGCGATGATCACCGTCGCGCCCCATTCGCCGACGATGGCGCGCAGCACGTAGGCCATCGACGGGTTGGGCAGCCCGGCCAGTTCGGCCTGCGACAGCACGCCCATCGACAGCAGGCTGACCAGGACCAGCAGCAGCCAGACCCCCAGGAAACCGATCACCGTGGCACGGCCGACGTCGGCACGGCGCGCGGCTCGCCGCGAATAGATGCTGGCGCCTTCGATGCCGATGAACACCCACACGGTGACCAGCATCATGCCGCGCAGTTGCTGGCCGAGGTCGCCGAGCGCAGGCGTGCCGAAGAAGTCGGCGCGGAACACCTCCATGCGGAACGCGCCGGCGGCCAGCACCAGGAACAGTGCGATGGGCAGCAGCTTGGCCACTGTCACCAGGCCGTTGACGATGGCTGCTGTGCGCAGGCCGCGCAGCACCAGCAGGTGGACGGTCCACAACAGTACGGACGAAGCGGCCACGGCGGCTGGCGTGTTGCCTTCGCCGAACACCGGCATGAAATGGCCCAGGCCGCTGAAGATCAGCACGAAGAAGCTGGCATTGCCCAGTACCGAAGCGACCCAGTAGCCCCACGCCGCGGAGAAGCCGATGTAGTTGCCGAAGCCTTCGCGTGCATATGCGTAGATGCCGGTGTCCAGGTCCGGACGGCGGTTGGCCAGGGCCTGGAACACGAAGGCCAGCATCAGCATGCCCGCACCGCTCAGCGCCCAGCCGATCATCGCGGCGGCCGGGCCGGCACTGCGGGCAACGTTCTGCGGCAATGAGAAGATGCCGGCGCCGACCATCGAGCCGACTACCAGTGCAGTCAACGCCGGCAGGCCGAGGCGTTGCGATGTCGTGGCCATTGAGATCCCCTGCGGCCCGGATGCCGCGAGCACACCCTAGCCATGTACTCGTGAACATGGCTGCAAGGCCGGGTGTGCGGGAGCCGGCATGGACAACGAACAGCCAGGAAACGACGAAGGCCCGGGCAACAGCCCGGGCCTTCGAAGCAAACACAGCAGCGGGATTATTTGAACGTGTACTTGGCGCCGACAGTGAAGTAGCGGCCAATCGCACCACTGAAGTGCAGCGGGTTGTAATTGACTGCACCGTAAGTGCTCGGGTCGAGCGGCGCGATGCGGTCGAACACGTTCTGCACCGAAGCGTTCAGCTCGAAGGCTTCGGTGATGTTCCAGCGGCCGGACAGATCGAAGGTGGTGAACGAGGAGATCTTCTCTACCGGCTCGCCGTCTTCATAGAAGGCCAGGTAGTCACCGCCGCGGCGGTCCTTGTTCTCCAGCTTGCTGATGTAGTTGGCCACGCCGCTGATGCTCCACGGGCCCTGCTTCCAGGTGGTGCCGAAGTTGATGCGGTCCTTCGGCGTGCCGATGCAGTTGGTCACGTCGCAGTTGCCGTGGGTGCCCACATAGTCGACGGTGGTATCACCCTCGGTGCGCTCGAACTTGAGCACGTGGCTCCACTGCAGGTCCATTTCCAGCTGGCCCGGGCCGATGTCGAAGGTCTGGCGGATGTCGGTGTCGATACCGCGGACGCGCGAGGAGTTGGCATTCACGTAGGCGGTATTGACGGCCAGGATGGTGCCGCTGTTGGCGACTCCGCCGATGTTGTTGGCATCGCGGAGAACGTTGCCCGCGGCGATGGCGTCGGCCGTGCTGCCCTGCGCGATTTCGTTGGTGCGCTTGATTTCCCACGCATCCACAGTCAGCGAGGTGGTCGAGGTTGGCTGCAGCACGATGCCCACCGAGTAGCTCTTGGACTCTTCCGGCTTCAGGTCCTTGTTCGGCCGCGTGATGATCGCCACTGAGCGCGCGGTGCATTCGTTGGCCGGGTCGATGGCGCAACGCACCGGATCGCGGGCGTTGGAGAAAGCGGCCAGGCCACCGTCACCGTTCTCGGCCGGGTTCGGCGCACGGAAGCCTTCAGCGTAGCTGGCGCGCAGTGCGATCCAGTCGGCCGGGGTCCACTTCACGCCCAGCTTCGGCGTGGCCTTGCCTTCGCCGCTTTCGTACTTGTCGTAGCGGACCGCAGCGCTCAGCTCCAACTGCTCCAGCACCGGTGCGGACAGTTCGGCGTAGCCGGCATACACATTCTGCGTGCCGTCGTAGGCCGAGTAGCCCAGGCCGATGATCTGGCCGATATCGGTGAAGGTCTGCGGCGTCAGGCTGTTGCTCGTCTTGCGCCACTCCGTACCGAAGGCCAGGCCCAGCGGACCGCCCTTGAGATCCATCAGGCTGCGCGAGATGGTGAAGTCGAACATGTCCAGGCTCGACTTGGCATGCGCGCTGATGGTCGGGCTGATGGCATCGTAGACCGACTGCGGCGTCTGCGAGGCATTGTCGCCGATGCGCCAGGTGCCATAGGGGCAGGCCGGATTGCCCAGCACGCAGCGTACTGCGTCATAACGCAGGAAACCCGTGCGCTTGTTGACCAGGTCGGTGCCGGAATGCAGGTAGGCGGTGTCGTAGCTCCAGTCGCCCCAGTTGCCCTTGACACCCACCAGGAAGCGGTTGAACTCATTGGTATTGTCGGTCACGCGCGGGCCCACGTCCCACGCGCTGTAACGCAGGCGGGCCGCGGTGGGCAGCGGGTTGTCCGGATGACCTGCATACAGCTGGGTCGCACCGGCACCGCTGTTGGCGTTGACCGGGCCGCCAGGGTAGCCCCAGCCGCCGGATACGCCGGATGGCGTATTGCTGAAGATCGTTTCCTTCTTCGAGTAACCGATCTCGGTATAGACCTCGCCGCCTTCACCAAACGCGAAGCTGGCGCGGCCGAACACGTTCACGTACTTCTCTTCCGGGCTCAGGTCGCGGTACTGCTGCGCCGGATCCCACAGGCAACCCTGGGCCTGCGCGGTCGCGTCACTCTGCCCGGGAATCGTGGTCAGCCCGGCGCAGCCCGGCAGGGCAACCAGATGGCCGGTGGCATCGAACACCGAGCCATTGGGACCCACGCCGCCGGCGGTACCGCCCGACAGGTAGGCACCGCCCAGGAACTGCGCGTCTGCAGCGTCGTAACCCCAGCGCCGGATATCGCCGGTGCCGATCCACTTGCGGTTCTTGCGGTCGCTGATCTTGATCGCGTCGGTCTTGCCGACGTCCAGGCTGAAGAACGCATTCCAGCCATCGCTGGACAGGTCGCCGGTGCCGGCAGTGAGGGTCGCCTTCTTCGCGTCGCCATCGCCGTCACCGGAAATGCCGTAGGAACCGCGCAGGATGGCGCCTTGGAAGTCGCTGCGCAGGATGATGTTGACGACGCCGGCGATGGCGTCGGAGCCATAGATCGCCGAGGCGCCGTCCTTGAGCACTTCCACGCGCTCGACGGCATCGAGCGGGATGGTGCTGAGGTCGGTGAAGACCTTCTGGCCGTCATCGGCCAGGCCGTAGGTGGCCATGCGGCGGCCGTTCAACAGCACCAGCGTCGAGCCGGCGCCCAGGCCGCGCAGCGAGATGCCGGCGCCGCCACCGGCGAAGCCGTTGCCGAAGGTCTTGGGAATGGAGCCTGCGCCGTCGGCGGTCAGGGTCTGCAGGTACTCGGCGACCGTGGTCTTGCCGGTGCGGTCGATTTCCTGGCGGGTCACCACCTGCACCGGCGACGGTGTCTCGGTGTTGGTGCGCGGGATGTTGGAGCCGGTGACCGTGATGCGGTCGAGGTTGGTGGCCTGCTCCTGTGCAAAGGCTGAGGAAGAAGCCACGGCGCCGACCAGCAGCAGGGTGCTGCCAGCAAGGATATGGGTGATGGACGATGCCAGGGTGGTGCGGCGGCGGCTGGCGGGCCGTTGGATCGGGTGTTTCACAGCTTCTCTCCTAACTGGAAAACCGTAGCGTTGAGGGCTGTCGCCGGATCGATACCGGGACGCGCCAATCTAGGTTTCCAGCAGGTGACGAAGACGTGAATTTTTGCTTAATCAGTAACGCTTGGCCCGGGCATGTCCGCATTTGTCGGGCAGTGGCAGGGGCCGGCCCGGCGCGGGGCCGGGCCGGTGGGACGCTCAGTCCGGCAGCGAGAACTGCACCGGCACCATGCCGATGGCCGGAACCGCCACGCCGTCACGCTGGGCAGGCTCGAAGCGCCAGTGCTTGAGCACCTGCTGGCGGGCGGCCTGGTCCAGGTTGCGCGAGCCGCTGCTGCGCTCGACGCTGACCGCGACCGGCTGGCCACGGGTGTCCACTTCCACCCGCAACAGCACCGTGCCCTGTTCGTGGTTGCGCAGGGACTGGATCGGATAGGTCGGCGGCGGAGCGCTGCGGTACTGCAGCTGGGCGCCGGCCAACGGGGTGGAGGTGTCGATGCTGGGCGCCAATTGCGGCGGAGCCGGTTCGGCGGCCGGCAATGCGATGCCCTGGGTCTCTTCCACGGTCGCGGTGGGTGCGGGCAGTGGCGGTACCACCGGCTGCGTCCGCGGCTTCGGTACCACCTGGACGATCTCTTTTGGCGGGACCGGAACCGGCGGCGCCGGCGGTGGCGGGATCTTCTCGATCAGCCGGACCGGCGTCTTTTCACGCGGGGCCTGCACGGCCTGGTAGGTCGCAGGGATGAGCAGCAACAGGAAGGCCAGCAGGTGCAGGGCGATCGCTGCACTCCAGGCGGCTACGCGGGCGGGGTCGAAGTGCGGGGATGCAACGGGATAGGTACGAACCATGGTCCACCTCCATGCCAGTGACGAAGTCCTCAACGCACCAGGGTCCGTGGCGGGGTTGCCGCGCGCGGCTGGCAGTCCATCAGTAGCGCGGCATGGCGGCCACTGCCTAGAGGCAGGGGCATGCGCGTTGGGCTGGCCTTCAGCCAACGCCGCCGGAATACACGAAAAAGGCGGGCCCCTGCGGGACCCGCCTGTGTCGGCCGTGCCGGGCGCGATCAGCGGCCCAGTTCGAACACCACGTCCAGGTTGACCGAGACGGTCGATTCACCCGGTGCGACCGGGGTAGCCTTGTCCATCGCCGCGCCGGCGGCCATGGTGCGCATCATCGGCATCGGGCGGAAACCGCCGTTGCTGTTTTCAGAGATGCTGACGATGCGGCGCACCTGCAGGCCCAGCGATCTGGCATAGGTCTGGGCGCGGGCCTGGGCCTTCTTCAGGGCGGCCAGGCGGGCTTCGTCATAGACCGGTTCGGGCTGGTCGATCTCAAACTGCGGACCGTTGATCTGGTTGGCCCCCTGCGCGGCCAGCGCGTCGAGCACCTTGCCGAGCTTGGCGATGTCGCGGACCTTCAGGCTGACCGTGTTGCTGGCCTGGTAGCCGGTGATCTTCGGTGCCTCATTGTCGGCATAGCGGTACTGCGGGTTGAGGCTGACGCCGCTGGTCTGCACGTCGCGCTCGGCGATGCCGGCGGCCTTGATCGCGGCCAGCACCTTGTCCATCTGCTGGGCGTTCTGGCGCATGGCGCTGTTGCCGTCGGCAGCCTGGGTGACCACACCGGCCGACAGGGTGGCGACGTCCGGCACGCGGGTGGCGTCGGCGTTGGCCGAGATGTTCAGCAGGGTGCCTTCGGCCGCGGCGGCGATCGACGGCGACGACGGAGCGGCATGAGCAGTCATCGAGGTTCCAAGGGCGAGGGACAGGGCAAGCAGCAGCGGGGTGGCGGTCAGGCGCATGGGATCTCCTTGTTGTGCCGGTGAGGGTGGTGTCGTAGCGATGAACGCGCTGTGAGCCTGTTCGGGGTTGTACGCGTTCCGTAACGGGTTGCCGACGATTCAGGTGGCGGCGTCAGGTTATGCTGTGCCGATGCTCTATCTTGCTTCCCGCTCCCCCCGACGCAACCAGCTGCTGGCCCGACTCGGACGCCCCTTCCAGGCCCTTGACCTGGAGGTCGTCGAGCAGCGCGCGGCCACTGAAAGCGCCGAACAGTATGTATGCCGGGTCGCCGCCGACAAGGCGCGCGCCGGGCTGGCCCGGGTGCTGGCCGACGACCGGCAGGCGCGGGTGCTTGGTTCGGATACCGAGGTGGTCCTGGACGGCGAGGTCTTCGGCAAGCCGGTCGATGCCGCTGACGCGCGGGCGATGCTGGCGCGGCTGGCCGGGCGCACCCACCAGGTGATGACCGCCGTGGTGGTGGTCGGCGCGGGCGGCCTGGACAGCGAGCTGGTCATTTCCGAAGTGACCTTCGCCCCGATCGATGCCGCCGACATCGCCGCCTATGTCGCCACCGGCGAGCCGCTGGACAAGGCCGGCGCCTACGCCATCCAGGGTGGGGCCGAACGCTGGATCGAACACCTTTCCGGCAGCTACTCCGGCGTGATGGGGCTGCCGCTGCTGCATACCGATCGTCTGCTGGCGCGCTGTGGCGTGCCGGTCCCCACTGCCGATGCCGCCAGGGAGGCTGCCGATGTCTGAGGAAATCCTGGTCAATGTGACCCCGCGCGAGACCCGTGTCGCGGTGATCGAAAACGGCATGCTGCAGGAACTTCACATCGAGCGCGGTTGGCGCCGTGGCGTGGTCGGCAACATCTACAAGGGCAAGGTGCAGCGGGTCATGCCCGGCATGCAGGCCGCCTTCGTCGAAGTCGGCCTGGAGCGCGCGGCGTTCCTGCACGCCAACGACGTGGTGCGGCCGGCGCCGGTGGCCAGCGCCGACACCGAGAATACCACCCTGCCGCCGCCGGCCAGCGTGCCGATCGTCGAGCTGCTGCGTGACGGCCAGGACATCGTGGTGCAGGTGGTGAAGGACCCGATCGGCACCAAGGGCGCGCGCCTGACCACGCAGATCAGCATTCCCTCGCGCTACATGGTGCTGCTGCCGCAGTCCAAGGTGGTGGGCGTGTCGGCGCGCATCGAAGACGAAACCGAGCGCGCCCGCCTGAAGGCGCTGGTGACCGAACTGTCGGCCCAGCACGGTGGCTACGGCTACATCGTGCGGACCAACGCCGAAGGGCAGCCGGCCGAGGCCATCGCCGAGGACATCGCCTACCTGTCGCGCGTGTGGAACGTGGTCGAGCGCCGCGGCCGCGAGGCGCCGTCGTGCAGCATCATCTATGAAGACCTGAGCCTGCCGCTGCGGTCCGTGCGCGACCTGATCCGCAAGGACGTGGACAAGGTGAAGGTGGACTCGAAGGAGACGTTCGGCCAGTTGCAGGCCTTCGTCGCCAAGTACATGCCGGTGCTGGCCGAAAAGCTGGAGCTGTATTCCGGCGACCGCCCGATCTTCGACATGTTCGGCGTGGAAGACGAGATCGGCCGCGCGCTGGACAAGCAGGTGCCGCTCAAGTCCGGTGGCTACCTGGTGATCGACCAGACCGAGGCGATGACCACCATCGACGTCAATACCGGTTCGTTCCTCGGCCAGCGCAACCTGGAAGAGACGGTGTTCCGCACCAACCTGGAAGCGGCGCAGGCAGTGGCGCGTCAGCTGCGGCTGCGCAACCTGGGCGGCATCATCATCATCGACTTCATCGATATGGATGATGCAGAGCATCGCCGCCAGGTGCTGCGCACGCTGGAAAAGGCGCTGGCCCGCGACCATGCCAAGACCACGGTGTACGACTTCTCGCCGCTGGGCCTGGTGGAAATGACCCGCAAGCGCACGGTCGAAAGCCTGGAGCGCCAGCTGTCGGAAACCTGCCCGCAGTGCAGCGGCCGCGGCAGCATCAAGACCACCGAGACGGTGACCTACGAGATCTTCCGCGAGATCACCCGCGCCGTGCGCCAGTTTGATGCCGCGCGGCTGCTGGTCATCGCGTCGACCAAGGTGGTCGCGCGCATCACCGATGAGGAATCCTCGGCGGTGGCTGAGCTGGAGGAATTTCTCGGCAAGAGCATCCGCTTCCAGGCGGACGAGCAGTACCTGCAGGAGCAATTCGATGTTGTTCTGCTCTGATCCTCGCCGGCTGCAGGCCGGCGGTGGCCGATGAGCGCGCCGCCGCGCCTGCGACTGCGAAGGATCCGCCGTCATTTCATTGCCGCCTGTGCGGTGGGCCTGGTCGGGCTTGCACTGCTGGTGGGCACCTTCAGCCAACTGCTGCCGCTGGCCGAGCGTCATCCCGACAGGATCGCTGCCTGGCTGAGCGAGCGGGCTGGCCAGCCGGTGCGTTTTGACCAGCTGCGGACGACCTGGACCCGTCGTGGCCCGCTGCTGCAGCTGAAGGGCCTGCGCATCGGTGCCGGGCAGGGCCTGGCGATCGGCGAGGCCGAGGTGCTGGTATCGATGTACAGCGGGCTGCTGCCCGGGCGCTCGCTGACCGAACTGCGCCTGCGTGGCCTGGCCCTGGACCTGCAGCAGGGCGAAGACGGACGCTGGTCGGTGCGCGGGCTGCCGCAATCCGACAACGGGGGGGATCCGCTGGATGCGTTGCGCCGGCTCGGCGAGCTGCAGGTGATCGGCGGCCGCCTGGGCGTGCACGCGCCGGGGATCGGCATCGACACCACGCTGCCGCGCATCGACCTGCGCATGCGGGTCAATGGTGATCGCCTGCGCGTGGGTGTACGCGCCTGGGCCGATGCGCAAGCGCTGCCGCTGACGGCGGTACTGGACGTGGACCGTGCGCGCGGCAACGGCCAGGCCTGGCTCGGCGCCGACCCGGTCGATTTCCATGCCTGGTCGCCCTTGCTGGCGGCCGGCGGCGTGCGCCTCCGCGAGGGCAAGGGCGAGCTGAACCTGTGGCTGACCCTGCGTGATTTCGCGCCGGTCGCACTGACCACCGATTCGGACCTGCGGGACGTGCGCGTCGACGGTGCACCGATGCCCGGCGTGGCAGCGCCGCAGCTGCAGCTGCAGCGGCTGCAGGCCCGCCTGCGCTGGCAGCGCCAGGCCGATGGCTGGGCGTTGCAGGTGCCGCGCCTGCGCCTGAAGACCGAAGATGGCGCACAGCAGCTCGATGGCCTGCAGCTGCAGATCGGCAAGCAGCTGCGGGTGAACGCCGGTGCGGTGCAGGCCGGCACCGCGCTGCGAGGGCTGGCCCTGAGCAATCTCCTTGAACCGGGACTGCGGCGCTGGCTGTTCCTGTCCAGGCCGCAGTTGGAGATGCGCCGATTGCAGTTGGCCGGCGAGCGTGATGGCCCGTTGCGGGCACAGGGCGAACTGCAGTCGCTGGGCTTTGCCAGCGTCGGCAATTCTCCGGGCCTGCGCGGCCTCGGGGGGCGTTTCGAAGGCGATGCCGATGGCTTCAGCCTGCAGCTGCAGCCGCAACGGCAGCTGCAGTTCGATTGGCCGACCGGCTTTGGCGTGCGGCATGACCTGCATCTGGCCGGACAGATCGTGGGGTGGCGCGACGAGGGCGGCGGTTGGCGGATCGGAACGCCGGCGATGCGCGTGGAGGGCACCGACTACGCGGCCGACGTGCGCGGCGGCGTCTGGTTCCAGGGCGACGGCACGCGGCCGTGGCTGCAGCTGGCCGCCAAGCTGGACGACGTGCCGATGACGGCAGCCAAGCGCTTCTGGATCCACTCCAAGATGAGCAAGGGCGCCACCGACTGGCTGGACATGGCACTGGCCGGCGGCCAGGTGCGTGGCGGTGTCGGCCTGGTCACCGGTGACCTGGACGACTGGCCGTTCGACAACAACGATGGCCGCTTCGAGGCCACCGGCCACATCAGCAATGGAGACATCCGCTTCCAGCACGATTGGCCGCTGATGCGCCAGGTCGATGCCGACATCGCCTTCATCGGCCCCGGCTTCGAGATGCGTGGACGTGGCGACCTGGCGGGCGTGGCGGTGCAGAAATTCGAAGCCGGCATTCCGGACTTCGGCCACCAGCCGCTGTACGTGCGCGCCGACGCGCCGAGCGAGGCCGGCAAGCTGCTGGCGATGCTGCGCCAGAGCCCGTTGCACAAGGACTATGGCGATACCCTGGACAACCTGGTCGCCAGTGGTCCGGCACATGTGACTTTCGATCTGCTGCAGCCGCTGCACCACGATGAAGGCGGTGGTCATCTGCAGGGGACGGTCGACTTGACCGGCGTGAAGCTGGTCGACAAGCGCTTCCAGCTGGCCTTCGACAACATGCGAGGGCAGGCGCGCTACAGCAATGGCGGCTTCGGCGCCGACGAACTGGCGGTGCGCCACCTCGGCCAGGATGGCCGCCTGAGCCTGCGCGCTGGCGGCTACGTGCAGGACAGCACGCAGGCCTTCGAATCGAAGCTGACGGCGCATCTTGATGCGGGCGTACTGATCGACCGCGCACCGGAAATGGCCTGGCTCAAGCCCTACATCACCGGCACTTCAGCGTGGACCATCGCGGTCAACCTGCCCAAGGTGGCCCCGGGGGCGCCCGCGCCGCCGAGTGAACTGCGGTTGAGTTCGGATCTGGTCGGCACGCGGCTGGACCTGCCGGCACCGCTGGACAAGCCGGCCGCCGAAGCGCTGGCGACCACGGTGGCCGCGCAGTTGCCGATGGGCGCCGGCCGCATCGATGTGGCCTTCGGCCAGCGCCTGGCCCTGGCCGCACGCAGCCACAACAACCAGACCGGCGTGCAGGTCATGTTGGGCAGTGATCATGTTGATCGTGAGCCGCCGCCGAGCGGGCTGACGGTCAATGGCCGCAGCGCGACCCTGGATGCGCTGGAGTGGATCGGCCTGGCGCGGGGCGGCGGTGACGACGATGCGATGCCGCTGCGAGCGGTGGACGTCCAGGTCGGCCAGTTGAAGCTGATCGGCGGCGTGTTCGAGCAGACCCGGCTGCAGCTGCACCCGGGTCCACAGGCACTGGATGTGCGCCTGGACGGCCCGTCGCTGGCCGGACGCCTGACCGTCCCCAATGCGGACGGTGGCACGATCAGTGGCCAGCTTGACCGCGTGCACTGGCAGTCACTGCCGGCGGCACCGGGTGCGCCGGCTGCACCGGCGCGGGTACAGGCCGGTGCCAACGACATGGACCCGGCCAAGCTGCCGCCGTTCGCGCTGGACATTGCCGACCTGAAGTTCGGCAAGGTGGTGCTGGGCCAGGCGGTGCTGCGCACGCGGCCGCTGGCCAACGGCCTGAACGTGGATGAGCTGCGTTTCCGTGCGCCGGACCAGGAGATCGACATCAGCGGTCGCTGGCTGGGCCGGACCGGCGGTGCCCGTACCGAGTTGACCGCACAGGTGCGCAGTGAGGATCTGGGTGGGTTGATGCAGAATCTTGATTACGGTGGCCAGTTGCGCGGCGGTTCCGGCCAGGCGCAGTTGCAGGCCTCGTGGAGCGGAGGCCCGTCGGACTTCCAGCTGGGCAATCTGCAGGGCAGCCTCGACCTGCACGCGCGCAATGGCCAGCTGCTGGAGCTGGAGCCAGGCGCCGGCCGCGTGCTGGGCCTGCTCAGCGTCGCGCAGCTGCCGCGGCGCCTGATGTTCGACTTCCGCGACTTCTTCTCCAAGGGCTTCGCGTTCAACCAGATCGACGGCAGCATGCAGTTCGGCCAGGGCATGGCGCGCACCGACAAGGTGCTGATCGAAGGCCCGGCGGCCAACATCACCATCCGTGGCCAGGCCGACCTGCGCAACCAGCGGTTCGACCAGACCATCGACGTCAACCCGCGCGCGGGCAACCTGCTGACCGTGGTCGGTGCGGTGGCCGGCGGCCCGGTGGGGGCCGCGCTGGGCGCGGCCACCAATGCGGTATTGTCCAAGCCGCTGGGCGAGATTGGCGCCCGAACCTACAAGGTGACCGGTCCATGGAAGGAACCTAAGGTGGAAGTGATCGAGCGCAGCCGCGACAAGACCCCATCACCGCCCGAGCCGGCGTCTGCACCGGCCATTCCGCCGACCGTCACCGACCTGCCGCGCTCGCGCTGAGCGCGGTTCCCTGTTCACGGGGCTTGCCTGAGCGCCCCCGCACCCCCAGATCGAGACCATGACTGATATCGCCCTGACGCTTGCCCAAGACCGCCTGCTGCGCCCCGGCGGCCTGGATACCGCTGGCCTGGAGCGCACCTTCGGCCAGTTGCTCGGCCCCGGTGTCGACTTCGGTGACCTTTATTTCCAGCACGCCCGCCGCGAGAGCTGGAGCGTGGAAGACGGCATCGTCAAGGACGGTGCCCATTCCATCGAGCAGGGCGTGGGCGTACGTGCGATTTCCGGCGAGAAGACCGGATTTGCGTACTCCGATGACATCCATGCCGACGCGCTGCTGGCGGCGGCGCAGTCGGCGCGCGCGATCTCGCGTGAGGGCGGTGCGCAGTCCGGGCGATCGCTGCTGCGCGGCAATGCGCGTGCACTGTACCCGGCGCTGGACCCGATCGATGGTATCGGCAACGAAGCCAAGGTCGAGGTGCTCAAGCGCCTGGATGGTTACCTGCGTGCCGCCGACCCGCGCGTGAAGCAGGTGATGGTGAGCCTGTCCGGCGGCGTCGATACGGTGCTGATCGCGCGCAGCGACGGTGTGCTGGCGGCCGATGTGCGTCCGCTGGTACGCCTGAATGTGCAGGTGATCGTCGAGCACAACGGCCGTCGCGAGTCCGGCTATGCCGGGGGCGGTGGCCGCTATGGCTACGAAGACCTGTTTGCCAGCGGCCGCCCCGAAGCCCTCGCCCAGGAAGCGCTGCGCCAGGCGCTGGTGAACCTGGAAGCGGTGCCGGCGCCGGCCGGCATGATGCCGGTGGTGCTCGGCCCGGGTTGGCCGGGCGTGCTGCTGCACGAAGCGGTCGGCCACGGCCTGGAAGGCGACTTCAACCGCAAGGGCACCAGCGTCTACGCCGGCCGCATCGGCGAGCGTGTGGCGGCACCGGGGGTGACCATCGTCGACGACGGCACCCTCGACGGCCGCCGCGGTTCGTTGAACATCGACGACGAAGGCCACCCCAGCCAGTGCACCCCGCTGATCGAGGACGGCATCCTGGTCGGCTACATGCAGGACAGCCTCAATGCGCGGCTGATGGGCATGGCCCCGACCGGCAACGGGCGCCGTGAATCGTTCGCGCACCTGACCATGCCACGCATGACCAACACCTACATGCGCGCCGGCGAGCACGACCCGCAGGAGATGATCCGTTCGGTGAAGAAGGGCCTGTACGCGGTCAACTTCGGCGGTGGCCAGGTCGACATCACCAATGGCAAGTACGTGTTCTCGGCCACCGAGGCCTACCTGATCGAGGACGGCCGCATCACCACGCCGGTGAAGGGCGCGACCCTGATCGGCAACGGCCCGGAAACCATGCAGAAGGTGCGCATGGTCGGCAATGACCTGGCCCTGGACGAGGGCGTGGGCATCTGCGGCAAGGACGGGCAGAGTGTGCCCGTGGGTGTCGGCCAGCCCTCGCTGTTGATCGAGGGCATCACCGTCGGCGGTACCCAGGCCTGAGCGTGGCGATGGCCACAGCAACCGCCCGGGCCGACGGGGACTCAGTCCTCGTCGGCCTCGCCGGTCCCGATGTGGTCGGCGTCTTCGGCGCCGGCCTTCAGGCCCAGCGCGGCTGGCAGCATCAGGCCGCGCAGCACCTGGAAGATCTCGCGGTAAGCGCGCGGCGGCTTGTTCCTGGCCTTCTCGGCCTGCGCGTTGCGTACCAGCGTGCGCAGCTGCTGGCGGTCGGCCTGCGGATAGTCATCGAGCAGAGCGGCCAGCGCCTTGTCTCCCTCGGCCAGCAGGCGGTCGCGCCAGTCTTCCACACGGTGCATCATCGCCACTTCGCGGCGGCCGGTTTCGCTGTTGGCGTCGAGCGCATCGCGGATCGCATCCAGCGTGGCCTCTTCTTCGCGGCGCATGTGCTTGGCCAGGAACGCCAGTTGGCGCTTGTGGGCGATGTGGGCGGTGATGCGCTTGCACTCGGCGATGTGCGGCAGCAGGTCTTCCGGAATCGGCAGGCGCGCCAGCTGGGCCGGGGTCAGCGACACCAGCTTCTCACCCAGGGCCAGCACGTCGAGTGCATCGCGCCGGTTCTGGCTGCGGCTCTTGTCGTGGAATTCACCGGTTTCTTCGTCGCGTCCGCGCATCGTCCCTACCTGATTTCAAAAAAAGTCGCCCGGCGTGATGCCGGGCCCAACCCATACAGGATAAAGCATTGAACGTGATCGCCCCTGAAGTGGCCGTCGGCGACGACAGCCTGGCCCGGCTGGAACGGCTGGCCGACCTCTCCCAGCAGCTGCTCGACCGCGCCCGCGCGCTGGGCGCCAGCCAGGCCGAGGTCAGCTGCAGCGAGGACCGCGGCCTGGAGGTCAATGTCCGCCTCGGCGAGGTCGAGACCGTGCAGTCCACCCGTGACCGTGGCATCGCCGTGACCGTCTATTTCGGGCAGCGCAAGGGCAGTGCCAGCACTGGCGACCTGAACGAGGCCAGCCTGGCCGCTACGGTCGAGCAGGCCTGCGCGATCGCACGGCATACCGAGGATGACCCGGCCGCCGGCCTGGCCGAGGCCGCACTGATGGCCACCGACTTCCCGGACCTGGATGGCTGGCACCCGTGGGCGCTGCAGGCCGATGAGGCGGTGGACCTGGCCCTGGCTTGCGAGGCCGCTGGCCGCGAGGCCGATGCGCAGATCCGCAATTCCGATGGCGCTTCCGTGTCGAGCATGCAGAGCCTGTCGGTGTACGCCAATTCGCACGGCTTCTTCGGCCGTGAGCGCGGCACCCACCATTCTATCGGCTGCGCGCTGATCGCCGGGCAGGGCGACGGCATGCAGCGCGATGGCTGGTACACCAGCGCGCTGGCGCAGGGGGACCTGGAAGACGTGGGCCTGGTCGGCCGTCGCGCCGCCGAGCGCACCATCGCCCGCCTGCAGCCGCGTTCGTTGGCCACTGGCAGCATGCCGGTGCTGTTCGCCCCGGAAGTGGCGCGCAGCCTGGTCGGCCACCTGCTGTCGGCGGTGTCCGGCGGCGCGCTGTACCGCCAGGCCAGTTTCCTGCTGGACAGCGTCGGCCAGCGCCTGTTCCCGGAGTGGATGCAGATTGACGAACTGCCGCACCTGCGCCGCGGCCTGCGCTCGGCCGCCTTCGACGGCGACGGCGTGGCCACCCGTGCCTCGGCGCTGGTCCGTGACGGCGTGCTGCAGCGTTACGTGCTGGGCAGCTATTCGGCGCGCAAGCTGGGCCTGCAGACCACCGCCAATGCTGGCGGCGTGCACAACCTGCAGCTGGCGGCCAATGCCGGCTCGCTCGAAGAGATCGCCCGGCAGATGGGTGACGGCCTGCTGGTGACCGAGCTGATGGGGCAGGGTGTGAACGGGGTGACCGGCGACTATTCGCGCGGCGCCGGCGGCTTCCGTGTCGAGAACGGCGAGATCCAGTACCCGGTGGACGGCATCACCATCGCCGGCAACCTGCGCGAGATGTTCAGCAGCATCGAGGCGGTCGGCAGCGACGTCGACCCGCGCTCGCACATCCGGACCGGCTCGATCCTGCTGGGGCGGATGACCATTGCCGGTAATGATTGATGGCATCGATGGCGTAAGCTATGCCCGCCTGACGCATCCAGCTTGGTGCTGGTGGGTCAAGACCACCCAATGAAAAGGAGTTTTGTCGTGAGTGAATTCGATAACGTCCCGCCGCCGCCGGCAACCACCAATGCCCCGGCCGACCAGCGCACGATGGCGCTGGCCGCGCACCTGCTGGGCATCTTCACCTGGTTCATCGGCCCGCTGATCATCTGGCTGATCAACAAGGATGACGCCAGCAAGTCCTTCGTGACAGACCAGGCCAAGGAAGCGCTGAACTTCCAGATCACCATCACCATTGCGATGCTGATCTGCATCGTGCTGACCATCGTGATCATCGGCGGCATCCTGGCGCCGATCGTCGGCATCCTGAACCTGGTGTTCTGCATCATCGCCGCTGTGAAGGCCAACAACGGCGAAGCCTACCGCTACCCGTTCGCGCTGCGCCTGGTCAAGTAATACCGTCTGCGTGCGCAAACAGGAACGCCCGGCATTGCCGGGCGTTCCTGTTTGGCGCCAACGTCACGCCAGCGATCAGTGATCGCGTTCCACCGCCAGTGTTGCCAGCGCGCGCAGCGCATCGGCTTCTTCGCCATAGTCGGCCAGCGTGGCCTGCATGCGTGCGGCCAGTTCGCGCAGCTGCGCCTTCGCACCGTCCATGCCGAGCAGCGCGGGGAAGGTGCTCTTGTCCTGCGCCTGGTCCTTGCCGGCGGTCTTGCCCAGCTGTTCGGAACTGGCTTCGACATCGAGGATGTCATCGCGGACCTGGAAGGCCAGGCCGAGCGCGTCGGCGAAGCCGTCCAGCTGGGCCAGCTGTGGTTCGTGGGCCTGGCCGCACAGCGCGCCCAGGCGCACTGCCGCGCGGATCAGCGCGCCGGTCTTCAGCGCATGCATGCGGGTCAGTGCCGCCAGCGTCTGCTGCTGGCCGGTGGCGTCGATGTCCAGCGCCTGGCCACCGCACATGCCGGAAGCGCCGGAGGCGTGGGCCAGGGTCTGCAGGCAGGCCACGCGCAGCGTGGCCGGCAGCGGCGCATCGGCCAGCAGACCGAAGGCGCGGGTCTGCAGGGCGTCACCGGCCAGGATCGCGGTGGCTTCGTCGAAGGCGATGTGGGTGGTCGGCTTGCCGCGTCGCAGCGCGTCATCGTCCATCGCCGGCAGGTCGTCGTGCACCAGCGAATAGGCGTGGATGAGCTCGACGGCCATCGCCGCTGCGTCAAGGTGTTCAGGCTGCGCGCCAAACAGATGGCCACTGGCGTACACAAGCAGCGGTCGCATGCGTTTGCCACCGCCCAGCACCGAATAGCGCATGGCCTGGTGCAGGCGCTGCGGTGCTTCGGCGGGCGAGGGCAGGGCGGCGTCGAGCTGGCTTTCGATACGGTCGCGCCAGCGCGCGAACAGAACCTCAGCCGTCATGGCTGGGCGGATCGAAAGGCTCGGATGTTTCCGGCTGCGCCGGATCGCTGAGCAGGCGCACGCGCAGTTCGGCCTGTTCCAGCGCCTGCTGGCACTGGCGGTACAGACCGACGCCGCGTTCGTAAGCACTGAGCGAGGCTTCCAGGCTCAGCTCGCCGGTTTCCATCTGCTCCACCAGCTGTTCCAGCGATTCGAGCGACTGCTCGAACTGGGCGACCGGGGAGACGTTTTCGGGGGACTTCTTGGCCATGCGGCAAGTGTGGACGGGCTGCGCGCGGGGGTCAATTCACCAGCCGCCGGGACGCCACTGCAGCTGAGCATCCTGGGCCTGCAACCAGGCTTGCAGAGGGGCCGCAATGACCACGTCGGCGGCAGCGAGCAACTGTGGCCCATCGAAGATCAGCGGCAGCTGGGCGCGCCGCCAGGGGGCCAGGTGCTCGCGTTGCAGGCAGTCCTTCAGAGCATGCGAATGCGGGCGACCGGGCAGCACGATGCGCTCGCCGCCCACGCGCGCACGGACCTGAAGCGGGCGTTCGAAGGCCGCGGCGCCCCGCAGGCGCAGTTGACCACCATCGGGCAGCGGCAGGGGGGCACGCCCATCCCATTCGGCCTGCCACCCGCGGGGCAGCGATGGCAGCTGTGCGGGCAGCAGATAGGCGTGATCGCGCCATTGCTGGATGGCATGCTCGTGCCAGCGCACCCGCGCGTGGCGATCGTTGCCGGCCGGCAGCAGTTCGTGCAGACCCTGCTGCAGTACCGTGGCCGGCAGTGGGGCGGCACCGTGGCCGATCACCCAGGCGCGCAGCACGCGCGCGGCACGCCCCGGTGACACCTGGCGCAGCAGCTGCAGCGAAAGCACGCGTGGTGCCACTTCCAGGTGGGCGATCAGCTCGGCGTCTTCCTCGTCCAGCAGAGCACGGGTCTGCCCGCAGTGCATTGCGCTGCCCGCCAATGCCGCAGCCGCATGCGGCCAGCGCTGGCGCAGCAACGGCAGCACCTGCAGGCGCAGGAAGTTGCGATCGGCGTGGTCGTGGCCATTGCTGGGGTCTTCGATCCAGCGCAGCGCGTGCTGGCGCGCGTAGTCGAGCAGCGCGTTGCGCGTTGCCGGCAGCAGGGGGCGCCATAACGGATGCCCGCCAATGTGGCTGTGTGCGGACATCGCCGCCAGGCCGTCAATACCGGAACCGCGCAGGGCACGCAGCAGGAAGGTCTCGGCCTGATCGTCCTGGTGCTGCGCCAGTGCCAGCGTTTCGCCGTCGCGCAGTTCGGCCGCGAAGGCGGCGCGTCGCGCCTGCCGCGCCGCGCCTTCAAGGCCGAGGCCCGCGCGATTGTCGATCTGCACGTGATGCACGGCCAGTTCAATGCCCAGTGCCGCGCATTGCTGCTGGCAATGCAGCACCCAGCCGTCCGCATCGGCCTGCAGGCCATGGTGTACGTGCACCGCACGCAGCGCCGTGCCGGAGGCCTGTGCGCAGCGCCACAGCCAGTGCAGCAGCACGGTCGAGTCGACACCACCGCTGTAGCCCACCAGCAGTGGCGCATCCAGCGGAACGAGGGCAGGGAAGGCAGTCACGCCGGCAAGTATAGGGTTGCTCGGCAGGGCTGCGCCCTGCACCCGCAGAGGCCACGGCCACGGCAGGAGCCGAAGCAACAGCAGAAGCTGGTTTCCTGCGCGTCGGCGCGGTGGGTCCGGTTGCGGGGGCGTGAGCCGCATGGATGCGGCGACCGAGCTTACATGGACGTACTTGCAGCGCCCCCCGCAACCGGACCCACCCCGCCTTCGACAGTTTCCTGCGGTCTGTTGGACATGTTGATGGGGTCAGATCCGTTTTCCGCAGGAAAACGGATCTGACCCCGGATTCAATTCGATATCTGACAGATCTGATCCACGCATGGCGTGGATGGTCCAACCGTCACCGGAAATCTGTCGGGGGGGGGGGCGGTGTGGGTGGGCAGGACCGTTGGCGCCATGGATGGCGCCATCGAGCCCCCATGGACGGGTTTACGGTGTGTCCTGACCAGCCACACCGTCCCGCCCAACTCACAGAAAACCAGAGCCGCTTTTGATCTTGATTTGGCTTCGGCAGGTGCAGGGCGCAGCCCTGCCGAAATCCTACTTCACCCGGCGGCCCGAGCGGTCGATGCGGAACCACTCTCCGCCTTCCATCGGCGTGTGGCCATCGGCATCCGGCGTGCCGCGCCGGCAGCCGTTGCAGACCTCGGCCACGCCATCCTGGAATGGCCAGGCGAAATCGAAGGTGCCGGGCACCACCTGGCGGAACTTCAGGTCGAAGTAGCCGACGCGGCTGCCGACGCGGCCGCGCAGCAGGCCTTCCTGCGGCGTTTCCGGGCCGTTGTCCCAGGTCAGCACCGGCAGGCTGCGGCCCGTGCGGTCGACGTAGTGGAAGCCCTGGTCGGCATACACCACGGCCAGGCCGTGGTCGTCGTAGTTCAGGTCCTTCAGCGTATCGGCGCTGATCTTCAGCCGGTGATCGACCACCTCGCAGTTGGGGAGCGGCCACAACCCGTGTTCGTCGGTCAGCAGCTTGCATGCCGGTGCCTGTGCCTGTGCATTGGCACTGACCAGCACGCCAAGCATTGCCAGCGACCGCGCAAGGCGGCCGCTGGCAGGGGCAGGGCGGGCCTGCCGCGCGATCACTTGGCCTCGGCCTTGCGTTCGAAGGCCGTCGGTGCCGGCAACTGCACCGGCACGCCCTTGTCATCGCAGGTGCCGGCCTGGCACAGGCGCTCGCGCAGGGCCGGGGTGGCCTGCACGATCATGTGGTAGATCGCGTTCTGTTCCAGCGTGCCGCGGATCGCCTTGCTGCCCGGGCCACGTGCCCAGATGCCGACGTCCTCACCACCATGCGATTCGGACTTCATCGGCACCAGCGCTTCCTGCATGTAGTCCGGATGCTCGGTGTCGACCTCGCGCAGGTTCGGGCGACCGTTGGCCGGTTCGAAGCTGCTTGGGTTGTGCGGGTAACGCTTCGGCCCGGCCGGCTGCTGGTTGCTGCTGCCGGTGTGGCCTGGGCCGTTGGCGTAGCTCAGCGTGGTGTACGGCTGGCCGGTGCCGTCCAGGGCGTAGTCCAGCTTGCCGGCGCCGTCTTCGCCGCCCTTGTCCTTCACCTTGCCCAGGATCGGGTTGCCGCGTGCCGGGTAGCCGACGAAGTTCAGCGTGTGCGAGTGGTCGGCGGTGACGATGATCAGGGTGTCGTCGGCCGAGGTCAGCTCGTTGGCCACGCGCACCGCATCGGACAGCGCCACGGTCTCGGTCAGTGCACGGTAGGCATTGCCGCTGTGGTTGGCGTGGTCGATGCGCGCGCCTTCGATCATCAGTACGTAGCCTTCCGGGTGCCTTGAAAGGTTCTTGATCGCCGCTGCGGTCAGTTCGGCCAGGCTCGGCTCACCGCCCGGATCCTGCGGGCGCTCGTACTCGTAGCGCATGTGGTCCGGCTCGAACAGGCCAAGGATGGCCGGCGCATTTGCGGCTGCGGCCAGCTGCTTGCTGTTCCAGACATAGGCACCCTGCGGATGCGCCTGCTGCCATTCCTGGACCAGGCTGCGGCCGTCCAGGCGCTGGCCGACCTTGTCGTCGTATTCCGGGTCGCGCTCTTCCACGGTGGTGAACTCACCACGGCCGCCACCAAGGGCGACAAGCGGACCGCGCCCATAGCGCGAGGTCGACAGCAGCTGCTGGGCGATGTCCTTGCAGCCGGCCGCCTTGGCCGCTTCAGTCAGGTCGGTGTCGTTTTCCCAGTTGCGCTCGGGCGAGTGCGCGTAGGTGGCAGCGGGGGTGGCATGGGTCAGGCGGGCGGTGGAGACCACGCCGGTGGCCAGGCCGGCGCTGTCGGCCAGCTGCAGCCAGGTCAGCAGGCCCTTGGACAGGCTGTCGGCACAGTCGGTGCGGCTTCCGGCACTGACGCCGATCGCGCCCATGTGGGTCTTCACGCCGGTGGTGATGGCGGTCATGGTGCCGGCCGAATCAGGCGTCTGCGAATCGGTGTTGTAGGTCTTGCTGAACGCCGTGGCCGGGAAGCGTTCCCAGGACAGCAGGTTCTCCTCGCCGGAGCCGCCCTTGCGCTGGCCCTCGTAGATGCGCGAGGCGGCCACGGTGGTCAAGCTCATGCCGTCACCGAGGAACAGGATGACGTTCTTCGCCTTGCCGGACATCGCACCATTGGCCGCAGCCTGGGCGGCACCGCTGCGGTACCACCACTGCGGGGTCTCGCCGGCCGGATGGGCGACCGGGTCGACGGCGATCTTCAGGCCGGCCGGGGTGGAGGCAGGGGAGGTGCTGGCGCAGGCGCCCAGCAGAAGGGTGGTGGCGCAGGCGGCCAACAGGGAGACGGAACGGCGCATGGACGCTGGGATCTCACAAACTGTAACGGGACATTCATTATGCCCGCCCCAGCAAGGCACGCCGATGACACACTGATTTGCCGGCCGGGCGGTCGTTCTGCGGGCTGCCTTGGGCTATCGTGCCAGCATCCCTTCCTTCCCCTCTGGATTGCCTATGACGCTGGTCTCTGCCTGGCTGCGGATTCCGTTCTGGCAGCGCGTGGTCGGTGGCTTCGTGCTCGGCGCGCTGGCCGGCTGGGCGCTCGGCCCGGCCGCGGAAACGTGGTTCGGCCCGCTCGGTGAGCTGTACGTCACCCTGATCAAGATGATCGCCGTGCCGCTGGTGTTCTTCGCAGTCATCAACGCGATCTCGTCGCTGCACGGGCAGAAGTCCGTGGCCGCGCTCAGTGGGCGCACCTTCCTGTGGTTCGTGATCACCGCCGCGCTGGCAGTGTGTGTCGGCCTGGCCGTGGGTACGGTGCTGCAGCCCGGCGCGGGTGGCCTGCAGTTGTCCATGGCCAGCAACTACGTGCCGCGCGAAGTGCCCAGCGTGGTGCAGGTGCTGCTGGACGTGGTGCCGGCCAATGTCTTCTATGCGCTGTCCGGCATCGGCACGAAGGTCAACGCGGCCGGTGAGACCGTGCTGGCCGCGGGTCGCGGCTCGATCCTGCCGGTGATCTTCTTCGCCGGCCTGGTGGGCTTTGCCATCGTCAAGCTGGGCGAGAAGGTGACCGAGGCGCGCAAGCTGGTCGGCCAGATGAGCGACATCATGATCCAGGTGACCCGCTTCGTGCTGGAAGTCACCCCGATCGGCACCTTCGGCCTGATCGCGGGCCTGGTCGGCAGCTATGGGTTCGAGAAGCTGCTGCCGCTGGGCCATTTCGTGCTGGCGTTGTACGTGGCCTGTGCGCTGCACATCGTGGTGGTCTACAGCGCGCTGCTGCTGGCGCACGGCCTGAACCCGCTGAAGTTCTTCCGTGGCGCCGCACCGGGCATGCAGGTTGCGTTCGTCAGCTCGTCCAGCTTCGCTGCGATGCCGGTGGCGCTGCGTTCGATCACCCACAACCTGGGCGTGAACAAGGACTACGGTTCGTTCGCGGTGCCGCTGGGCGCCAGCATCAAGATGGACGGCTGCGGCGCGATCTATCCGGCGCTGTGCGCGGTGTTCATTTCGCAGTACAGCGGCGTGCCGCTGACCCCGGAGCAGTACGTGGTGGTGCTGATCGCCTCGGTGCTGGGCAGCTTCGGCACCGCCGGCGTGCCGGGTACTGCGGTGATCATGGCCACGGTGGTGCTGAGCGCGGCGAACCTGCCGCTGGAGACCATCGGTTACCTGTATGCCATCGACCGCATCCTGGACATGATGCGCACGATGACGAATGTGACCGGCCAGATGCTGGTGCCGGTGCTCGTGGCCAAGGAAACCGGGCTGCTCGACCAGGCGGTGTATGACAATCCGTCCAGCAATGTGGGCGTGGACGATCCTGACCCGACTCCGCCACGCAGCTGAGGTTGCGTGGAGATGAAAGGCCCGCCTGACCGGCGGGCCTTTTGCTTGGGGATGGCCGACGCGGTGCCGGCCAAGGGGCATTCCTCGTAGATCCACGCCATGCGTGGGGGGAGAGACACAGTGCCGACCAACGGTCGGCACCTACCAGGGCGGTCGGCGGTGGCACAACGAGCAGGTCCCAGTAGATCCACGCTATGCGTGGATGGGGGGCAATGGATTCCTGCCAACAAAAAAGCCGCTGCAGGGCAGCGGCTTCTCGCGTCAGGCGGCGCCGTAGCGCCAGCGGGTCAGAGGTCGACCCGGCGGGCCTGCATGAACTTGTTGCCCCAGTAACCACTGAGTAGGGTGTCCACGCGCACGTCCTTGCCCGAGCTGGGGGCGTGCAGGAAGCGACCGTCGCCGACATAGATGCCGACATGGTCGACGCGGCCCTTGCGGCCGAAGAACACCAGGTCACCGGCAGCCAGCGCGGTGCGGTCGTTGATCAGTTCGGCGTTGTCATCGTGGGCCATCTCGCGCGAGACGCGCGGCAGCTCGATGCCCAGGGCCGAACGGAACACATAACCGACCAGGCCGCTGCAGTCGAAACCGCTGTCCGGGTTGCTGCCACCCCAACGGTACGGGGTGCCCAGCAGGGTCATCGCGCGGCGCAGCAGCGACTGCACCTTGCCGTTGTCGGCGGCGGTACCGACAACGCTGCCATTGGCGGCGCTGCTGGTGTCGTAGTTGGCGAGCAGGCGGCTGAGGTCGCCGGCCACCACGGCCGAGCGGTCCATCAGCGGAATGGTGTCGTTGGCGGCCAGGTGCGGCAGCAGGGCGGCCAGCGTGGCGCTGGCGGCGGCATCGACGCGGCTGCGCTGCGGAGCGGCAGCCTCGGCCTTGGCGGCCGGTCGGGCGGCGCTCTCGGCCACCGGGGCCGGGGGCACATCGGAACGGTTCGGAGCAGTCTGCGACCAGGCCGGAAGGCTGGTCAGGCACAGTGCCAGGCCAAGCAACAACGGGCGGGCACTGCGTGAAGATACGGAAGTATGGCCTTCGCTTTTCAGGTCGTCAGTCGTCACGCGTCGGTCACAGGAAAAAAACGATGGGGCATCATGCCCTGTAAAACCGCCGATAAGTTAAAAATTCCGTTAGTAAAACGTTATTTCAGTAGTGATTTACGTCACAGTTTTGAACATATCGCCTGTTCATTTTAGCGAAGGACGCGTTTCGCCCCTGTGTAGTGGTCTTTCCAGTAGGGGCCGCTGAGCGAGTCGAGGCGTACCGTCCCGCCGGTACTCGGCGCGTGCACGAAACGCCCCTCACCTACATAGATGCCGACATGGGTGACGCTGCCTCGGCTGCCAAAGAACACCAGATCGCCGGTGGCCAGGCGCTGCGGATCGATCTTCGGGCCCTGTACGGCGGCCAGGTCGCGCGAGGTGCGCGGCAGTCGCAGGTCCAGCATTTCGCGATAGACATAGGCGACCAGGCCGCTGCAGTCGAAGCCCGAATCCGGGGTGTTGCCGCCATAGCGGTAGGGCGTGCCGACCAGGCTGATGGCCCGCATCAGCACCGAGTTGGCGGCCTCGGGGTTGTCCGGCACGGTCTTCGGCCAGTTCGCCGTCGGCGGGGGCGGCGCCGGGCGGGTGGCCTTGCCGCCGCCACAGGCGGTCATCAACACGGGCAGGGCCAGCAGCAGGGCCGGGGCGAGAAACCGGCGCGGGCCGGACGAAACTGGCGTGATGTGCATGATCTCCGGATAATGCGCCACCTTGGATTGGCCGTCATGATGGCGGCGTCCCCGCCGGGCGACAACCCGCCCCAACCCGCCTGCCTCCGGCAGATCCAGACAGAGTTGCGCATGAAGATCGAAAAAGACCGCGTTGTCCGCTTCCACTACACCGTTTCCGAAGTCGGCCAGGAGCCGATCGAGTCGTCCAAGGACCGCGGCGAGCCGCTGGCGATCCTGATCGGCCACGGCAACATCATCCCGGGCCTGGAAAACGCCATGATGGACAAGGAAGCCGGCGCGACCTTCAACGTCGACGTCAAGGCGGCCGATGCCTACGGCGAGCGTCGTGAAGGCCTGTCCCAGCGCGTGCCGAAGAAGCACTTCGGCAACACCAAGCTGGCCCCGGGCCAGCAGGTCGTGCTGCAGACCAACTTCGGCCCGCGTGCGGTGACCGTGCAGAAGGTCGGCATGAGCGTCGTCGACGTCGACCTGAACCACCCGATGGCCGGTAAGGACCTGCACTTCGACGTCGAGATCGTCGACGTGCGCGAAGCCGGCAAGGAAGAGATCGACCACGGCCACGTCCACGGCGACGGTGGTCACCAGCACTGATCGCAGCGCGATCGTGATGGATGCAGCGGCCCGCTTCGGCGGGCCGTTGCGTTTCTGGAACACGGCGCGGCCATCCATGGCGGACGGGCCGGCGGCATAATGGCGGACCTGCCTGACGGACGCCCCGTGAACGCCGCTTCTCCTTCCCTGCAGCCGGTCGCTTCCGGCGAACGCATCGCCGTGCTGGACGTGCTGCGCGGTGCCGCGCTGCTGGGCATCCTGCTGATGAACATCGAGGCCTTCAGCGGACCGCTGGACCTGGCCTTCACCGGCATCGACGTGCATTGGCAGGGCATCGACTACTGGGCCGATGCCTTTGTGTACGTGTTCGTGCAGGGCAAGTTCTTCACCCTGTTCTCGCTGCTGTTCGGCGCCGGCTTCGCGGTGATGGCGCAGCGCGCTGAGGCCGCCGGGCGCGACTTCACCCCGTTCTACCTGCGCCGCAGCGCTGGCTTGCTGCTGATCGGCCTGTGCCACGCGCTGCTGGTCTGGTCCGGCGACATCCTGGTGATGTACGCGTTGGTCTCGTTGCCGTTGCTGGCCTGCCGCGAGGCGCCGCGCAGCTGGCTGCCGTGGATGGGCGTGACCGTCTATCTGGGCGGCGTTGCGCTGATGCTGCTGGTGGGCGCGATGGTGTCGATGGCTTCGACCGAAGAGGTGCGGGGCATGCTTGCCGAGGCGCAGCAGAGCATCGACCTGCAGCGGCAGGTGTACGGGCAGGGCAGCTGGGCGCAGGCCACTGTGCAGCGCCTGAGCGAGTTCGGCACCTCGATGGGCGCGCTGCTGATCACCGGCCCGGAAGTGCTGGGCATGTTCCTGATCGGCAGCTGGTTCGCCGCCAGCGGCGCGTTGGCGACGCCGGAGCGCTTTCCGCGGCTGTACGCGGTGCTGCGTTGGGGGGCACTGCCGCTGGGCCTCGTGGTCACGCTGCTGGGTATTGCCTGGAAGCCCTACCTGGCGCCGGGTGCCTACGGCCTGCCGGTGACAGCGGCGATGGCGCTGGTGACGATCGGTGGCCTGCCGATGTGCCTGGGTTACCTCGCGTGGATCGTGCATTGGCGTGCGCGGTTGGCCTGGCTGGCACCGGTCGGGCGCATGGCGCTGACCCACTATCTTGGTCAGTCGCTGCTGTGTACCTGGACCTTCTACCACTATGGCCTGGGCAGGTTCGAGATGATGCCGCGCAGCGTGCAGCTGTTGTTCGCGCTGCTGCTGTTTGCCGCGCAGGTGGTCTTCTCGCACCTGTGGCTGCGCCATTTCCGCTTCGGCCCGATCGAGTGGGTATGGCGTGCGATGACCTATCGGCAGTGGCCACCGATGCGGCGCAGGACGGAGCAGGGGTGAGCGATGGGCGCGCATGCGCTGAGCTGATCGGCCGCGCGCCCGCGCATCCTCACGTCTGGCTTGCAGCGGGGCATGGCATGCTCGGCATCAGCATGAGCGCCGGCACCGGCCAGCTGATCGCCGATCTCGTCTGCGGCCGCACGCCAGCGATCGATCCTGCCCCTTACCGACCCGAGCGATTCCGATGAGCACTGCACCTTATGATTACGACCTGATCGTCCTTGGCGGCGGTTCCGCCGGCCTGGCCGGTGCCATCCGTGCAGCGCAGCATGGCAAGCGCGTGGCGATGCTGGAACCGGGCGAACTGGGCGGTACCTGTGTCAATGTTGGCTGCGTGCCGAAGAAGGCGATGTGGCTGGCGGCCGATCTGCACGAGCGCATCGGCCTGGCCAATGCGATGGGCTTCGATGTCGAGGCACGCCCGGCGCTGTCGTGGAAGGAGCTGGTGATCCATCGCCAGGCCTACATCACCAACATCCACACCAGCTACCACAAGCGCCTGGATGAAACCGGCGTGGTGCGCATCCCTGCGCGCGGCCGTCTGCTCGATGCGCATACCGTGGCCTGCAGTGACGGCGTGCATTACAGCGCCGAGCACATCCTGATCGCCACCGGCGCGCATCCGCTGCGCCCGGATATTCCCGGCGCTGAACTGGGCCTGGTTTCCGATGACTTCTTCGATCTGCGTGCGGCACCGGCCGAGGTGGCGATCATTGGTGGCGGCTACATCGCGGTGGAACTGGCCGGGTTGCTGCAGGCGCTGGGCAGCAAGGTGAGCCTGCTGGTGCGGGGCAAGCGGTTGCTGGAGCGCTTCGACTACGAGCTGACCGACCAGCTGGCCGAGAACCTGAAGCAGCAGGGCGTGCGGATCCACTTCGACTATCGCCTGCGCGAACTGCAGCGCGATGGCGAGCGCGTGCGTGCGTTCGGCCATGACGGCCCGATCGACAGCGTGTTCGATGCGGTGTTCTTTGCCACCGGCCGCCGCGGCAACAGCCGTGATCTGGGCCTGGAAGCGCTCGGCATCGGCATTGGCGAGCACCAGCAGGTGCAGGTGGACGAATGGCAGACCACCTCTGTGCCGAGCGTGCACGCGGTCGGCGACATCGCTGGCAAGGTCGGCCTGACCCCGGTGGCGGTGGCCGCTTCACGGCGGCTGATGGACCGCCTGTTCGGTGGACGTCCGCAATCGAAGATGGATTACGAGAACGTGGCCAGCGTGGTGTTCTCGCATCCGCCGCTGGGTGCAGTGGGCATGAGCGAAGAGGAAGCGCGCGCGCGTTTTGACCAGGTGAGCGTTTACCACAGCCGTTTCCGCCCGATGCTGCAGGCGCTGGCCAACGGCACCCAGCGCAGCCTGTTCAAGATGGTCTGCGCGGGCCCGGAGGAGCGCGTGGTGGGTATCCACCTGCTGGGCGAAGCGGCCGACGAGATCCTGCAGGGCTTCGCGGTGGCGGTGAAGATGGGCGCAACCAAGGCCCAGTTCGACGACACCGTGGCGATCCACCCGACCTCGGCCGAGGAAGTGGTGCTGATGCGCTGAGCCCGCAGTTGTAGAGCCGAGCCCACGCTCGGCTGCTTTTCGCCCAGGCTTGGCGAAGCCGAGCGCAGGCTCGGCTCTACAGGGCACCGGGGGCGCCCGTGCGACAATGGGCGCCCCCACGCCTTACCGGGCCGCTCTGCGCGGCCCGCCGTCGTCCTGATGTCCACGCCCGCTTCCCGCATCGCTACGGCTTCCCCCCGCATCGCGCTGGGGGGTATCGGCCTGGCTGCGATCGGCGCGATAGCTGCTTCCGGCAAGGCCATCATCGTCAAGCTCGGCCTGCGTCATGGCGTCGATGCCACCACGCTGCTCGCCCTGCGCATGCTGATGGCGCTGCCGCTGTTCGTGCTGATGGCACTGTGGGCTGCGCGCCGGGCAGAGCCGCTGTCCTGGGCCGACCACGCCCGCGTGCTGTGGCTGGGCTTCACCGGCTACTACCTGTCCAGCCTGCTCGATTTCCAGGGCCTGCAGTACATCAGCGTGACGCTGGAACGGCTGATCCTGTACTTGAACCCGACCCTCGTGCTGCTGATCAACGTGCTGCTGGCGCGCCAGCGGCCGGGACGCTGGCAGATCGGCGCGCTGGTGCTGAGTTACCTCGGCGTGCTGCTGGCCTTCGGGCACGACCTGCAGCGCGAGGGCGGCCAGATCATCGTCGGCAGCCTGCTGGTGCTGGGCAGTGCGCTCAGCTACGCGCTGTACCTGTTCGGCAGCGGGCAGGTGGTCGCGCGCATCGGTGCAGTGCGGCTGACCGCCTATGCCAGCTGCGTGGCCAGCGTGCTGGTGCTGCTGCATTTCGCGGTGACCCATCCGCTGCCACTGCTGTGGCAGGCACCGGCGCCGGTACAGTGGCTGTCGCTGGTCAATGCCACTGTCTGCACGGTGCTGCCGGTGCTGGCGATCATGTTGGCGGTGCAGCGCGTGGGTTCGTCGCTGGCCGCACAGGTCGGTATGCTGGGCCCTGTTTCCACCATCGTGATGAGCCTATGGCTGCTCGACGAACCGATGGGGCCGGCACAGATCGCCGGCACCGTGCTGGTGCTGATCGGCGTTCTGCTGGTGACCCGCCTGCGGCGCTGACGCCGGAGCAGGCGCGTGCGCGCATCCTGGCGGTGATCCGCGCGATCCCGGCGGGGCAGGTGATGGGCTACGGCCAGGTGGCGATGCGCGCGGGCCTGCCCGGGCGTGCACGCCTGACCGCGCGCATCCTGGGCCAGAACGACGACCCGGACCTGCCCTGGCACCGCGTGCTGCGCTCGGATGGGCGCATCGCCATGGAAGAAGGGTCGGCGGGCTGGCGCGAGCAGTCGCAGCGGCTGCGTGCCGAGGGCGTGGTGGTTGAGAACGGCCGGGTGCAGATGCCCACGACCGATCCGGCGGTAGCGCTGGATGCTGCCGTATGGGGGCCGGGCTGAGCGCCGCTGGCGACTGAACAGGCCGGACCTGCGGGTCGCCAACAAGGCGCGGTGCTGCGGCTATGATGGAGGTCGTTCCATGCCGGTGCTCCCATGTTCCCGCGACTGCCAACCGTCACCAAGGCCCTGCTGATCGCCAACGCGATCCTGTTCCTGCTGCAGCAGCCGTTCCTGCTCGGCATGCAGACCTTTGAGCCGTTCATGCTGCAACCGCTGCAGCAGGGCTTCGATGCGTTCTCGCCGGGCGGCAACTTCCAGCCTTGGCAGCTGCTGACCTATGGCTTCCTGCATGGCAGCTTCGGCCACCTGTTCTTCAACATGCTGGCGGTCTTCATGTTCGGTGCGCCACTGGAGCAGACCTGGGGCGAGAAGCGCTTCCTGCTGTATTACCTGGTCTGCGTGGCCGGTGCCGGTGTCTGCCAGCTGCTGGTGGGTACGCTGCTGGAGAACCCGGCCACGGTGCTGGGTGCCTCTGGCGGCGTGTTCGGCCTGCTGCTGGCCTACGGCATGCTGTTCCCGAACCAGCGGGTGATGCTGCTGTTCCCACCAATCCCGATGAAGGCGCGCACCTTCGTGATCCTGTTCGGCGTGGGCGAACTGGTGCTGGGCATGACCGGCTGGCAGCCGGGCGTGGCCCACTTCGCGCACCTCGGCGGCATGCTGTTCGGCTGGTTGCTGATCCGCTACTGGCGCGGGCAGCCGCCGTTCAACAAGCGCCGACCGCCCGGCCCACCGAAGCGCCCGAACCATCTGCGCAGCGTCAAATGATCCGAAGGATCATTTGACGCTGTAGGTGCCGACCGTTGGTCGGCACGCCTTCTCCCACGCGGGTAGGTGCCGACCCCGGTCGGCACGCCCTCACAGATCCTGCAACACCACCTGCGCCGCATTGTGACCTGGCGCGCCGGTCACGCCACCGCCGGGATGCGTACCCGACCCGCACAGGTAAAGGCCGGGCAGGGCACCACGATAGCCAGCCTGGCCAACCATCGGCCGTGCCGAGAACAACTGGTTGGCACTGAGCGCTCCGTGGAAGATGTCGCCGCCGATCAGGCCGAAGGTGCGCTCCAGATCCAGCGGTGACAGCACCTGGCGGCCCAGTACGCTGCCAGCGAAACCCGGCGCATACCCTTCAACGGTGGCGATCATCAGATCGGCCACCGTTTCACGATGATCATCCCAGTGACGCCCGCCGGGCAGCACGGGCGCCACGTGCTGGCAGAACAGGCTGGCGACGTGCTTCCCCGGCGGCGCCAGCGAATCGTCCAGCGTGCTGGGAATGAGCATTTCCACGATTGGTTCGCGTGACCAGCCATTGCGACGCGCATCCAGCCAGGCACGGTCCATGTAATCCAGGCTTGGGGCCATGATGATGCCGGCGCTGAGGTGATCGCCGGGACCGGGCAGAGCGCGGAAGTCCGGCAGCTGCGACAGCGCGACATTCATCCGGAACGTGCCGGAACCGCAGCGCCAGTTCGCCATGCGTTCGCGCGTTGCGTCCGGTACCTGCTCCGGTGCCAGCATCTGCTCGTACAGCAGCTTTGGATTGACGTTGGCGATCATCGCGCGTGCGCGCAGGATTTCGCCGTTGGCCAGCGCCACGCCCACGACACGACCCTGCTCGATCAGCAGGCGTTGCACACCGGCATCCACGCGCAGCTCAGCCCCGGCCTCCCGCGCGGCAGTGGCGATGGCCTGGCTGATCGCGCCCATGCCACCGATCGCATGGCCCCACGCACCTTTCATGCCATTGCACTGGCCGAACACGTGGTGCAGCAGTACGTAGGCACTGCCCGGTGTATAGGGGCTTGCGTAGTTGCCGACGATGCCATCGAAGCCGAACAGCGCCTTGATCGGCTCGCTTTCGAACCAGCGGTCCAGGTACTCGGCCGCCGACAGCGTGAAAAGGTCCAGCAGCTCCTGCCGCAGCGAGGCATCCAGCGTGGCCAGTTCACGACCGAGACGGCCCATCTGCCACAGGGCGGGCAGGGCACGCCAACCGCCTGCTGCACCCAGGTCCGGCGGCGCGCGCAGGGCCCAGGCGCGCAGCACATCAGCGAAGATCCCCAGGCGCGCTTCGTATTCGGGTAGCCGCTGTGCATCCCGCTCGGAGAACTTCGCGACCCCGGCCTGGGTGCGGCCCGGTGCGGACAGCAGGTAGCGGCCGTCCGGCAATGGCAGGAAGTTGTTGGCCGGGCGATTGATGATGCGCAGCCCATGCGCATGCAGCTGCAGGTCGTCGATTACCTTTGGTTGCAGCAGCGACACCGTGTATGACGCCACCGAGTTGCGGAACCCGGGGTGGAATTCCTCGGTGACCGCCGCGCCGCCGAGAACGCCACGACGTTCCAGCACCAGCACCTTCTTGCCAGCGCGTGCGAGATAGGCCGCGCAGACCAGGCCGTTGTGGCCGCCACCGATGATGATCGCATCCCAGGACATCAGCACCTCGGAAAAAGGGGACGGAGGGGATTAAGTCGCAATCCGCATCTGCGCACAGGGGGGAAGAAACGACTTAATCCCCTCCGTCCCCTTTTTTGATTGCCGCTTCGATGGTGGCGATGTCGATCTTCTTCATCGGCATCATCGCATTGAAGGCGCGCTTGGCCAGTGCCTTGTCCTGGCTGGTCACCGCTTCGATCAACATGCGTGGGCTGATCTGCCAGGAAACGCCCCATCGGTCCTTGCACCAACCGCACTGGCTCTCCTGTCCGCCGTTGCTGACGATGGCGTTCCACAAGCGGTCAGTCTCGGCCTGGTCCTCGGTCTGGATCTGGAAGGAGAAGGCTTCGCTGTGCTTGAACTCGGTGCCGCCGTTGAGGCCGACGCAGGGGATGCCGCAGACCGTGAATTCGACCGTCAGTACGTTGCCTTCCTTGCCGTCCGGGTAGTCGCCCGGGGCGTGGTGGACAGCGGTCACCGCGCTGTCGGGAAAGGTGTTGGCATAGAAGGTGGCGGCCTCGAGCGCGCCGTTGTCGTACCAGATACAGATCGTGTTCTTGTGTGCCATGTCCGGCTCCACGTTGGACGAAGCCGCAGCGATAGCACGCGCAGTGTTAACCCGGGATCGTGCTGCACCCGCAAAAAAAGAGCGCCCGAAGGCGCCCTTTGTACTACCAGTGCGGCCGCGGGCTCAGCGCCAGACCTTGATCTGGTCGGCTTCGCTGCGCTGCATCGGCTGCCCGGCCTTGCAACTGAAGGTGGCACCGAACGCCGGCAGGTTGGCCAGCGTGCCGTTGCTGCGCCACAGGCCCGGTGCGCGGATGTCGGCGGTCAGGCGGCGCGCGGCCTCGTTCGGCGACAGCTGCTGTGCCCACAGTGCCGACCAGGCGCGGAAGAAGCCCTGCTGCTGTGCCTGCTTGGCCTTCGGTTCCTGCGCGGTATACGCCGCCCAGGCCAGTTCCAGGCCGGCGATGTCGGCCAGGTTCTCTTCCTGGGTCAGCGTGCCGTTGACCTTGGCACCCTTTACGCCCGGGAAGTCGTAGGCGCTGTACTGCGCGGCCACGCGATTGCCGAGCAGGGTCCAGGCGGTCTTGTCGGCCGGGGTCCACCAGCTGCGCAGTTCGCCCTTGGCATCGACCAGCGCGCCCTTCGCATCGATCGCACGGGTCAGCTCGTGGCCGACCAGTCCACCGAAGCTGCCGAACTTGTCGGCGGCGTCGGCCTTGGCGTTGAACACCGGGCCCTGCAGGATCGCGGCGGTGACGATCAGGCGGTTCTGCGCCAGGTCGTAGGCCAGCGACGGCTGCTGCGGCAGCACGTCCCAGCGGCGGTCGGCATTGCCCTTGCCGATGCGCTTCATTTCCTCGCGGTGGCGCCAGGTCGATGCAATCAGCATGTTGCCACCAAACGAGCCGCGCCCCATCGGCTGCACGCTGTAGTCCAGGTCGCGCAGTGGCGTGCCGATCTCGATTTTCAGCGCAGCCAGCTTGGCCTGCGCTTCGGTCTTGGCTTCGGCACTCATCCAGCTGCTGTTCTTTACCGCCTCGATCTGTACTTCGCGCACCTTGTCGACGATCCATGCGGCCTGGCGACGATCTTCGGCCGACAGGTAGCGGGCGGCGTACTCGCGGCCGACCATCGGGCCGGCGGCCACATTGATTGCATCCAGCACGGATTCCCAGCGCTGCGGCGGCAGGGTCTGGCCACGCAGCACACGGCCACGGAATTCGAACTCGGCGTCGCGGTAGGCCTTGGACAGGTACGGCGCCATCGAGTCGCCCACGCGCCAGCGCAGGTAAGCTTTCCACTGCTCCGGCTTGAGCTTGGTGACCATGCCATCGAGCTGCTTGAACAGGCCTGGGTCGGCCAGCGAGACCAGGTCATCGTCCACGCCCTGTGCCTTCAGGAACGCGTCCAGCTGCAGGTTGCGGTAGCGGCTGTTGAGCTCCTTGGTGGAGATCGGCGCGTAGTTGTTGAACGGGTTGTTGATGCCGGCCAGCGACTGCGCGTTGCGCGCCAGCTCGGTCTCCAGCGCGATCACCGCCTGCGATTCGGCATCCAGCTTGGCCGCCGGGGTGCCGGTCAGCGCCAGGATCTGCTTGACGTAGTTGCGGTAGCGGCCCATCAGCGCCACGGTATCGGCGTCGGTGCGGGTATAGAACGCCGGATCCGGCAGGCCCATGCCGCCCTGCATGAAGTAACCGATGTGGCGGTCCAGTGCCTTCAGGTCGACGTCAGGGCCGAAGTTGAAGGCGACCGGGATGCCCACCTGGTGCAGCGCGGCGATCGAGGCCGGCACATCCTTGGCCTTCTTGATGGCGTTGATGCGGGTCAGCAGCGGGGCGATTGGATTGGAACCGTCCGCTTCCACGGCGGCTTCGTCAAGGCCGCTGGCCCAGAAGTCACCCAGCAGCTTCTGCACGTTGCCCTGCGGCGACTTCATCGCGGCATCGAGCAGGTCGCGCTGCTGCTGGCGGCTGCGGTCGACCAACTGGCCCAGCGCGGTCGTGGCGCCGGTCTGCGGAACCGGGTTGGCCTTCAGCCAGCCTGCATTGGTGGTGTTATAGAAGTCGCTGCACTGGGCGCTGACGGCCGGGGCGCGTGCGGCCTTCTTCTTGGCGGCGGCAAACGCATCGTGGGTCGGGACCAGAGTCGCCAGGCTGATGCCCAGGGCGATGGCAAGCGGACGGAAGTTGGGCATGTGGAACGAATCCGTGATGGATTGAGGGCGCGCGCACTATAGCAAGCCGGGCATGGGCGCGGCATGCACGCATCACGGTGGCTCCGCCGAGCCGTGCGCCGACCAAGGTCGGCATCTTCCAACGGCGTGGGCCATGCGTGGATGACGGGCGCTGTGAAAAACAAAGGCCCGGGAATTCCCGGGCCCTTGCAGGTACGCCGCAACGTCAGCCGTTGCTTACCAGATCACCACCTGCTGCTCGCCGGTGCGGGCCATCGGCGAACCGGCCTTGCACTGGAACGCGGCGGCGAAGGTCGGCAGGTTCGACGGCGCACCCATGGCACGGAACTGCGCCGGGGCGTGCGGGTCGGTGGCCAGGCGGACCTTGGCGTTTTCCGGGGTGTACTTGGTGCGCCACACGGTGGCCCAGTTGAAGAAGAAGCGCTGGTCTCGGGTGAAGCCATCGACCTTCGCATCTTCCTTGCCGGCGGAGGCCTTCTGCAGGGCGTCGTAGGCGGTGGCCAGGCCACCCAGGTCGGCGATGTTCTCGCCCAGGGTCAGGTGGCCGTTCACCGCCTGGCCGTCCACCTTGTACTGGTCGAACTGCTTGACCAGCTTGCCGGTCAGGCCTTCGAAGTTCTTCTTGTCGGCCGGGGTCCACCAGTCTTCCATGTTGCCGGTCGGCCCGAAGCGCGCACCCTGGTCGTCGTAGCCGTGGGTCATCTCATGACCGATCACCGCACCGATGCCGCCGTAGTTCAGCGCGTCGTCGGCCTTCGGATCGAAGAACGGCGGCTGCAGGATGGCGGCCGGGAACACGATCTCGTTCTGCAGCGGGTTGTAGTAGGCGTTGACGGTCTGCGGGGTCATGCCCCACTCGGTCTTGTCCACCGGCTTGCCGATCTTGGACAGGTTGAACTTGTAGTTGAACTCGTTGGCCGCGCGCACGTTGCCGAGGAAGCTGTCGCGCTGGGTCTGCAGGCCCGACCAGTCGCGCCACTTGTCCGGGTAACCGATCTTCGGGGTGAAGGTCTCCCACTTGGCGATGGCCTTGGCCTTGGTTTCCTCGCTCATCCAGCTCAGGCCCTGGATGCGGTCCTTCAGCGCGGCGGCCAGGTTCTTCACCAGTTCTTCCATCTTCGCCTTGGCTTCCGGCGAGAAGGCAACCTTCACGTACAGCTGGCCGAAGGCTTCACCGGCATCATTCTCGATGGTGCCCAGCACGCGCTTCCAGCGCGGCTTCTGTTCCTTCTGGCCGTTGAGGGTCTTGCCGTAGAACTCGTAGTTCTCCTGCACGAAGGCGTCAGCCAGGTACGGCGAGGCACTGTCCACGGTGTGGAAGCGCAGGTAGGCGCGCCACACCGACGGGTCGGTATCGCCCAGCGCCTTGCTCACTTCCTCATGGAAAGCCGGCATGGCCAGCGAGAACTTCTCCGGTGCGGCCACGCCCTGCGACTTGAAGAACTCGGTCCAGCTGAAGTTCGGGGTCAGCTTGTCGGCGTCGGCCAGGGTGACCGGGTTGTAGTACAGCTCGACGTTGCGCGACAGCTCGACGCGCGACTTGGAAGCCTTGGCCAGGCGGGTTTCGAACTTGACCACGTCCTCGGCCTGCTTGGCCGCGTCGGCCGCGGCGACGCCGGACAGCTCCAGCACCTTGGCAACGTGCGCCTGGTAGGCCTTCAGCTTGTCGGCGTTCTTGGCATCGGTGTAATAGGTGGTATCCGGCAGGCCCAGGCCGCCCTGGCTGGCGTAGGCCATGTTCATGGCCGAGTTCTTGAAGTCCGCTTCGGCACCGAAGCCGAACAGGACGTTGTCACCCTTGGCGGCGCTGGTGCGCAGGTAATTGGCGATCGCTGCCTTGTCCTGCAGGCCGTCGATCGCCGCCAGGTCCGCCTTCAGCGGCTCGATGCCCTGCGCGTTGATCTTCGCTTCGTCCATGCCGGTCGCCCACAGGTCGCCGACGATCTTCTCGATGTGGTTCGGGTTCTTGACCTGCGCGACCTGTTCGGCCAGCTGGTGCTGCACGGCCACCGAACGCTCGTCGAGGATGGTGAACGCGCCCCAGCTGGTGCGGTCGCCCGGGATTTCGTTGGCGGCCAGCCACTTGCTGTTGACGTAGTCGCCAAAGGCGGTGCAGGCGTCCTTGGTGGTGTCCAGGTCGCTCGGCTGGAAGGCGTTGTAGGCCGGCAGCTTGCTCTCGTCCAGCTTATAGGTGGTGGCTTCGGCGGTGGCCGGGGCGGAGGCGGCGGCGTCCTTGGCCGGGGTTTCAGTCTTGCCGCAGCCGACCAGCGCGGCCGAAACGGCCAGGGTCAGCAGCACGATCTTGGGAGTACGGGTCACTTGAATGGCCTCCGGGCCGAGTGAGTCAGGGAGTGGCCGCAGGTGCGACCGTGGGCCGAACGATACGCCGCCGGCCAGACCTGCAAGGGTGTCGAAGGTCATGTCCCTGCGCAAGGGGCGTGCACGCGCCAGAAGGCGTTGCAGGAAGGCACATCAGGCGTCGCCGCAGCGCCGAGCGAAGGCTGGGCGTCTGCCTGCCCAACGGGTGAATTGATGATGAACGCGTGCTCGCAGTTGCCCGCGGGTACAGGTTGCGCGCCTGCCGGGACATGACGTGTCCAGAGCGCTGTGCACGAGTGCCACGGCTGCGGCAGGGGGGGCGTGATGTCGGCTCAAGCCTTTGATTGGAGATGATTATTTGAACAATGCCGACGCGGGTTTACGCGCTCATGCTTCATTTCCCTGCGCGTCATATCAAATCGAACTTTTGCTGAATGTTGCCGTTTCGTGTCGTTATGTGTATGAATTCCGTTATCGGCACGTGAACAGTTGCTGACTAAATTTCCTCTGCCTTGCCGATGCAGAGCTTTTTGTGCCCTCACTTTCAGAGAGAGAGACATGCAGAAGACTCGCCCACTACCCCGTAATCCGTTGAGCCTCGCGCTCACCTCGGCCATTCTGCTTGCCGTTGCCCTGCCTGCCTTCGCGCAGGAGGCAGAAACTGCAAAGGAAACCGCTGAGAGCGCGAAGAAGGCTTCCAATGAAGCCGCGGCCACCCAGCTGGACCGCATCACGGTAACAGGCTCGCACATCTACCGCGCCGGCTATGACACCCTGGAACCAGCCGCTGTGGTGTCCCGCCAGGATATCGATGCGTACGGACACACCAACCTGATCGATGCGTTGACCAAGATTCCCGGTGTGTCCGCCGGCGTGTCCTCACGCGGTGATCAGGCCGGCTTCGGTGCGGGCGTGAACTTCGCCAGTCGCTTCGGTCTGGGCAGCAACCGCCTGCTGACCCTGGTCAACGGTCGCCGCTTCGTGACCTCGGCACCGCCAACCGTATTCGGCGCCGGCGGCGGCTCGGGCATCCAGGTCGACATGAACGCGATTCCGACCGTGATGGTCGAGCGTGTGGAAAGCCTGAGCATCGGTGGTGCACCCACGTATGGTTCCGACGCCATCTCAGGCGTGAACAACATCATCCTGCGTGACAAGTTCGAGGGCGCCGAGGTCGAGCTGGGTTTTGGCAGGACCACCAAGAACGACAACGACCGCTACTCCTGGTCTGCCATCTTCGGCAGCGGCTTCGCCGACGGACGTGGCCACTTCACCATTGCTGCCGAACTGGACAACAGTGAAGGCGTGAACGCGCTCCAGCGCGACTTCTACCGCAATGGCTACAGCCTGCAGACCAATCCGACGGCAGCCAACGTGGCGCGCTTCCAGCCGTGGCGCACGCCGGGCAATGACGGTCGCATTGACCCCAGCATCCCGTTCAACACCGGACCGGCCGACGGCATCGCCGACCAGGTCTGGATCCGCAACCGGCGTATCTCCAGCATGACCTTCGGTGGCCTGATCATGCCGTCGGACATCCAGGTGCGGCGCAGCTACCAGCGCAATGCCACGGGTGAACTGAACGGCTTTGGTCCGAACAACAAGCTCTGGCACTTCAACGACAAGGGCGATCTGGTTGCCTACGATCCGGGCATCTCCTATCCCAGCGGCAACGCGTCCGGTGGCGATGGCCTCAACCTCAACGAGACCGTCCCACTGATCGCCGACCTCGAACGCCGTACGGTCTATTCGACCGGCAGCTTCGACTTCAACGACAACGTGCGTGGCTTCTTCGAACTGTCGCACTACAGCGCCACCGCGCGCGAGACGCTGGACCAGAACGTCTACAACGCTGCCGGTTTCGGTGCCGCAAACCCCGATGGCAGTGGCGACCAGAGCGGCGCGATGCTGTTCAGCGCGAACAATCCGTTCCTCAGCGCGGAGTCCCGTCGCATCCTGGCCGAGAACGGCATCACCTCGTTCCGCCTGTCGCGCTCTTCGCGCGACCTGAGCATGAACAACGCCAGTACCGATACGCGCCTCAGCCGCATCGTGCTCGGCCTGGACGGCTTCTTCGATATCGGCGAGCGCCGCTTCAACTGGGAAACCAGTGTGACCCACGGCCGAGGCGACTTCGACTACAAGGGCACCGGCCTGATCCAGCAGAACTTCATCAATGCGCTCAACGTGAAGCGCGATGCAAGCGGCAACATCGTCTGTGATGCATCCGCCCGCGGCACCACTGCGGATCCGAACTGCCGTCCGCTGAATCTGTTCGGCGAGAACCAGGCATCGCCTGAAGCACTGGCCTATGTATCGACGCCGACCCTGGCCAAGGCGCGGACGCGCCAGACCGTGTTCAACGCGTCGGTGACTGGTGGCCTGTTCGACCTGCCGGGGGGCGAGTTCTCCTTCGCCGCAGGCGTGGAGCATCGCCGCGAAGAAGGCTCGTTCACCCCGAGCGAGTACCAGCGGCTGGGGCAGGGCCGTTCGGTGCCGATCCAGGGCGCCAAGGGCGACTATCACACCAATGAAATCTTCGCTGAGTTTCTGGCACCGCTGTTCAACCCCGACTGGGATCTGCCTGGCCTGCATCGCCTGGACTTGACTCTGAAGGGCCGCCGCGTGGTCAACTCGGTGGCTGGTGGGTTCAACGCGTACACCTATGGCATCCAGTACGAGCCGTTCGCGGGAATCCAGCTGCGCGGCAGCAAGACCCAGTCGCTGCGTGCCCCGTCCATTGCCGAGCTCTATACCTCGCTGCAGCCGGCGTACTACAACATCCCGGAAGTCTGCTCGGTGTCAGCCATCAACGGCGGCACCAATCCCGCGATTCGCCGCCGCAACTGCGAGGCCTTCTTCCAGGCCTACCCGGGCGCGGACCCGGCGACCTTCCAGGCGTCGCCGACCAACACCCTCGGCTCGGTCAACGGCTATACCGGCCTGAAGAACGAGAAGGCCAAATCCTGGACAGCGGGCATCGTGTTCGCACCGGACTGGGCGAAGGGCCTGCGCGTCGCCGCCGATTGGTATGACATCAAGATCACCGATGTGATCACCAGCCTGAGCCCGACCGACATCATCACCGGCTGCTTCGACAACCCGGATTTCAATGCGTCCAACGTGCCCAACGCCAACCGCTTCTGCAGCCTGGTCACGCGCAATCCGTTGACGGGTGCGGCCACCGATATCCGCACCGAGTACGGCAATGGCCCGGTGCTTATGTTCCGCGGCTGGACGGCCGAGGTGGACTACAACTGGGACATGGGCCGGTTCGGCCAGGTGGCACTGGGCTTCTACGGCTACATGCCGAAGAACCGTGGCCAAGCCGCCAACGCGGATGTGCCGTTCGTGGAGCGCGTGGGTACGTTCGAAGAGCCCAAGCGCCAGTTCCGCTGGACGGCGCAGCATGCCATCGGCAAGTGGAGCTATGGCGTGACGTCCAACTACACGAGCGGCTCGCAGTTCAGCCTGACCGCAACCCCGGAAAGCCGGCAGTACTTCAAGCGCGACAGCTGGACGACCTGGGATGCCAATGTCAGCTACCACCTGACCGACAATGCGCGCCTGAACCTGTCGGTGCTGAACCTGTCCGACGACATCGGTCCGTTCCCGTACGTACTGGACGCGCTTGGTCGCCGCTACATGGCCAGCCTCCGCTACAGCTTCCGCTGAGCGGGCGGACCTGACGGCAGGCCCTGTTCCACCAGGGCCTATTCTTCCATCCGCTCAGGCCGGACACGAAAAAGCCCCGCCATGGCGGGGCTTTTCCGTTGCTGCGGTTGCGGGATTACTTCACGCCGAACGCGTACTTGGCCTGCACGTAGATCGCGCGCCCGTAGGCGTTGTACAGGTAGTTGTTGTACGGCTGGCCGCTGGTGCCGGCGAAGCTGTAGCGCTGGTTGTCCGGCATCTTGTTGAACACGTTGTTGACCATCAGCGACAGGGTCAGGTTTTCCATCGCGCGGTAGTTCACGCTCAGGTTGTAGGTGGTGTAGGAACCCCACTTGCCTGCCTTGTAGCCGGAGCTGTGGACGTAGTCATAGCCGTTGCCCACGTAAGCCATGTAGTTCGGCGTCTTGCCGATGTAGTTGGCATACAGGGTGGTGGTCCAGTTGTCCTTGGCCCAGCCGATCGAGCCGTCCGCGCGTACCTTGGCGTACGAGTCATACACCCACATCGCATACGGGTCGTGCAGCAGGTCCAGGAACTCGTCACCCGGCTGCGGCTGCAGCTTGCGCTTGAGCATGTCGGTGTAGTTGGCCGAGAACTGCAGCGAACCGAAGCGACCGATGTCCTGCACGTACTTGAAGCTGGCGGTCAGTGCTTCCAGGTTCTGGCGGGCGACGTTCATCTTCGGCGTGTAGATCTCGTCGAGCACGCCCGATGCATCACGGGTGATCCAGTCGTCGACGTTCTGGCAGCTGGCCGAGGTGTTGTTGGACTGGCCGTTGCGGCAGTAGTACTCGGCCAGCAGCAGCTGGTCGGAGCTGAGCGTATCGACCTCGTTCTTGATCTTCCAGTTGTAGTAGTCGACCGACAGCGACAGGTTGTTGATCGGAGCCCACACGACGCCTGCATTCCAGACATCGGCGGTGATCGGCTCCAGGTCGGGGTTGCCCGAGCGGGTGCCGAACACCGAGACGCTGTCGTACGGGCAGCCGGTGGTGTTGGCCGGGTCGTAGCCCAGCTGGCCGCAGCGATAGTAGTCGGTGGAGCCGTTGGCGTAGTAACCGCTGCGACCCTGGAAGGCATCGGACAGGGTCGGTGCGCGGAACGCCGTACCGTACTTGCCACGGAACAACAGGCTTTCGATCGGGCGGAACTCGATGCCGACGCTGTAGGTGGCCTTGTCCACGGTGTTGCTGCCGATCTTGAAGGCGTCATAGCGGCCGGAGCCGGTGACGGTCAGCGTTTCCAGCAGCGGCATGCGCAGTTCGGTGGTCACCGCGTAGTTGCTGCGATGGCCGGCACCGGATACGGCGGTGGTCCCCCACACGCTGCCGTCCATCAGGCCCGGGTCGGGCGTGTAATCCCAGCCTTCACTGCCGCCTTCCAGAACCACGGCGAAGCCGGCATCGCCACCCGGCAGCTTGAACAGCGAGCCATTGGTGACCTGGGCGCGGGCCAGGTTCTGCCAGGTGCGGCTTTCGCTGTAGCTGTAGCCGGTGAAGCTCTGGAAGTCACCGGCGGGCAGCGGTGCGTAGAACGCTTCCCAGTTCGGGCTGTAGATGTTGTAGCCGGTGCTGGTGGTACCCAGCACCGGGCCCAGCACACGCTGCTCGAAGTAGTCGTTGATCGGGTCGTTCCAGCGCACGAAATTGCGCTCGGTCAGCTTGTACTCGCCACGGGTGAAGCTGAGGCTGTAGTCCCAGTTGCCTGCGGTGCCGCGGCCGCCGAGGGTGACCTGGTAGGCCTTGTTGCGGTCGGTGTTCATGATGTCGCGATAACCGCCGCCACCGATGTCCTCCGGCGCGAACACGCGCTGCAGGTTCATGTACTGGCCGCTGGCCTGGTCGTAGAAGCGGCCCCAGCCCGAGGAGGTGCCCCACCAGGTGTAGCCGGAACCGGTGGCGTACTTGACCTCCTCCAGGCTGTACAGCGCGTCGCCGAACAGCTGGAAATTGTCGTTCACGTCGAAGGTGGCCGAGCTGTAGATCTGCCCGCTTTCCTTGCCGTTCTTGATGGTCTTGTACCCGGTGCCGTAGACCGAGCCGCAGGCCTGGCCGGTCGGACGGGTACCGAGCACGGTGGTGCCGTCGAACTGGCCCGCTACGTTGGCGCACCGGTTCGGGTCCATCATCGCGTAGCGGTTGTTGGCGGCCGGCAGCAGCACCAGGAAATCGTTGGAGACGTACTGCGGGCTGTAACCGTCGGGGTTGTTGACCTTGGTCAGGTCGCGCTGGTAACCCCAGATCGGGCTGGTCTTCTCATACTGCACGTTGACCAGTGCATGGAAGCGGTCATCCTTGGAGTTGAAACCGCGTGCGCCGCTGAAGCGGAAGCTGTTGCCGCCACCTTCGCTGTAGGCACCGCCGCGCACATTGAGCACGCCGCCATCCATGCGCTCCTTGAGAATGATGTTGACCACGCCGGCGATCGCGTCCGAGCCGTACAGCGACGACTGACCACCCGGCAGGATCTCGATGCGCTCGACGATGTCGATCGGGATGCCGCTGATGTTGTTGAAGGTATCGCCGCCGTTGTACAGCGCCGGATACGAGAGCATCGGGCGGCCGTTGATCAGGTACTTGGTATAGCCCGGGCTGAGGCCGAACATGCCCGCCGCTTCGGCGCCCTGGGTGAAGGATGCGGAGGTCTGGCCACCCTGCAGGCCGCCCGTGGACAGCGAGGACTGCTGCAGGACATCGGCGACGCTGGTGAAACCGCGGGTCTGGATATCCTCGGCGGTGACGGTCAGGACGGGCGTGTGGTTCTCGATCTCGGTCTGCGGAATCAGCGACCCGGTGACGGTCACACGATCAAGCTGGGTCGGCGCATTGCCGTCCTGGGCCAGGGCGGTGCCGGAGGCCAGGAGGGTGCCGAGCAGGGCGAGGGTCAGAGGGTGGCGCGAGAGCGTGGAACGTTGGCGAGACATGGTGGATCCCCGTAGTGAGCAATGTCTTGGCGGCGCATTCCCTGCGCATTAACAATTCGTTCAGTGTGACTCCATTCAGGTCGACCGTAACACGTCGTTAACGCTGCCAACACAGGTTTGTCACATCAAGGTGCCGTTGGGAGATGAAAAAATGCTTCAGAATCAATGGATAAGGCGATTTGTTTTGGCATGTTTCAAAAGTTGGCGGCGTGCAAGGGAACATGTCGGCATTGCGGATATGCCTTGTAGATCAATGCGTTGCCTTGGATCAGCGCTGCCGGGAGCCCGGATGTTTGTGCGTTGTGGATCACACTTTCTGCTACAGGCCGGACAGGGGGCGGGGCTCAGTGGTGAAAAAAAAGGCCCCGCCGAAGCGGGGCCTGGTCCAGACACGCAGTCCGGAATACGACGGGATCAGAAGTCGTACTTGACCTGGGCCGAGATCTGACGGCCGTAGACGCTGTAGAAGCCGTCGTTGAACGGGGTCGATTCGTTGCCCGGGTAGTTGTAGCGCTGGCCTTCCGGCAGCTTGTTGAACACGTTGTTGACCATCAGCGACAGGGTCAGATCGTCCTGTGCCTGGTAGTTCAGGCTCATGTTGTACGTGGTGTACGAGCCCCACTTGCCGGCCTTGGCGCCGGAGGAGTGGACGTAGTCATAGCTGCGGCCGGTGTAGGCCAGGTAGTTCGGGGTGCTGCCGACGTAGTTGGCGTACACGGTGGTGGTGAACTTGGAGATGGCCCAGCCCACCGACACGTCGCCGCGTACCTTGGCGAAGTTGTCGTAGTACCACATGTTGTACGGATCGCTCAGCAGGTCCAGCTTCTGCGCACCCGGCAGGGCCACCACTTCACGCTTGAGCATGTTGGTGTAGTTGCCGGAGAACATCAGCGAACCGAAGCGGCCCAGGTCCTGCTGGTACTTGGCACCGACGGTCACCGCTTCCAGGTTCTGGCTGGCCACGTTGAGCTTCGGGGTGTACACGCGGGTCAGGTTGCCACCGGCGTCGCGGGTCACCCAGTCGGTCACGTTCTGGCAGCTGGCCGAGGTGTTGTTCGGCAGGCCGTTGTGGCACTGGTACTCGGCCAGCAGCAGCTGGTCGGTGCTCAGGGTCTTGACCTCGTTCTTGATCTTCCAGTTGTAGTAGTCGACCGACAGCGAGAAGTTGCTCACCGGGGCCCACACCACGCCTGCGCTCCACACGTCGGCGGTGATCGGCTTCAGGTCCGGGTTGCCGGACTTTTCGCTGTACACCGAGGTGGTCTTGTAGAACGAGCAGGCTTCGTCACGCAGCGCGTAACCCATCTGGCTGCAGCGGTAGTAGTCGTTCTGGCCGGAGGCGAACGAGCCGCTCATGCCCTGGAAGGCATCGGACAGGGTCGGCGCGCGGAACGCGGTGCCGTACTTGCCGCGCAGCAGCAGGCTTTCCACCGGACGGTATTCCAGGCCGATGCTGTAGGTGGCCTTGTCGACGGTCTTGTCGGCGATCTTGAAGGCGTCATAGCGGCCCGAGGCGCTGATGGTCAGCGACTCGAACACCGGCATGCGCAGTTCGCTGGTCACCGCGTAGTTGCTGCGGTGGCCGGCACCGGCCACGGCGCTGGCGCCCCACGCGTTGCCATCGACGAAGGCCTGGTCGGGCGAGTAGTCCCAACCTTCGCTGCCGCCTTCCAGCACGACGGCCAGGCCGGCGTCGCCGCCCGGCAGGGAGAACAGCGAACCGTTGGTCACCTGCACGCGACCGAGGTTCTGCCAGGTCTTGCTGCGGTGGGTGCCATAGCCGGTGAAGCTGGCGAACTGGTCCGGGGTGATCGGCGAGTAGAAGGCGGTGTAGTTCGGGTTGTAGATGCCGAAGCCATCAGCAGTGGTGCCCAGGCGCGGGCCCAGCACGGTGTCGCCGAAGAAGCCTTCGATCTTGTCCTTCCAGCGCGCGAAGCGGTTCTGGTCCAGACGGTATTCGCCGCGGGTGAAGCTGGCGCTGTAGTCCCAGTCGCCGACCATGCCCTTGCCGCCCAGGGTGACCTGGTAGGAACGGCTCTCATCGGAGTTCAGGATGTTGTTGTAGTGGCCCGGGCCGATTTCTTCCGGCGCGAAGGCGCGCTGCAGGTTCACGACCTTGCCCAGGCCCTGGTCGTAGAAGCCGCCCATCACCGACTTGGTGCCCCACCACAGGGCGCTGGAGCCGGAGGTGAACTCGGTCTTTTCCTTGCTGTACAGCACGTCGGCGAACAGCTGGAAGTTGTCGTTCACGTCGAAGGTCATCGACGAGTAGAACTGGCCGCTGTTCTTGCCGTTCTTCAGGGTCTTGTAGCCGGCGCTGTACACCGAGCCGCACGATTCGCCCGATGCACGCTTGCCGACGGTGGTGGTGCCGTCGTACAGGCCTGCCACGTTGGCGCAGCGGGTCGGGTCCATCATGTACAGCTTGTTGTCGGCGTTGCCGATGACAGCAAAGTCGTTCGACGGCAGCTGCGCGGTGTAACCGACCGGGTTGTTCTGCTTGGTGATGTCACGCTGGTAGCCCCAGATCGGGCTGCCGTTTTCGATCTGCACGTTGACCAGCGCGTGGAAGCGGTCGTCGAACGCGTTGAAGCCCTTGGCGGCGCTGAAGCGGATGTTGCTGCCACCACCTTCGGTGTAGGTACCGCCACGGATCGACATCGTGCCGCCGTCCATGCGTTCCTTCAGGATGATGTTGACCACGCCGGCGATCGCGTCCGAGCCATACAGCGACGACTGGCCGCCCGGCAGGACTTCGATGCGCTCGACGATGTCGATCGGAATGCCGCTGATGTTGTTGAACGACTCGCTGCCGTTGTACAGCGCCGGATACGAGAGCATCGGGCGGCCGTTGATCAGGTACTTGGTGTAGCCCGGATTCAGGCCGAACATGCCGGCGGCTTCGGCGCCCTGGGTGAACGCACCCGAGGTCTGGCCACCCTGCAGGCCGCCGGTGGTCAGCGATGACTGCTGCAGCACTTCAGCAACACTGCTGAAGCCGCGGGTCTGGATGTCTTCGGCGGTGATGGACATCACCGGGGTCTGCGTTTCGACCTGGGTCTGCGGGATCAGCGAACCGGTGACGGTGATCTTGTCCAGGTTGGTCGCCTTGTCCTGGGCCATTGCCGGGGAGGCGGCCATCAGAGCGGAAATCAGGGCGACGGCGAGCGTGTTGCGACGTGCGGTATTGCTGACGTGTTTCATGTAGTTCCAATGGAGAGCAAAAAACAAAAACGGCACTGCGCATGCGCCATCGCGCGGGCCGGAACAACGGGCTCCGCAGCTCAAAACAGTGCTGATCGAACGTAACATGAACTTAACAATCTGTGCACGAATCCGTCGCAATCCTGAATTTCAGTCAGGTTACGTCCAGCTTGTATGATGTCGGGTTATCCCCCTGACTCCGCCGGTGCTCGTTGTGAACAGTTCTCCCCGCCGTCCCCATGCCAGCCAGGTCCAGAAGGGACTTACGCCGCATGCCCGCATCCGCAATGTCATCGCGGTCGGTTCGGGCAAGGGCGGCGTCGGCAAGTCCACCACCTCGGTGAACCTGGCCGTGGCGCTGCAGCAGCTCGGTGCGCGGGTGGGCGTGCTCGACGCCGACATCTACGGCCCCAGCGTGCCGGCCATGCTGGGGCTGTCCGGCCGCCCGGAAAGCCCGGACAACAAGAGCATCGAGCCTCTGCGTGCGTTCGGCGTGGACACCATGTCGATCGGCTACCTGATCGAAGAAGACACCCCGATGATCTGGCGCGGCCCGATGGCCACCTCGGCGATGACCCAGCTGTTCAACGATACCCTGTGGGACGACCTGGATTTCCTGCTGATCGACCTGCCGCCGGGCACGGGTGACATCCAGCTGACCCTGACCCAGAAGATTCCGTTGGCCGGTGCAGTGATCGTCACCACGCCGCAGGACATCGCCACGCTGGATGCGAAGAAGGCGCTGAAGATGTTCGAGAAGGTCGAGGTGCCGGTGCTGGGCATCGTCGAGAACATGGCGGTGCACACGTGCAGCAGCTGCGGGCACATCGAGCACCTGTTCGGCGAGGGCGGCGGCGAGCGCATGGCCGCGCAGTACGGCGTGCCGCTGCTGGGGTCGCTGCCGCTGCAGATCGGCATCCGCGAGCAGGGCGATGCAGGCACGCCGATCACCGTGGCCCAGCCGGATTCGGCACCGGCCCAGGCCTACCGCCATGCCGCGCAGCGCCTGATCGAGGAAGTCGGCAAGCGCCCGCGGGCCTCGATCCCGATCCTGTCCTCGCTGCTGTAAGTGCTGGGGCAGGGGCCGCCGGCGCAGGCCGGCCCCCTGCTAGAATCCTCGCGCCCCCTCGTACCCCCAGGACAAAGCATGAGCATCAAGAGTGACCGTTGGATCCGCCGCATGTCCGAGCAGCACGGCATGATCGAGCCGTTCGAGGCCGGGCAGGTCAAGCAGGCCAACGGCCAGCGCATCGTCAGCTACGGCACGTCCAGCTATGGCTATGACGTGCGCTGCTCGCGCGAGTTCAAGGTGTTCACCAACATCAACTCGACGATCGTCGATCCCAAGCACTTCGATCCGGGCAGCTTCGTGGATATCGTCGGCGATGAGTGCATCATCCCGCCCAACAGCTTCGCGCTGGCGCGTACCGTGGAGTACTTCCGCATTCCGCGCGATACCCTGGTGGTGTGCCTGGGCAAGAGCACCTACGCGCGCTGCGGCATCATCGTCAACGTGACGCCGCTGGAGCCGGAATGGGAAGGCCACGTCACCCTGGAATTCAGCAACACCACGCCGCTGCCGGCGCGCATCTACGCCAACGAAGGCGTGGCGCAGATGCTGTTCTTCCAGGCGGCCGCCGATGACATCTGCGAGACGTCGTACCGCGACCGTGGCGGCAAGTACCAGGGCCAGACCGGCGTGACCCTGCCGCGGACCTGAAGATTGCAGGCGATTTGTAGAGCCGAGCCATGCTCGGCTTCAAGGCAGGGCAGCCGAGCATGGCCCGGCTCCACATGAAGGAAGGCGGCGCAATGCGCCGCCTTTCTTATTTGCCGCGACCGAACAGCATCGCGATGCCGACACCCACCAGGGCCACCGGCCACCAGGTCAGCAGCAGCTTGGACAGGTTCAGGTGCGTCCAGCCGAGATTGCTGGCGAGCATGAACAGGCCGATCAGGATCAGCAGGACGGCGGCAACGAGGTTGAATCGCATCGGGTCGGCGAAGGCTCAGGACAGGGCCGGATATCCTAGCCGTTCCTTCCAGTAGGCGACATGCTGGTCCAGCGCCGCCGGCTCGTAGCGGTGCGCCGGGCCGCTGCCCCAGACCGGGCCCGGCCAGGCCGGATCACCGTCATGGCGGCCGATCACATGGAAGTGCAGCTGGCGCACGATATTGCCCAGCGCCCCGATGTTGATCTTTTCCACCCCGTCGGAGCCCTTCAGGGCCTTGCAGGCGCGGTTGAGCTCGGTGCGCAGCTTGTCCTGCTGCTCGCCGTCCAGCTCGATCCACTCGGTGACCCCGGCCAGGCGCGGTACCAGCACCAGCCAGGGGAATCGTTCGTCGTTCATCAGCCGCACTTGCGACAACGGTCCTTCCGCCACCAGCACGCTATCGGTGGCCAGGCGTGAATCGAGTTCGAATTCGCTCATCCAAGATGCTCCGAGAAGAAGTCCAGGGTGCGTTGCAGCGCCAGGGCGGCGCTGTCTGGATCATACGCATGTCCGACCTCCCGGTTGAAGGCATGATCGGCCGGATAGACGTAGGTGGCCATCTGCGGCAGCTTCTCGCGGTGGGCCTGCACGGCTTCCGGTGGGATGCTGCGGTCCTGGGCGCCGAAGTGGAAGATCACCGGCGCCTTGGGTGTCTCATCAAGGAACTGGACGTTGCGGGCGCCGTAGTAGCTGACCGACGGCAGCCCCAGGCGCACTGCGGACAGCATCGCCACCGTGCCGCCCCAGCAGTAGCCGACGGTGCCCACCTTGCCGTAGGGGGCCAGCCGGGTGGCCGCCGCGCGGACCACTTCCAGCGCCCGCTCCATGCCCAGCGCGCCGACCCGTTCCAGGCCCTGCTTCACGCCGTCGGCGTCGTAGGGCAGCGCGTCCGGATCGGCGTCGGGGCCATCGAGCAGGTCAAAGAACGAGGGCGCCAGCACCGCATAGCCTTCCGCCGCGAAGCGCTCGGCCACGCTGCGGATATGCGGATTGGCGCCGAAGATTTCCTGCACCACCACCAGGCCGCCGCGCGCGGTGCCTTCCGGCAGGGCCTGCCAGGCCCGTACCGGGCCATGATGCGTATCCAGGGTGATCCACTCGGCCATCGTCATCTTCCTCGTTGCTGGAAACAGAACTGCATTGTCGGTGCTGCGCCGGTTAGCGCGGCGTCAGTGGCTGTGCCGTATCGGTCGGCTGGGCATTCAGAGCGCGGCCGCCAACCCCGGTATACTGGCGCCCTTTCAGGCCCCGGCCCCCAGGAACCCCTGCCATGGCGGCAGGGGCCCAGGCCCCCAGAGTCCCGCGATTTCCATGTCCCAGCTGAACCCCAAAGTCGGCTTCGTCAGCCTTGGCTGCCCGAAGGCCCTCGTCGATTCCGAGCGCATCCTCACCCAGCTCCGCTCGGAAGGCTACGACATCGTCCCGTCCTACGATTCGGCCGACGTGGTGGTGGTCAACACCTGTGGCTTCATCGATTCTGCGGTGACCGAGTCGCTGGACGCGATCGGCGAGGCGATGAACCAGAACGGCAAGGTGATCGTCACCGGTTGCCTGGGCAAGCGCCCGGAGCAGATCCGCGAGGCGTACCCCAACGTGCTGGCGGTGTCCGGCCCGCAGGATTACCAGAGCGTGATGGAAGCGGTGCATGAAGCACTGCCGCCCAAGCACGATCCGTTCGTGGACCTGGTGCCCGACTACGGTATCAAGCTGACCCCGCGGCACTACGCGTACCTGAAGATTTCCGAGGGCTGCAACCACAAATGCAGCTTCTGCATCATTCCGTCGATGCGCGGCAAGCTGGTTTCGCGCCCGGTCGACGAGGTGCTGCGTGAAGCCGAGCGCCTGGTGCGTGGCGGCGTGCGCGAGCTGCTGGTGGTTTCGCAGGACACCTCGGCCTACGGCGTGGACGTGAAGTACGCCGAAAAGATGTGGCGCGACAAGGCCTACCAGACCCGTTTGAAGGCGCTGTGCGAAGGCCTGTCGGAGCTGGATGCGTGGGTGCGCATGCACTACGTCTACCCGTATCCGCACGTGGATGAAGTGGTGCCGCTGATGGCCGAGAACCGCATCCTGCCGTACCTGGATATCCCGTTCCAGCACGCCAGCCCGCGCATCCTGCGCCTGATGAAGCGCCCCGGCGCGGTGGAGAAGACCCTGGAGCGCGTGCAGAACTGGCGCCGTATCGCGCCGGACATCACTGTGCGTTCGACCTTCATCGTCGGCTTCCCGGGCGAGACCGAAGCCGAGTTCGAGGAACTGCTGTCGTTCCTTGACGAAGCGCAGCTGGATCGCGTCGGTGCGTTCGCCTACTCGCCGGTCGAGGGTGCCACCGCCAACGACCTGCCTGACGCCGTGCCGGAAGAGGTGAAGCAGGAACGCCTGGCCCGTTTCATGGAGAAGCAGGCGCAGATTTCCGCCGCGCGCCTGGAGGCCAAGATCGGCACCGTGCAGCAGTGCCTGGTCGACGGCATCGAAGGCGACATCGCCGTGGCCCGCTCCAAGGCCGATGCCCCGGAGATCGACGGCCTGGTGCACATCCAGAATGCCGACCAGGTGCCGCTGCGCGTGGGCGAATTCGTCGACGTGGAGATCACCGAGAGCGACGAGCATGACCTGTACGGTGACGCGCTGGCGGCCGCCCCCCGTCCGGTGTTCGACCTCAAGGTGCTGTGATCGCAGCGACGGCCGCCACCGGCAACGGCGGCGGTTCACGGCGCTTCGTACCGCCGCCACGTGCGGCGGTAGCTGCACGGCGGTTCGAGCACCCGCTGTTTGCCGGGCTTCAGGACTTCCGTGACCTGCTGGACGGCACCGCATGGCCGTCCATCGCGGCGCTCGATGCACGCCTGGCCGTGCCTGGCAAGCGCCTGGTTGAACAGGACGCCGCGCTGCTGGCCGATGGCCTGCACTACGAAGTGCGTATCGCGCAGGGACGCATTGCCACCCGTGCCGGCAACTGGCACGACCTGTTCAATGCGCTGGTGTGGGCCTCACAGCCGCAGCTGAAGCGCGCGCTCAACGTGCGGCAGTGCCTGCATATCGAGGCGATGCCACCCGGCCAGCGCAACCGCGCGCAGGCCGCCTTGACCCAGTTCGACGAAACCGGCGTGATCGTGCGTGTGCGCGATGACTCACTGCTGGCTGCCTGGGACGCACACGACTGGCCCGCGTTGTTTGACCCGGTGAACTGGCAGAGCGGTGACATCGCCATCACTGTGGTATTCGGGCATGCGCTGATGGAACAGGCACTGCTGCCGGGGCGATTGCTGGTCGGCAAGTGCGTGGTGGTGCAGGGTGATGCCGATGCTGCCTGCGTTGACGTGATGACTGCGGCCATTGCCGAGGGCAGGGCAGTGACCGATCCGCTGCAGCTGCGTCCGCTGCCGTTGGCTGGAATCCCAGGCTGGCACGACGTGCAGGATTCCGCCTTCTACCGCAATGCCGACTATTTCCGCCCGCTGCGTGCAGGGCGCACGTACCCGCCACCGTTGTAGAGCCGAGCCCATGCCCGGCTGCGCGGCGCTTCAGCCGAGCATGCGCTCGGCTCTACAACGGCGGCGAGGTCGGGCATGGCTCGACGCTACACAGGCTCGTACTCCACGCCGATCACTGCAAAGGTGAACTGCCCGCCGGGCAGCTCCACCGAGAACTCATCATCCAGCCGCTTCTTCAGCAGCGCACGCGCCAGGGGGGAATCGATGCTGATCCAGCCCAGGCCCGCATCGGTCTCATCCGGGCCGACAATGCGGTAGCGGCTGGTGTCGCCGCTGTCCACGTTCTCCAGTTCCACCCACGCGCCGAAGAACACTGCCAGCGGATCGGTTGGCGTGGTATCGACCACGCGCAGCGATTCCAGCCGCTTGGTCAGGTAGCGCACGCGGCGGTCGATCTCGCCCAGTTGCTTCTTGCGGTAGGTGTACTCGGCGTTCTCGGAACGGTCGCCTTCTGCGGCAGCGGCGGCGAGCGCTTTCACCACCTCCGGACGGCGCACGCGCCATAGCTCATCCAGTTCGGCCTTCAGTCGCGCATGCCCGGAAGCGGTGATCAGGGCGGTGCTTTTTTCTGCGGGGGGACGCCAACGGGACATGCAATACGACTTCTTTTCTGGATGACGAATGGGGAGCGGGGTCGGAGCCCTCCCTTGCGGGAGGGCTCTGACCCCAGCAGGGGTATCTAGCGCTTGCCGCCGAAGATGCCACCGAGGATGCCACGCACGATCTGGTTGCCCAGCTTGGTGCCGACGGTGCGCGTGGTCTGCTTGGCCATGGTCTCGATCATGCCCTGGCGGCGCTTGGTGCCGAAGATCGCGTCCTTGATGGCCTGGCCGAACCCCCCTTCCTGAGCTTCGTCCTGCTCGCGGCTGCGCGCGGCCGGCGCCTGTGCCTGCTCGATGCTCTTCTGCGCGCGCTGGGCCAGCAGTTCGGCGGCCGATTCGCGGTTGATCGCGGTGTCGTAGCGGCTGCCGACCGGGCTGCCGGCGCGTACCTGTGCACGCTCGGCCTCGGTGATCGGTCCCATCCGGCAGCGCGGCGGCGCGATCAACGTCTGCTGCACGGGCATCGGCACGCCCTTGTCCTGCAGCGTGGATACCAGTGCCTCGCCGGTGCCGAGCTGGCTCAGCACCTTGGCCACGTCCAGCTTGGGATTCGGCACGAACGTCTCGGCCGCGGTTTTCACCGCCTTCTGGTCGCGCGGGGTGAACGCACGCAGTGCGTGCTGAACGCGATTGCCCAGCTGGCCGAGAATGTTGCCCGGCACGTCGTCGGGGAACTGCGAGCAGAAGTAAACGCCCACGCCCTTGGAACGGATCAGTCGCACGACCTGCTCGATGCGCTGCACCAGCGACGGCGGTGCATCATCGAACAGCAGGTGCGCCTCGTCGAAGATGAAGACCAGCTTCGGCTTGTCCAGGTCGCCCACTTCCGGGAGCTGCTCGAACAGTTCCGAAAGCAGCCACAGCAGGAAGGTGGAATAGAGCTTGGGCTTGAGCACCAGCTGGTCGGCGGCGAGGATGCCGATCATGCCGCGGCCGTCGTGGTTGACCCGCATGATGTCGGCCAGTTCAAGCGCCGGTTCGCCGAAGAAATTCTCGCCACCGTCCTGCGCCAGGCGCAGCACCGAACGCTGGATCGCCGCGATCGACTGCGCACTGACCAGGCCGTACTCGGTGGAAATGTCCTTGCGCTCCTCGGCAACCAGGCCGAGCAGGGCGCGCAGGTCGTCCATGTCCAGCAGCAGCAGGCCGCGGTCGTCGGCCAGCTTGAATACGATGTCGAGTACTCCGGCCTGGGTGTCGTTCAATTCGAGGATGCGCGCCAGCAGGGTCGGGCCCATCTCGCTGACCGTGGTGCGCACCGGGTGGCCCAGCTTGCCGTACAGGTCCCAGAAGATGGTGGGGCTGGCGGCCGGCGCATAGTCGGCCACGCCGATCTCGGCGGCACGCTCGAGCAGGTTCTCGGCGCCGCTGCCGGGCACGGCCAGGCCGGAGACATCGCCCTTCACATCGGCCAGGAACACCGGCACGCCCCGTCGCGAGAAGCCCTCGGCCAGGGTCATCAGGGTCACGGTCTTGCCGGTACCGGTGGCGCCGGCCACCAGACCGTGGCGGTTGCCGAGTTTCGGCAGCAGGGTGACGGCAATATCGTCGGTAATGCCTTTGCCGAGCAGAATCGGATCCATTGTCCAGCCCTTGTGATGAATAGCCCAATGTTAACCGCCGGCAGTGACGGTCCGAAGGTCGGCTTGCCCGGACCTTGGCGGCGCCGCTACTCTGCCTGCCTGTTTTGCACACAGTGCCATCAATGCCCGTTCCTGTCCTGATTTCCCGCGGTTGGCCGCTGCTGGCCCTGGCCGGCCTGGTTTCCCTGGCGCCCGACGCCCACGCACAGCGGGTTTCGGCCCGGGACAAGGTGAAGGTGGATGCGCTGCAGCAGCGCATGACCGCCGCCGAAAAGCGCTACGGCGATGCCCTGCTGCTGGTCGCCAATGCCGACCCCAAGGGCAGCAACGAGGCCGATGCCGCGCTGGAGGACATGGAAGATGTCCTCAACGACTGTGTGAAGCAGAAGGGCTGCCAGATGGGGACCCTGCTGGCCAGCTACAAGCGGCTGCTCAAGCACGACGCCGATGCCGCCGCCAGCGATGACGTGGCCGACGAGGGCGGTGACCGCCTGGAAGCCGACCCGGATCACATCGGCCCGCTTACCGCCGACGTGCCCGAGGCCGCACGCGCTGCCGCGCTGCTGAACGACAAGCGGCACGCCTTCGACACGATGGTCGAGTACAACCCGGCGGTGCAGGCCGGCATCCGCCGCTGGCTGACCGACATGCGCCCGGCGCTGCTGACCAGCTACGAGAATTACCAGAACCTGCGCGCGGTGATGTGGCCGGAGTGGGAAAAGCGCGGCCTGCCCGAGGCGCTGCTGTTCGGGATCATGGCCAAGGAATCCAATGGCCGTGTGCATGCTTCCTCGCGCGCCGGCGCCGCCGGCCTGATGCAGTTCATGCCAGCCACTGGCCGCCGTTTCGGCCTGGGCCCGGACGGCACCGGCTTCGATACCCGCTTCGACGCGCGCAGCGCCGCCGAGGCCAGCGCCAGCTACCTCAACGAGCGCCTGCGCGAACTGAGCAACAACGTGGAAATGTCGGTGGCCGCCTATAACGGCGGCGAAGGCCGTGCTGCGCGCGTGTTCAAGCAGAGCGGTGGGCAGAGCTTCTGGACCGACAGCGTCTACAACCAGTTCCCGGGCGAGACCAAGGACTACGTGCCGATGGTGATTGCCGCGGCATGGATCTTCCTGCACCCGCAGCAGTACGGCGTGGAGTTCCCGAAGATCAGCGCGCAGCCGGCCACGCTGCGGCTGGCCAAGTCCACCACCATCTATGAACTGACCATCTGCCTGGGCAGCCACGGTACCCGCGATGGCTACATGCGTGCGTTGCGCAACCTCAACCCGCGCTATGAGGCCGATGGCTGGATCCCGGCCGGCACGCTGATCAATGCCACCACCCGCATCGCCGGCCTGTACCAGCGCAACTGCGTCAGTGGCCCGCGTGCCGACCTCGCCCGCACGCTGATCACCGCTGATCTCAACGCGGCGATCAAGCGCCCGGCCGCGTCGAGCTATACCGGCAGCGTGGCGGTGGGCGGCGTGGTGCCGGTGGCCGACGCGGCTGCATCCACCAGCGTGCCGACCGCACCGGTGGCTGCAGTGGCGGCACCGCGCCCGGCGCCGGCCGCCCGGCCGAAGCCGGCGCGCAGCCACAAGGTGGGCCGGGGGGAGACCCTGGGCGCCATCGCCGCCAAGTTCCAGTGCGACCTGCCGACCCTGGCCCGCGCCAACGGCCTGAAGGCGCCGGCCTACAGCCTGCGCCAGGGCCAGACGCTGAAGCTGCAGGGCTGCGACAAGTAATTCCCAAGACCACTGGAATTTGTATGGACCTCGAAGCCACCCGCAACCTGTTCGCCAACCTCCGCGAGAACACCGACTGGGACATCAACGGCCCGTTGCTGTGGGGGTATTTCTTCGTCCACGCCAGTGCCGAGCCGCTGCAGGCGCTGGCCCAGCACCTGCAGGCACAGGGCTACACCTTCGTGGAACTCTTCGAGCAGGAACCGGAAGAGGGCGACGCGCCGTTCCACGTGCTGCACGTGGAGCGCGTGGAAATCCACGACGAAGCCTCGCTGGACCGCCGCAACCAGGAATTCGCGGCGCTGGCCGCGGAGCACGGCGTGGAAGACTACGACGGCATGGACGTCGGACCGGCCCCGGTCCTGCAGTAACGCGCGACCGGTAGTGCCGGCCGCTGGCCGGCATTCCGTTGTGGAAAAAGGGGACGGAGGGGATTAAGTCGTTTATGCATAAACGACTTAATCCCCTCCGTCCCCTTTTTGTCAGCGCAGCTTTGCCAGCGCCTGGCCCAGCTGCACCGGATGCTCGGCATCCAGATGCGGGGCGAATTCGGCCACGCCCGGCGGCAGCAGCACCACCACGGTCGAGCCGTAATTGAAGCGTGCCATCTCGGCAAAACGCTCCAGCTTGATGCCCTTGCCGCGGTAGTCCTTGCGGGTGATGCGATCGCCGTAGGCCGGGATCTCCTCGCCGCTCCACACGGTTTCCACGCCGGACACCAGCAGCGCGCCGACCATCACGCTGACCATCGGGCCGAAGCTGGTGTCGAAGTGGCAGACCAGGCGCTCGTTGCGTGCGAACAGGCGCGGTACGCCGTTGACGGCCGCAGGACCGACACTGAACAGGCGTCCTGGCACGTGCACGGTTTCACGCAGGGTGCCGGTCCACGGCATGTGCACGCGGTGGTAGTCGCGCGGCGACAGGTACACGGTGGCGTACAGGCCATCGTTGTACGGCTTGGCGTCCTCGTCGCTGCCCAGCAGCTCGGCGGCGGTGAACGACTGGCCCTTGGCCTGGAAGATGCGGCCGGCCTCGATCTTCCCCAGCTGGCTGATGCGGCCGTCGGCCGGCATCACCAGGCTGCGCGGATCGGCATCGGCCACGCGCGCGCCCGGCTTCAGCGCGCGGGTGAAGAACTGGTTGAAGGTTGCGTAGCTGCGCGGGTCCGGGTTGGCCGCTTCGTCCAGATTGACGTTGAACTTGCGGGTGACGGTGTCGATCAGCCAGCGCGACACGCGCGGATCGTCCGAGTACGCCAGCGAGCGTGCCATCGAGGACAGCAGGCGATGGGGCAGGGCGTACGTCAGGGCGGTGGTGAGGCTCATGGGGCGGTTTTCTCGGTCAGCTTGTGCAGGTCGCGGGCGATCGCCGGCGCATTGAACGGGGGGCGCACCAGGCCGGCAAGGCGGCCCTGCGGGTCGAGCACGGCCAGGCTGGCCGAATGCTCGACGGTGTAATCCTCGGGGTTTTCGTCGAAATGCTTGCCCGGCACTTTCTGGAACACGAAACCCAGCGAGGTGGCGAAGCGCTCCAGCGAGGGGATATCGGCGGTGGCGGCCAGGGTGTCCTTGTGGAAGCCGTGCACGTACTCGCCAAGGCGGGTGGCGCTGTCGCGGTCCGGGTCGACCGAGATGAACAGCACGCGTGGGCGCAGGCTGTCGGGCAGGGCTTCCCACTGGTTCTGTGCGCCGGCCAGCTCGGCCAGGGTGGTCGGGCAGACGTCCGGGCAGAAGGTGAAACCCAGGAACACCAGGGTCCAGTGGCCCTTCAGTTCGCCCGGGATGAGGCGGGTGCCGTCGGACTGGGCCAGGTTGAAGTCGGGCAGTTCACGCGGCTGCGGGTACAGGGTGATCGCTTCGGTGGCCGGGGCGTTGGCCGGCGGCTTCGGCGCGAACACCTGCTGGGCGGCGAGCAGGCCGAGCCCCGCGGCCAGGGCGATCAGCAGGATGATGCCGGCGTTGCGATTGAACATGGGGGCTCCCGCGCGAAATGGGCTCCATCATACCGGCTGTGGCCCGATCGTTTCCGCCGCAACGGATGCCGCCGCGGGCGCCAGCCCCTATAATCGGGGGCCACTTTGCCCGCAGTACCGCCATGACCGCTGAAACGGCCGCCGAACTCCACACGATCATCGATCTGATCCGCTACGGCACCAGCCGTTTCAACGAAGCCGGGCTGACCTTCGGGCACAGCTACGACAATGCGCTGGACGAGGCCACCCAACTGGTGCTGCACAGCCTGCACCTGCCGCACGACCTCGGCCCGGCCTACGGCCAGGCACGCCTGCTGCAGGCCGAAAAGCTGCGCGTGCTGGAACTGTTCCAGCGTCGCATCGACGAACGCATCCCCGCTGCCTACCTGACCGGTGAGGCCTGGTTCGCCGGCCTGAGCTTCAAGAGTGACACGCGCGCGCTGGTGCCGCGCTCGCCGATCGCCGAACTGATCGAATGTGGTTTCGAACCGTGGCTGGCCGGCCGCGATGTCAGCCGCGCGCTGGATCTTTGCACCGGTTCGGGCTGCATCGCCATCGCCATGGGCCACTACTACCCGAACTGGGAAGTGGACGGCGTCGACCTGAGTGACGACGCACTGTCGCTGGCCGAGGAGAACAAGGAGCGCCTGCAGGCGCACAACGTCACCCTGATCAAGTCGGACCTGTTCAATGGCCTGACCGGCCGCCACTACGACCTGATCGTCACCAACCCGCCGTACGTCACCAACGACGAGACTGATGCCCTGCCGCAGGAATATTCCTACGAGCCGGAAATGGGCCTGCGTGCCGGTGACGATGGCCTGGACCTGGTGCTGAAGATCCTGCGCGACGCCCCGCTGCACCTGAGCGAAGACGGTCTGCTGATCTGTGAAGTGGGTGAGTCCGAACAGCATCTGGTCAAGCTGCTGCCGGAAGTCGATTTTTCCTGGATCGAGTTCAAGGTTGGCCAGATGGGCATCTTTGCGGTCGAATGCCGCGAGCTGATCGCCCACAGCGCACGCATCACCGAACTGGCGGCGCAGCGCCCGTGAGCTCCAATTCGTTCGGCAAGCTGTTCACCGTCACCACGTTCGGCGAGTCGCACGGGCCGGCCATCGGCTGCGTGATCGATGGTTGCCCTCCGGGGCTGGCGCTGGACGCGGCCGAATTCGCCCACGACCTGCAGCGCCGTGCGACCGGCAAGAGCCGGCACACTTCCGCGCGGCGCGAGGCCGACGAGGTCGAGATCCTGTCCGGCGTATACGAGGGCTTGACCACCGGCACCCCGATCGCGCTGCTGATCCGTAACACCGACCAGCGCAGCAAGGATTACGCCAATATCGGCCAGCAGTTCCGCCCGGGCCATGCCGACTACAGTTACTGGCACAAGTACGGCATCCGCGATCCGCGTGGCGGTGGCCGTTCCTCGGCACGCGAGACCACCATGCGCGTGGCCGCTGGCGTGGTCGCCAAGAAGTGGCTGGCCGAGCGTTTCGGCGTCACCGTGCGTGGCTACCTGTCGCAGCTGGGCGACATCACCCCGGCCGGTTTCGACTGGTCGGCGGTGGAAGACAATCCGTTCTTCTGGCCGCACGCCGCACAGGTGCCGGAACTCGAGGCGTACATGGATGCGCTGCGCAAGTCCGGTGATTCGGTCGGTGCGCGCGTGGACGTGGTCGCCGACAACGTGCCGCCGGGCTGGGGTGAGCCGATCTACGGCAAGCTTGATGGCGAACTGGCCGCTGCGCTGATGAGCATCAATGCGGTGAAGGGCGTGGAGATCGGCGACGGATTCGCCAGCGCCGCGCAGAAGGGCACTGAACACCGCGACCTGCTGACCCCGCAGGGCTTCGCCAGCAACCATGCCGGCGGCATCCTCGGTGGCATCTCCACCGGCCAGCCGGTCGTTGCGTCGATCGCCCTGAAGCCGACGTCCAGCCTGCGCCTGCCGGGCCCGTCGCTGGATACGGACGGCAACGTGGTCGAGGTGGTCACCACCGGCCGCCACGATCCCTGCGTCGGCATCCGCGCCACGCCCATCGCCGAAGCGATGGTGGCGCTGGTGCTGATGGATCAGGCGCTGCGTCATCGCGCGCAGTGCGGCGATGTCGGCACGATCACCCCGCGCATTCCCGGGCAGATCGATGGCTGACACGCGGCCGACCGTGTGGGTGAGCCAGCCGCTGATCGAGGCGGCCATCGCGCCGCTGCGCGATCGCGTGCAGCTGCGCAGCACCGACACCGTCACCGCCTGGTCGCCGGACCAGATCGCCGCACAGCTGGCCAGCGCCGACGGCGCGATCATCACCCTCAACGAGCGCATCGGTGCGGCGCAGGTGGCCGATGCCACCCAGCTGCAGGTGATCGCCAATGTCGGCGTCGGCTACAACAACCTGGATGTCGACGCGCTCAGCGCGGCCGGCATCCTGGCCAGCAACACGCCGGACGTGTTGACCGAAACCACCGCCGATCTCGGTTTCGCGCTGCTGATGGCAACCGCGCGCCGGATCACCGAGTCCGAGCGCTGGCTGCGTGAAGGGCAGTGGCAGCAGTGGTCGTTCCAGACCATGCTGGGCGCGGATGTCCATGGCAGCACGCTGGGCATCCTTGGCATGGGCCGCATCGGCCAGGGCATCGCCCGCCGCGGCGCGCACGGTTTCGGCATGAAGGTGCTGTACCACAACCGTTCACGGTTGCCGGCCGACACCGAGGCGTCGCTCCGCGCGACCTATGTGGACCTGGATACACTGCTGGCACAGTCCGACCATCTGGTAACGGTGCTGCCCTACACGCCGGCCTCGCATCACATCATCGACGCAGCTGCGCTGGCGAAGATGAAGCCGACGGCAACCCTGGTGAACATCGCCCGCGGCGGCATCGTCGACGAACTGGCGCTGGCCGACGCACTGGCCAACGGCCACCTGGCGGCCGCTGGCCTGGATGTGTACGAGGGCGAGCCGAAGGTGCGCCCGGAGCTGCTGGCGCTGCGCAACGTGGTGCTCACGCCGCATATCGGCAGCGCCTCGCTGGCCACGCGCACGGCGATGGTACAGCTGGCCGTGGATAATCTGGCTGCCGGGCTCGGCCTGGACGGCGGCCCGTCGCGCATGCCGAGCGCGATCAACGCTGACGCGGCGATGGCCGCGCGCGTGATGCTGGGCAAAAAAACCGGGAAACGATAGGGAACCTCCGCGCGCCCCGCTTGAGGAGGTTCCCCGAACCCAGCTGTCGTGCGTGTTTTCCCCCATTCCCGTTTTCGTGAGAGTTCCCCATGAGCAATGCACAGCGCAGTTTCCACGTCGCCGTCGTCGGTGCCACCGGCGCCGTTGGCGAGACCATGTTGTCGATCCTGGCCGAGCGTGATTTCCCGGTCGGCACCCTGAGCGTCCTCGCCTCCGAGCGTTCGGCCGGTGGCGAGATTGAATTCAACGGCCAGAAGGTCAAGGTCCAGGACCTGGCCACCTTCGATCCGACCGGTGTCGAGATCGCGCTGTTCTCGGCTGGCGGCAGCGTGTCCAAGGAATACGCACCGAAGTTCGCCGCCGCCGGTGCGGTGGTGATCGACAACTCCTCGGCCTTCCGTTACGACGATGACGTGCCGCTGGTGGTGTCCGAGGTCAACCCGGAACAGGTCGCCAACCGTCCGCGTGGCATCATCGCCAACCCTAACTGCTCGACCATGCAGATGCTGGTGGCGCTGGCGCCGCTGCACCGCAAGTACGGTATCGAGCGCATCAATGTGTCCACCTACCAGTCGGTGTCCGGCGGTGGCCGCTCGGCGATGGAGGAACTGGGCAAGCAGACCGGCCAGTTGCTCAGCTTCCAGGAGATCGATCCGCAGCGCTTCCCGGTGCAGATCGCCTTCAACCTGATCCCGCACATCGATGACTTCCAGGACAATGGCTTCACCAAGGAAGAGATGAAGCTGATCTGGGAGACCCGCAAGATCCTCGGCGACGACAGCATCCTGGTGAACCCGACCGCGGTGCGCGTGCCGGTGTTCTACGGCCACTCCGAGTCGGTGGCGATCGAGACCCGCGACAAGGTCACCGTCGCTGAAGCGCGCGCGCTGCTGGAGCAGTCGCCGGGCATCGAAGTGGTGGATCGTCACGAGTCCGGTGGCTATCCGACTCCGGTTACCCATGCTTCGGGGACCGATGCGGTGTACGTCGGCCGCATCCGCGAGGACCTGTCGCACCCGCGTGGCCTGAACCTGTGGATCGTGTCGGACAACGTGCGCAAGGGCGCTGCCCTGAACGCCGTGCAGCTGGCCGAGCTGGTCGCCGCCGAGCAGCGCTGATCACAGCGGTTGCCTCACCGGTAGTGCCGGCCGCTGGCCGGCATTGCCGTGATTGGCATGTGGTGCTACCGGCCAGCGGCCGGCGCTACCGAAGGTCCCCTCGGTGGGTGCGGACCCCGGTCCGCACGCTTTATAGTGTCGCCCATGAATAAACGGGCCAGGGGCGCGAAGCGCCCGCTCCTCTATCTTTCCACCGCGCTGCTGGCCCTGGCCAGCAGTTCGACGCTTGCCCTGGGCTTGGGTGACATCCGTGTCCTGTCCAAGCCGGGCCAGCCCCTGCTGGCCGAAATCCCGGTAGTCTCGGCCGATCCATCCGAACTGGAGAACCTGCGCGTCGCGCTGGCCTCTGCGGTCACCTTCGAACGCGTCGGCCTGCAGCGGCCGGCCGGGCTGGTCAGCGAGCTGCAGTTCGAACTGACCCGCAATGCGCAGGGCAGGGCGGTGGTGCGGGTGACCTCGCAGACGCCGGTCGAAACCCCGTCGCTGAGCTTCCTGATCGAGGCCGACTGGGGCCAGGGCCGCTTGGTGCGCGAATACTCGGCACTGGTTGATGCGCCCTCCAGCGCACTGGCGGTGGCCGAACCGGAAATCGTCGCGCCGGCCGGTACCCTCTCCAACACCATCGTCCGTGACGTTGCACCGGCACCGGCCGCTGCGGAGAGCGCAAGCGCACCTGCGCCGTCCACTGCGGCAGCGCCGGCACCTGCATCGGCTCGCCCGCGTGCAGGGGCTGCACCCGCTGCCGCGCAGGCAGCCGATGGCAGCGTCATCGTCCAGCGTGGGCAGACCCTGTCGCAGATCGCCAGCGCGGTGGCCCGCGGCAACCAGGTCAGCCGCGACCGCGCGATGATCGCCCTGCTGCGGGCCAACCCGGAGGCCTTCATCCGCGGCAACGTCAACTTGCTCAAGCAAGGCGCCGTACTGCGCATGCCCGGCAGCGATGCACTGGCGGCGGTCGATGCCGCCGAGGCCGCAGCGCTGGTGCGCGAGCACGCCGCGCAGTGGCGGCAGGCGCGCACCGTGCCGCAACCGGCGGGTACCGTCGCCCCGGTGGCCGCGGCGGCAACCACGAACGCTTCTTCCCCGGCCGCGGCCAATGGGGCACGACTTGAAATCGCTCCGGCGCTGGCTTCCGACGCCGCGCGCGCGGGCACAACCACCGGCACTGGAGCCGGCAGCGAGGGTGACATGCTGGGCAACGAACAACTGCGCCAGGCACGCGAGGACATCGCGACCCGCGATGCCGAGATTGGCGAGCTGAAGCAGCGCGTCGCCGACCTGGAAAAACTCAAGGAACAGCAGCAGTCGCTGATCGCGATGAAGGACAACGACCTGGCCGCCGCGCAGCAGCGACTGGCGCAGGCACCGGATACCCGCGATGCGGCAACGCCGTGGTACTGGCTGGGGCTGCCGGTGCTGCTGCTGGCGGCCGGTGCAGCCTGGCTGCTGCGTCGTCGCAAGCCATCGCCGCTGCCGCCGCTGCGCGACGAAGACGATGCCGCCGGCCTGACCGCTGCGGTACCGGCGGGCGCGGCGCTGGATACGCTGGCCGAGCAGTCTTCATGGTCGTCTGTGGTGCCCGAAGCGGGCCGCCAGGAGCCGGCGATGCCGGCTTGGGCGAGCGAAACCGGGGGGCAGGATGACGTGGCTGCCGAACCGGTCGCCGACGTCGCCGCCCAGGCTGACTGGCAGGCGCAGACGCTGCGCGATGACGAAGTGATGGAGCTGCCCGAGGCAGTGACCGACCTGCCGCGCTGGGACGAGCCGGTGGTCACGCAGGAGGATTCCGCGCCGGCCGCCGCCGCGCAGGATGAGCCGCTCGCGCAGGCGGCCCCTGGCGAGGTGGCAGTGCCGGACTACGCGCTGCACGCCGAACAGCAGCCGCAGTTCCGCGGCGTGTTCGACCTGCCGGCCGAGCACCATGACGGCGAGGCTTCGGGCGCAGCGCCGCATGACGCGCTGGCCACGGCGGCGCATGAAGACGGTACTGCGCCGCCGGCCAGCGATGCCGGCTGGGCGCCGCGCGCCGGGCAGGAACGCCTTGAGCTGGCCATCGCCTACCTCGACCTGGGCGATGCCCAGACCGCGCGTACGTTGCTGCAGGAAGTGGCCGAGGGCGGCGACCTGCACTGCCAGGCCCAGGCCCGCGAACTGCTGGCCCGCCTGCCGTGATCGAACCCGCCGACAAGGACCCCGTCATGAGCCGCGAGCGCCGCATCGACTACGTTGAATTCGCTTCCACGGATCCTGCAGCCAGCCGCGCCTTCTTCGAGAAGGCGTTCGGCTGGTCGTTCGTAGACTATGGCAGCGACTACACCGCGTTCGACGACGGCCGCCTGCAGGGCGGCTTCTTCCGCGGCCAGCCGCTGCGTGCCAGCGATGCCGGTGCCCCGCTGCTGGTGCTGTACGCTGACCAGCTGGCACCGATCGAAGCGGCGGTGCTTGACGCTGGCGGTGAGATCGTGCGGCCGGTGTTTTCCTTCCCCGGCGGCAGCCGTTTCCAGTTCGTCGAGCCTGGTGGCAACGAACTGGCGGTGTGGTCCGAACGCGATCCGGCCTGAGCGCCGCCCCTCCCGCAACATCTGAGGTAGCACATGCGTTACGCGCTTGGCGTCGAGTACGACGGCAGCGATTTCAGGGGCTGGCAGAACCTGGGCGAGGGTGGCCCGAGCGTGCAGGCCAGCCTTGAGCAGGCCCTGTCGTCGGTGGCCGATGCGCCGCTGCAGGTGGTCTGTGCCGGCCGCACCGATGCCGGCGTGCACGGCCAGTGCCAGGTCGTGCATTTCGATACCGACGTGGTGCGCGATCCGCGCGCGTGGATGCTGGGCACTACCACCCGCCTGCCGCGCTCGATCGCAGTGCGCTGGTGCGTGCCGGTGGCCGAGGATTTCCACGCGCGTTTCTCCGCGCGCGCACGCCGCTACCGCTACCGCCTGCTCAACCGCGAAGTGCGGCCCGCGCTGGACCGGCAGACCTTGAGCTGGGAGCGCCGCGCGCTGGACGAGACCCTGATGCACGCCGCCGGCCAGGCCCTGCTCGGTGAGAACGACTTCAGCGCGTTCCGTTCGGTGCAGTGCCAGGCGCTGCACGCCCGGCGTGAGCTGCAGTCACTGCAGGTCAGCCGCCAGGGCGAGGTGATCGAGGTCGCCGTGCAGGGCAATGCATTCCTTCATCACATGGTCCGCAATATCGTCGGATCGCTGATCCTGGTGGGCAGTGGCGAGAAGCCGGTGGAATGGATCGCCGAACTGCTGGCCGGGCGCGATCGCACCGTAGCCGGTCCCACCGCACCGCCGCAGGGCCTGGTGTTCCTTGGGCCCCTGTACCCCGACAACTGGCACCTGCCCGCCGAGGTCACGCTATGAGCCGTTCCTACTACCGCACACGCATCAAGTTCTGTGGCATGACCCGGGCCGGCGACGTCCGCCTGGCCGGTGAGCTGGGCGTGGACGCGGTGGGTTTCATCTTCGCCCGTGAAAGCAGCCGCCGGGTCGCTCCGGCCGAGGCACGCGCGATGCGCCAGGCGATCGCGCCCATGGTCGACGTGGTGGCGCTGTTCCGCAACAACAGCAAGGAAGAAGTGCGCGAGGTGCTGCGCACGGTACGACCGACCCTGCTGCAGTTCCACGGCGAGGAAGACGAGAGCTTCTGCCGCAGCTTCAACATGCCGTACCTGAAGGCGATCGCCATGGGCGGCCGTGAAGAGATCAACGCCCGCACCCTGCAGCTGCGCTATCCCAGCGCCGCCGGCTTCCTGTTCGACAGCCACGCGCCGGGCGGCGGTGGCGGCACCGGCGTGGCTTTTGACTGGGGCCGGATCCCGACCGGCCTGCATCGCCCGTTCCTGCTGGCCGGTGGCCTGAACCCGGAAAACGTCTACGACGCGGTGCTGGGTACCCTGCCGTGGGGCGTGGATGTCTCCAGTGGCATCGAACTGGAGCCGGGCATCAAGGACGGCGACAGGATGCGCACCTTCGTCGAGGAAGTGCGCCGAGCCGATTGCACGGTTCTCGAGTGATTGGCGTCATTATTTGCCGTGATTTGGACCTGGATTTGAGCCTGCACGCATTCTTCACATAGGATGGTCCCAAGCGCGCCTGCCATGAGGGCTGGCGCGGGGATCGACGGGACGCACTCGGCGCGCCCCGAACGGGCGGCCGCAGCCCACAGCCCAGGAGGGCAAGCGATGCAGGAGTTCCTCACCGTCGTGTTCGGTTTTCCGACCCTGCCGTACAGCATCGTGCTGGCGGTGGCGGCGCTGTATTGGGCACTGGCGGCCTTCGGTCTGGTCGACGACGGGTTTGGCGATGCCGGCGCCGATGGGGCGCTGCATGGCGACCCACAAGATCTGCAGGGACTGTCCGCACTGCTGGCGCGTTGGGGCCTCGGTGGGGTTCCCCTCATGCTTGTGGTGACGCTGCTGGGTTTCTTCGCCTGGATCGTCACCTATTTCGTCCATCTGTTCGTGCTGTTGCCGCTGCCGGACCTGCTGCGCTGGGCGATCGGTGCGGTCGTGGCCCTTCTGGCGCCGTTGCCGGCGGTTCCGTTCACCGCGCTGCTGCTGCGCCCCGTCCGCAGGTTCCTGCTGCGCCTGCGCCCGGTGGCGCAGGCCTCGCTGCTGGGGCGTACCGGCGTGGTTGCCTCGCCGAAGGTGGATGCCCGCGGCGGTCACGCCACCTTCGACGATGGCGGCGCCGGACTGGTGCTGCAGGTGCGCAGCGAGATCGAACTGCAGCGTGGCGAGCGCATCGTGCTGGTCGAACACGTGGCTGATCAACACCATTACCGGGTGGTCCGCGCCGACGCGGTCGCCCTCGACTTCCAGGACAACCTGCTTCCGGGCAACAAGGAGAATCACTGATGACGTTGGCAACCATGGCCCCCTTCCTGATCGGCGTAGCCGTGCTGCTGGTCGCACTGCTCGGCCTGGCCGGCCTGTTCAAGGCCTTCTACCGCAAGGTCGACCAGGGCGTGGCCCTGATCGTCAACGACATGAGCTCCACGCCCAAGGTGCACTTCACCGGTGCGCTGATCATCCCGGTGCTGTACCGCGCCGAGCTGATGCGGATCAGCCTGATCACGCTGCAGATCGACCGCCGCGGCAAGGAAGGCCTGATCTGCCGCGACAACATGCGTGCCGATATCGCCGTGGCTTTCTACCTGCGGGTCAACGAGACCCAGGCCGACGTCCTGCGCGTGGCCAAGGCCATCGGTGCCGACCGTGCATCGGACAAGCATGCCGTCGACGAGCTGTTCAACGCCAAGTTCTCCGAAGCGCTGAAGACGGTCGGCAAGAAGTTCGACTTCACCGAACTGTTCGAGAAGCGCCAGGAGTTCCGCGACGAGATCATCGCGGTGATCGGCAATGATCTGAACGGCTACGTCCTTGAGGACGTGGCGATCGACTACCTGGAGCAGACCCCGAAGTCGCTGCTGGACCAGTTCAACATTCTCGATGCGCAGGGCATCCGCAAGATCACCGAATTGACGGCCGCGCAGAACGTGGTGACCAACGAGCTGGAGCAGAACGAGAAGCTCGCCATCACCAAGAAGAACGTGGAAGCGCGCGAAGCGCTGCTGGCCCTGGAACGCCAGCAGGCCGAAGCCGAAGCACGGCAGAAGCGTGAGATCGAGACCATCCGCGCACGCGAGGAGGCCGAAACCGCCAAGGTGCAGGAGGAGCAGCGCCAGTTGTCCGAGAACGCCCGCATCGAAGCGCAGCAGCTGATCGAGATCCGCGACCAGAACCGCCTGCGCGAAGTGGAAGTGGCCGAGCAGAACCGCCAGCGTGCCGTGGCCATCGAGGCCGAGCGCGTGGAGCGCGCACGCCAGCTGGAGCAGGTCACCACCGATCGTGAAGTGCAGCTGCAGGGCGTGGAGCGTGACAAGGTGGTCGAGCAGGGCAAGATGGACGTGGCCAACATCACCCGTGAACGCATCTCCATCGACAAGACCGTGGCGCAGGAAGAGGAGCGCATCAAGGAAGTGCGCGAAGTCTCCGAGGCCGACCGCCAGAAGCAGGTGCTGATCCTGGAAGCCGAGGCCAAGGCGCAGGAAGCGCTGGTGCGCGAAGTCAAGGAAGCGCAGGCGCGCGAGACCGCTTCAAAGCATCGCGCGGTGGAACTGACCACGCTGGCCCAGGCCGAGCATGAAGCGGCCGGCAAGCAGGCCGAAGCCAAGCGCCTGTTGGCCGATGCCCTGCGTGCCGAACAGGCAGCGCCGGGCCTGGCCGAAGCGCAGGTGCGTGAAGCTTCGGCGCTGGCCATCGAGAAGGTCGGCATTGCCGAAGCGCGCGTGATCGAAGCCAAGGCCGAAGCCAGCCTGAAGCAGGGCAGCAACGAAGCCCGCGTTCTGGCCGAGACCCTGCAGGCGCAGGCGCAGGGTGAGGAAAAGATGGGCCTGGCCCGTGCCACCGCCACCGAGTCGCTGGGCAATGCCGAAGCCGGCGTGGTGCAGAAGAAGCTGCTGGCCGAGGCCGAGGGCCTGGTGCGCAAGTTCGAAGCCATCGCCTCGCTGAGTGACCAGGCACGTGGCCATGAAGAGTTCCGCATGATGCTGGACAACAGCCTGAAGCAGGCGCTGGCCTCGATCGAAGCCGGCAAGGAAGTCTCGCGCGAGAACGCCAATGTCATCGCCAGCGCGCTGCGCAACGCCGATATCGACCTGGTCGGCGGCGACGGCGGCATGTTCGAGAACCTGGTCAAGGCGGTGTCGCTGGGCAAGTCGATCGAAGGCTTCGCCGGCAAGAGCCCGATCGTGCAGGAGCTGATGCAGCGCTACCTGGGCGTGGCCGTGGCCGAACCGGCGCCGCGCCAGATCGCCGAGGATGCCGAAGCGGTACCGACCGTGTCGGCTACCGTGGTCGACAGCGCCCGTTGATGCATCGGGCGATGGCCGCCGCCATCGCCCGCCCGCGCCGGCCGCAACCGCGGCCGTCCGCCCGTGAGCCGGAAACCTGCTGATGTCTGAAACCCATCCGTCCGCCGAATCCACTGCGCCGGAGGCCGGCGGCAGCACCGTCGACCAGGCTGTCGCCCAGGGCGGCGCCTACGAAGTCCTGCGCCGCCGCCTGGCCGAGCAGGGCCAGCGCCTGCAGGGCCTGGCCGAAACACTCAACCGCCAGCGCCTGGCCGAGTTCGGCGACAGCCGCCTGGAGGTGGTCGGGCGCTTCCGCATCCGCAGCGACAACAACTGCGTCGGCCGTGACATCGTGCAGGTGGGCCCGGACCGCCTGCTGTTCGGCTACAACGTGTTCATCGGGTTGAAGACCCAGACCCGCATCGAGGATGTGTTCGGCCTGTACCGGCTGGTGCAGGGCAGCGATGGCTACGACGTCGCTGCCCTGGAGCTGAAGGGCAGCTTCCTCGACCAGCCCGGCTTCGTGCACGATTTCAACGAGCTGTATGCCTACTACAAGCACGCGCGCCTGCTGCAGCTGATCGTGGTCGGCGACAAGCTGCTGGCCTCGTTCCAGATCGGCGAGCGCAGCAGCGACGTGCGCGTGTTCCGCTGGGCGCTGTCGCGCGAGGGCGAGCTGACCTACCTGGATGCGCGCGGTGAGCGCGATATCGCGCTGCCGCCGCCGTTCGACTTCGAATGGACCCGGGCGACCCGCGACCTGGCGGTCAACGGCCGCCATTCGCACCTGAACATCCTCGACACCCTGTTCGTGGAGACCACCGGCGGCGACCTCACCATCAAGGTCGAAAACAACACCGAAACCGGGCAGGGCATCTACAGCGAACCCGTGGAGGACAGCACGCAGTCGCTGGACGACGCCCAGTTCGAGTTCGCCCGGGTCGGCTCGCTGGTATTGCTGAAGGTGCTGCCGTACCGCGAGACCGAATGGCGCGGCCTGATCTACAACACGCTGACCGGCAGCATCGTGCGCAATGATGCGATCGTGCAGGCCTGCGTGCAGCTGCCCGAAGACCATGGCGTGATCTTCCCGGGTGGCTATTACCTGCAGGGCGGCGAGCACAAGGCATTTGATGCCTCGATGGCCGGCATGCAGTTCAAGCGCAGCATCCGTTCGCCAAACGGCGAGGACGTGCTGTACATCTTCTACGAGCGCGAAGGCGGGCGCTCGGCGCTGTTCGTCTACAACACCATCCAGCGCGTGCTGCAGAACCCGGTGTTCGGCCATGGCTACGCCTTGATGCAGGACGGGCGCATGGTGCTGTTCCATGCCGAGGGCAGCGAACCGACCCGCATCCATCCGATGCAGGTCTGGCAGACGCCGTTCAGCAGTGACGAGTTCGCCGCCAACCGGCCGCCCGGCAACACGTTCATGGGCCGCATCGGCAACGCCGAGCTGGTGCGCGGCATTTCCAACCTGTTCAACCTGGCGCGCGAGATCGATGGCCAGGACGTGTCGGTACAGCGCTACCAGCGCCTGGTGGCCGATACGCGGCGTCTGTTCGATGCGCACCACTGGCTGGGTGACGCGGCCTGCGATGGCGCCGAGGCGCTGCTGCGGCAGATCAGCGCGACCGGCGAATCGGTGCTGGACGAGTACGAGAAGGTGCAGTCGATCCGTCAGCAATCGGCACAGGCGATGCGGGAGGCCGAGGCCGCGCACAAGGCGCTGCTGGGCCGGCTGCAACCGCAGAACTGGAGCGAGGTGCAGGCCTTCGTCGAGGCCCTCAACGCGATCACCGCATTGCGCGGGCGGCTGCTGACCCTCCGCGAGCTGCGCTACATCGACACCGCGCGCATCGAGGCGATGACCGTCGAACTGGTGGAGGCACAGGACCGTGTTGGCGCCGCCACCGGTGACTTCCTCGCTGGCGAGGAAGCGCTGGCGCCGCTGGCCACGCGCCTGCAGGCGCTGGATGATGCCGCGCAGCAGGCACAGACGGCGCGCCAGCTGGACGAGCAGTTGGAAGGCCTGCGTGGCATGGCGTCCGACCTGGACATGCTGTCCGAACTGATGGCCGGCCTGAAGGTGGACGATGCCACTGCCCGCACCCGCGTGGTCGAGTCGATCTCGGTGGTGTACGGTCGCCTCAACCAGGCGCGCGCGCGTGCTGACCAGCGCCGCAGGTCACTCGGTTCGGCCGAGGCCGTGGCGCAGTTCGCCGCCCAGTTCGCGCTGTTCTCGCAGTCGATCACCAGCGCGCTGGCGCTGGCCACCGATCCCGAACGTGCCGACGAGCAGTTGTCGCGCCTGCTGGTGCAGCTGGAGGAACTGGAGAGCCAGTTCGGCGAACACGAGCAGTTCCTCGGCGACATCCTGAGCAAGCGCGAAGAGCTGGTCGAGGCCTTCGAAACGCACAAGCAGGCGTTGCTGGATGACCGCCAGCGCAAGGCGCGCTCGGTACTGGATGCGGCCAATCGGATCCTCGACGGCCTGGCCAGGCGCACCGAGCGCTTCGCCACCGCCGATGAGCTCAACGCGTTCTTTGCCGGTGATCCGCTGATCCTCAAGCTGCGTGAGCTGGCCGAGCGCCTGCGCACGCTGCACGACAACGTCAAGGCCGACGACATCGAGGCGCGGCTGAAGGGCGTGCGTGACCAGGCGGTGCGCCAGCTGCGCGACCGCAGTGACCTGTACGAAGCCGGCGGCAACGTGGTGCGGCTGGGCCCGCGCCATCGCTTCAGCGTCAATACGCAGGCACTGGACCTGACCCTGTTGCCGCGTGGCGACACGTTGGTCATCCATCTGACCGGCACCGACTTCCTGGAGACCCTGCACGATCCGGAGCTGGACGCACTCAAGCCGTTCTGGCCGGTCACCCTCGACTCGGAATCGCCCACGCTGTATCGCGGCGAGTATCTGGCCGGCAGCCTGCTGCTGGCCGCGCAGGAGGGGCGCGATGGCCTCGATCTGGCTGCGCTGCAGCACGACGTCGCCAACCCGGAAGCGCTGGATCAGCGTGTGCGTGCGTTCGCCGCACCACGCTATCGCGAAGGCTACGAGCGTGGCATCCATGACCACGATGCGGCACTGATCCTGCGTGCGCTACTGCCCTTGCAGCAGGCGGCCGGCAGCCTGCGTCACGCACCGCGGGTGCGTGCGCTGGCGTTGCTGTTCTGGGCCGCTGAGCAGCGGCGCGAAGCGGTGGCGCAATGGCCGGCGCGGCAGGTGGGCGCCGAGGCGCTGGCACGCCTGCTGGGGTCCGACGAAGGGCGCCTGGCGTTGCGCACAGAAATGGCCGAGGCGCTGCTGGGGTATGCGCAGTCCCACGCGTTGCCGTTCGATGCCGATGCCGCGGAGGCTGCAGCCGCCTATCTGGGCGAAGAACTGGCGGCGGGCGATCCGGTGTTCAGCAGCAGCCGCCACGCGGTGGCGCTGCTGGAGGCATTGGCCGAGCAGCTGGAACAGGCGGGGCAGCGTGAGGCGGTCGAGCGTGCCCTGCAGCGCGGCCAGGATCCACTGGCTACGCGTTGGTCATTGGCTGGGCAGTGGCTGCGCGCAGTGGCGCGGATGCCGGCGCATGCGCAGCATGCCGGCTATGTCGACGAAGCCGCCGCGTTGCTGCTGGTGCAGCGCCAGTTGCGCACCCGTGCCAGCGATGCCGCACTGCAGGCGGAGGTCAATGGCCTGCTGGGTGAACACGCACGCATCAGCAATGGCGCGCTGATGGTATCGCTGGATGATTTCCTCGCGCGCCTGCAGCAGCACCTGCGTCATTTCGTGCCAGCGTTTCATGCCTACCAGGCGCTGCGCCAGGGCATCATCGGTCGCGAGCGCGAGACCCTGCGGCTTTCCGAGTTCAAGGCGCGGCCGCTGTCCTCGTTCGTACGCAACAAGCTGATCAACGATGTCTACCTGGGCGTGATCGGTGACAACCTGGCCAAGCAGATGGGCACGGTCGGCGAGAACAAGCGCAGCGACCTGATGGGCCTGCTGATGATGATTTCGCCCCCGGGCTATGGCAAGACCACGCTGATGGAATACGTGGCGCACCGCTTGGGCCTGGTCTTCATGAAGATCAACGGCCCGGCGCTGGGCCACGAGGTGCGCTCGCTGGACCCGGCCCAGGCACCGGACGCGACCTCGCGGCAGGAGCTGGAGAAGCTCAACCTGGCGCTGGAAATGGGCAACAACACCATGCTGTATGTGGACGACATCCAGCACACCCATCCCGAGTTCCTGCAGAAGTTCATCTCGCTGTGCGATGGCACCCGCCGTATCGAGGGCGTGTGGCGCGGTCGCACCCGCACCTACGACATGCGCGGCAAGAAGTTCTGCGTGGTGATGGCCGGCAACCCGTACACCGAGTCCGGCGAGGTGTTCAAGATTCCGGACATGCTGGCCAACCGTGCCGACATCTACAACCTCGGTGACGTGCTCGGTGGCATGGAGGCCGCCTTCACCCTCAGCTACATCGAGAACAGCCTGACCTCCAATCCGGTGCTGGCGCCGCTGGCCACGCGCGACATGGCCGACCTGTATGTACTGGTCGACCGCGCGATGGGCAAGGAGGTCTCGACCAACGGCCTCAGCCACGCCTACAGCAGCGCGGAGATCAACGAGATCACCGCCACCCTGCAGCGCATGCTGCGTGTGCGTGACGTGGTCTACCGGGTCAACCAGCAGTACATCGCCAGCGCCGCACAGGACGACCGCTACCGCACCGAGCCGCCGTTCCGCCTGCAAGGCAGCTACCGCAACATGAACAAGCTGGCCGAGAAGATCTCCCCGGTGATGAACGAGGACGAACTGCAGCAGTTGATCTCCGACCACTACCTGGGCGAGGCGCAGCTGCTGACCACCGGTGCCGAAGAGAACCTGTTGAAGCTGGCCGAACTGCGCGGCGTACTGGATGACACGCAGGCGCAGCGCTGGGCACAGATCAAGCGCGACTTCCTGCGCAACAAGGCCATGGGGGCCGACGACAGCGATGTCGGCGGGCGCGTGGTGGCGCAGCTGGCCGATATCGCCACCGCGCTGCAGCTGCCACCGCCCGCGCCGGAAGCGATCGCCGTTGCGGACCCGGCGCCGTGGCCGGCGCTGCTGGAGGCCCTGCATCGCCTTTCAGAGGCGCGTCCGGCCGCTGCGCCGGCGCCGGTCGCGGCAGCCCCCGGCGTGCCGGCCACGGCCTTGGCCGAAGACCTGCAGGCGGGCCTGGCGCCGCTGGTGGAGCTGCTGGCGGCATCGCAGGCGCAGCAGGTGCAGGTGTCGCAGACCCTGGCCGCGTTCGCCGGCTGGGCGCGACAGCAGGTCGAGCGGGGCACGCCGAGCGCTGTGGTGGCGCAGCGCGCGCGCGTGCGCCGCGCCGCGACGCCGGAGGAGCGGGCGCTGGATGAGGCGCTGATGCGCCACTTCTACGGCGAGTCATTGCCACCGGAAGACGGCGATGGCATGCCGGCATCCACGCCGAAGCCGCCGCCGCTGCCGTGACCACGCGCGTGCCACTGCCGCCACCGATGCTGCCGGATACGGTCGATGTCGCTGCGCTGGCCGACTATGGTGCGCCGTTGCTGCAGGCGCTGGCGCGGCGCGAAACGCCGTTGCCACCGGGTGCGGGCGAGCGCCTGGTGGCTGCGCTTGCGCGCATCGCGCTGGCCCTGCAGGCCGGCAACCCGGCGCAGATCCGGCAGCAGGAAGGCTGGTGGGGACGGCTGCTGGGGCGCGATGTCGCTCGCGAAGCAGAAGGGCACGCGCTGCAGTCGCAGCTGGGCGTACTGGCCCTGCAGGCGCGTGAGCAGGCCCAGCACCTGCAGCAGCACATGCAGCTGCGGGCCATGGCCATCGTTGAGCATTCCGCGGCGGCCGCGGCGCTGGACGGCTGGGCCGAACTGGCTGCGTCGCGGCTGACGACGCTGGATATCGCCGGTCAGGCCGCGCTGTCGCACCGGCTGGACCATCTTCGCCGGCTGGCCTCGCTGCGCCGCCTGGAAGCCGGCCAATGGCAGCTGCTGCAGGACCAGGACAACATGCTGCTGCAACGCTTCGCGCGCATCCATGACGTGCTGCCGCCAGCCTGGCGGCAGGCTGCACTGGCGGGCCAGGCCGCTGCGGGCGCTGCGTTGGCCGGCAAGGCTGCCACGTTGCACGCACAGATCGATGACGAGGTGGCCGCGGCTCAGGCTAGACTGCCTTGAGCCGGCCGCCGCTGCCGCTTACCCAACTGCAAGGAGACTGCCCGATGACCCAGGACAGCCAGACCCCCGGTGCCCTCGTACCCGGCACGACCACCGCCACTGCGCTCGACGAAGGTGCACTGCAGGCGCTTGGGCTGGTCCGCGAGGATCTGCCGCGCATCGCCGAGATCCGTCTGGAACTGGACGATCTGCGCCCGGGCAACCTGCAGGTGTTCGGCCGCGAGGCGGCCACGCGCACCGCCGCGTTCTCCAGCCAGTTGCTGGACCAGGTGCGCAATCGTGACCTGGATGCCAGTGGCGAGAAGCTGGGCGAGGTGGTGCGCATCGCGCGCAGCCTGAAGCTGGATGGCTTCGCCCAGCGTTCGAAGGTGCCGGTGATCGGTGGCCTGATCGACCGCATGCGCGCCTCCAAGGGCGAGCTGGTGCAGAAGTTCAGCGACACCAACGCGCAGATCGAACAGCTGCTGGCCGACGTCGGCGTGCAGCAGGCGTTGATGGGCAAGCGCGTGGGCGAGTTCGACCGCATGCACGATATCGTCCGCGAAGAACGTCGTGCGCTCGGCCTGTATGCGGCAGCGGGCAAGCAGCGGCTGGCCGAACTGCAGGCCGAACAGCTGGCCGGGCAGGCCAGCGAGGACCCCCAGCAGCGCATCCGCCAGGGCGAGATCGACAATGCGATCCGGTTGATCGAGAAGCGCGTGTCCGACCTGCAGCTGATGCAGCACGCCGCCGATCAGTCGCTGCCGATGATCCGCCTGATCCAGGCCAACGCGCTGCAGCTGATCGAGAAGTTCAACACCGTCCGCGACATCACCATTCCGTCATGGAAGCGCCAGTTCGCCATCCAGCTCTCGCTGGGCGAACAGAAGGCTGCGGTCGAACTGTCCACGGCCATCGATGACGCCACCAACGAACTGATGCGCCGCAATGCCGACCTGCTGCGCCAGGCCTCGGTGGATACCGCGCGCAGCAACCAGCGCGGCGTGATCGACGTGGCCACGCTGCGCCATGTGCACGACCAGCTGATCGCCACGGTGGAAGAAGTGCGCAGCATCCATCGCGAAGGGATGCAGCAGCGGCAGCAGGCGGAAGCGGAGCTGTCGCGCCTGCGCGAAGACCTGCAGCAGCGCCTGGCCACACCGACCGCCAGCTGAAAAAAGGGGACGGAGGGAATTAAGTCGTTTGTGCCACTTGCGACTTAATTCCCTCCGTCCCCTTTTTGTTGTCATCGGAGTTGCTGGCCCAGCCAGTCGGCGAGCGCATCCACGCGCGCATCAGGTGGTCCGTCCGGTTGCGCCAGCACCCAGAAACCACCAGTGGCGGCAAACCCCCACGGCGCGACCAGTCGTCCGGCGGCCAGGTCCTCGGCCACCAGTGGCTCGGGTGCGATCGCCGGGCCCAGCCCGGCCACCGCTGCCTCCAGCAGGTAGTACAGATGCTCGAAGGCCGTGCCCAGCTGCAGCTTCGCGGGGTCCAGAGAGTGCGCCTGCGCCCACGCCGGCCACGCCTGCGGCCGTGAGCTGGTGTGCAGCAGCGTCTCCTGCAGCAGCGCCGAGGGCGGTACATGCCGCAGGCGCTGCGCGGCCGGATGCGAGGGGGCCACTACCACGCCGACCCGTTCCGGGGCCAGCTCACGCACCTGCCAGCCCCGGGGCCACGGCCCCTGTGCCAGCAGCAGTACCGAATCCAGTGCCGCCTGTGCCTCGGTGAAGCTGCCATCCAGCGCTGACCACTGCAGGCGCACGCCGGGCAGGGCGGCCTGCAGCGCAGGCAGGCGCGGGATCATCCAGCGCGCCAGCACGCTGCCGCTGCAGCCCAGTACCAGCGCCGGGGCCGCCGCCGGCCGCCGCAGTTCGCGCACGCAGTCTTCGATGCCGCCGAAGGCCTCGCTGCACGCTGCCTGCAGCCGCGTGCCCGCAGCGGTCAGGCGCAGGCCGCGACCGGCACGCTGGAACAGCGCCAGGCCGAGATGGTCTTCCAGCAGCTTCAGCTGCCGGCTGACCGCACCGTGGGTGACATGCAGGTCGTGTGCGGCGCGGCCGACGCCGCCGAGACGGGCGGTGGCCTCGAACGCACGCAGCGCATTGAGTGGCGGCAGCAGGGAACGGCTCATGTGAGATTTCCTGACGATATGCGCCAGATAATATCCATTTTCCGGTCAAGACCCGTGCGCTAGAGTATCCACCTGTCTCGAACCAGCGGTCGCTTCCATGTCTGCCTCCCCCATTGCCGACTACCACGCCTTCCCGGATGCCCAGGGCCATTTCGGCCGCTACGGCGGCAGCTTCGTTGCCGAAACCCTGGTGGGTCCGCTGCAGGAACTGGCCCAGGCCTATGACCAGGCCCGCCAGGACCCGTCATTCCAGGCTGCCTACGACCGCGACCTGGCCCACTACGTGGGCCGGCCGAGCCCGATCTACCACGCCCAGCGCCTGAGCGACCATGTCGGCGGCGCGCAGATCCTGCTCAAGCGCGAAGACCTGAACCACACCGGCGCGCACAAGATCAACAACACCATCGGCCAGGCGCTGCTGGCCGCGCGGATGGGCAAGAAGCGCATCATCGCCGAGACCGGTGCCGGCCAGCACGGTGTTGCCAGTGCCACCGTTGCCGCCCGCCTGGGCCTGGAATGCGTGGTGTACATGGGCGCCACCGACATCGAGCGGCAGAAGATCAACGTCTACCGCATGAAGCTGCTTGGCGCGACGGTGGTGCCGGTCACCTCCGGCTCGGCCACCCTGAAGGACGCGCTCAACGAAGCGATGCGCGACTGGGTGACCAACGTGCAGGACACCTTCTACATCATCGGCACCGTGGCCGGCCCGGATCCGTATCCGCGCATGGTCCGTGACTTCAACGCCATCGTTGGCCGCGAGGCACGCGAGCAGATGCTGGCCGAGTATGGCCGCCTGCCCGATGCGATCACCGCGTGCGTCGGCGGCGGCAGCAACGCCATCGGCCTGTTCCACGCCTTCCTCAACGATCGCCAGGTCGAGATCGTCGGCGCCGAAGCCGCCGGCGACGGCATCGGCACCGGCCGCCACGCCGCATCGATCGCCGCCGGTCGGCCGGGCGTGCTGCATGGCAACCGCACCTATGTGCTGTGCGACGACGACGGCCAGATCATCGAGACCCACTCGGTGTCGGCCGGCCTGGACTATCCGGGCGTCGGCCCGGAGCATGCTTTCCTGGCCGATACCGGCCGTGCGCGCTACCTCGGCATCACTGATGAAGAAGCGCTGCAGGCCTTCCACCTGCTGGCGCATACCGAGGGCATCCTGCCGGCACTGGAGTCCAGCCACGCACTGGCACAGGCGATCAAGCTGGCGCGTGAGCGTCCGCGTGACCAGATCGTGCTGTGCAACCTGTCCGGCCGTGGCGACAAGGACGTGCACACCATCGCCGCTCGCGAAGGGCTGGTGCTGTGAGCGCGCTGCTGCGGAACAGCGGGGTGCTTCTGCTGGTGCTGGGCCTGGCCGCGTGCCAGCCGCCGGAACCGCCAGTGCTTGCGCCGGCTGCCAAAGCCACCGCGCAGCCCGCACGGCAGCCGGCCGCCAACGATGACCTCGACCCGATGGCGCGTACGCCGATCGTCGATCCGCCGTCTGCGGAAGAGAGCAACGGCGACAACGCCCCCGCCGTCGCCTCGGTTGCACTGGACCATGCCGGCGAAGTGCTGGTTGGCCAGCACATGGGGGACCTGAAGTCACTGGGGCCGTGGAAGGCACAGGGCGCGAAAGAGTTCTTCGAAGGCGACTGCGAGTACTACGACGGCAGGGGGTTGCCGCCGGGCGTGTCGATGATGACTGACGACGACCGCGTGGTCCGATTTGATCTGAAGCCGGGCGACGACCCGGAGCTGCCGGTTGAACAGCCCGGTCCCTTCGGCCTGCGCATCGGCATGACCCGTGCCCAGGCCATGGCGCAGTTCCCGAAGCCGCCGGTATCCAGCCCGCATGCCTACGACGGTGACCAGGGCGAGTACCTCACCTGGCAGGACCCGGGTTCGGACCTGGGCATCCGCCTGGAACTGTTTGAAGGGAAGGTCACCCGGATGTACTGGGGAACCAGCGATGCGATTGAACTGATTGAAGGATGTGCCTGAAATGCCCGTATCCCGACTCGATGCCTGTTTCCTGCGTCTGCGCGAACAGCAGCGCAAGGCGCTGATTCCCTTCGTCACCGCCGGTGATCCCTCGCTGGAGGCGACCGTGCCGGTCATGCACGCACTGGTCGAGGCCGGCGCCGACGTGATCGAACTGGGCGTGCCGTTTTCCGACCCGATGGCCGATGGCCCGACCATCCAGCGCAGCTCCGAGCGCGCGCTGGCACGCGGCGCCGGCAGCCGCTACGTCCTGCAGGCCGTGGCGCAGTTCCGCGAACGCGATGTGCAGACCCCCGTGGTGCTGATGGGCTACCTCAACCCGGTGGAGATCCATGGCTACGCGGCCTTCGCCAAGGCCGCCGTCGACGCCGGCGTGGACGGCGTGCTGCTGGTCGACCTGCCGCCGGAAGAAGCGGGCGATGCCCAGCAGGCGTTCGACGCAGCCGGCCTTGCGCTGGTCCTGCTGGCGTCGCCGACCACCAGCGAGGCGCGAGCCGACAAGCTGCTGGCGCTGGCCCGTGGCTATCTCTACTACGTCAGCTTTGCCGGCGTCACCGGCGCGTCCGAGCGCCTGGACAGCGATGCCGCCAGTACCCGCCTGCAGGCGTTGCGCGCGCGCGCATCGGTGCCGGTGGTGGCGGGCTTCGGTATCAAGGATGCCGCCAGTGCCGCGGCCATGGCCCGCCAGGCCGATGGCGTGGTGGTCGGAAGCGCGCTGGTGGCGGCGCTGGCAGAAGCGGGCTCGGCGGAAGACGCGGTGCAGCGCGCCCGGGCCTTCCTCGCCCCGCTGCGGCAGGCGCTGGACGCGGAACGGTAGTGCCGGCCGCTGGCCGGCATCCTCCCGAGGGCTCGCGTGCAAGGGCTGCCGGCCAGCGGCCGGCACTACCCATAGGTCTGCACGCAAGGGCTGCCGGCCGGCGGCGGGCACCGTCCAGCACCTAAACGTACGTCCCAGCATGGTTTTTTCCCGCTGCCCCGCGGCTGGCAAGGGGGTGCACGGGCGGGGAAAGCGGAGCTAGACTGTCCGCCTTTGCGGCCCCCGGGCCGCCCTGAACGGAAGTGTCCTCCCGCATGAGTTGGCTCAGCAAGTTGATGCCGTCCGGCATCCGCACCGACAACACCCCCAGCAAGAAGCGCAGTGTCCCCGAGGGCCTGTGGGAAAAGTGCAGCAACTGCGGCAGCGCGTTGTACCGTCCGGAACTGGAAGAGAACCTGGAAGTCTGCCCGAAGTGCGGCCATCACATGGCGATCCGCGCGCGCGCGCGCCTGGCCGCGCTGTTCGACGCCGACAGCACCACCGAGATCGGTGCGCGCCTGGGGCCGACCGACCTGCTCAAGTTCAAGGACCAGAAGAAGTACAGCGAGCGCATCAAGATCGCGCAGAAGAATACCGGCGAGTACGACGCGCTGATCGCCATGCGCGGCCTGCTCAAGGGCCGTGCGCTGGTGGCATCGTCCTTCGACTTCGCCTTCATGGGCGGCTCGATGGGCTCGGTGGTCGGCGAGCGTTTCGCACTGGCCGCAGAAACAGCGGTCGAGATCGGGGCGCCCTACGTGTGCTTCTCGCAGAGCGGCGGCGCCCGCATGCAGGAAGGCCTGTTCTCGCTGATGCAGATGGCCAAAACCTCGGCCGCGCTGGGCAAGCTGCGTGAAGCCGGGCTGCCGTACATCTCGGTGCTGACCCATCCGACCACCGGGGGGGTCTCGGCCTCCTTTGCGATGCTGGGCGACATCAACATCGCCGAACCGCAGGCGCTGATCGGCTTCGCCGGCCCGCGCGTGATCGAGCAGACCGTGCGCGAGAAACTGCCGGAAGGCTTCCAGCGCTCGGAGTTCCTGCTCGAACATGGTGCCATCGACCAGATCTGCGATCGCCGCGAGCTGCGCGACCGCCTGTCCGACCTGCTGGCGATGCTGGGCCGTCAGCCGGCGCCGGAGGTGGCTTGATGGGAGGCCGCAAGTACTTCGGTACTGATGGCATCCGTGGCCGGGTCGGCCAGGGCGTGATCTCGGCCGACTTCGTGCTGCGCCTGGGCAACGCCCTGGGCCGTGTCCTGGTCGCCCAGCGCGGCCAGGACGGGCGCCGGCCGATCGTGGTGATCGGCAAGGACACCCGCATCTCCGGCTACATGTTCGAGGCGGCACTGGAAGCCGGCCTGGTGGCCGCCGGTGCCGATGTGCAGCTGCTGGGGCCGATGCCGACTCCGGCGGTGGCGTTCCTGACCCGTACGCTGGGCGTGGATGCCGGCATCGTCATCAGTGCCTCGCACAACCCGCACTACGACAACGGCATCAAGTTCTTCTCCGCCCAGGGCGAGAAGCTCGACGATGCCACCGAGCTTGCCCTCGAAGCGGCGCTGGACGTTCCGTTCACCACCGTCGAATCGGAGAAGCTGGGCAAGGCGTCGCGTGGCCGCGAGGCGGTCGGCCGCTACATCGAGTTCTGCAAGGCCAGCGTGCCGCGCGCGTTCGACCTGCGTGGCGTACGCCTGGTGCTGGACTGCGCGCACGGCGCCACCTACCAGATCGCACCGCTGCTGTTCCGCGAGCTGGGTGCCGAGGTGATCGGCATTGGCGCCGAGCCCAACGGCGTCAACATCAACGCCGGCGTGGGCTCCACCCATATCGACAATCTCGCGGCCAAGGTCCGCGAAACCCGCGCCGATCTCGGTATTGCCTTCGACGGCGACGGCGACCGCGTGCTGATGGCCGACGCCCAGGGCAACCCGGTCGACGGCGACGACCTGCTTTACATCCTGGCCCGGGCATGGAAAGCCGAAGGCCGCCTGCGCGGCCCGGTGGTCGGCACGCTGATGAGCAACTACGGCGTGGAGAAGGCCTTCGCCGATCTGCAGATTCCGTTCGTGCGCAGCAACGTCGGTGATCGCTATGTGCACCAGGCGCTGATCGAAGGCGGTGGGGTGCTCGGCGGCGAAGCCTCCGGCCACCTGCTGTGCCTGGATCGGGCCACCACCGGTGACGGCATCGTCAGTGCGCTGCAGGTGCTGGTGGCGTTGCGCAACAGCGGGCAGACCCTGCGCCAGGCATTGAAGGGGCTGGTGCGGGTGCCGCAGAAGACGGTCAACGTGCGGCTGGGCAATGTCTCGGCCAAGGCCACCGTGCAGGCCGACAGCGTGCAGGCCGCGCTGGCCGTCGCGCAGCAGTCAGTGGCCGGCCGTGGCCGTGCGTTCCTGCGCCCGTCCGGTACCGAGCCGGTGGTGCGTGTCACGGTCGAGGCCGACGATGCAACGCTGATGCAGGACACGCTGGACCGCCTGTCCGCGGCGGTACGTGAAGCCGCCGCCTGAGGCAGCTGCGCATTCGCCCAAACAGAAACGCCCCGTAAAGCCGGGGCGTTTTTTCGTTCAGGCGGCAGGGTTGCGCGGGGCTCACGGCCCCGGCACCATCTTCTTCTGCCGCGCCTTGAAGCCATTGAACAGCGGCGCGATCAGGGGGGTGTAGCTCTGGGCGATGCGCTTGCGCAACCAGCTCGCCGGGCGGTTGCGGATCGCGAAGCGGTAGATGCGTTCCGGATCGCCGCCGACCACGTTACGGCCGAACGGGTGGGTGGTGTGCAGGTAGCGAAAGCCGTGCTCGCGTGCCACCTCGATGTGGTCCTGGTCGAAATCGCCGTAAGGCCAGCACAGCGTATCGGACACCTCGCCGAGCTTGTCCCGCAGGACTTCGCGCGAGACTGCCAGGTCGTGGCTCAGGCCCGCACGGCGCTGTGCGCGGTCCAGGTCGTCGCGGCGCAGCCAGCGGGTGTGGGTATGGGTGTGGCAATGCACTTCGAAGGTGCCGGCGGCGATGGCCGCGCGCGCTTCGCTCCAGCGCATCATCACGTCGTCGCTGCGGTTCTGCTCGTAGATCGCCGCTTCGCAACCGCGGTGGTCCGGCGTGGCAGGCAGCACTGCCCCGGCAAGCCCCGCGTGGGGCCGCTCCGGGCCTTCACCCATCCAGCCGGTGACCACGAACACCACTGCGTGCATGCCGTACTTCTGCAGGATCGGGTGCGCATACACCCAGTTGTCCAGGTAGCCATCGTCGAAGGTGATCACGATCGACTTGCGCGGCACCGGCTTGCCGGCCAGGAAGCCGGCGTACTGGTCCAGTGTCAGCGAAGTCCAGCCGTTGCCGGCCAACCAGGCGATCTGGCTTTCGAAATTTTCCGGTGACACGGTGATCATGCCCGGCGACGGACTGACGTGGTGGTGCATGAGCACCGGTACGGTTCGGGCATCAGCCATGTCCCAGCTCCTTCAGCCACTGGCGGTAGTAGTGTTCGGTGGTCTCACCGTGGCCATCGGGGGTGAACCGGTGCGCGCTGTGCATCCAGTCCCACCCGGCGCGGCCCATCTGCCGCCGCCGTTCCGGATCTTCCACCAGCAGGCGCAGTGCGCCTGTCAGGGCTGCATTGTCGCCCAATCGGGTGAGGATCGCATTGCTGCCCTCGACCACCATCTCCGGCACGCCACCTACGCGCGTGGCCACGATCGGTACCCCGACATAGGCAGCCTCCAGCAACACGGTACCGGCCGCTTCCTTGTGCGAAGCCAGCGCGAAGATGTCGAAGCCGGCCATCAGCCGGCACGCGCCGTCACGATAGCCGAGCAGGTGGACCTGTTGCTGCAGCCCATGCTCGTCGCGCAGCGCCTGCAGCCGATCCATGACCGGCTGGCCATCGCCGATCACCACCAGGTGCAGGTTCGGATGCGTCCTGCACAGCGGCACCATCGCCTGCAGGAGGTCGGCATGGCCCTTGGGTCCGCGCAGCACCGCCACGCAACCGACCACGATGTCCTGCTCGCCGAAACCGAGCTCGGCGCGCACCTCCGCGCGCACCTCCTGCAGGCATTGCCAGGGATCGGCCTTGCGGATCTCGCTCCAGCGCGGCGGGACTGCAATTGGCGGCACGATACCGATGTGCTCGGCCGGAATGCCGCGCTCCGTCAGCAGCTGCTTGACGAAGCTGCTGACGGTCATCACCCGGTGCGGCAGGCCGGTATAGGTCAGCAGCGAGTTGACCGGGCTCATCAGGTGGCGCGAGCGTATTACCAGCGGTGTGCCGCCCAGGCGTGCACCGGCGGCGGCGATCAGCGCGTCACGGCGGCTGGTGGTGTTGACCACGTCGTAGCGCTCGCGACGCACCAGGCGCGAGACCGACCAGATGCCGCGCAGCAGGCGCAGCAGGCCCCCCATGCGCAGGGTGTACACGGTGAAACCGTCGTCGCGTGCCAGCTTGGCCAGGCGCGCTTCGGGCTGGCACAGCAGCGCCACCTCATGGCCACGCGCGCGCATCACCTGCATGTGGCGGAAGATGTAGATCTCCTGTCCGCCCATTCCCTTGGCGGCTTCGGTGTGCAGGATGCGCAGCGGACGGTTCATGCGGGATCGATCCTTGAAGGTCAACGATTGCGGAAGCGGGTCAACGCTTCCCATGCAGTGCGTACGGCAGCCGCATCAGGGGCCTGCTGGGGCAGCGGGAGGTAGTGCCGGTCCAGCGCTGTGGCGTTGCCGAACTTGTCGAACACGTAGATCGCGTCGCCATGGCGTATCGCGCGCTGCGACCAGCTTTCGACCACCAGGGCACGCGGGCCCTGCGGTTCGGCCAGCAGGTCCTGGCCGGTGCTGTAATCGCTCAGCGCGTTCTCGCAGCCCAGCGCATGGCGCATCAGTGTCGGTACCCAGTCTTCGTGCGAGCTGGTGCGGGCGTCGCGGCCAGCGGCCCTGCCTGGCCAATGCAGCACGAACGGGACCTGCAGCTGGTAGTCGGAGAAGTTGCCGTTGTGGCCCCAATAGTTCAGCTTGAGGTCGTTGAACTCTTCGGCATGGTCGCCGGTGACCAGCACGATGGTGTCCTCGGCCAGGCCCTGTGCGCGCAGGTCGTCCAGCAGCGAGCCGATCAGGCTGTCTGCGTAGTGCACGGCGGTGCGGTAGCGGTTGAGTTCCGGCGTCGGGTCATGCTCCGGGCCGAATTTGAGGAAGTCGATGTCCGCAGCCATCGGCGTCGCCACGGGCGGGTAACCATCGGGCATGTGGTACGGCGCGTGGGTGGAGTCGAGGAACACGAAGCCAAACCACGGGCGCTGCGCCGCCTGGCTGGCGCGGATGTCCTGCTGCAGTGCACTGATGATCGCGCGGTCGCGGCCGTCGGACTTCAGTGCCGATGGCCCCTGGTGCAGCTGGTCGCGCACATCGGCGAATGCCGTGCGATCGAATTCCGGGCTGTACAACGGCGCACTGCCGTACAGGTGCAGGTCGTAGCCCTGCTGGCCCAGCACCTGGAACAGCTGCGAGCCGCGCTGCTCGTCGAGCATGCTTGGCCAGTAACCACCGGGCAGGCCGTACAGCAGCCCGAACAGGCCGTAGCGGGTGGCATTGCCGGTGCTGAAGTGCTGGTCGAACACGCGCGCGTCCTGCGCCAGCGCCGACGTGTTGGGCATCAGCTGCGGTGTCAGCACGTCCTGGCGCAGCGATTCCAGCACCACCATCAGCACATTGGGACGATGCGGGTTCTGGCACCGCAGCGGGTGCAGTGGGTACTGCAGCTGCGCATGGCGCGGGTCGGGCAGGCCGGCCTGCTGCTGGCTGACCACGCCCAGGCGCCGCATGAAGCTCTTGGCGGTGATCGGTTGCGCCCACGGCAGGTAGTTCCACTGCGCGATCACATCGCGGTCGCCGCGGGCGTCGTAGTAGGCGGTGGCCACCTGGCCGCCGGCCATCAGAAGCGCGACCGCTGCCCACGCCTGCAGCACCCGTCGCCGGCGCGGCACTGCCGGCAGCAGCTTCCAGCACGCCCAGGCCAGCAGGCCTTCGGCGGCGAAGACCGCGGCGACCAGCAGCGCGACCTGCAGCCAGGTCTTCCAGGACAGGGCGACCTGGTCCTGCAGGGCGCCGCCGAACACCATGTTCACGACCATGGCGTTGAGGTGGAAGCGGTACAGGGTGAACACCTTGGCGTCGACCAGCAGCAGGCACAGCCACAGGCCCTGCAGGAGAACGGCGCTGATGCTCAGCGTACGGGCAGTGCGTGGCCACAGCCCCAGCAGCAACGGCAGCAGGCCGGCCAGCGCGCCGAACGCGAGCAGGTGGCCGGGCAGGGCGATCGCGAGGTAGGCCAGGCCCGCGCTGCCGCCTGGATTGTCCCGCAGCGGCACGTTGCCCAGTGCGATCGCCGCAGCCAGGACCGCATTGCCGGCGACGAACAGCGACCACCAGGCCAGCCGGCGCCAACGCCGGGTGAAGCCTTCAAGGGCGAGTGCGGCAGGGGCGGCTGCAGACATGGCGAAGCGGATTCAGGGAGCGGGGAAAAGGTCGGGCCCCACGTGACGGAAGCGTTAATCCGCGCGCGGGTCGCGCATTGTATCGGTTTGTTTCTTCGTATCGAGTGGCGTCCCCCGGGCGATCTGTCACAATGTTCAGGCGGGCCATGAATGCGCTGGCCCCCCAGACCCAATGACAAGCCAGGAACCGCTGTGAGCCAGATCCCCACCCTCGACATCACCCGTTTCGACAGCGACCGCGAGGCCTTCGTGGCCGAGCTGGGCGCGGCCTATCGCCAATGGGGATTCGCGGGCATCCGCAACCACGGCATCCCGCAGGCCGACATCGACGCGGCCTACGATGCCTTCAAGGCCTTCTTCGCCCTGCCGGAAGAGGTCAAGCGTAAGTACCACGTGCCTGGCAGCGGCGGGGCCCGCGGCTATACCCCCTTCGGCGTGGAGACCGCCAAGGGCTCCAAGCACTTCGACCTGAAGGAGTTCTGGCACATCGGCCGCGAGATCGCCGACGACTCCAAGTACCGTGACGTGATGGCGCCGAACCTGTGGCCGACCGAAGTAGAGGGCTTCCGCGAGCGGGGGTACGGCCTGTACCAGGCGCTGGACAACCTGGGGTCGCGCGTGCTGTCGGCGCTCGCCCTGCACATCGGCCTGCCGGAGAATTTCTTCGCCGACAAGACCAACTTCGGCAATTCGATCCTGCGCCCGATCCACTACCCGCCGATCACCACCGACGACATCCCGAACGTTCGTGCCGGTGCTCATGGCGACATCAACTTCATCACCTTGCTGGTGGGTGCCAGTGCCGCGGGCCTGGAAGTGCAGTCGCACGACGGCGAGTGGGTGCCGTTCACCTCGGACGCGGACACCATCGTGGTCAACATCGGCGACATGCTGCAGCGCCTGACCAACCATGTGTATCCGTCGACCATCCACCGCGTGGTCAATCCTCCGGGCGAGCTGGCGCGCCAGCCGCGCTACTCGGTGCCGTTCTTCCTGCACCCGAACCCGGACTTCCTGATCGACGTGCTGCCCTCGTGCATCACCCCGGAGAACCCGAGCCGGTACCCGGAGCCGATCACCGCCCACGGCTTCCTCGAGGAGCGCCTGCGCGAGATCAAGCTGAAGTAAAGAAAAGTGAGGCCGCCGAAAGGCGGCCTTTTTCTTTGCAGGGCTTCGCCCTGCACCCGTAGAGGCCAAAGCCAAGGCCCAAAGCCAAATCGGCTCTGGGTTTCTGCGTGTTGGGCGGCGCGGCGTGGGTTGGCAGGACACGCCGTGAACCCGTCCTTGGGGGCTCGATGGCGCCATCCATGGCGCCAACGGTCCTGCCAACCCACACCGCCCCGCCTTCGACGGTTTCCCGGTGGCGGTGGGTAGGTGTCGACCGTGGTCGACGCGGTAGATCCACGCCATGCGTGGATGAGATCTGTCAGATCGAAGTGGGGCAGGGCACCCGGAATGCCGCTTTTGCTCTTGCTCTTCTTTTTTCTTTCCGTGGCGGGCGGAACCGTCGGAATGTGTCAGAGGCCGGGCGGGCGGGGATGACGGGGGTGTTCGCGGCAACCATGCCGCGGCCAAGCCCCAGATCCAGCCGGGCTCTCCGCGACCAACCCGACCCCCGCCACGAGGGGCTGCGCCGTTGGCTGAAAACCCATGTAACCGCTTACACAGAAACGGATTTTTGCCGTAGCGGGTATCATGACCGGCTGACTTCACACAGGAGCCACCCGCTCATGCGCCGCAAGATCGTCGCCGGAAACTGGAAGCTGCACGGCAGCCGTCAATTCGCCAATGAACTGCTGGAGCAGGTGGCCGCCGGGCTGCCGCTGGAGGGCGTGGACGTGGTGATCCTGCCGCCGCTGCCGTACCTGGGCGAGCTGGTCGAGGACTTCGGCGCGACCGGCCTGGCCTTTGGTGCACAGGACGTCAGCAGCAACGAGAAGGGCGCCTACACCGGCGAGGTCTGCGCAGCCATGCTGGTCGAGGTCGGGGCCCGCTATGGCCTGGTCGGCCACTCCGAACGCCGCCAGTACCACCATGAAAGCAGCGAGCTGGTCGCGCGCAAGTTCGCCGCCGCCCAGCATGCTGGCCTGGTCCCGGTGCTGTGCGTGGGCGAGACCCTGGAACAGCGGGAGGCCGGGCAGACCGAAACGGTCATCGCCAGCCAGCTGGCGCCGGTACTGGAACTGGCCGGTGCGGCCGGTTTCGCCAGCGCCGTGGTCGCCTACGAGCCGGTCTGGGCCATCGGCACCGGCCGTACCGCCAGCAAGGAGCAGGCGCAGCAGGTGCACGCGTTCATCCGTGGCGAAGTCGCGCGTATCGATGCTAGAATCGCCGATTCACTGCCCATTGTTTACGGCGGTAGCGTGAAGCCCGACAATGCCGGGGAACTGTTCGCGCAGCCGGATGTCGATGGTGGGCTGGTCGGCGGCGCCTCCCTGGTGGCCGCGGACTTCCTGGCCATCGCACGGGCGGCGGCCGCGAACTAATCCTAGAAGTATTGTCCGAGGGCGGTTTCCAATGCTGATGTTGATCCTCAATGTCGTCTACGTGCTGGTCGCTGTGGCCATGATCGCGCTGATCCTGATGCAGCGTGGCTCGGGTGCGGCGGCAGGTTCGGGCTTTGGTGCCGGTGCCTCGGGCACGGTGTTCGGTGCGCGTGGCGCCTCGAACTTCCTGTCCAAGTCGACCAAGTGGCTGGCTGTCGTGTTCTTTGGCATCAGCCTCTTCATGGCCTGGTATGCCGGTCACGGCACCCGTCCGGCGGCCGACCAGGATCTGGGTCTGATGTCCGCCCCGGCAGCGACCGCTCCGGCGGCGCCGGCGGGCGAGCTGCCGGCCGTCCCGAAGGCCGATGCGGTCCCGGCAGCCCCGGTTCCGGCCGCCAATGTGCCGGCTCAGGCGGAATCTTCGGTTTCTGGTGAAGAAAAGCCTTCGGAAGGCTCCCAGAAAGACTGAAGCCGGTTACAATACGCGGCGCATCGGAAAGATAGTCTGATGTGATCGTTTGCCCAGGTGGCGGAATTGGTAGACGCACTACCTTGAGGTGGTAGCGACGCAAGTCGTAGGGGTTCGAGTCCCCTCTTGGGCACCATTTGTAAGTAAAGCGGGTTCGTCTGGCGCGCAAGGCGCCAGGCAGGTTCCCGTCCACTCCCCCATGCCAAAGCGCCTGCAGGCGCAGCGGCAGAGGCAAGAGAGAATCGCTGTGCTGGCCGAATATTTGCCGTCTCTGCTGTTTCTGATCGTTGCCACCGGTATCGGCGTTACGCTGATGCTGGTTGGTCGATTCCTCGGTCCCCGCCGCCCCGATCTGGAAAAGCTGTCGCCGTATGAGTGCGGCTTCGAAGCCTTCGAAGACGCGCGCATGAAGTTCGACGTGCGCTACTACCTGATCGCGATCCAGTTCATCGTCTTCGACCTGGAAATCATCTTCATCGTGCCGTGGACCCAGGTCTTCATGGAACTGGGCGCCCGTTCGCTGGTCACCATGGGCCTGTTCGTCGGCATGCTGTTCCTCGGTTTCATTTACGTCTGGAAGAAGGGAGCGCTGGAATGGGAGTGATTCAGACTCTCGATGGCCTCATGAACAATCCGTCGCCGGAAGGCCGGGTTGATGACATCCTGCGGCCGGAAGGCGACAACCCGCTGCTGGAAAAGGGCTTCGTCACCACCAGCGTCGACGCACTGCTGAACTGGGCGCGCACCGGCTCGATGTGGCCGATGACCTTCGGCCTGGCCTGCTGCGCCGTCGAGATGATGCACGCCGGCGCCGCGCGCCTGGACCTGGATCGCTACGGCGTGGTGTTCCGCCCGTCGCCGCGTCAGTCCGACGTGATGATCGTGGCCGGTACCCTGGTCAACAAGATGGCCCCGGCGCTGCGCAAGGTCTACGACCAGATGCCGGACCCGAAGTGGGTCATCTCGATGGGTAGCTGCGCCAACGGTGGCGGCTACTACCACTACTCCTATTCTGTGGTGCGCGGCTGTGATCGCGTGGTGCCGGTGGACGTCTACGTCCCGGGCTGCCCGCCGACCGCCGAGGCGCTGGTGTACGGGATCCTGCAGCTGCAGAAGAAGATCTGGCGTACACAGACCATCGCCCGCTGACCCCTTCACCTGACTAGAGCGCGCCAAGCCCCCATGGCAGAGCAAGCATCCTTCATCGACCGACTCTCCGCACGTTTCGCTGGTGCGAAGGTCATCGTGGTCGAACCCCGCGGCGAAGTGACGCTGGAAGTGCCTGCCGCCGAGTGGCACGCCACCGCCCTGGCGCTGCGTGACGAGTTTGGTTTCGAGCAGGCCGTGGATCTGTGCGGCGTCGACTACCTCGGTTATGGCTCCGACGAATGGGACACCGCCGATGTGTCCTCGCAGGGCTTCAGCCGAGGCGTCGAAGGCAAGGCCCAGGGCCGCTTCGCGTGGGGCGAGTTCCCCACCGAGGAAAACGGTGCCGACGGTGCCCGCCCGCAGCACATGCCGACCCAGCGCTTCGCCGTGGTCGCGCAGCTGCGTTCCTACCAGCACAACCTGATGATGCACCTGCGCTGCTTCGCTCCTGACGAAGCGCTGCCGGTGGTGTCCTCGCTGACCAGTATCTGGCCGGGCCTGAACTGGTTCGAGCGCGAGGCGTTCGACCTGTACGGCGTGATCTTCGAAGGCCACCCGGACCTGCGCCGGATCCTGACCGACTACGGTTTCGTCGGCCATCCGTTCCGCAAGGACTTCCCGCTGATCGGCAATGTCGAAGTCCGCTACGACGAAGAGAAGAAGCGCGTGATCTACGAACCGGTCACCTCGGTGGAGCCGCGTGTCGGCGTGCCGCGCGTGATCCGCGACGACGCCCGTCTGCAGACCGCAGAAGGTGAGCGCGCGCAGGAGGCAGTGAAGTGAGCCACGTACACCAGGCCGGCGAAGCATTCGCCAGCAACGCCGCCGAGAGCCGGCAGGAAATCCGCAACTACACCATGAACTTCGGCCCGCAGCATCCGGCCGCTCACGGTGTGCTGCGCCTGATCCTGGAAATGGACGGTGAAACCATCATGCGCGCCGACCCGCACGTGGGTCTGCTGCACCGTGGTACCGAAAAGCTGGCCGAGTCCAAGCCGTTCAACCAGTCGATCGGCTACATGGATCGACTGGACTACGTGTCGATGATGTGCAACGAGCACGCCTACGTACGCGCGATCGAGACCCTGATGGGCATCGAGGCGCCGGAGCGTGCCCAGTACATCCGCACCATGTACGATGAAATCACCCGCATCCTCAACCACCTGATGTGGCTGGGCTCCAACGCGCTCGACCTGGGCGCGATGGCGGTGATGCTGTACGCCTTCCGCGAACGCGAAGAGCTGATGGACTGCTACGAAGCGGTTTCCGGCGCGCGCATGCACGCGGCGTACTACCGTCCGGGCGGTGTCTACCGCGACCTGCCGGACCACATGCCGAAGTACAAGGAATCGCGCTGGCACAAGGGCAAGGCGCTGAAGCAGCTCAATGCTTCGCGCGAGGGTTCGCTGCTGGACTTCCTGGAGAACTTCACCGTCGAGTTCCCCAAGCGCATCGACGAATACGAAACCCTGCTGACCGACAACCGCATCTGGAAGCAGCGTACCGTCGGCATCGGCGTGGTCACTCCCGAACTGGCCCACCAGTGGGGCATGACCGGCGTGATGCTGCGCGGTTCGGGCATTGCCTGGGACCTGCGCAAGAAGCGTCCGTACGCCAAGTACGATGCCGTCGATTTCGACATCCCGCTGGGCAAGGAAGGCGACTGCTACGACCGCTATCTGGTCCGCGTTGCCGAAATGCGCGAATCCAACCGCATCATCAAGCAGTGCGTGGCGTGGCTGAAGGCCAACCCGGGCCCGGTGATGGTGAAGAACTTCAAGGTCGCTCCGCCCAGGCGCGAGGACATGAAGGACGACATGGAAGCGCTGATCCACCACTTCAAGCTGTTCAGCGAAGGCTACTGCGTGCCGGCCGGCGAGACCTACTCGGCGGTGGAAGCCCCGAAGGGCGAATTCGGCTGCTACCTGGTCTCCGATGGCGCCAACAAGCCGTTCCGCGTGCACCTGCGTGCGCCGGGCTTCGCCCACCTGTCCTCGATCGATTCGGTCGTGCGCGGCCACATGCTGGCTGACGTGGTGGCGATGATCGGCACCTACGACCTGGTGTTCGGCGAGGTTGACCGGTAATGCCGTCCGCCACGCCAACGCCCGCTGCAGGCAGCCGGCGCAAGCCGGCGCCGCAGTTTCTGGAATTTCACGTTATGCATTTCGCTGAGGTCGGCCGATGAAGGCGACAGGTAATTTCGAGGCGGCGCGCGACGTCGACCCGATGGTGGTGCTGAGCGACAAGACCCGCGCTCACATCGATCACTGGCTGTCCAAGTTCCCGCCGGACCGCAAGCGCTCTGCCGTGCTGCAGGGCCTGCATGCGGCCCAGGAGCAGAACCAGGGCTGGCTGACCGACGAACTGATCGCCGGCGTGGCCAAGTACCTGGACCTGCCACCGGTGTGGGCCTACGAGGTCGCCAGCTTCTACTCGATGTTCGAGACCGAGAAGGTGGGCCGCAACAACGTGGCCATCTGCACCAACATCAGCTGCTGGCTCAATGGCGCCGAGGACATCGTGCGCCATTGCGAGAAGAAGCTGGGCATCAAGCACGGTGAATCGACCCCTGACGGCCGCGTCTACCTCAAGCGCGAGGAAGAGTGCCTGGCCGGCTGCGGTGGCGCGCCGATGATGGTCATCAACGGTCACTACCATGAGCGTCTGACCCTGGAAAAGGTCGACGAGCTGCTGGACGGGCTGGAGTAAGGGCATGGCACATCACCACGAATCCAAGGGTCCGGTCGGCCCCGCGCCGCTGCCGCACCAGGTGGTCTATACCACCCTGCATTACGACACCCCGTGGTCGTACGAAAGCTACCTGAAGACCGGTGGCTACGCTGCCCTGCGCAAGATCCTCGAAGAGAAGATCACGCCGGAGCAGGTCATCGAGATGGTCAAGGCCTCGGGCCTGCGCGGCCGCGGTGGCGCCGGCTTCCCGACCGGCCTGAAGTGGTCGTTCATGCCCAAGGGCAACATGCAGAAGTACATCCTCTGCAACTCGGACGAATCCGAGCCGGGCACCTGCAAGGATCGCGACATCCTGCGCTACAACCCGCATTCGGTCGTGGAAGGCATGGCGATCGCCTGCTACGCCACCGGTTCGACCGTGGGCTACAACTACCTGCGCGGTGAATTCCACCACGAGCCGTTCGAGCACTTCGAGCAGGCCCTGGCCGACGCCTATGCGAACGGCTGGCTGGGCAAGAACATCCTCGGCAGCGGCGTGGACATCGACATCTACGGCGCGCTGGGCGCCGGCGCGTACATCTGCGGCGAAGAAACCGCGCTGATGGAATCGCTGGAAGGCAAGAAGGGCCAGCCGCGCTACAAGCCGCCGTTCCCGGCCAACTTCGGCCTGTACGGCAAGCCGTCGACGATCAACAACACCGAAACCTACGGTTCGGTGCCGGCGATCATCCGCAACGGCCCGGAGTGGTTCAAGGGCCTGAGCCTGACCGCCAACGGTGGCCCGAAGTGCTTCTCGGTGTCCGGCTGCGTGCAGAACGGCGGCAACTTCGAAGTGCCGCTGGGCACCACCTTCGACGACCTGCTGGAAATGGCCGGTGGCCTGCGTCCGGGCCGCAAGCTCAAGGGCGCGATCCCGGGCGGCGTGTCGATGCCGGTGCTGACCGCGGCCGAGCTGAAGGGCCTGCCGATGGACTACGACACCATCCGTGCGCTGGGCTCCGGCCTGGGCTCGGGTGCGATCGTCGTGCTCGACGACAGCGTCTGCTGCGTCAAGTTCGCCTGCCGCATCAGCCAGTTCTTCCACAAGGAATCCTGCGGCCAGTGCACCCCGTGCCGTGAAGGCACCGGCTGGATGCACCGCGTGCTGGAGCGCATCGTCGCCGGCAAGGCCACGATGGAAGACCTGCACCAGCTGAAGGCAGTGGCCGGGCAGATCGAAGGCCACACCATCTGTGCGTTCGGCGAAGCGGCTGCATGGCCCATCCAGGGCTTCCTGCGCCAGTTCTGGGACGAGTTCGAGTACTACATCGTCAACGGTCATTCGATGGTTGACGGCAAGAAGGTGGAGGCAGCCGCTGCATGAGCGCGCAACCCGTAAATCCGAGCGTCCCACCCGATCACGTCACCATCGAGATCGATGGCAAGTCGCTGGTCGTGCCCAAGGGCTCGATGATCATCCAGGCGGCCGACAAGGCCGGCATTCCGATTCCGCGCTTCTGCTATCACGAGAAGCTGCCGATCGCCGCCAACTGCCGCATGTGCCTGGTGGACGTGGAGAAGTCGCCGAAGCCGGCGCCGGCCTGTGCCACCCCGGTGATGGACGGCATGAAGGTCGCCACCCGCAGCGAAAAGGCGCTGAAGTTCCAGCGCTCGGTGATGGAGTTCCTGCTCATCAACCACCCGCTGGACTGCCCGATCTGTGATCAGGGCGGCGAGTGCGAGCTGCAGGACGTGTCGCTGGGCTATGGCCGTTCGGTCAGCCGCTTCAACGAGCGCAAGCGCGTGGTGCCTGACGAGGACATGGGTCCGCTGGTTGCCACCGAGATGACCCGCTGCATCCAGTGCACCCGCTGCGTCCGCTTCACCGCCGACGTTGCCGGTACCTACGAACTGGGTGGCATGTACCGCGGTGAGAACCTGCAGATCGGTACCTTCGACGGCAAGCCGCTGACCACCGAGCTGTCCGGCAACGTCGTCGACGTCTGCCCGGTCGGCGCGCTGACCAACAAGGTGTTCCAGTTCCGCGCCCGCCCGTGGGAACTGACCGCGCGCGAGTCGCTGGGCTATCACGACGCGATGGGTTCGAACCTGTTCCTGCACGTGCGTCGCGGCGAAGTGCTGCGCACCGTGCCGCGCGACAACGAAGCCGTGAACGAGTGCTGGCTGTCCGACCGTGACCGCTACTCGCACCAGGGCCTGTACAGCGAAGACCGTGCGGTCAAGCCGCTGCGCAAGGTCAACGGCGAGTGGAGGGAAGTGAGCTGGGCCGAAGGCCTGGCCGCGGCCGCCGAAATCCTCAAGGCCAACCAGGGCGACAACCTGGGCTTGCTGGTGCACCCGTCGACCTCGAACGAGGAAGGCGCACTGCTGGCCCGCCTGGCCAAGGGCCTGGGCTCGGGCAACATCGACCACCGCATCAACAACCGCGATTTCTCCGACGCCGCAACCGCCGAAGTGTTCGGCCTGCCGCTGGCCGAGATCGAGGGCGCCGACCGCATCGTGGTCCTGGGCAGCAACATCCGCCACGAACTGCCGCTGCTGCACGCTCGCCTGCGCAAGGCGCAGACCACCAAGGGCGCGAAGATCCACGTCGTCAATCCGGTGGACTTCGACTTCGCCTTCAGTGTCGCCGGCAAGCAGATCGTTGCCCCGTCGAAGTTCGTCGACGCGCTGGCCAACGCCGAGCTGCGTTCGGCAGTGCAGGGCGGCAACAACACCGTGCTGATCGTTGGTGGCATCGCCGAGAACCACCCGCAGGCTGCCGCGATCCGCGCTGCCGCGCGTGACTTCGCTGCCGCTACCGGTGCCAAGCTGTGCCGCATCCCGCAGGGCGCCAACGCCGTTGGCCTGACCCGCGCCGGCGTGCTGCCGGCTGGCAAGGACGTCGCCGCGATGCTGGCGCAGCCGCGCCAGGCCTACGTGGTGTACGGCCTTGAGCCGGGCCTGGACTTCGCCGACGCCCCGGCCGCCCGCAAGGCGCTGGCCGGTGCGCAGGTGGTGGCCTTCAGCCAGTTCGCCTGCGCCTCGACCCGCGACGTTGCCGACGTGATCCTGCCGATCGGTGCGCTGCCGGAAATCGATGCCACCCTGACCAACCTCGATGGTCGCGAGCAGTCGGCCCGTGCCGGCGGCAAGCTGCCGGGCGAGGCCCGCGAAGGCTGGCGCGTGCTGCGCGCACTGGGCGGCGACATGGCCCTGGCCGGTTTCGACTTCACCGACCTGGCCGGCCTGCGTGCCAGCCTGGCCCCGGTGTCGGTCACCGTCGCTGCTTCGGCGCAGCCGGCAGTTGCCGGTGAAGGCCTGGAAGTGGCTTCGACCGCCGCGATCTACCGCACCGATGCGGTGGTCCGTCGCGCGCCGGCACTGCAGTCGCATCCGCTCAACAACGCCCCGCGCATCGTGCTGAACGCAGAAGATGCCGCTCGCCTGCAGCTGCAGGAAGGGCAGATGGCCAAGGTCGGCACCGACGCCGGCAAGGCCACCCTGCCGGTGGTGGTCGACGCCCGCGTCGCTGCGGGTTCGGTCTGGATTGAATCGGGCCACGGCGCGACCGCGCCGCTGGGTGCCGCTCGCGTATCGGTGGTGGCTGCATGAACGAATTGCTGTTGAACGCGGTCGACCCGCTGCACCAGTGGCTGCTGGGCCTCGGTGACATCGGCGCGCTGATCTGGATCATCCTGAAGATCCTGGTGATCGCCGTGCCGGTGATCATCTCGGTGGCCTTCTACGTGGTCTGGGAACGCAAGCTGATCGGCTGGATGCACGTCCGCCACGGCCCGATGTACGTGGGCATGGGCATCTTCCAGGCCTTCGCCGACGTCTTCAAGCTGCTGTTCAAGGAAGTGGTCCAGCCGAGCAGCGCCAACAAGGCGATCTATCTTCTGGCCCCGCTGATCACCCTGGCCCCGGCCTTCGCGGCCTGGTCGGTGGTGCCCTTCGATTCGCAGATCGTGCTGTCCAATGCCAACGCCGGCCTGCTGTACCTGCTGGCGATGACCTCGCTGGGCATCTACGGCATCATCCTGGCCGGTTGGGCATCGAACTCGAAGTACGCGTTCCTGGGTGCCATGCGCGCCTCGGCGCAGATGATCAGCTACGAAATCGCCATGGGCTTCGCCCTGGTCGGTGTGATGATCGCCGCCGGCAGCCTGAACCTGAGCAACATCGTCGCTGCGCAGGCCGGCAGTTCCGGCTTCTTCGACTGGTTCCTGCTGCCGCTGTTCCCGCTGTTCGTCATCTACTGGGTGTCGGGCGTGGCTGAAACCAACCGCGCGCCGTTCGACGTGGTGGAAGGCGAATCGGAAATCGTTGCCGGCCACATGGTCGAGTACTCCGGCGGTGCGTTCGCCCTGTTCTTCCTGGCCGAATACGCGAACATGATCCTGATCAGCTTCCTGATCTCGATCTTCTTCCTCGGCGGCTGGCTGAGCCCGGTCCAGGGCTGGGTCGATTTCGGCAATGTCTCGCCGCTGGTCGACTGGATCTGGAAGGGCGGTGCACCGTGGTTGTTCGTCAAGGTGTTCTTCTTCGCCAGTGCCTACATCTGGTTCCGTGCCAGCTTCCCGCGCTTCCGCTATGACCAGATCATGCGCCTGGGCTGGAAGGTCTTCATCCCGCTGGCCATTCTGTGGATCGCGGTTACCGCCGTCATGGTGTTCTTCGGCGTGATTCAAAAGGGCGTCTAAGTGATGAACAGGATTACCCATTACTTCAAGAGCCTGCTGCTGCTCGAACTGCTGGCCGGCCTCTGGCTGACGCTGAAGTACAGCTTCAAGCCGAAGTACACGATGATGTACCCGATGGAGAAGTTCCCGCAGTCGCCGCGCTTCCGCGGCCTGCACGCCCTGCGCCGTTATCCCAACGGCGAAGAGCGCTGCATTGCCTGCAAGCTGTGTGAAGCGGTGTGCCCGGCGCTGGCCATCACCATCGACTCGGCCAAGCGCGAGGACGGCACCCGCCGCACCACCCGCTACGACATCGACCTGTTCAAGTGCATCTTCTGCGGCTTCTGCGAAGAAAGCTGCCCGGTGGACTCGATCGTCGAAACCCACATCCTCGAGTACCACTTCGAGAACCGTGGGGAAAACATCGTTACCAAGCCGCAGCTGCTGGCCCTTGGCGACCGTCTCGAGTCCGAGATCGCCGAGCGTCGTGCCGCCGATGCCGCTTACCGCTGAGGTCGAGAGATGGATTGGGTAAATATCGCTTTCTGGGTGTTCGCCATCGCGGCAACGGTTTCGGCCGGTGCGGTGATCAGCGTGCGCAACCCGGTTCACGCCGTGCTCTGCCTGGTGCTGACCTTCTTCTCCATTGCCTGCGTGTGGCTGCTGGTGGGCGCCGAGTTCCTCGGCGTGGCGCTGGTGCTGGTCTACGTTGGCGCGGTGATGGTGCTGTTCCTGTTCGTGGTGATGATGCTGGACATCGACCCCACCAAGCTGCGTGAGGGCTGGGTGCGCTACCTGCCGGTCGGCCTCATTGTGGCGGTGGCGATGCTGGCGCAGATGCTGATCCTGATCGGCGTCAAGGCACGCTCGGTCACGCCGTTCCCGGCCGACAACGCCGCTGCGGTCGCCGCCGACAGTTCCAACATCACCTGGCTGGCACGCACGCTGTTCACCGAGTACCTGCTGCCGTTCGAGTTCGCCGCCGTCATCCTGACCGTGGCCGTGGTTGCCGCCGTGATGTTGACCCTGCGCCGCCGTACCGGCGTCAAGAGCCAGAACCCGGGCGAGCAGACCATGGTCAAGGCCGGCCAGCGCCTGCGCATGGTCAAGATGGGTGCCGAAGCACCGGTCGTGCACAGCAACAGCAAGCCGGCCACCGGCGAGGAGACCCAGCCGTGATTACCCTTGGCCACATCCTTGCGCTTGGCGCGGTGCTGTTCGCCATCAGCCTGGCCGGCATCTTCCTCAACCGGAAGAACGTCATCGTCCTGCTGATGTCGATCGAACTGATGCTGCTGTCGGTGAACATCAACTTCGTCGGCTTCTCGCGCCAGCTGGGCGATCCGTCCGGCCAGCTGTTCGTGTTCTTCATCCTGACCGTCGCCGCCGCGGAAGCCGCCATCGGCCTGGCGATCCTGGTGACCCTGTTCCGTACCCGCCGCACGATCAATGTCGGCGAAGTCGATTCGTTGAAGGGCTGATCCACAGATGGAAATCACTCTCTCCAAGAGTCTGTTGATCGCAGTGGTGCTCGCACCGCTGTTCGGCAGCATCATCGCCGGCCTGTTCGGTCGCCAGGTCAAGCGCTTCGGCGCGCAGACCATCACCATCCTCGGCGTCGCGGTGGCCTGCGGCCTGTCGATGTACACGTTCTACCAGTTGATGTGGGGCGGCGCGCAGCCGTTCAACCAGAACATCTACACGTTCTTCGAAGTCGGCCAGTACTCGGCCCACGTCGGCTTCATGGTCGACAAGCTGACCGCGATGATGATGGTGGTGGTGACCTTCGTGTCGCTGCTGGTCCACATCTACACGATCGGCTACATGCAGGACGATCCGGGCTACCAGCGGTTCTTCAGCTACATCTCGCTGTTCACGTTCTCGATGCTCACCCTGGTGATGAGCAACAACTTCCTGCAGCTGTTCTTTGGCTGGGAAGCGGTGGGCCTGGTGTCGTACCTGCTGATCGGCTTCTGGTTCAAGCGCCCGACCGCGATCTTCGCCAACATGAAGGCGTTCCTGGTCAACCGCGTCGGTGACTTCGGCTTCCTGCTCGGCATCGCCGGCGTGCTGTGGGTGTTCGGCACCCTGGACTACTCGCAGGTGTTCTCGCAGGCCGGCATGCTGGCCGACCCGCGCGCCCAGCTGCAGATCTGGGACGGCACCCTCCTGGGCATGCAGCTGCTGAACGAGCCGGTGATCTGGTCGATCGCCACCGTCATCTGTATCTGCCTGTTCATCGGTGCCATGGGCAAGTCGGCCCAGGTCCCGCTGCACGTGTGGCTGCCCGACTCGATGGAAGGCCCGACCCCGATCTCGGCACTGATCCACGCCGCGACGATGGTGACCGCCGGCATCTTCATGGTCACCCGCATGTCGCCGCTGTTCGAGCTGTCGCAGACCGCGCTGAATTTCGTGCTGTTCATCGGTGCCACCACCGCCTTCTTCACTGGCCTGATCGGCATCGTGCAGAACGACATCAAGCGCGTCGTCGCGTACTCCACGCTGTCGCAGCTGGGCTACATGACGGTTGCACTGGGCGTGTCGGCCTACTCGGCAGCCGTGTTCCACCTGATGACCCACGCCTTCTTCAAGGCGCTGCTGTTCCTGGGTGCCGGCTCGGTCATCATTGCCATGCACCACGAGCAGGACATGCGCAAGATGGGTGGCCTGCGCAAGTACATGCCGATCACCTTCATCACCATGTGGATCGGTACGCTGGCACTGGTGGGTACGCCGTTCTTCTCCGGCTTCTACTCGAAGGACACCATCATCGAGGCCGCCGAGCTGCACGCGCACCTGTCCAACAACTGGGTGGCCACCTACGGCTACTGGGCAGTGCTGGGTGGCGTGATCGTCACCAGCTTCTACAGCTTCCGCCTGCTGTTCCTGACCTTCCACGGCAAGGAGCGTTTCCGCGACGTGCATCATGACGATCATGGTCACGGCCATGACGATCACCACGCCGCCGACGCCCACCACGGCGATGCGCATCACGATGACCACGGCCATGGCCACGGTCCGCATGAGCCGCACGAAACCCCGTGGGTGGTGACCCTGCCGCTGATCCTGCTGGCCATCCCGTCGATCGCCATCGGTTTCTTCAGCATCGGTCCGATGCTGTACGGCACCGACTGGGCCGGCCACCATGCCCACGATGCCATCAAGGGCCAGGCGCATACGTTCTTCACCGGCATCGTCGACTTCTACGATCCGGCCAAGAACACCATCGGCTTCCTGGGTGAGGAGTTCCACGGCCCGGTCGCCTTCGCGCTGCACGGCATGATGGCTCCGGCGTTCATGCTGACCGTCGCGGGCTTCCTGCTGGCCGTACTGTTCTACCTGTGGAAGCCGGACCTGTCGGGCAAGGCGCGCAAGGCCTTCGCTCCGCTGGTGTCGGTGCTGGAAAACAAGTACGGCTTCGACAAGCTGTGGATCGATGGCTTTGCCGGTGGCAGCGTCAAGCTGGGCAAAGTCTCGCGCTGGATCGACAGCAACATCGTCGACGGCGTGGTCAATCTCTCGGCACGTGTTGTGGACGTCGCAGCCGGCGTGCTGCGTCGTACCCAATCCGGTTTCCTCTATCACTACGCCTTCGCGATGATCATCGGCCTGATTGCCCTGCTGGGCGTGCTGATGCATTACCTGCGTTGATGACCTGTACGGAATAAGAAGACGTGTCGAACTGGCCTCTACTCAGTGTCCTCATCTGGCTGCCGATCATCGGTGGCGCCCTGATCCTCGCGATCCGTGATGCGCAGACCGCCCGCTGGGCGTCGCTGGGCGTAGCGGTGCTGACGTTCGTGGCGAGCCTCTCGCTGCTGAGCGGCTACAACGCGGGCATCGACGGTCTGCAGTTCGTCGAGACCCATGCGTGGATCCCGGCGTACAAGATCGGCTACAACCTGGGCGTGGACGGCATTGCCGTGGCGCTGATCCTGCTGACCACCCTGGTCAGCGTGCTTGCCCTGATCGGCGCCTGGAGCGCCATCGACAAGCGCGTGAACCAGTACGTGGCGGCCTTCCTGATCCTGGAAGGCGTCACGGTCGGTATCTTCGCGGCGACGGACGCGATGCTGTTCTACGTGTTCTTCGAAGCCATGCTGATCCCGATGTTCCTGATCATCGGTGTCTGGGGCGGCCCGCGCCGCATCTACGCTGCGCTGAAGTTCTTCCTGTACACCTTCCTCGGCTCGGTGCTGATGCTGGTGGCGTTGATCTACCTGTACATGAAGGGCGGCAGCTTCCAGCTGGCCGACCTGTATGCACTGCCGCTGTCGGCCAAGGAACAGACCTGGATCTTCTTCGCGTTCCTGATCGCCTTCGCGGTCAAGGTGCCGATGTTCCCGGTCCATACCTGGCTGCCGGACGCCCACGTGGAAGCGCCGACCGCCGGTTCGGTGATCCTGGCCGCCATCGCCCTGAAGATCGGTGGCTATGGCTTCCTGCGCTTCAACCTGCCGATCGTCCCGGACGCTTCGCAGGAATGGGCCTGGCTGGTGATCGCGCTGTCGTTGATCGCAGTGATCTACGTTGGCCTGGTCGCCCTGGTGCAGGACGACATGAAGAAGCTGATCGCCTATTCGTCGATCGCGCACATGGGCTTCGTCACCCTGGGCACCTTCATTGCCCTGTGGCTGGTGCGTGAAGCCGGCAACGCCGATGCCGCCCGCCTGGGCCTGCAGGGCGCCATGGTGCAGATGATCTCGCACGGCTTCGTGTCCGGCGCTATGTTCTCCTGCGTCGGCGTGCTGTACGACCGCATGCACAGCCGCCGCATCGCCGATTACGGCGGCGTGGTCAACGTGATGCCGTGGTTCGCCACCTTCGCCATGCTGTTCTTCATGGCCAACGCGGGCCTGCCCGGTACCAGCGGTTTCGTCGGCGAGTTCATGGTCATCCTCTCGGCCTTCCAGCGTAATCCGTGGATCGCGCTGGGCGCGGCCACCACCCTGATCATCGGCGCCGCCTACACCCTGTGGCTGTACAAGCGCATCTTCTTCGGTGAAGTGGCCAACAGCCATGTTGCCGAACTGAAGGACATCAACGGCCGCGAATGGCTGGTGCTGGGCGTGTTCGCCATCGGCGTGCTGGCCCTGGGCATCTATCCCAAGCCGCTGACCGACCTGATGGAGCCCTCGATCGCGAAGCTGGCGATGCAGATCGCATCCAGCAAGCTGCTGTAATTCCAGGATTTGATGATGACCACCTCGCCGCTGCTGCCATTGACCGCCGCTGACCTGCCACCGCTCGCTCCCGAGCTGGTGCTGATCGGCAGCGCCTTCGCCCTGATGATCCTCGACCTGTTCGTCAGCAACCGGAACAAGATCGTCACCCACCTGTTCTCGCTCGCTGCGCTGGCCGTGGTGCTGTTCATGCTGGCCACCGGCGTGGGCGGGCAGGGCGAGGTCTTCCATGGCATGTTCGTGCGCGATACCGCCGCGGACGTGATGAAGACCGGGATCGTGCTGCTCAGCGGCCTGACCCTGGTCTATGGCTGGCGTTATCTGCGTGACCGCAACCTGTTCCAGGGCGAGATCCCGGTGCTGATCCTGTTCGGCACCGCCGGCATGATGATCCTGGTGTCGGCCGGCAGCCTGCTGATGGTCTACCTGGGCCTGGAACTGCTGGCGCTGTGCTCCTACGCCCTGGTCGCCAGCAACCGCGAAAACGGCCTGGCCTCGGAAGCGGCGATGAAGTACATCGTGCTCGGCTCGCTGGCCTCTGGCCTGCTGCTGTACGGCATGTCGCTGATCTACGGTGCTACCGGCAGCCTGCACCTGGACGTCATCCGTGACGCCATCCCGCACTCGGAAGAGCGCGTGCTGCTGATCACCGGTGCGGTGTTCATGATCGCCGGCGTCGCCTTCAAGCTGGGTGCGGCACCGTTCCACATGTGGCTGCCGGACGTGTACCAGGGTGCCCCGGCACCGATCGCGCTGTTCATCAGCTCGGCGCCGAAGCTGGCCGCCTTCGGCATGGCCTACCGCCTGCTGGAAATGGGCGTGGGCCCGCTGTCGACGGAACTGCAGCTGCTGATCGCCGGCCTGGCCGCAGTCTCGTTGGTCATCGGCAACCTGATGGCCATCGCGCAGAGCAATCTCAAGCGCATGCTGGCGTTCTCCACCGTTTCGCACATCGGCTTCCTGCTGATGGGCATCGCCGGTGGTGGCGCACAGGGCTATGCCGCTGCGCTGTTCTACGCACTGGCCTACGCCATCATGTCGACCGCCGCCTTCGGCGCGATCATCGCGCTGTCGCGTGCCGGCTTTGAAGCCGAGAACATCGAGGACTTCAAGGGCCTCAATGCCCGCAACCCGTGGATGGCAGGCCTGGTGCTGTGCATCATGGCGTCGCTGGCCGGCATCCCGCCGTTCCTGGGCTTCTGGACCAAGCTGGCGGTGCTGGGCGCGGCCGTCAACGGCGGCCTGCTGTGGCTGGCCATCCTGGGCGTGCTGTGCGCCGTGGTCGGCTGCTTCTACTACCTGCGCGTCATCAAGGTCATGTACTTCGATGAGCCGGTGGGCGAGGCCATGCCGCGCAACAACGACCGCGTGCTGGGTGTGGTGCTGGGCGTCAATGCCCTGGCGCTGCTGGCCCTGGGCCTGGCCTGGAACCCGATCATGGTCTGGTGCCAGCAGGCATTTGCGCATCTTGCATAAAAGTTGACACAAAGCTGCGCGATTCGTGTAATATGCGCAGCCTGAGTTGTCACTGCAGCGGTTCAGCCAGAACATCGTTGCGGTAGCCCTCCTCGAAAGAGCAGGGCAGCAGTTCAAGCACTTCCGGTGCGGGGTGGAGCAGTCTGGCAGCTCGTCGGGCTCATAACCCGAAGGTCGCAGGTTCAAATCCTGCCCCCGCTACCAACTTCGGATCGGCGCCAACCGATTTGATGAATGAGGGAAAGCTTGCAGTTTTTGGAGCCATCGCTCATAATTCCGCTTCTGATGCGGGGTGGAGCAGTCTGGCAGCTCGTCGGGCTCATAACCCGAAGGTCGCAGGTTCAAATCCTGCCCCCGCTACCAAGTAAGGAGATCGCCTTCGAAGTCCCGCTTCGAGGGCGTTTTTCTTTGGGCGGGTTCCGTTCTTGCAGAGTCGAGCCATGCTCGACTTCCGGTATGGAAAAGGGATCTGACCCGGCCCCGCACCTTGCACCAGCGCGGTGCAGCCGCTATCATCAGCGGCCTAGCAGTACCCCTGAAGGCGGCCTCCCAGCGGGAGTCCGGACCCGGAAGGAGGGCCGCGACCGGCAGGCAATGCAGGTTGCAACCGGAATCCAGTCACCGGAGTCTTTCCGGAAAAGGGGCCCAACGGGCCCTTTGTCGTTTCCGGGGCGTCATGTTTCCACGCCGGCCAAGGCCGGCACCCAACCATAGAGATCAAGGCAGGCTGTGAGCGACAAGGCAACCGACATCGCGAATCTGCTCGCCCCGACCGTTGTGTCGCTGGGCCTGGAGCTGCTGGGCGTTGAGTATCTGCCGGCCCCCGGCGGTGCGACCCTGCGCCTTTACATCGACGTGCCGCTGGCTGAACAGCCCGAGCGCATCATCAATGTCGACGACTGCGAGCGGGTCAGCCGCGAAGTCTCGGCGCAGCTGGACGTCGAAGACCCGATCAGCGGCAATTACACGCTGGAAGTGTCCTCGCCGGGCGTGGACCGCCCGCTGTTCAACCTGGAGCAGTTCGGCCGCCACCAGGGTGAATCGGCCAAGGTGACGCTGAAGCTGCCGCAGGACAACCGTCGTCGCCTGCAGGGCCGCATCGAAGCGATCGACGAGGCCGCGGGCACCATCACCTTCATCGTCGACAAGGCTGAAGTGGTCGTGTCGGCCGACAACATCGACAAGGCACGGATCATGCCCGACTGGGTGGCGCTGGGGCTGGCCCCGAGCAAGCCGACCGGTCCGGCACCGAAGCGTCCGAAGCCGAACACGAATTCTTCTTCCAACGAGCCGGCGGCAAAGAAGCCGCGCGCGGAGTGAGCCAATGAGCAAGGAACTGTTGCTGGTAGTCGACGCAGTCGCCAACGAGAAGGGCGTGCCGCGTGAAGTGATCTTCGATGCCATCGAGGCCGCCCTGGCCTCGGCAGCGAAGAAGCGCTATCCCGAGGAGGAAGTGCTGACCCGCGTGGTCATCGACCACAAGGATGGCAGCTACGAAACCTTCCGCCGCTGGGAAGTGGTGGCTGATGACGTGGTCATGGAATCCCCGGATCGCCAGATCCGCCTGATGGACGCCGTCGACGAGGCCGAAGGCGTCGAGGTCGGCGACTACATCGAAGAGCAGATCGAGAACCCGGACTTCGGCCGCATCGCTGCCCAGGCCGCCAAGCAGGTCATCGTCCAGCGCGTGCGCGAAGCCGAGCGCCAGCAGGTCGTGGATGCATGGAAGGATCGCGTGGGTGAGCTGATCACCGGTGTGGTCAAGCGCGCCGAGCGCGGCAACATCTACGTCGACCTCGGTGGCAATGCCGAAGGCTTCATTCCGAAGGACAAGGGCATTCCGCGCGACGTGCTGCGTGCCGGCGACCGCGTGCGCGGCTACCTGGCCGAAGTGCGCTCGGAGCCGCGTGGCCCGCAGCTGTTCATCAGCCGCGCCGCGCCGGAGTTCATGATCGAGCTGTTCAAGCTGGAAGTGCCGGAAGTCGGCCAGGGCCTGGTCGAAATCAAGGCCTGCGCCCGCGATCCGGGCGACCGCGCCAAGATCGCCGTGCTGGCCCACGACCAGCGCACCGATCCGATCGGTGCCTGCATCGGCATGCGCGGTTCGCGCGTGCAGGCCGTGTCCAACGAGCTCAATGGCGAGCGCGTGGACATCGTGCTGTGGAACGACAACCCGGCCAACTTCGTCATCAACGCGATGGCGCCGGCCGAAGTGCAGTCGATCATCGTCGATGAGGACAAGCACTCGATGGACCTGGCCGTTGCCGAAGACCGCCTGGCCCAGGCGATCGGCAAGGGCGGCCAGAACGTGCGCCTGGCCAGCCGCCTGACCGGCTGGCAGCTCAACGTGATGACCCAGGACCAGGTCACTGCCAAGTCGGAGGCCGAGCAGGCTGCCGCCCGCCAGCTGTTCATGGACAAGCTGGAAGTGGACGAGGAAATCGCCGGCATCCTGGTCAGCGAAGGCTTCGGCACCGTCGAGGAAATCGCATATGTCCCGGTCGGCGAACTGCTGGCCGTGGAAGGTTTCGACGAGGACATCGTCGAAGAGCTGCGCGCTCGTGCCCGCGATGCGCTGCTCAATGAGGCCCTGGCAGTCGAGGAAGGCCTTGAAGACGGCCAGCCGGCGCAGGACCTGCTGTCCCTGAAGGGCATGGACGAAGCCACCGCATATGCGCTGGCCGGCCACGGCGTGCGTACCAGCGAGGACCTGTCCGACCTGGCCGCCGACGAGGTCATGGACTTCGGCATCGAAGGACTGGATCAGGCGCGCGCCGCTGCGCTGATCCTGGCCGCCCGTGCCGAGGAGATCGCCCGACTGGAACGCGGCGAATGAGCCGGCAATGAACAGGGCCCTGAGCCGCTCAGGGCGTAGAATCCGCGCCACCTCCAGATGCGGGGGGGCGCCCACAAGATCATAGGATCCGAATGTCGCAGCAAACCACCATCCGCAAGCTTGCCGAACTGGTCAACACGCCGGTCGAAAAACTGCTGGAACAGCTGGCCGGTGCCGGCATGAAGTTCAGCGGTCCCGACCAGGTCGTGACCAGCTCCGAGAAGGTAAAGCTCCTGGGCTTCCTTCGTCGTTCGCACGGCAAGCCCGAGCAGGCCCCGGAAGAGACCGATCAGTCTGCGAAGAAGATCACGCTCAACCGCCGGAAGCAGCAGGAAGTGACGGTCAATTCCGGTCGCAGCAAGACGACCGTGAATGTCGAGGTGCGCCAGAAGCGTACCTACGTCAAGGATGGTGCTCGCGCCATGACGCCGGACGAAGAGCGCGCCGACATCCTGCGCAAGCTGGAAGAGTCGCGTGCGCGCAACCTCGCCGAACAGCAGGCCCTGGCCGAGAAGGATCGTCTGCGCGACGAGGCCATCGTCCGTGCCCGTGAGGAAGAGGCCGCCGCCAAGGAACGCGCCGAAGCCGAGAAGAAGGCTGCCGAGGAAGCTGCGGCTGCGGCCAAGGCGGCCGAGGCACTGGCCGCCAGCAAGCCCAAGCGTGCTCCGATCGACGAAACCGCGCCGCGCCCGCCGCGCGCCCCGGCCGCCGCCCCGGCTGCGCCGCGTGGTGCTCCGCCGCCGCCGCCGCGCAACGACGAGCGCAACAACCGCAGCGCGCCGCGCAACGAGCGTGGCCCGGGCGACCGCTTCGCCGGCCAGATGCACCTGTCGGCCGCCGATCGTGCGCGTCGCGGCAACAGCAACAACAGCAATTCGCGTGGACGTCCGGGTGGCCGCAACCAGTCCGGTGGCCGTCGCGACATGTCGCGTGGTGGCAACAATGCCGGCCCGCACGCGTTCGAACGCCCGACCGCCCCGGTCGTGCGTGAAGTCGCGATCGGCGAGACCATCACCGTGGCCGACCTGGCGCAGAAGCTCGCGCTGAAGGGCGGCGAGGTGGTGAAGGCGCTGTTCAAGATGGGCGTGATGGCAACCATCACCCAGTCCATCGACCACGACACCGCTGCGCTGGTGACCGAAGAACTCGGCCACAAGGCGATCCGTGCCAACGACAACGATGCCGAAGACGCGCTGCTTGCTTCGACCGGTGAAAACCAGGGCGAAGCCGTGCAGCGCCCGCCGGTGGTCACCATCATGGGTCACGTCGACCACGGCAAGACTTCGCTGCTGGACTACATCCGCCGCACCAAGGTTGCCCACGGCGAAGCCGGCGGCATCACCCAGCATATCGGTGCCTATCACGTCGAAACGCCCAAGGGCGTCATCAGCTTCCTGGATACCCCGGGCCACGCCGCGTTCACCTCGATGCGTGCCCGCGGCGCCAAGCTGACCGACATCGTGGTGCTGGTGGTTGCTGCCGACGACGGCGTCATGCCGCAGACCAAGGAAGCGATCCAGCACGCCCGTTCGGCGGGTGTGCCGCTGATCGTGGCGATCAACAAGATCGACAAGTCCGGTGCCGATCCGATGCGGGTCAAGAACGAGCTGCTCTCCGAGCAGGTCGTGGCCGAAGAGTTCGGTGGTGACATCCAGATGGTGGAGATCTCGGCCAAGACCGGCCTGGGCATCGACGACCTGCTGGACGCGGTGTCGGTGCAGGCCGAACTGCTGGAACTGAAGGCCGTCGACGAAGGCCGCGCCTCGGGCGTGGTGATCGAATCGTCGCTGGACAAGGGCCGCGGCCCGGTCGCTACGGTGCTGGTGCAGCAGGGCCGCCTGAAGAAGGGCGACTACCTGGTGTGCGGTATCCAGTACGGCCGCGTGCGTGCGCTGTTCGACGAAACCGGCAAGCAGCCGGAGTTCGCCGGCCCGTCGATCCCGGTGCAGGTCCTGGGCCTGTCCGGTGTGCCGGAAGCCGGAGACGACTTCGTGGTGGTCGAGGACGAGCGCCTGGCCAAGGATGTTGCGCAGCAGCGTGAGACCAAGCGCCGTGAGTCGCGCCTGGTCGCCACCGCTGGCAGCCGCATGGAAGACATCATGGCGACCCTGGGCAAGGGCGAGGGCCAGCAGGTCCTCAACCTGGTCATCAAGGCCGACGTGCAGGGTTCGGTGCAGGCCCTGAGCCAGGCACTGGTCGCGCTGTCCAACGAAGACATCCGCATCAACGTGATCCACTCCGGCGTCGGCGGCATCACCGAATCGGACGCCAACTCGGCGGCTGCTTCGAAGGCCACCGTCATCGGCTTCAACGTGCGTGCGGATGCTTCGGCCCGCCGCATCATTGAATCCAACGGCGTCGACCTGCGTTACTTCTCGATCATCTATGACGTGATCGATCAGGTGAAGCAGGTGGCATCCGGTCTGCTGGGCGTGGAGATCCGCGAAGAGATCATCGGTATCGCCGAGGTCCGCGACGTCTTCCGCAGCTCCAAGCTGGGCGCCGTTGCCGGCTCGATGGTCATCGAGGGCGTGGTCAAGCGCAACAAGCCGATCCGCGTGCTGCGCGACAGCGTGGTGATCTTCGAGGGCGAGCTGGAATCGCTGCGTCGCTTCAAGGAGAACGTCGAGGAAGTCCGCAACGGTACCGAATGCGGTATCGCGGTGAAGGCCTACAACGACGTCAAGCCGGGCGACCAGATCGAGTGCTTCGAGCGTATCGAAGTGCCGCGCACCCTGTAATGCTGCAAGGTGGCCCGACCAACGGTCGGGCCCTACCATGTACCTGTAGCGCCCGGCCGTTGGTCGGGCGACAATCGAATCAAAGGTAGTGCCCGACCGTTGGTCGGGCGACAACTGAACCAAGAGCTCCTCGTGCCCAAGACTTTCCATCGAACCGACCGTGTCTCCGCCCAGCTGCGCCGTGAGCTCGGCACCCTGGTGCACAACGCCGTGCGCGAGCACGGGTTGCCCTCGGTGAGCGTGTCCGACGTGGAAATCACCCGCGACATGGCCCATGCCAAGGTGTTCGTCACCGCGCTGATGCCGGAACGCTCGGCTGAAGCCGTGGCCGGCCTGAAGGAGCTGGGTTACCGCCTGCGCATGGATCTGGCCCGCGCGATGAAGCTGCGCCACGTGCCGGAGCTGCATTTCCACTACGACGATTCGGTCGACCGTGGTGAGCACATCGACAACATCCTGCGCGACCTGCCCGATACGCTGGCCGCGGAGAAGCGTCGCGAGAGCGACGAAGAATAAGCTAGCGCCGGGCCCATGCCCGGCGTCTTTCCATTCCGGCAACGCGATGCCTGTGCGGGCCGCGCCGCTGCAGCCGAGCATGGCTCGGCTCTACAACATCCTGTCATGACCCGAATTCAGTTCCGCCGCCTGGATGGCATCCTGCTGCTCGACAAGTCGACCGGCATGAGCTCCAACGCCGCCCTGCAGGTGGCGCGCCGCCTGTTCCGTGCCCAGAAGGGCGGCCACACCGGCAGCCTCGACCCGTTGGCCACCGGCCTGCTGCCGCTATGCTTCGGCGAGGCAACCAAGATCGCCGGCCTGCTGCTGGGTTCGGCCAAGGCGTACGATGCCGAGATCGTGCTCGGCCAGACCACGGATACCGATGATGCCGAGGGCCAGGTACTGCTGCAGCGCCCGGTGCCGGCGATCAGCGCCGAGGCCCTGCAGGCTGCGCTGGCGCCACTGACGGGGAACATCCGCCAGCGGGCTCCGATCTATTCGGCGCTGAAGCAGGGCGGTGAACCGTTGTATGTGAAGGCCCGCCGCGGCGAGGCCATCGAGGCCCCGGAGCGCGAGGTCCAGGTGCACGCCATCGAGGTACTCGAGCAGCAGCCGGAACGGCTGCGGCTGCGCGTGACCTGTGGCTCCGGCACCTACATCCGCAGCCTGGCACGCGACCTCGGCGAACGCCTGGGCTGTGGCGCCCATATCAGTGCGCTGCGCCGGCTGTGGGTCGAGCCGTTCCGTGAACCGGTGATGGTCACCCTGGACCAGCTGCGGGTGATGGCTGAGGCCGGCGACGAGGCGGGCATGGACGCGCTGCTGCTGCCGCTGGCGGCTGGCCTGGCCGAGTATCCGCGGGTCGACCTCGACGCCGCCCAGGCTCACCGTTTCTGCGTCGGCCAGCGCCAGCGTGACATGTCCTGGCCGCATGGCCTGGTGGCCGTGTTCGGTCCGGACGATGCTGTCCAGGGCCTGGGCCAGGTCGACGACAGTGGCCTGCTGGCCCCGCAGCGCCGTTTCAACCTCTGACCGGGGCAGGGTGGTTCAGCCCCGGTCCTTGTCCCGGAAGCCCCTGGCCGTTACAATTTCGCGGCCGTTTTCCGGCAACCTGCCTCGCGCAGGTTTCATCCTCGTAGTCCACGGCGAGCCTGGCGGTGCGCGAAGCGCGTTCCTGCCGGCCACGCATCACAGAGAAAAAAGAAATGTCGATCGACACCCAGAAGGTCATTGAAGACAACAAGCGCAGCGCCGCTGACACCGGCTCCCCGGAAGTCCAGGTTGCCCTGCTGACCGCCCGCATCGAACTGCTGACCGGCCACTTCAAGACCCACAAGAAGGATCACCACAGCCGCCGCGGCCTGCTGCAGATGGTCAACCGCCGTCGCAGCCTGCTCGACTACCTGAAGAAGAAGGACGTCGAGCGTTACAAGGCCCTGATCGAAAAGCTTGGCCTGCGTCGCTAAGCAACGAATCCCCCGCGGCGCAGCGATGCGCCGCGGTTTTGTTTTGTAGCACCGCAATCCCCGATTCAGGCCGGAACGATCCGGCCACCCGCTGGCGGCAAGGGTCGCCGACGGTCCAAATTCGCAGACAGCATCCCCAAGGACACCCTCCGTGGCAAAAATCACCAAAACCTTCCAGTACGGCAAGCACACCGTCACGCTTGAGACCGGCGAAGTCGCCCGCCAGGCCAGCGGCGCGGTCATCGTCAAGATGGACGACACCGTACTGCTGGTCACCGCCGTCGCCGCCAAGAGCGCGCGCGAAGGCCAGGACTTCTTCCCGCTGACCGTCGATTATCAGGAAAAGTTCTACGCCGGCGGCCGCATCCCGGGTGGTTTCTTCAAGCGTGAAGGCCGTGCAACCGAGAAGGAAACGCTGATCTCGCGTCTGATCGACCGTCCGATCCGTCCGCTGTTCCCGGAAGACTACAAGAACGAAGTGCAGATCATCGCCACGGTCATGTCGCTGAACCCGGACGTGGACGGCGACATCCCGGCCCTGATCGGCGCCTCGGCTGCGCTGGCCCTGGCCGGCACCCCGTTCATGGGCCCGATCGGCGCTGCCAAGGTCGGCTACAAGAACGGCGAGTACATCCTGAACCCGACCGTCAGCGAACTGGCTGACTCGCAGCTGGAACTGGTTGTCGCCGGTACCTCCAACGCCGTGCTGATGGTCGAATCCGAAGCCGCGCTGCTGTCCGAAGAAGTGATGCTGGGCGCCGTGACCTTCGGTCACCGCGAAATGCAGAAGGTCATCAACGCGATCAACGAGCTGACCGTCGAAGCTGGCACCAAGCCGTCGACCTGGGAAGCCCCGGCCAAGAACGACGCGCTGATCTCCGCGCTGAAGGAAGCCATCGGCCCGCGCCTGGGCGAAGCCTTCCAGGTGCGCGACAAGCTGCAGCGCCGTGACGCCATCTCGGCGATCAAGAAGGACGTGTTCGAAGCCCTGGCGGGCCGCGTGGCCGCCGAAGGCTGGAACCCGGCCGAGCTGTCGAAGGAATTCGGCGAACTGGAATACCGCACCATGCGTGACTCGGTGCTGGACACCAAGGTCCGCATCGACGGCCGTGCGCTGGACACCGTCCGCCCGATCACCGTGAAGACCGGCGTGCTGCCGCGTACCCACGGTTCCTCGCTGTTCACCCGTGGCGAAACCCAGGCCATCGTGACCATCACGCTGGGCACCGCCCGTGACGGCCAGGTCATCGACGCCGTTGCCGGTGAGTACAAGGAAAACTTCCTGTTCCACTACAACTTCCCTCCGTTCTCGGTGGGTGAGTGCGGCCGCATGATGGGCCCGAAGCGCCGCGAAATCGGCCACGGTCGTCTGGCCAAGCGCGGCGTGCTGGCTGTCATGCCGTCGCTGGAAGCCTTCCCGTACACCATCCGCGTCGTCTCGGAAATCACCGAGTCGAACGGTTCTTCGTCGATGGCGTCGGTCTGCGGCTCGTCGCTGGCCCTGATGGACGCCGGCGTGCCGGTGAAGGCACCGGTGGCCGGTATTGCCATGGGCCTGGTCAAGGAAGGCGACCGTTTCGTGGTCCTGTCCGACATCCTGGGTGACGAAGATCACCTGGGCGACATGGACTTCAAGGTGGCCGGTACCGCTGAGGGCATCTCCGCCCTGCAGATGGACATCAAGATCGAAGGCATCACCGAAGAGATCATGAAGCAGGCCCTGCAGCAGGCCAAGGCTGGCCGTCTGCACATCCTGGGTGAAATGGCCCACGGCCTGACCGCTCCGCGTGAGGAGCTGTCGGACTACGCGCCGCGCCTGCTGACCATCAAGATCCACCCGGACAAGATCCGCGAAGTGATCGGCAAGGGTGGCTCGACCATCCAGGCCATCACCAAGGAAACCGGCACCCAGATCGACATCCAGGACGACGGCACCATCGTCATCGCGTCGGTCAACGCCATCGCTGCCCAGGCTGCCAAGGCCCGCATCGAGCAGATCACCTCGGACGTCGAGCCGGGCCGCATCTACGAAGGCAAGGTCGCCAAGATCATGGACTTCGGTGCGTTCGTCACCATCCTGCCGGGCAAGGACGGCCTGGTCCACGTGTCGCAGATCTCCAGCGAGCGCGTCGAGAAGGTCGGCGACAAGCTGAAGGAAGGCGATGTGGTCAAGGTCAAGGTGCTGGAAGTCGACAAGCAGGGCCGTATCCGCCTGTCGATGAAGGCCGTCGAAGAAGGCGAAGGCGCCAGCGCCGAATAATCGGTACTGCTGCTCGTGCGGTGGGTGAGGACCGTTGGTCCTCACGCTTTCGCAAATGAGAAAGCGGGCTTCGGCCCGCTTTTTCTTTGCCTCGATGTTGTGAAGAGACGCTCATCCAGGTCGCTGCATGTCCTGCTGCAGTGCATGATCGCCGCCACGCAGCCATCGTTCTGTCACCGTTGCACGGATCGCGCCTGTCCATGGGACGACATGCCGCGACATCCGTACCGCAGCCCTATCGGTTTGCTAACGTGGCGGCGCCTTTGAACCGGGAGATCCCATGTTCCGCCAGACCGTGGCCGTCCTTGCCGTGCTGATTGCCGGTGCCTTGCCCATTGCCGCGCACGCAGCGCCCGCACAGCAGCCGATCTTCGGCGCCTATTACCCTGGTGGATCGGCCGAGCGCTATCCGGTGTCGAGCATTCCGGCCGAGCGCCTGACCCACCTGTTCTACGCGTTCTCCACCATCGAGGACGGCCGCTGCACGGTCGGTGCGGAAGCGCCGAAGAATTTCGCCGCACTGGCCGAACTCAAGAAGGCGCACCCGCACCTGCGCACGCTGATTTCCATTGGCGGCTGGGGCGCAGGCGGCTTCTCCGATGCGGCACTGACCGAAACCAGCCGCAAGCGCCTGGTCGACTCATGCATGGCGCTGTTCTTCGAGCGCCATGCAGGCAGCTTCGATGGTGTGGACATCGACTGGGAATTCCCGGTCAGTGGTGGGCCGGAGGAGCTGGCACACCGCCCGCAGGATCGCGCCAACCTGACCCGGCTTGCGCAGGCCTTCCGCCAGGCACTCGATGCGCGCGGTCGCAAGGTTGGCCAGCCGATGCTGCTGACCGCCGCGTTGGCCGCCGGTCGCCTGCAGACCGATGGCCCCTATGATCCGGCGGCGAGCTACGACCTGCCGGCGCTGGCCAGGGTGTTCGATTTCATCAACCTGATGAGCTACGACATGGGCACCGGCTTCTCGTCGGTGTCGACCTTCAATGCGCCCTTGCATGAAGTGCCGGCCGATCCGCTGGCGCCGGAGCTGCGCCGCTGGAACAACGTGGCCGGCGCGGTGCAGTACTACCGCGAGCACGGTGTACCGGCCGACAAGCTGGTGCTGGGCGTGCCGTTCTACGGGCGCGGCTTCAAGGTCACCGGCGATGCACCGGATGGCCTGTATCAGCCTTACAGCACACCGGCCGACGCCGGCGACTGGCGGGTGATCAAGGCGCGCTATCTCGACCAGCCGGGCTGGACCAGGCACTGGCAGCCGCAGGCGCAGAGCCCGTGGCTGTACAACGCCGAACAGAAGGTCTTCATCAGCTATGAAGACCCGCGCTCGATCGGGCTGCGTGCGCAGTTCGCCCGCGAGCAGGGCCTGGCCGGGGTGTTCATGTGGGAGCTGACCGGCGACGACGAGCAGGCCAGCCTGCTCAACGCCATGCTCGGCCCGTGGCAGAAGGCGCGCATCGGCGATTGAGTCGCGTGCTGGCGCCGGGCTCATGCCCGGCGACGCTTCAGTTCGCCCAGACGCTGTTCGGATCGCCGTTGCGGGCGCGGCGCTGGCTGGCGACGGCCAGGCGGGCGAAGCCGAAGGCCATGGCCAGCGCGATGGCATCGATCCAGAACAGCGGCCACTGGCCACGCCCGGCGGCGCGCCACAGCCAGTCACCATTGAGTGCACCGTGCAGGACCGGCACCAGTGCAGTGCTGATCGCTGCGGCCCACAGCAGTTCGCGCGCGGCCTGCGCGGGACGGCGCAGTGCAGCCCACAGCGCACAGGCTGCCCAGCTGCCGAAGCAGGCCCAGCGGATGCCGTGGTCGACCGCCGACGGTGCCAGCCGCTCCAGCACCAGTGCGGTGACGAACGCGATCGAGATCGCCACGCACAGGCCGATGCACACGCCGACCGTGGCCCGCGCCATGTTCACACCGGCACGTGGCTGTTGCGGCTGGCGACGCTTGCGCCGCGACTCGATCCACAGCAGGTTGCCGGAGTAGAACAGGAACGCACCGCCGAGGCCGAGCAGGAAGTACAGCCAGATCACCACGCCGTTGCCGAACTCACCGAAGTGCAGCGCGTAGGCGGCGCTGAGCGTGGCGTGGTTGGCGTCGCGCTGGCCCGGCAGCTGCGACGCGAGCAGGTTGCCGGTGGCGACGTCCAATGCCACGGCACCAAGCGGGCCGAGGGTGCCACTGGCCTCGCCGGTGATCTCGATCGTGGCGTTGGCATCGCCGCCATTGGCCAGCTTCAGGTAGGCCGGTTCAAAGTTGGCCACGCCCTGCGCGCGGGCCACTTCAAGTGCGCGCGCATGCAGCACGCGCAGGCTGCCCGGTGGCGCCGGAATCCCGCTGGCATCGCGCACCGGCGCAGTGTCCATCGCGGTCGGTACCGCTTGCAGCGCCTTGCCGTCGTAGATCAGCGGATTGAGCAGGGCCATCTGCACGAACACCAGGCACAGCAGGGCGCCCGTGACTGCGAACATCAGGTGGAAAGGCAGGCTGAGCACGCCGATCACGTTGTGCGCGTCCTGCCACAGCTGCTTCAGGTTGCGGCCCGGGCGCAGCGCGAACAGGTCGCCGAACAGCCTCGGCAGGTGGATCACCAGGCCGCTCAGCAGCGCCATGCCATACAGCAGGCTGACGATGCCCATCACATAGATGCCGGCCACCGGCAGGCCGAGGCTGTAGTGCAGTTCGTTGACCAGTTCTGCCAGTCCGGTCTGCGGCGGCGAGGGGCTGCCGGCGATCTGGCCCGGCCAGGCGTAGCGCCAGCTGCCGTCATCGGCCTGCCAGTACGCCAGGGGCTGCGGGTGTTCGGTGCCGGGGAAGGTCATGCCAACGTGGCGGCGGGCCTCCGGGTGTGTCGCCAGTACGTCTTCCAGCAGGTACTGCGCATCGTCCAGGCCCGCCGGCAAGGCGGTGGCTGCGCCCGGGGTCTGCCACAGCGGCAAGTCGTGATGGAACAGGGTCAGCGCACCCGCATAGAAGGCCACGAAAAGGCCGAAGCCGGCGACCAGGCCGACCCAGGTGTGCAGGGTGGTGAATGTGCGCAGCGTCTGCGAACTGAACTTCATGGGGGAGCTCTCATTGCACCGCGCCGGCCAGGCGCAGCAGCCCGAGCACGGCGAAGCCGGCCGCGGCGCTGCCACCCAGAACCAGCCAGGCGCGCAGTGCGCTGCGGAAGCTGAACGCCCACAGGGCGGCCAGCATCCATAACGGGATGAAGGCGATCAGGGTCGGCACCAGTGCGCGCTGCCAAGGGCCGGGCGGCAGCCAGGCCAGCAGGCCGGTCGCGGCGGCCGCAAGCAGGAAGCCAGCGATGATGCCGGCGATGGCGCGCGACCACATCACGGCGACTCCGTGCCCGGGCGATGCCAGGCGGCCAGCGCCGGCAGCAGCATCGCGGCGAGCATCCAGGTGCACAGCATCGCCACCAGACCGGCAGCGAAACCGAGTTCGGCCATCCACAGCCACAATGCGGCAGCCGCGGCGACCAGGCCGATCTGGCGGCCGAGGCGACCGGCGCGGCGCAGGCGCGGCCAACGGCAGTGCGGCGAGGCGGCATAGAAGGCCAGTGCCGAAAACATCGCTGCCAGCATGCCCAGGCTGCAGAAGCCCAGGGTGGAAAGGCCGACGGTGATCATTGCGGGCGGGCGCCGCGGCAGTGGGCCGGCGAACGCGGGGCACGGGCGGGGCCGGCGGGAGCCGGTCGGAGCGGGTGGCGCATCACGAGGTCCTGGGGGAAGCGGGCAGGCTGGCACGGGGCGGGCTGCGCGGACATGGTAATCATTGCGTTTTCACGCCGCCAGCGCCGGCCATTCAGCGGACCGTACGGCAGCCCTTGGGCTTTCCGGTGCGCTGGTTTAAGATCGTCGCAGACTCCTGACTGGAACAAGGTGGCCCGCGCCCAGCGCCGGCCGAGCGTGCGACATGAGCACTACCACCGCCCACTGTTGACCTGCCCCCGAAGGCCCTGTGTTCCAGGCGCCCTCGCGGCGCTTTTTTATTGCCCGGGCCGCGGCCCGGGAACGCTTTCCAGCCCGCCCCGCGGGCCCCGCACGAAGCCAATGCGATGATCAACATTACCCTTCCCGACGGCAGCCGCCGCGAGTTCGAAAATCCCGTCAGCGTCATGGACGTCGCCCAGTCGATCGGTGCCGGCCTGGCCAAGGCCACCATCGCCGGTTCCGTCGATGGCGTGCTGGTCGATGCCAGCGACGTCATCGACCACGATGCCAGCCTGCGCATCATCACCGCCAAGGACGAGGAGGGCGTGGAGATCATCCGCCACTCCTGCGCCCACCTGGTCGGCCACGCCGTCAAGCAGCTGTACCCGGACGTGAAGATGGTGATCGGCCCGGTGATCGCCGAGGGCTTCTACTACGACATCTATTCCGAGCGCCCGTTCACGCCGGACGACATGGCCGCGATCGAGAAGCGCATGGGTGAACTGATCGCCCAGGACTACGACGTCATCAAGAAGATGACGCCACGCGCCGAGGTGATCGAGATCTTCAAGGCCCGTGGCGAGGACTACAAGCTGCGTCTGATCGAAGACATGTCCGACGACATCCAGGCGATGGGCATGTACTACCATCAGGAGTACGTGGACATGTGCCGCGGCCCGCACGTGCCGAACACGCGCTTCCTGAAGGCCTTCAAGCTGACCCGCATCTCCGGCGCCTACTGGCGCGGCGACGCGCAGAACGAGCAGCTGCAGCGCATCTACGGCACCGCCTGGGCCGACAAGAAGCAGCTGGAGGCGTACATCAAGCGCATCGAGGAAGCCGAGATGCGCGACCACCGCCGCATCGGCAAGCAGCAGGACCTGTTCCACCTGCAGGAAGAAGCCCCGGGCCTGGTGTTCTGGCACCCGAAGGGCTGGGCACTGTGGCAGGTGGTCGAGCAGTACATGCGCAAGGTCTACCGCAGCAGCGGCTACGGCGAAGTGCGCTGCCCGCAGATCCTGGACGTGAGCCTGTGGAAGAAGTCCGGCCACTGGGACAACTACCAGGACAACATGTTCTTCACCGAATCGGAGAAGCGCACGTACGCGGTCAAGCCGATGAACTGCCCGGGCCACATCCAGGTGTTCAACCAGGGCCTGCACAGCTACCGCGACCTGCCGATCCGCTACGGTGAGTTCGGTTCCTGCCACCGCAACGAGCCGTCCGGCGCGCTGCACGGCATCCTGCGCGTGCGTGGCTTCACCCAGGACGACGGCCACGTGTTCTGCACGGAAAACCAGATCGAGTCGGAAGTGACGGCCTTCCACCAGCAGGCGCTGGCGGTTTACCGGCACTTCGGTTTCGACGAGATCCAGATCAAGATCGCGCTGCGTCCGGAATCGCGCCTGGGTGACGACGCCACCTGGGACAAGGCCGAAGGCGCGCTGCGCTCGGCACTGACCGCCTGTGGCGTGGAATGGCAGGAGCTGCCGGGCGAGGGGGCCTTCTACGGCCCGAAGATCGAGTACCACCTGAAGGACGCGATCGGCCGTACCTGGCAGCTGGGCACCATGCAGGTCGACTTCATGATGCCGGGTCGCCTCGGCGCCGAGTACGTGGACGAGAACAGCCAGAAGAAGCACCCGGTCATGCTGCATCGCGCCATCGTCGGCTCGATGGAGCGCTTCCTGGGCATCCTGATCGAGCACCATGCCGGCCAGTTCCCGGCCTGGCTGGCGCCGACCCAGGTGGTGGTGGCCAACATCACCGATGCCCAGGCCGACTACGTCGCGGGCGTGACCAAAACCCTTGCGGAGCAAGGCTTCCGCGTCAGCTCGGATTTGCGTAACGAGAAGATCGGCTATAAAATCCGCGAGCATACGTTGCAGCGCGTGCCCTACCTGCTGGTCATCGGTGACCGCGAGAAGGAGAATGGGGCTGTAGCGGTGCGTACGCGTTCTGGCGAAGACCTGGGCAGCATGAGCCTGCAGGCCTTCATCGAGCGGCTCCACGCCGAGGGCGCGTAAGCAAAGGTCCGGTCCGGGCGCACAGGCACCCGGACCGGTTCGATACCCTTGGGAGAACGTAATATCAGCACCCCTGACAACAAACAGAACCGCAAGAATCAGGAAATCCGTGTGCCGCGCGTCCGCGTGATCGGCAGTGACGGAGAAATGATCGGCGTGTTGTCGCGCGACGAAGCGCTGTCCATGGCCGAAGATGAAGGCCTGGACCTGGTCGAGATCCAGCCGCAGGCCGATCCGCCGGTCTGCAAGATCATGGACTTCGGCAAGTTCAAGTTCGAAGCGCAGAAGAAGGCCAGCGAGGCCAAGAAGAAGACCAAGCAGGTCGAGATCAAGGAAGTGAAGTTCCGTCCGGTCACGGACGAGGGCGACTACCAGATCAAGCTGCGCAAGATGCGCGGGTTCCTTGAAGAAGGCGACAAAATCAAGGTCAACATCCGCTTCCGTGGCCGTGAAATGAGCCACCAGGAACTGGGACGTGAAATGGCCAACCGGATCGAGGCCGATCTGGGCGAGGACATCGTCATTGAATCCCGTCCGCGCCTGGAAGGGCGTCAGATGGTCATGATGATCGCGCCGAAGAAGAAGACCTGAGGCCTGACGGGCCGCCTTGCGGGGCGCCTGGCTGAATGGTTCAGGGTAAGGGGGCGCCGCTGGCGTCCCTTTGCTTTTGCAGGATGCCGGTGAAGTGCCGGTGAAAGGGTTGCAGGGGCTGGTGGCAGGGCGGTTTTGCCTGTATCATGCCCGGCTCGACCCACCCAGGACGGGTCGTACGCCGATCATGGCAGGACGGAAAGAGCGGCCCAGGCCGCCGCCAGATCAGTCAGAAACCAGGGTCATATCCCATCAAGGACATTGCAATGCCCAAGATCAAGACCAACCGGGCAGCGGCCAAGCGTTTCCGCAAGACCGCCTCGGGCAAGTACAAGTGCGGCCACGCCAACCGTAGCCACATCCTCACGAAGAAAGCGACCAAGCGTAAGCGTAATCTGCGTCAGACGGGCCATGTCCGTGCAGAAGACGCAGGCCGTCTGGACCGCATGCTCCCTTACCTCTGAGGAACTGAAAAATGGCACGAGTTAAGCGTGGCGTACAGGCGCGTCGCCGCCACAAGAAGATTCTGGATCTCGCCAAGGGCTATTACAACGCCCGTCGCAAGGTCTTCCGCGTCGCCAAGCAGGCGGTCATCAAGGCACAGCAGTACGCCTACATCGGCCGTAAGCAGAAGAAGCGCAACTTCCGTTCGCTGTGGATCACCCGCATCAACGCGGCTGCCCGCATCAACGGCCTGAGCTACAGCCGCTTCATGAACGGCCTGCTGAAGGCCGGCATCACCCTGGATCGCAAGGTCCTGGCTGACATCGCCGTGCACGACGCAGCCGGTTTTGCTGCGCTGGCCGAAAAGGCCAAGGGCGCGCTGGCGGCATAAGTCCTTCCCGATGCCGTAACCGTTCACTCGGAACGGTGTCAGGTCAAGGCAATGCATGGGGAAGGGCGCAAGTCCTTCCCCATTCTTTTTTGGGTTCCGGCGAGGCCATGGCGGCAGCGCGGGGACGGCGGTGGCGACAGGGGTCGGCCCTTCGCGCATCGCGATGGCAGATCGACTGGAGTTCCGGCCCCCCATGAGCGACATCCAATCCCTCACCACCCAGGCGCTGGCCGATGTGGCCGCCGCACAGAGTCCCGACGTGCTGGAACAGCTGCGCGTTGCCCTGCTTGGCAAGAGTGGGAGCATCACCTCGCAGCTCAAGCAGCTCGGCGCCCTGCCGGCGGACGAGCGCAAGGCCGCTGGTGAAGCGATCAACCAGGCCCGCGACGCGCTGACCCGCGCGCTGGGCGAGCGCAAGGCGCTGCTGGAAGACGCGGCGCTGGATGCGCGCCTGGCCGCCGAAGCCATCGACATCACCCTGCCGGGCCGCAACGGCGAGCGTGCCGGCCTGCACCCGATCACCCGCACCCTGGAGCGCATCACCGGCATCTTCGGCCGGCTGGGCTACGAGCTGTCGGAAGGGCCGGAGATCGAGGACGACTGGCACAACTTCGAGGCGCTGAACTTTCCGCCGCACCATCCGGCGCGCGCCATGCACGACACCTTCTACTTCGGCGACGGCCGCCTGCTGCGCACGCACACCTCCGGCGTGCAGGTGCGCTACATGGGCGACCACGCGCCGCCACTGCGCATGATCGCCGCCGGCAAGGTGTACCGCAGCGACAGCGACCAGACCCACTCGCCGATGTTCCACCAGGTCGAAGGCCTGCTGGTGGACGAGCATTCGACCTTCGCCGACCTGAAGGGCACGCTGGCCGAGTTCGTGCGCGCGTTCTTCGAGCGCGATTTCGAGATGCGTTTCCGCCCCAGCTACTTCCCGTTCGTGGAGCCGGGCGCGGAAGTGGACATTGCCTGGCAGCAGCCCGACGGCAGCACCCGCTGGCTGGAAGTGCTGGGCTGCGGCATGGTCCATCCGAACGTGCTGCGCAACGTCGGCATCGATCCGGAGCGCTACACCGGCTTCGCGTTCGGCATGGGCGTGGAGCGTTTCGCGATGCTTCGTTACGGCGTCAACGATCTGCGCGCGTTCTTCGAGAACGACGTGCGATTCCTGAAACAGTTCGCGTAAGCCGCAACCATGTAGAGCCGAGCCATGCTCGGCTGCTCCTAAATTCGCAGGCCCAGGCGCATGCGCCGGGCCCACCAGGGTGACACCATGAAATTCTCCGAAAACTGGCTGCGCAGCCATGTCCCGACCGGCGCCTCGCGCGATGAACTGAGTGCAGTGCTGACCGCCATCGGCCTGGAAGTGGAAGACGTGACCGCGCTGGGCGAAGGCCTCGATCACGTGGTCGTGGCGCGCATCGTCGAGGCCGTGCGCCATCCCGAAGCTGATCGCCTGCAGGTGTGCAAGGTCGATGCCGGGCAGGGCGAACTGCTGCAGATCGTCTGCGGCGCACCGAACGCGCGCCCGGGCCTGGTCGCGCCGCTGGCCATGGTGGGTGCGCAGATCGGCGAGCTGAAGATCAAGCCGGCCAAGCTGCGCGGCGTGGAGTCCAACGGCATGCTGTGCTCGGCCAAGGAGCTGGGCCTGGACAACGATGCCTCCGGCCTTCTGGAGCTGCCCGATGACGCACCGGTCGGCCATGCCCTGATCGAGTACCTCGGCCTGCCGGACGCCAGCATCGAGATCAAGCTGACCCCGAACCGCGCCGACTGCTTCAGCCTGCGCGGCATCGCCTACGACGTCGCCGCCGCCACCCGCAGCGAAGTGCTGGACTTCGCCGCTGACGCCATTCCGGCGGTCGGCAGCCGTGAGCTGAGCATCCAGCTCGACGCTGGCGCCGAAGCGCCGCGTTACCTGGGCCGCGTCATCGAAGGCGTCAACGCCGCCGCCAGAACCCCGTTGTGGATGGCCGAGCGCCTGCGCCGCAGTGGCGTGCGTCCGGTCTCGCTGCTGGTCGACATCACCCAGTACGTGATGCTGGAGCTGGGCCAGCCGATGCATGCCTACGACCTCGGCACCCTGCAGGGCAGCATTGCCGTGCGCCGTTCGCGCGCGGGCGAGACGCTGAAGCTGCTGGACGGCCGCGATGCCGCGCTGGACGAGAGCTTCCTGGTGGTCACCGACGCCGATCGTGCGATCGGCCTTGCCGGCCTGATGGGCGGCTTCGACACCCGCGTCACCGACGCGACGACTGCCGTGTTCCTGGAAGCCGCGCACTTCGCGCCGGCTGCGATCATGGGCCGTGGCCGCAAGCTGGGCCTGCACACCGATGCCGGCCACCGCTTCGAGCGTGGCGTAGATCCGGCACTGCCGCGCACCGCCATCGAATACGCCACCCGCCTGGTGCTGGACCTGGCCGGCGGTACCCCGGCGCCGGTTACCGAGGCCGTGCGTGAAGCCGATCTGCCGCAGCCGGCAACCATCGTGCTGCGCCGCGCCCGCATCACCCGCGTGCTCGGCATCACCATCGACGATGCGGAAGTCGAGCGCATCCTGCGCGCGCTGGGCATGGACGTGGCTGCCACGGCCGAGGGCTGGCAGGTCGCCGCGCCGAGCCGCCGCTTCGACATCGCCATTGAAGAAGACCTGATCGAAGAGCTGGCCCGCATCCACGGTTACGAGCAGATCCCGACCACGCTGCCGGGCGGTGCCTCGCGCGTGGCGATGCCGAGCGAGACCCAGCTGGACGCGCTGAGCGTGCGTCGCCAGCTGATCGCCCGCGACCTGCAGGAAACCGTCAATTTCGCCTTCGTCGACGATGCCCTGCTGGCCCAGTGGCAGCTGCGCGACGGCCTGGTGCCGCTGGCCAACCCGCTGTCGGCCGAACTGGCGGTGATGCGCCCGTCGCTGCTGCCGGGCCTGGTCGCCACGCTGGGCCGCAACGCCGCCCGCCAGCTCGGCCGCGTGCGCCTGTTCGAGCTCGGCCGCGTGTTCGCCCAGCAGGCCGGAGATGGCCAACTGGCACCGCTGGAAACGCCGCGCGTGGCGGCAGCTGTCTGCGGTGAGGCGCAGGCGGTGCAGTGGGGCCTGCCGACCCGCAAGGTTGATTTCCATGACCTGAAGGGCGACCTGGAATCGCTGGCGGCTGCCAGTGGTGCGGTACTGGAGTTCCGCCCGTCGTCCCGTGCCTACGGCCACCCGGCGCGGTCGGCCGAGGTGTTCCGCGATGGCGTGGCGATCGGCTGGATCGGCCAGATCCACCCGCGCCTGGCCAAGGCGATGGATATCGAGGCCGATGTCTACGCCTTCGAGCTGGATCTGGAACCGCTGACCGCCCGTCGCCTGCCCCGTGCCGGCGAGCTGTCGCGCTTCCCGGCGGTGCGTCGCGACCTGGCGTTCCTGGTGCCTGAACAGGTGGCCTGGGCCGATCTGGCCGCGACCGTCCGCCAGGCCGCCGGCCCGCTGCTGCGCGACCTGAACCTGTTCGACCGCTATGTTGGCCAGGGCGTCGAGCCGGGGTTCAAGAGTCTCGCTATGGGCTTGATTTTGCAGGACAAGTCGCGCACTCTGACGGACCGCGACGTGGATGCGGTGGTGGCCGAGGCGGTCGCTGCCATCGAGCGTGAACACCACGCCCGGATCCGCGGCTGAGCGGGCAGCACTCGGGGGTAGCAGGCAATGGCATTGACCAAGGCGGAGATGGCGGAAAAGCTGTTCGACGAAGTCGGTCTGAACAAGCGGGAAGCCAAGGAATTCGTCGACGCGTTTTTCGATGTGCTGCGTGAAGCATTGGAACAGGGACGTCAGGTGAAGCTGTCGGGTTTCGGTAATTTCGATCTGCGGCGCAAGAACCAGCGCCCGGGTCGCAACCCCAAGACCGGCGAGGAAATTCCGATTTCCGCCCGTACGGTGGTCACCTTCCGTCCGGGCCAGAAGCTCAAGGAGAGGGTGGAAGCTTATGCTGGATCCGGGCAGTAACCGCGAACTACCGCCGATCCCGGCCAAGCGCTACTTCACCATCGGTGAAGTCAGCGAGCTGTGCGACGTCAAGCCGCACGTCCTGCGCTACTGGGAAACCGAGTTTCCCAGCCTTGAGCCGGCCAAGCGCCGAGGCAACCGCCGCTACTACCAGCGCCATGACGTGCTGATGGTGCGGCAGATCCGCAGCCTGCTGTACGAACAGGGCTACACCATCGGTGGTGCACGCCTGCGCCTGGAGGGTCCCGATGCCCGCGAGGAATCGGCGCTGAGCAACCAGATCATCAAGCAGGTGCGCATGGAACTGGAAGAAGTGCTGCAGTTGCTGCGCCGCTGATCCCATTTCCATCGTAATCCGCTATACTTCACGGCCCGCCGCACTGGCGGGCACATCGCAGCATCAGTCGGGGCGTAGCGCAGCCTGGTAGCGCATCTGCCTGGGGGGCAGAGGGTCGTCGGTTCGAATCCGGCCGTCCCGACCACTGTGATGAATCAGGAAGCCCGCGCAGCGATGCGTGGGCTTTTTTGTGCGTGCGGTGTATGCTGCGCGCCACTCGTACTACCGCGGCTGCTGAACCCGGTACTCACGAGAACACATCATGGAATCTGCAAGAAACCGTGCCTGGCGTCGCAGCCAGGCCCGCAACCGTGGTGGCGACCGCGCCACGACGGCCTACCGCTACAAGCCCGAGAAGAACTGGAAGCTGCTGTATACGCGGGATGCCAAGCTCGCGCGTGCACGCCAGCTGGGTTTCACCTATCCGGTCCTCAGCGCCCGCCAACTGCAGGAACAGGAATGATCAACCTGCTGTTCGTCTGCAGCCGCAACCAGCTGCGGAGCCCGACCGCCGAAGCCATGTGGCGACGGCGGCCCGGCTTCAACGCGAAGTCGGCCGGCACCAGCCCGCACGCACGACGCCCCATCGGCCCGGCGGATATCCGCTGGGCCGATGTCGTCTTCGTGATGGAGGCCAAGCACCAGCATCGCCTGAAGGCCGCGTACGCGCGCCTGCTGGAACACAAGCGCGTGCACTGCCTGGACATCCCCGACGACTATCGCTGCATGGATCCGGCGTTGATGGACCTGCTGGACGCAAAGGTGACCATGTATCTCGATCAGCTGCCGGAAAAGCGGTAGATCAGCTCCGGATCGCCTTCGTCCAATCCATGCACGATGCCGCTGCCGGTGAGAACCCGAGGCGGGCATCACCTCGCGGATATGCAGCATCGTCGAGGAAGGATCGGGTGGCGTCATCGAAGGCTCCTGGGCTGGATGCGCCCGGTCCATCGATCACGTCGGCCGTGTCTGCGTATCCGCCACAGCCAGCGTGTGGTCGGCAGTCAATACACGCGGAACTCGGCACGGCAGCCGTCGCTGACCCACACCCCGCGGCGGTCCCAGCCCCAGTTGCGGTCCTCGACGCACGGCGTCACCGACTTCTGCTTGACCAAGCGCACTCCATGGCGCACCCGGATGCGGCATTCCTTGTCCTTCTGTTCGTAGGACTCGCAGACCAGGCGCTCGCCGTCGTCATCCCGGTCACGGTCCCGGCCGCGCCCCGGCCAGCGGCCGCGTCCCTGTTCGTCGGCCACGAACTCAGCGCGGCAGCCTTCGGTGACCCAGAGCATGCGGCGGCTCTGGCCCCAGTTCTGGTCCTCGACGCAGCGGGTGACCGACAGCTGTCTGGCCATGCGCATGCGGCCTTCGATCGGGCACTGCTGGGTCTTGTTGAACTGCGACTCGCAACGCAGCGGCGGAATGTGATCGCTGACGTAGTCCTGGGCGGCCACCGGGGTGGCCCCCAGCAACAGGGCCAGGGCGGAGGTGGCAATCGGCAGCAACGGGCGATGGGTCATGGAGAGCCTAGGCAGAGGGAATGGGCCGCAAGAATGGACCAGCCCGAGGCCGTCGGAACGGATCGTTCCGGCGCTGGCTCAGTGGGGATTTAGTAGTGCGCACCGGCCCATGCAGGGCCTTACATCCCTTATCATCGCGGCACATCCGATCGCATCGGCTTACACCTTCTTACATGTCTCCCACGCATGCCGGCGCAGCCTGTGGCTGCCGTCACTGGCGTGCAGCCGGCTTGCGGAGGAGGATGCGCGGACCACGACGACCACAGGGGGTTGCGTTGATCAGCAGTACCGTCATTCATCGCTCGGCTGGCGCAGAGGCCGGGCAGGTGCGTGTCCTGGACACCACGTTCAAGGGCAAGCATGTGTTCATTGCGTGGGGCCTGCGCGGGCCGGAACTGACCCGCAGCGCAGACCCGCCCGCCACCGTGGCTGCGCGCAAGGCGTTGCACGCCGTGGCCGGCCACAGCGAAGGGCCGCGCAGCCCGGAGGTGTTCATCGCTAACCAGTCGGCGGTGGCGATTACCGTCTATCGGCTGCTGACCGAAGCGCGTTCGGGCGATGCCATCTTCTTCCTGTGTGATTCGCAAGCCGTGGTCGACTGGCTGATCACCGCACTGGAAGTCCAGGGCGAAGGCTGACGCTGCGCGCGGTCAGGCCAGCGCCGCGTCCACCGCCGCAAGCGCGTGCAGGGTGGTGGTGTCGAACAACGGCACCGCACTGTCTTCGGGGCGCACCAGCAGCATGATCTCGGTACAGCCGAGGATGATCGCTTCGGCGCCGCGCGCGACCAGCCGCGCGATCACGCCGGCGTACACCTGCCGCGAGTGCTCGCTGACCACGCCGGCGATCAGCTCCTGGTAGATGATGTCGTGCACGCAGCGGCGATCATCAGCCTCCGGAACCAGTACCTGCAGCCCGAAGCGGTCCTGCAGCCGGTCGCGGTAGAACGCCTGCTCCATGGTGAAGGCGGTGCCGAGCAGTCCCACCTTGCGGATGCCGGCCTGCAGGATCGCCGTGGCGGTCGGGTCGGCGATATGCAGCAGGGGCAACCGGCACTCGGCTTCGATCCGGTCGGCCAGCGTGTGCATGGTGTTGGTGCAGATCACCAGCAGCTCGGCGCCACCGGCCTGCAGTCGCCGTGCAGCATCGAGCATGTGGTTGCCCAGCACATCCCACCGACCGTCGTGCTGCAACTGCTTGATGCCGGCGAAATCCACCGACCACAGCAGCAGTTGCGCCGAATGGGCGCCACCGAGGCGGTTCCGCACCGCCTCGTTGATGAGACGGTAGTACTGCGCGGAGCTTTCCCAGCTCATGCCGCCGATCAGGCCAAGGGTCTTCATGCTCAGCTCCATGCCAGGGAGCCGTCATTGCAGCACAACCGATGCGGGACTTGCACGACACATTAGTAATCGCTAATGTATAGGCCATGATCGAGAACGCCCTGTTCAAGGCGCTGGCCGACCCCACCCGCCGCCATATCTTCGAAAAGCTGGCCGATGGCGGGCAACATGCCAGCGCGCTACGTGAGGGCATTGCGATCAGCCAGTCTGCGATGTCCCAGCACCTGGCAGTGCTGCGCGATGCAGGGCTGGTGCGTGAGCAGCGTCAGGGACGTTTCGTCCACTATGAAGTCGATCCGCGCGGGCTGGCCCACATCGGTCGCTGGCTGCAGCGGTACCGGGCCTACTGGCCGGCGCGGATGTCCGCACTGCAGAACCTGCTGGAGGAGATGGACTGATGGACGATGTTCTGGAGGAAGCGGCTCCCGCGCTGGTGATGGAGCAGCGGTTGCCTGTGCCACCGGAACGGGTCTGGCGCGCACTGTTCGATCCGGCACTGCGTGAGCGCTGGTTGCCTGCCGCCGATCTTGCCGATCCACAGCCCTGCCTGTGCGAGGAGGGGCGGGAGCTGGGATTCCGCTTGCGCGATGCACAGCCCCCACATCTGCACAGCCTGGTGTGTTTCCGGCTGCGCGGTGATGAGGATGGGGGAACGGTGCTGACCATCGTGCACCGGCTCACCGACCGGCGCGCGCTGATACCGCCGGCGTCCAACGATGACCATCGCACGGTGATGCGCGCGGCGTGAGCCGGCGCCTGGATCGAACGCTACAGGGAGCAGGCACATGCGGGACAGAATGCAGCTGGTACCGATGGTGGTGGAACGCAGCGAGCGCGGTGAGCGCTCCTATGACATCTACTCGCGGCTCCTGCGCGAGCGCATCATCTTTCTCAACGGCGAAGTCGATGACACCGTATCGGCGCTGGTCTGCGCGCAACTGCTGTTCCTTGAATCTGAAAATCCGGAGAAGCCGATCCATCTGTACATCAACTCGCCGGGCGGGGTGATCTCCAGCGGCTTGGCGATGTACGACACGATGCAATACATCTCGGCCCCGGTGCATACGCTGTGCATGGGCACCGCGCGGTCGATGGGTTCGTTCCTGCTGATGGCCGGCGAGCCGGGTCACCGCGCGGCGCTGGCCAATGCCAGCCTGCATGTGCACCAGCCGCTGGGCGGGGTGCAGGGCCAGGCTTCGGACATCTTCATCCACGCCGAGGAGATGCAGCGCACCAAGCAGCGCATCACCCAGCTGTATGCGCGGCATTGCGGACGCAGTTTCGAGGAGGTCGAACAGACCCTGGACCGCGATCGGTTCATGAGTGCCGAGCAGGCATGCGAATGGGGCCTGATCGACCAGGTACTGGTACGGCGCGACGCGCTCGCGGCCTGAGTCTGCCTCTGTAACCACCGCATCCATGCTGCACTGTGTGTGCCGCGCCAGGCCGGCGCACTCTATGCTGGTTGGATGTTCTGAAGTGGACGCCTGATATGGCCCTGCATACCTGGTGGTGGTTCCTGGCCACGGTCTTCGTGCTGTGCGGGACGCCCGGGCCCAACATGCTGCACATCCTTGGCCGCAGCGTCGGGCTGGGGTTCCGTGGCAGTGTGCCGGCCATGGCCGGCTGCCTGCTGGCGATGCTGCTGGTGCTGGCGGCTTCCGCAGCGGGCCTGAGTGCGCTGCTGCATTCCTCGCCGATGCTGTTCGAGGTGCTGCGCTATCTCGGTGTGGCCTACCTGGCCTGGCTCGGCATCAAGGCCTGGCGTGACAGTTGCCGGCCCGCACCCGCGGTGGTTGATGCTGCAGAGGTCACACTGGCGCCGGTACATGGCGCAGGCGCGGTGTTCCGCGGCGGCCTGTGGGTCGGCCTGAGCAATCCCAAACTATTGCTGTTCGCCGCAGCGTTCCTGCCGCAGTTCGTCGACCCGTCGCGCAGCCAGGCCGTGCAGTACAGCGTGCTGGTCGCGACCTTCGCGGCCTGCGAACTGTTCTGGTACGCGATGTACGCAGCCGGTGGCCACGGCCTGCGCCGTTGGCTTGCAAAGCCATTCGCACGGCGCTGGTTCGAGCGGCTGGTGGGAAGCGTGTTCCTGGCTTTCGCAGTGGCGTTGTTGCGCTTCCGGCCGCGTTGATTCACGCCGCACACGCGGCCCGTTCACGAGCGCCGCATCGGTGGCGGCCTAGCCTGATCGCACCGTTTGCGTTCCCTGCAGGGAAAGGACTGACATGATCAAGTGGGCCATCATCTTCGCCGTCATCGGCATCATCGCGGGCGTGCTGGGCTTCGGCGGCATCGCTGGCGCCGCCGTGGGCATCGCCAAGTTCCTGTTCTGGGCAGGCATCATCATCGCCGTGGTCCTGTTCCTGATCGGCATGAGCGTGGCGAAGAAGGTCAGCTAGCGCCAGTCGCGCAGCAGCGTCTTCAGTGCGCGCTGCTGCGCGAGAACAGATTGATCACCAGTACGCCGGCGCAGATCAGGCCGATCCCGATCAATGCCGGTGCATCCAGCCGCTGCTTGAACACCACCAGGCCGATCAGCGAGATCAGCACGATGCCGACGCCGGACCAGATTGCATAGGCGATGCCGGTCGGCACCGACTTCATGGTGACCGACAGCAGGTAGAAGCACAGCCCATAGCCAACCAGCGCGCCCACTGTCGGCCACAGCCGGCTCATGCCGTCCGAGGCTTTCAGCAGTGACGTGGCGATCACTTCCAGCACGATGGCGGCGGCCAGGTAGATATAAGGGTTCATCGCGGGCTCCGGGTCACTGCGGGTCGCACCGGATCAATCGTCGATGCGAGCGAAGCGCGCCTGCGGGCCGTGTTCGCCCGGAACCTGCTCGATGAACATCGGGTAGGGGCGTACCCACAGGCCGCCTTCGCCATAGAGTGCGCGATAAAGCACCATCGGTTCCAACGTCTCGCTGCTGCGGACGATATCGATCACCTCGTATTCGCCGCCCTTGAAGTGGCGATACCGGCCACGGACGAGATCGGGCAGGGGAGTCAGCTCAGCCATGGCAGGGCGTGCTCACTTGCGCGCCGGGCTGGCGGGCTTGGCGCAGTACGCGTCGATGGCCTCGGCCGTGTTGGCCAGGCCCTGCGCCTGCGCCAGTTCCCAGGGGCGCTCGCAGCGCTGGCTGTGTTCGCACCACTGATAGCCGGCAGAGCCGATACAGCCGTGCGCGTCACGATCGCCGCCTACCCTCGGCGTGGTGGTCGAAGGCTTGCCGTCGGCACGCCGGGGTGCATTGCCCGGGCTCGCGCATGCGGCCAGAACCAGCAGCGCTGGAATCAGAAGAAGCACCTTCATGCGCGAGCTCCGTGCGTAAAGCGACATTTTCTGTCGCAAATAGCCCGTCAGCAAGCGCTCAATGCACGGCGGCGCGGATCAACTCTTCGATCAGGATCAGATAGCAGGCCACGAAATAGAACTTCAGCAACGTCGAACGCTGGTGCGGGAGGAAGGTGCGCATGTGGAAGGGGCCCCTGTTGATGACGGTAGTGTGAAGCCAGCCTGACTCCGTGACAAGGATCACGGAATGAACGGGCTAAACGGACTCAGGGATGTGAGGAAAGCCGAGATCCGATGCGAGGGCGCGGCATTTTCGTACAAATCTGATAGGCCATCCCGGAGGCGGTCGCTAGCCTGATGGTGTAACGGCAAGCGGCCAACTGCCTGCCACTGCACCCTTTCATCCGCAGGAGACTCCGATGGTCATCACCGTCCAATGCAATGCCCAGCGCTGGTCCGTACTGCATCCGCAGCTGAGCGACACCACGGGTTACGCGCGGGGCGCCGACGCCTTTGATGCCGCCGCCGCGCTGGCCCTGGAGCATCACCGCCGCACCGGCCAGCGCAGCACGGTGCGGGTCGAGGCGCTTGGCAACACGGTAGACGCGCTTTACGTTGGAGAGTGACGCCAGCCCCCTTGGTGCAGTCAGCCACGGTTGAGTTGTTTGAATGGGGGAACAACTGCCATCGCCGCTCCCTCTGTGCGCCGGGCCGTGAATCCCGGATGCTTGCGCCATCGTATTCATCTGGAGATCTCGATGGGCAAGGCACTCACCTGGCGCACCCTGGCCTGCACCCTGTTGCCGATGCTGGCGGCCGCCGGCGGCGCCCAGGCGCAGAGCTATGGCTACGGCTACGACGACGACCGCTATGGCGGCCGCGATGGCAGTGGCATCGTGCGCTGCGAGTCGGTCAAGAACCGCAGCAATGAGTGCCGCCTGGATGGCCGCGCGCGGTTGATCCGCCAATTGTCCGGTTCGCCCTGTGTGGAAGGTGAGACCTGGGGCCAGTCGCGCAACGGCGTCTGGGTCACACAGGGGTGCCGTGCCGAATTCGTTGGTGAATACCGCCGCGGCGGCGGCTGGGGCGGCTGGGGCGGCAATGGCGGCGGCTGGGGCAACGGCAATGGATGGGGTGGTGGCGATGTGGTCACCTGCCATTCCAATGGCCACCGGCAGGAGTACTGCGATGCCCGCATCCGCCGGGGCGTGCGCCTGATCCGCCAGGACTCGCGCAGTGCCTGCATCGAAGGCCAGAGCTGGGGCTGGGATCGCCGCGGCATCTGGGTGAGCGATGGCTGCAGGGCGCAGTTCCAGGTGAACTGAGCTTTACGGGTTCAACCCGTGAAAATCAGAATAATCTGATACAGCTCACATTTTGAACGACGTATCGTCTGTGATCAGGGCGCCCTGCGTGCCCTGATACCCGGTGATGTCGATTGCCGTAGCCGGCATCAGCATCGCGCCGCCGTCGATACGCTGCCTCAAGGAGTGAGCTGCATGTTGATCCGCCTGCAATGCGAACAGCGCCAGTGGCGCGTGCTGCACCCGGATAGGCCGGAGCCGATCGAGTTCCGTGATGGCGCACGAGCCTATGACTTTGCCGAGACCCTGGCCCGCCTGCACTTCGTCGACACCGGGCAGCGCGCCGCCGTGCGCGTGGAGGCCAGCGGGGCGTTCGTGGAAGCGGTCAGTTACGGTTGAGCGTGGGGCGCCTGCTGGGGCAGGCCTGCGGGGTTCGGCCATCCACGCATGGCGTGGAACCACCTGCTTCCACCGTGGAAGGTGCGAGCCTTCGGCTGCACCTTCCCGTGATGCGTGGATTCCTGATCGGCCTCAGCCCGCGGCACTCAGCGGCGGGTTGCCTGCGGCCAGCTGTGGCCAACGCTTGAGCACGGCGGCGCGGATGCCGGCCGCATCGATACCGGCTTCGGCCAGCAGGTCCTCGCGGCTGGCGTGGTGTTGGTAGCTGTCGGGCAGGCCCAGGTGCAGGATCGGACGCAGCACGCCTTCGGCATTGAGCAGCTCACCGACACCGGAACCGGCACCACCGGCCACGACGTTGTCTTCGATCGTGACCAGGCCCTCGTGCTGGGCGGCCATGGCCAGCACCAGCTCGCGATCCAGTGGCTTGATGAAGCGCATGTTGACCACGCTCAGGCCCAGTTCGCGGCCGACCTGCTCGGCGGCGGGCACGGTGCTGCCGAAGGCAAGCAGGGCGATGCGGTTGCCCTGCAGACGCAGCTCGCCCTTGCCGATCGGCAGGGTCGACAGGTCGGTGCCGGCCGCAACGCCGGTACCCGTACCGCGCGGGTAGCGCACGGCAGCCGGACCTGGGTGCTGCAGGCCGGTGCTGAGCATCTGCCGGCACTCGGCTTCATTGGAGGGTGCCATCACCACCATGTTCGGCACGCAGCGCAGGAAGCTGAGGTCGAGGTTGCCGGCGTGGGTCGCGCCGTCCGGACCGACCACGCCAGCGCGGTCGATCGCAAACAGCACGTCCAGATCCTGGATCGCCACGTCGTGCACCAGCTGGTCGTACGCACGCTGCAGGAAAGTGGAGTAGATCGCCACCACCGGCTTGCCACCCTGGGTGGCCATGCCGGCGGCGAGGGTGACCGCGTGCTGCTCGGCGATCGCCACGTCGAAATAGCGCTGCGGATATTCCTTACTGAAGCGCACCAGGCCAGAGCCTTCGCGCATCGCCGGAGTGATGCCGTAGAGGCGCGGCTCGGCGGCGGCGGCATCGCACAGCCAGTCACTGAATACATCGGTATAGGTCGGCTTCTTGGCCCCGGCCTTGGCCACCAGGCCCTTGTCCGGATCGAACGGGCCCACGGCGTGGTAACCGATCTGATCGCCTTCTGCCGGCTCGTAGCCCTTGCCCTTGGTGGTCATCACATGCAGCAGCTTCGGGCCCTTGGAGGCGCGCAGCGTCTTCAGGGTGGACAACAGCGCCGGCATGTCGTGGCCGTCGATCGGGCCGGTGTAGTGGAAGCCCATTTCCTCGAACATCGTGGAGGGCACGAACATGCCCTTCCAGTGTTCTTCCCAGCGCTTCACGAAACGCGCCGGGTTGTTCTTCTTGTCACCGAGGATCTTCTTGCCACCTTCGCGCAGCGCGTTGAGCGTACGGCTGCCGGTCGCTCGGCCCAGCATCTTGGTCAGGCCGCCCACTGCCTCGGAGATCGACATGTTGTTGTCGTTGAGGATCACCAGCAGGTTCGGCTCCGGCTCCATGCCACCAGCGTGCATCAGCGCCTCGAACGCCATGCCGGCAGTCATCGCGCCGTCACCGATCACTGCCACGACCTTGCGGTCGTCGCCTTCGGACTGGCGGGCGATGGCCATGCCGAGCGCGGCCGAGATCGAGGTGGAAGAGTGGCCGACGCCGAAGGTGTCGTACTCGCTTTCCTCGCGCTTCGGGAACGGCGCGACACCGTCCTTCTGCTTGACGGTATGGATCTCGTCGCGGCGGCCGGTCAGGATCTTGTGCGGGTACGTCTGGTGACCGACGTCCCAGACCAGTTGATCGACCGGGGTCTGGTACAGGTAGTGCAGGGCCACGGTCAGTTCGATCACGCCCAGGCCGGCGGCGAAGTGGCCTCCGCTCTTGCCCACCGATTCGATGAGGTAGGCGCGCAGTTCGTCGGCGACCGCCCTCAATTCGGATTCGTCGAACGTGCGCAGGTCATCCGGTGTCTGGATGCGCGCGAGGCGGGGATAGCGGGCAGAGTCGATCATCATGTTCGCACTTTTTCTGAACGCCCATTTTCGCCCTCAAACGGGGGTGGGGCAAGCAAACGCCGCCGTCCGTGACAGGACGGTGAGGGTTGCATGTTCGGGCGTTCAGGTGCTGAGTTTCGAGCGCTTGGGCAACTGCGCCTTCAGGAAGGCCATCTGGTCGGCCAGGATGTTGCGGTTGGACAGGATCAGGTGCTCGATCCAGCTGGGCCGGTAGGGCACTGCCAGCAGGGGCATGCCGGCCTGCTGCGGGGTGCGGTCGCTCTTGCGCGAATTGCAGTGGAAGCACGCGGTGACCACGTTTTCCCAGCAGTCCAGGCCACCTTTGGACAGCGGCATGACATGGTCGCGGGTGAGCGTCGGGCGGGTGAACTGCTGGCCGCAGTACATGCACAGATGGGCGTCGCGGGCGAACAGGGCCTGGTTGGTCAGGTTCGGCGTCGGGTCGATCGCGCGGGAGCGGGCGTGGCCGCGGGCAGCGATGATCGGGTGCAGGTCCATGCCGCTCTGCAGGCCGCTGAAGCGGTTGGTGCCACCGTGGATGTGCAGGCAGGGATCGCCAAGCGTCCAGGCCACTGCCTCGCGGGCGTAGAGGCAGGCCGCATCCTGCCAGGTGATCCAGTCCAGTACGCGTCCGTGGGCATCAAGCGAGAGCAGCCGGACCGAACCGGGGCGATGCAGCGTCGTGGCGTTGGGCGATGCTTCGGCGCCCGGAGCAGAAAACGGAGCTCCGGCTTCGATCAGACCCAAGCGTGTAGTGTCTGTCTCCATCGGGAGAACAGCTTATACCTGAATGTTGACGATTTGTGTATCGCCGACAGGCGATACACAAATCGTCAACATTCAGGTCCGCGCATTCCTCCTATTCCCCGCACCTGTCGGTGCGCCCTCCTTAACAAAGGGGGGCTTTTCTCCAGATGGATTCCGGTGGTTCTCATCCACGCGTGGCGTGGATCTACGGCAGTTCGCGGGGAACTGTCAGAGGCGGGGCGGTGTGGGGTGGCAGGACCGTTGGCGCCATGGATGGCGCCATCGAGCCCCCATGGATGGGTTTACGGCGTGTCCTGCCAGGCCACACCGCCCCGCCATCCACCGGGATGCAGCTGTTGCTGTTGCGGTTGCCGGCCAGCGGCCGGCACTACCGCGGGTGCCGGGCGGCAGCCCGGCTCAGACGCCGAATCGCTCGTCGTCCATCGCCATCAGCGGGGCGGCGCCGGACTGGATCGCGGCGGCGTGGCTGAGGGTGCGCGGCAGCACGCGGGCGAAGTAGAACCGCGCGGTCTCGCGCTTGCCTTGGGCGAAGGCGGCGCCGTGCGCGCTGGCATCGGCGGCGGCCACGCTGCGGGCCCACCAGTAGGCCAGCACCACGTAACCCGAATAGAACAGGTAGTCGTAGCTGGCCGCGCCCAGTTCGTCCGGATTGCCGGCCGCGCGCTGGAGCACATCCATCGTCAGCTTGCCCCATTCGGCGGCCTTGGCGCGCAGCGGGCCAATGAACTCGGCCAGCGCTTCGTTGCCCTCGTGTTCCTTGGCGAAGGCTTCGATCTCGGCCAGCATCAGCTTCAGGCCGGCGCCCTGGCTGGACGCGGTCTTGCGGCCGATCAGGTCCAGCGCCTGGATGCCGGTGGTGCCTTCATACAGCGTGGTGATTCGGGCATCGCGGGCCAGCTGTTCCATGCCGTGTTCGCGGATGTAGCCGTGGCCGCCGAAGCACTGCAGGGCGTTGTAGGTGTTCTCGATGCCCCATTCGGTCTGGCAGGCCTTGGAGATCGGGGTCAGGAAGCTCACCAGGGTGTCGGCGCGCTCGCGCTCGGCCGCATCTTCGGCATGGTGGGCGACGTCGATCAGGGTTGCGGCGTGCAGCGCCAGCAGGCGGCTGCCTTCGACCAGCGACTTCACCGTCAGCAGCATGCGACGCACATCCGGGTGGACCAGGATCGGGTCGGCCGGCTTGTCAGGGAACCTTGCACCACTCAGGGCGCGCGACTGCAGGCGCTCACGGCTGTACTTCAGCGCGTTCTGGTAGGCGCGCTCGGACAGGCCGATGCCCTGCAGGCCGACCCCCAGGCGCGCGGTGTTCATCATGGTGAACATCGCCTGCAGGCCCTTGTGCGGCTGGCCGACCAGGTAGCCCTGCGCGCCATCGAAGTTCATCACGCAGGTGACCGACCCCTTGATGCCCATCTTGTGCTCGATCGAGCCGCAGCGCAGTGCGTTGCGCTCGCCGACGTTGCCGTCGCGGTCGACCTTGAACTTCGGGGTGACGAACAGCGAGATGCCCTTGGCACCCGGGGGAGCGTCGGGCAGCTTGGCCAGCACCAGGTGCACGATGTTCCCGGTCAGGTCATGCTCGCCGGCGGTGATGAAGATCTTGGTGCCGGTGATCGAATAGCTCCCATCGGCGTTCGGCTCGGCCTTGGTCTTGAGCAGGCCGAGGTCGGTACCGCAGTGCGGTTCGGTCAGGCACATCGTGCCGGTCCAGCGGCCCTCGATCAGCGGCTTGAGGAAAGCCTCGTGCTGCCAGGCCTCGCCGTGCTGCTTCAATGCTTCGATCGCGCCGTGCGAGAGCAGCGGAAAGTTGCCCCACGCCAGGTTGGCGGCGTTGATCATTTCGTTCAGCGGCACGCCCAGGGTGTGCGGCAGGCCCTGGCCGCCCAGCTCCGGCGAGGCGGTCAGGCCGGTCCAGCCGCCATCGACGAACTGGTCGTAGGCCTGCTTGAAGCCGGGCGGGGTGGTCACTTCACCGGTGGCCTGGTCGAGCACGCAGCCGATCTCGTCGCCGACGCTGTTGAGCGGGGCCAGCACGGTGGCGCTGAAGCGGCCGGCTTCCTCCAGCACGGCATCGACCACGTCGGCGGTGGCGTCGGTGAAGCCCAGGCGGGCGAACAGGGGTTCGACCTTGAGCACGTCGTGCAGGGCGAAACGGAGGTCGGAAAGCGGGGCGGTGTAGCTGCTCATCGGTACGTCTCGATTTGATCAGGGCAGGGGAGAGCGGCGCCGGGCGCCGCCACGAAAGGCGGGTTCAGCGCAGCACGCCGGGCAGGCCGGGGGCCTGGTTGAGGGTGCTGCGGCTGCTGATGTCGAAGCTGCGCTGCTTCTTCTCCTGCGGCGTGGCCGCCACCGTTCCCTTCAGGCCATAGGCCAGGGTGCGGTTGCTGGCCAGCGCATCGGCCACCACCAGGCGCGCGGCCGAGCTGGGCACGAGGTCGACATTGATGACGTCGGCGGAGGTGCCGCCGATGGAGATTCCGGGCTTGGCCTGCAGGGTGCCGGCTTCGTTGTCGCCGACGGTCAGCGCCAGCGAGACGTCATCGAAGGTCATCGGCATCGAGCTGAAGTTCTGCAGGCGCAGGGCCACGGTCCAGTTGCCGTCGGCACGCACGGTCAGCTGCTGCAGGCTGGCCGCCGGTTCCGAAACACGCTTGACGATGCCGTTGTTGCAGGCAACAAGGGCGAGGGTGCACAGGACAATCAAGGCGATACGGAAACGGTGGAGCATGGGCGCAAGTCCTCTGGAGGGGTGCGTTTGAATAAGCATACTACGGCGTATGGTCGTTTGGATCGCCTGTGGCGACCCGTCGCAGAGGGTAGCGCGTGAAGATGGTGGCCGGGCGTGCGCGGCGCCGCGGTTGCGACGCGGTTCAATCGGCGGGCGTATCGCGAAGCGGGGCCATCAGGCGCAGCGGGCGCAGGTCGTAGCCCATGGCCTCGGCTTTTTCTTTCAGCGCTTCGAAGCGTGCGCGATCCATTTCCGGCAGGCGCGAGAGGATCCACAGGTACTTCCGGTCCGGTTCACCGACCAGCGCCCACTGATAGTCCGGATCCAGCGCCAGCACCCAGTAGTCGGCCCAGACCAGCGGGACCCAGCTCAGCCAGTCCGGCGCGAAGCGCACCTGCAACTGGCCGGGATGGCCGGCCACCGCGCGAGCCACGCCTTCGGCGACCACGCGCTCACCGTCGCCGTTGCGGCAGGCGTTGGTGACACTGATGCGGCCATCGCTGCGCAGTCCGTAGTTGGCGGTGATCTCGCCCACGCACTGCTTCTGGAACGAGACCGGAAGATGCGCAATCTCGTGCCACTGGCCGGCGTAGCGATCGATGTCCAAGCGCTCGACCGCGCGCACAGGTTCAGTGGCGATCACCGGGAAAGCGGCCAGCAGCAGGCAGGCGAACAGGGCGGGGCGCAGAGGCATCGTCAGGCTCCAGGCAGGAGTCTGGAGCGTAGGTGCCGCCGCGCATGCCGGTGTAAATGTTTCGTCAACCGGGCGTGTGCGCAGGCGCCGCATCCGCCACTCGTGCAGTGCGCGAAGCACGGACAAAAAAAGACCTGCATCTCTGCAGGTCTCGAAAGATGGTGGCCGAAGACGGAATCGAACCGCCGACACGGGGATTTTCAATCCCCTGCTCTACCAACTGAGCTACTCGGCCAAACTGTGTGGCAATCACGATCAACTGCGATTCCCGAAAAAAAGACCTGCATTTCTGCAGGCTGTCGAACGTGGTGGCCGAGGACGGAATCGAACCGCCGACACGGGGATTTTCAATCCCCTGCTCTACCAACTGAGCTACTCGGCCACGTAGTTCATTGCAGCGAGGTCGCTGCCAAGGACGCGCATATTACGGAGGTCAGCCGCCTACGGCAAGCATTTTGGCAAAAAACCTTCACATTGCCGTCTGCGCAGGCGCAAGTACTTGATCCGCCGTCGCCGAGAGGGGGCGCGCTGGATGCCGATTCAACCGGGCGCGGCGGCGCGGTGATCATCGCGTGCGGCGGAATTCAGCGGGCCACGGTGATCGACAAACGCGGCGTGGCGCGGCCTGCGCGTGGACGGCACCGATACCGGACATGGAACGCTGTTTTCGTGACCGCCATGGGGGAACGCTGCGGCGTAGTGTCGGCGTTCCTTTCCTGATGCTGGCAACAGCAGAGACCGTCGTCATGTCCGACTCATCGACCACCACCCGCATCGTGCTGGCGTCGCGTCCGCAGGGGGCGCCCGCCGCAGCCAATTTCCGCCTGGAGCAGGCCGCGCTGCCGCCCTTGGGCGACGGCGAGGTGCTGCTGCGCAATCGCTATCTCTCACTGGACCCGTACATGCGTGGACGCATGGATGAGGGACCGTCGTATGCCGCGCCGGTGGCAGTGGGGGCTGTGATGGAAGGCCAGACCGTGGCCGAGGTGGTGCAATCCAGGGCTGAGGGGGTCGCAGTGGGCGAACGGGTGCTGGCGCCGGGCGGGTGGCAGACCCACGCCGTGCTGCCGGCCAAGGCGCTGGGCCGCCGCCTGGACCTGGCCGGGCTGCCGTTGAGTACGGCGCTGGGGGTGTATGGCATGCCGGGCTTCACCGCCTATTCCAGCCTTCATGAAATCGCCCGCCTGCAGCCGGGAGAGACGCTGGTGGTGGCCGCCGCAACGGGGCCGGTCGGCGCGACCGTGGCGCAGTTGGCCAAGCTGCAGGGCGCGCGCGTAGTGGCCATCGCCGGTGGCGAGGCCAAGCGTGCCTATCTGCGAACGCTGGGCGTGGATGTGGCGCTGGATCATCGCGCGGCTGATTTTGCCGAGCAGCTGCGCGCGGCGGTACCTGCGGGTATCGACGTGTACTTCGAGAACGTCGGGGGCCATGTACTGGACGCGGTGCTGCCGTTGCTCAACGACTTCGCCCGCATTCCGGTGTGCGGCACCATCGCCACCTACAACAATCGTGGTGTCGCGCAGCCTGGCCCGGACCGCCTGCCGGCGCTGTTCAGCCAGATCCTGCGCCAGCGCCTGACCGTGCGCGGTTTCATCGTGCACGACTTCAAGCACCTGTGGCCGGACTTCGAGCGCGAGATGGCGCAGTGGCTGCGTGAGGGCCGCATCCAGTACCGCGAGGATGTAGTGGAAGGGCTGGAAAATGCACCGGAGGCGTTCTTCGGGCTGCTGCTGGGGCACAACTTCGGCAAGCTGGTGGTGAAGCTGGACTGAGGGCTTGGCCGGTGCCGGACAAGGTCGGCGGCTTGCGGGTCGCGTCAGCCGTTGGCGACCTTTTCCCGGCGCAGCAGTTCGCGCTTGCGTGCCACGCCCCAGGCATAGCCGGACAGGTCGCCGTCGCGGCGCACCACCCGGTGGCAGGGCACCGCCACAGCCAGCGGATTGCTTGCGCAGGCGCGTGCCACCGCGCGGCTCGATCGCGGCGCGCCGATACGCGCGGCGATCTCCGCATATGAGGCCGTCTGTCCACGCGGAATCTGCTGCAGCGCCTGCCATACACGTTGCTGGAACGCCGTGCCGCGGATGTCCAGCGGCAGCGTGGCGCCTCGCGAGGGATCCTCGACCAGGCCCACCACCTGTGCCACCAGTTGCTCATAGCCGCTGTCGGCCCCGACCAGTTCGGCCTGGCGGAAGCGCTGCTGCAGTGACTGCAGCAGCGCTTCCGGATCGTCGCCGAGCAGGATCGCGACGACGCCGGTGGCACTGCTGGCCACCAGCACGCTGCCCAACGAACTTTCGGCAAGCGCGAAGTGGATGACTTCGCCGCGACCACCGGCACGCCATTGCTTCGGCGTCATGCCCAGCAGCTTCGGCGCGTTCTCGTAGAAGCGTCCGCTGGAGCCGAAGCCGGCATCGTGGAAGGCGTCGGTGATGCGTTCCTTCTGCTGAAGTCCGCTGCGCAGGCGATCGGCGCGCAGCGCTGCAGCGTACTGCTTCGGGGTCAACCCGGTGGCCTGCTTGAACAGGCGATGCAGCCGGGTCGGGCTGCAGCCAGCGATGGCGGCCAACGCCTGCAGCGAGGGCTCGTCGAGGCTGGCCTGCAGATGGCGGCAGACCCGTTCGACACGGGCATCGGGAGCGGTGGTGGCGGCGCTTTCCATGGATGGATTCTGGCACGTGCCGGTTCTACGGAAACTCCGTTTCCTGCACCGGGTCGGGAGGCCCGGAAACGGAGTGTCGGCAGGCGAGAGGCGCGGCATCGTGGTGGCCACTCCACAACCGGTACCACCCTCATGCGCCTGAACAACAAGATCGCCCTCATCACCGGTGCCAGTGCTGGCATCGGCCGCGCCAGCGCGCTGCGCTTTGCTGCCGAAGGGGCAAAGCTGGTGCTCAATGCACGACGCCCACAGCCGCTGCTGGTGCTGGCCGAGCAGATCCGCGCCGCCGGTGGCGAGGTGGTGGTGCATGCCGCGGACGTGGCTGATCCGGCCACGGCACCGGCGCTGGTGGAACTGGCCCAGCAGTCATTCGGTGGGTTGGACATCGCGCTCAACAATGCCGGCATGCTCGGCCCCGGTGCACCGGCAGCAGAGTTCCCGGTGGATGCGTGGCGCGAGGTGATGGCCACCAATCTCGATGCCGCCTTCCACGCCGCACGCGCCCAGTTGCCGGCGTTGCTGGCACGCGGCGGTGGCTCGCTGGTGTTTGTCGGCACCTTCGTCGGCCACACCGTCGGCTTCCCGGGCATGGCGGCCTATGCGTCGAGCAAGGCCGGCTTGATAGGCCTGAGCCAGGTGATTGCCGCCGAATACGGCGCGCGCGGCGTGCGCAGCAACGTGCTGTTGCCCGGTGGCACCGATACCGAAATGGGCCGGCAGGCCGCACCGACCGGCGATGCCCGCGACTTCGTGCGCTCGCTGCATGCACTCAAGCGCATGGCCGAGCCGGAAGAGATCGCCAATGCGGCGTTGTTCCTGGCCAGCGATGAAAGCAGCTTCGTTACCGGTACCGCAATGCGCGTTGAAGGCGGCGTGTCGATCACCCGAACCTGAGCGCCGTCACGCGCGAGGCGAGTAGCGGATGCCGCTGCTGGCCATGAATCCCTTCGGGTCGAACCGGGCCCAGGCCTCGCCCCAGCTGAAGCGGGCGTGGCCGCCTGCCAGTTTGCGCCCCAGTGCCGTGGCCAAGGTGCGCCGCATGAAAGCGACTTCGGCATCGATCGCGGCCTGGGTCGGCCAGCCGTCTTCCAGTGTTGCACCGAGCAGATCGACGCTCATTGTCACCATGTCGAGCCGTTGCCCGTGGAAGCCCAGGCTGATGCCAGCGGGCGCACCGCCCAGGCTGAGCCGGTGCAGGCTGAGCCAGTGATAGCCGGTGCCGACATCGCGCTCCCCTCGCACCAGAGGGGCAAAGGCGACGCGCGCTTCGTCCAGTGACAGGGTGGGGCCGATCAATGCGGGCAGGTTGCCGAGCTGGATCCTGCCGTCGGTCGCATTGAGGAGCATCGGCAACGCGTGAGCTGCGTGCTGGGCAGGGGAGGGCATGGAACACAGGTGAGCGTGGTGCCCCGGATTCTGGCCGCGTGGGGCGCTGGCGGCAAGCCGCTTCCTGCACACGATGTTGGCATGGGACTGACCCGCGGCTCACCCGGCAACCTCTAGCGTGGTGGCAACGTTGGCCTGCTGCCGGCGAGGGAGTTTTCGATGAACGAGCAAAGCAGGGATCAGGACCCGAAGCAGGGTATCCAGGAAAGCCGCCAGGACAGGAAGCAGGACGATGTGGCCAAGCAGCGGCCGGGGCAGCGCGATCAACAGGTGCGCGATGCGCACTCGCGCGGCCCGCAACGCAAGGATGGTGACCAGGAGCCGGCCTGAGCCGGAGGCGCTGAAAAGAAAAAACCCGCAGATCATGGCGATCTGCGGGTCCTTCTGAAGAGTGGTGGAGCCAAGGAGGATCGAACTCCTGACCTCGTCATTGCGAACGACGCGCTCTCCCAGCTGAGCTATGGCCCCACGGCAGGCTTTCAGTGTAGCGCCGCCCGCCGCGCTTGCCAAGCGCCCGGCCGGGACGGGGCGGGGACGGGATCCACCGCCGTCCCGGACCGTTTCAGGCCAGGGCCTGCTGCAGCAGGGCGAATTCGACAGAGACCAGGCGTTGCGCAAGGCAATGCCGGGGGCGGCAGCAATGAGCAGTCGTTCCGCGAAGCCGCGACGCCGTAGCTCGAAGCCGCGGCGCCGTAGAAGTAAAGGCGAGAGTTGGTTTCGCAGCGCGCACGCGGGCGACTTGCGAGGGTCGATGTCGCGCTGACCCGGCTGCCAGGAGCTTCGGGATCAGATCCGTTTTCCTTGGGAGAACGGAGCTGACCCCAAGGTGGTGCCGGCGGACTGTGCCGAAACCGCTTGTTTCGCCGGGTTCGGGTGCCGCGCAACGAAATCGTAACAATTTGGGGGATAATGGCCGCTTGCGCAGTTTCCCCCCTTTTTGCCGCCCGGCTCGCGCAGGCCGCACGGACGCCTCCTCAGAGCATTCCATGCCCTCCCATTCCGATTCCCGCCGCCTGTCGGGTCTGTCGTCTTCCTTCGTTTCCTTCCGCCGCCATCCGCTGGCCCTGGCCTGTGCCGGCCTGGCCCTGGTCGGCAGCTTCGGTGCCGCCGCGCAGGACAGCGCGCCGACCCCGACCGGCCTGGACACGATCACCGTGACCGCCGAACACCGTGAGCAGAACCTGCAGGAAGTGCCGGTTTCGGTGGGGGTGGTGCAGGGCGAGCGCATGCGCGACTTCACCGCCGGCGGCGACGACACCCTGCTGGCACTGTCCGGCCGCGTGCCGAGCCTGTATGCGGAAACCACCACCGGCCGCATCTTCCCGCGCTTCTATATCCGTGGCCTGGGCAATATCGACTTCTATCTGGGTGCCTCGCAGCCGGTGTCGATCATCCAGGACGATGTGGTGCTGGAGCACGTGGTGCTGAAGTCCAACCCGGTCTATGACGTGGACCAGGTGGAAGTGCTGCGCGGCCCGCAGGGCTCGCTGTTCGGCCGCAACACCACCGCCGGCATCGTCAAGTTCGACACCCTGAAGCCGACCCAGGACTACACCGGTCGGGTCAACGCCAGCTACGCGACCTACAACAGCGTGTCGATCGACGGCGGCTTCGGCGGCCCGATCAACGACATCGCTTCGTTCCGCGTGTCGGCGCTGTACCAGCACCGCGATGACTACGTCGACAACACCTACAAGGGCCCGAGTGCCGACGGCACGGTCAGCCCGAAGAAGAACGCGATGGGCGGCTTCGATGACCGCAACGTACGCGCGCAGCTGCTGCTGACCCCGAGCGACCAGTTCTCGATCCTGGCCTCGGCCCACGCCCGTGACTACGAAGGCACCTCGACCCTGTTCCTGCGCGGTGCGCTGACCAAGGGCTCGAACAAGACCGACGTGCCGCGCGACCAGGTCGCCTACGACGAAGCCGACAACAACCCGCAGGCCTACAAGACCTACGGCGGCTCGGTGAAGGCGCGCTACGACTTCGGCGCGATCGACTTCACCTCGATCACCGCCTACGAGACCACCTCCGGTTACAGCCGGGGCGACACCGACGGCGGCGCTGCGGTGAACTTCCCGGTGAACGGCGTACCGAACGGCTACGGCCAGTCGATGGGCCGCATCCGTGACCTGGACCAGTGGACCCAGGAATTCCGCCTGGCCAGCCATGACGACAGCGCGCTGCAGTGGCAGGCCGGTGCCTTCTACTTCAACGGCAGCGACACCACCGACTTCTACCAGCGCGCCTGGTTCCTGCAGGGCGCGGCCCGCAACCCGAACAACTGGGTGCGCCTGCGCAACAAGAACACCTCGTGGGCCGGTTTCGGCCAGCTGAGCTATGCCTTCACCGACAAGTTCACCGTCACGGCCGGCCTGCGCCAGACCCGGGACGAGAAGCACACCCGCCTGCTGAAGACGGCTGACACTGCCGCTGGCGTGGTCACCTACAAGGGCCGCACCGACGTCAAGATGTCCGACACCACTCCGAGCTGGGATCTGAGCGCGATGTATCAGATCACGCCGGACGTGAGCGTCTATGCCAAGGTCGCCCGCGGCTTCCGCGGCCCGACCATCCAGGGCCGCTCGGCCGTGTTCAATGCCGACTTCACCACCGCCGATTCCGAGACCATCCTGTCCTGGGAAGCGGGCGTGAAGAGCAGCCTGTGGGACAACCGCCTGCGCTTGAACGCCACCGCGTTCACCTACACCGTCAACGACATCCAGCTCAACGGCAACGATTCGGACGGCAACGGCGTGCTGTTCAACGCCGACAAGGCCAAGGCCTATGGTTTCGAAGCGGACATGGAGCTGCGCCCGATCCCGAACCTGACCCTGAGCGCCGGCCTGAGCCTGCTGCACAGCGAGATCAGGGACAAGCGCGTCTACGCGCAGGTCTGCGGCCTCAACGGCCAGGTGGTGTGCACGGTGAATGACCCGACCATCAAGGTCGGTGCCAACACCTTCGCGCAGATCGACGGCAACCCGCTGCCGAACGCGCCGAAGTACAACGTCAACCTGGCCGCCCGTTACGACTTCCCGGTCAGCGACGCCGGCACCATGTTCGTGTCCACCGACTGGAACAAGCAGGGCTACACCAGCTTCGTGCTGTACGACAGCAAGGAGTTCAACTCCAAGGGTGATTTCGAAGGCGGCCTGAAGATCGGCTACTCGGGCAACTACGGTGCCTACGAAGTGGCGCTGTTCGCGCGCAACATCACCAACGAGAAGAACCTCAAGGGTGTGATCGAGAACTACATGGCTGCGGTCTACAACGAACCGCGCACCGTCGGTGTCTCGCTGAACATGAACTGGTAAGGCGTTGCCACGGTGGCTGGACTTCCCGCCATCGCACTGCTGGAATGCAAAGGGCGGCCCGGTGATCCGGGTCGCCCTTTTTCATGGCCTTCCACGGTAGCCGGACCGCAATCCGGCGCCGTGCTCGGCGCTTCAACGTGCCGGCAGCAGCGCCTGCAGCCGCGACTCCAGCTCCTGCTGGCGCCAGCCGGCCAGTGCGGCCGGCCATTGGCGGCGCTCCAGGTAGCTTTCCAGATGCTTGCGCGAGGCCAGCACGCCATCCGGCAGGCCCAGCTCGCGGCTGCGCTCGGCAACGGCGTCCTGCAGCCTCTTCAGTGCCTGCTTGTTGGTGTCGTTGGCGGGCAATGCCAGCGGTGCCTCGGCCTCATCGGCCAGCGGCGTGTCCAGCGCCTGCCACACCGCGCCGGCGAGCTTGCGCGGTGCCTTCGGGAACTGTTCAAACAGCGTGGCCAGCGCGGCGGCATCGGCCGGTGGCGTGCGTGCCAGCGTGGCGGCCAGTTCGTTGTCCAGGATCCAGCTGCGCGGGCGGTCGCTGCTGCGTGCCTGCACATCACGCCAGCGCAGCAGGCGCAGCAGGCGGCGCTGCGCGGGAGCATCGAGAAACTGCGCTGAGCGCATCGCCAGATGCGGCCAGCGGTCCTCGTCATTGGCGACGCTGGCCAGCAGGCGCTCGCCGTCGTCGTGCAGCCACTGCTGGCGGCCCAGCGCCTGCAACTTGGCATCAATGGCGTCATGCAGCGCGAACAGGTGCTCGACGTCGTCGGCGGCGTATTGCAGTTGCGACTCCGAGAGCGGACGGCGCATCCAGTCCGAGCGGGTTTCGCCCTTGGCCAGCGCCACGCCGGTGATTTCCGCGACCAGCTTCTGGTAGCCCATGCCGCCACCAATGCCGGCCAGCGAGGCGCCGATCTGTGTGTCGAACAGCGGTCGCGGCAACACGCCGCAGGTCCACTTGAAGGCAACCAGGTCTTCGCTGGCGCTGTGCATCACCTTGGTGATCGACTCATCGGCCAGCCACGGCGCCAGTGCCTCGGCCATGCCGGGAATCAGCGGATCGATCAGCAGGATGTCCTGCCCGACCGCCATCTGCACCAGAGCCAACTGCGGCCAGAACGTGCGTTCACGGATGAATTCGGTGTCCAGGCCGATGCGGGCCGGACGCTGCTGGAAGTACGCATCCAGCTCGGCGGGGGTGGTGATCCAGGTTGCCACGGGTCAGGGCCTACTACTCGGGTTTGCTCAGGCAGGGGAGAATAGCCTAACGTCGGTCCGCGTCCGTGCCGAAGGAGATCCTGCTTGCGTTTTCCGCTGTCGTCCGTGCTGTGCACCGCTCTGGCCGTGGCCTTGGCCGGTTGCACGCCGTCGCCCTCGGCAACACCGGAGCCGGGACCGGCTGCTGGCGAAGACGCGCGGCCGCAGGAAGGTTCACTGGCGGAGCCGACACCGGGGGCAGGGCAGGGTAGCGTCACCATTGCCGGTGAGGATGCCACCGAGGACGTGCAGCGGTGGACACCGCCACGGGTCGACCGGCAGGGCCGCAGCGTCGCCCAGCTGCGCCGCGCAGCCGAAAAGGCGTTCAGCGAAGGGCACCTGTACGAGGACGCCGACGCGGCGGTTCCGCTGTGGCTGGCGGTGCAGGAGGAAGATCCGGATGATCGCCTGGCCCGCAGCGGCCTGCAGCGTGCTCGCCAGCGCCTGCAGCAGCAGGCCGATGCTCTGCTGGTTCGGCCACTACGGCAGCGCGAGGCGCTGGCCGAGGCGAGTCGCCAGGCACTGGTGCTGCTGACCCTGGCGCCGAAGGATGAGAAGGTGCGCGCGCTGCAGGGCCGGGTGGAGCTCGCCCAGCGCGTGGTGGCCTATAACCGTGCCGGCGAGGAAGACCTGCGATCGGGGCGGATCGGCGAGGACGGTGACGGTGCGATTGGCAACTTCCGTGAAGCGCTGGCTCTGGACGAACACAACAGCCGGGCGCGGCAGGGCCTGGCGGCGGCCGAAAGTGGCCTGATCCGCCGGGCCGAGGACGCCGCGCGCGTACGCGACTTTGCCAGTGCGGGCACCTGGCTGGCCGAAGCCAGCAAGGTCCGTGACTCGTCACCGACCATTGCCGATGCCTTCGAGCGCATCGAGCAGATCCGCGCCGCCGCGCTGCTGCAGCTGCGTGATGAGGGCCTGCGCGAGCTGGCCACGCCGCAGGGGCTGAAGCCGGCGCGCGAAAAGCTGGCCGAGGCCCTGCGCATCGCCTTGCCGGGGGATGCGGTGGTGGCCCAGCTGCGCGAACGCATCGATCTGGCCACCCACTACGGCAGCTTCCGTCCGGGCCAGGTGTTCAGCGACGCGATGCGTGATGGTGGGCGCGGTCCGCAGATGGTGGTGGTGCCGCATGGCGGCTTCCAGATGGGCGCGGGTGATGCCGAGCCCGGCTCCACCGACGCCGAGCGCCCCTCCCACTACGTGCGCTTTGACCGCGGCTTCGCGATGGCGATCACCGAGGTTACCGTCGGCGATTTCGAGCGCTATGTGAAGTCGACCAATGCACGACCACGTGCGACCCGGCGCGGCCACTCGGTGGTCTATGACGAGCGCAGCGGCAATTTCATCCGCCGCAGCGGCGTCGACTGGCGTTCGGATTACGATGGCGCGCGTGCACTGGGTAACTCGCCGGTGATGCATGTCAGCGTGCGGGATGCCGAGAACTACGCGGCATGGCTGTCCGAGCAGACAGGACGCAGCTACCGGCTGCCGAGCGAGGCCGAATTCGAATATGCGCTGCGCGCCGGGAGCAGTGGCCGCTACCCCTGGGGAGACGCTGGTACGCCGCCGCCGGGCAGCGGCAATTTCACCGGCAGCAAGGACGTCTCGCCTTCGGGTCGGCACTGGCACAACGCATTCATCGGCTATGGCGATGGCTGGTGGGGACCGGCGCCGGTGGCCAGTTTCCAGGCCAATGCTTTCGGCCTGCACGACATGGCCGGGAATCTGAGCGAATGGGTGGCCGACTGCTGGCACGCCAGCTACCGGCGTGCGCCGTCCGATGGTGTCGCCTGGTTCAACCCGGGCTGCCGGTCGCGGGTGATCCGGGGCGGCAACTGGGCCAATGCGCCCGAGCAGACCCGTGCGGCCTGGCGTCAATCGCAGGATTCGGACACCACCAATGCGCGCATCGGCTTCCGCCTGGTGCGCGGCATCTGAGCGGCATCGGGCTTCACCCGCTGCTGGCGTCCGCGCACTAAGATTGCGCCGTGCCCGCCAGCCGGCGGGGTCTGCTGGAAGACCACCGATGCGCAACGATCCCTTTTCCCGCTCGCCCCAAGGTCCGCAGCGACGCGGCCTGTTCGGCAACATCCGCTGGTGGGTGCTGCTGCTGGCGGCGGGCTATGCGGTGTTCTACTGGTTCTCCAATCGCACCGTCGATCCCTACACTGGCGAGAAGGTGATGATCGACAGCAGCCTGGATGCGCGCCAGGAGACCGCGCTTGGTCTGCAGGCTTACCAGCAGATCCTCTCGCAGGAACGGCCGATGGATCCGAATGCGCCGATCGCGCGCGATGTGCGCGACATCGCGCAGCGCCTGATCGCCAAGGTGGACGTGGTGGAGACCGCGCTGGCACAGGAGCACGGCGTGCAGCCGGCGCATTTCGCGCGGGATTTCCAGTGGGAAGTGAATGTGATCCCGTCCGAGCAGGCCAATGCGTTCTGCCTGCCGGGCGGCAAGATGGCGGTCTACACCGGCCTGGTGCCGGTGGCGCGTACGCGTGATGCGATGGCGGTGGTGATGGGCCATGAGATCGCCCACGCGCTGCTGCGCCATGGTGCGCAGCGGATGGCGCAGCAGAAGCTGACCCAGATCGGGCAGATGGCCGGTGCCGCCAGCGGCATGGATGCGCAGCAGCAACAGATGATGATGTCGGCGATGGGCTACGGCTATCTGCTGCCCTATGCGCGCAGCCACGAGACGCAGGCCGATGAAGTGGGGCTGATGCTGGCCGCGGCGGCGTGCTTCGATCCCCGCGAGGCGGTGCCGCTGTGGCAGCGCATGGGCCAGGCCAGTGGCGGCCAGGCGCCGCCGGAGTTCGCTTCCACCCACCCGAATCCGGGCACCCGCATCCAGAACCTGCAGGCACTGATGCCGAAGGCGCTCGAGTACCGGCAGAAGTTCTGCGAGCAGGCAAAGTAGGGGGTTGTTCGTCAGGGCTGCGCCCTGCACCTGCGGTAGTGCCGGCCGCTGGCCGGCAACCTCAACGGCAACAGCAACAGCGTGCATTCCGTGGGATGGCGGGGTGGGTCCGGTTGCGGGGGCCGCTGCAAGTACGTCCATGTAAGCTCGGTCGCCGCATCCATGCGGCTCACGCCCCCGCAACCGGACCCACCCCGCCTTCGACAGATTTCTGCTGCTGTTGGTAGGTGTCGACCTTGGTCGACACGGTAGATCCACGCCATGCGTGGATGCTTGTCGATCTCGATTCGATGTATTCGATTTCGATGGAGATTCATCCACGCATGGCGTGGATCTACCCCATCGCGGAAAACTGTCAGAGGTGGGGCGGTGTCGGAGTGCGGGGTGTCAGCCGCATGGATGCGGCTGCCAAGCCCCCATGGGCGGTTTTACGGCGTCCCCGCACTCTGGCACCGCCCCGCCAACCCGCGGAATGCCAGCTTTTGCTGTTGCTGTTGAGGCTGCCGGCCAGCGGCCGGCACTACCGCGGGTGCAGGGCGCAGCCCTGCCGAACCCCCCTCTACTTGACCTGTACGTCGATCACGCCGTCACCAACGCGGGCCTGCAGCGCGTCACCGGGCTGTACCTGATCAACCTTCCGCACCAGCGTACCGTCATCGCTGCGGGTCAGGATGCTGTAGCCACGCGCCACGGTCGCCAGCGGGCTGACTGCTTCAAGTGAACGCGCCAGTCCGCGCAGTCGCAGTGCATCGCGCTCCAGCAGACGCTGCATCGCTGCCTGCGGCCGCCCACGCAGGGCGGTCAGGCGACGCTGCATCGCGTCCAGCTGGCGCTGCGGATGATGCCCACGCAGTACCGCAGACGCGTGACGCAGGCGCGCGGCACGGCGCTCCTGCTGCTGGTTGAACGCGGCATGCAGGCGCCGGCCCAGATCGAGCTGGCGTCGACGCAGCAGATCCAGTCGTGCCTGCGGGCTCTGGGCGTTCAGGCGCAACAGGGCGCGGTCGGCGCGCTGCATCGCCTGCTGCATCGCATGCCGTTGCAGCTGCACCATGCGGGCGGCCGTGCGGCGCAGGCGCAGGGCCAGTTCGCGCTGGTCGGGTACCAGCAGCTCGGCCGCCACCGAGGGCGTTGGTGCACGCAGGTCGGCGGCGAAGTCGCTCAGGCTGAAGTCGGTTTCGTGGCCCACCGCCGAGACCACCGGCGTGCGGCTGGCGGCGATCGCACGGGCCAGTGTTTCATCGTTGAAGGCCCACAGGTCTTCCAGCGAACCACCACCGCGGGTCAGCAGGATCACGTCGTAGCGGCCACTGGCATCGGCGGCCTGCAGCAGCCGGGTGATCTGCGCGGCGGCACTGCTGCCCTGTACCAGGGTCGGCAGCAGGTCCACTTCCAGCAGCGGGAAGCGCCGGCCGAGCACGCTCAGCACGTCGCGCACGGCGGCGCCGGTGGGCGAGGTGATCACGGCCAGGCGCTGCACGTGCGCCGGCAGCGGCCGCTTGCGTGCCGGGTCGAACAGGCCCTCGGCCTCCAGCCGTGCCTTCAGCTCCTCGAAGGCGCGGCGCAGCGCGCCTTCGCCGGCTTCCTCCATGTGGTCCAGCACCATCTGGTACTCGCCACGGGCGTCGTACAGGGTCACCTTGCCGCGCACCAGCACGCGCATGCCTTCGCGCGGCACGAACTTCAGGTACTGCGCCTTCATCCGGAACATCGCCGCACGCAGCTGCGCGCGCGCGTCCTTCAGGTTGAAGTAGAGGTGTCCGGAGGCAGGACGCGCCACGCTGCCCAGTTCGGCCTCGACCCAGATCGCCGGGAAGCTGCCTTCCAGCAGGTCGCGGGCCAGGGTGTTGAGCTGGCTGGGGGTGAGGATGTCGTTGTTGCGTGGCTGCATGGAAACGGCGTGCTGCGGGCGGAACGGGGGCTCAGGATCGCACGTCAGCGCGCCGTGTGCTGGCCCAGTGCCCACTGCACGTGTTCACGCACCAGCGGCGAGGGATCGTCGATGCGGGTCTGCAGCGCAGCCAGCGCTTCGGCCGAGGACGGCGCATTGCCCAGCGCCACGGCGATGTTGCGTAGCCAGCGCTCATGGCCGCTGCGCCTGATCGGGCTGCCTTCGGTGCGGCGCAGAAACTCGGCTTCGTCCCAGGCGAACAGCTGGTCCAGGCGCGCGGTATCGAGGTTGTTGCGCGCACGGAAATCGGCTTCGTCGGTGCGCTTGGCGAACTTGTTCCAGGGGCAGACCAGCTGGCAGTCGTCGCAGCCATAGATGCGGTTGCCGATCAGCGGGCGCATCTGTTCGGGAATGGCGCCGTCGTGTTCGATGGTCAGGTAGGAAATGCAGCGCCGCGCGTCCAGCCGCTGCGGGCCGGTGATGGCCTGGGTCGGGCAGACATCGATGCAGCGCGTGCAGGTGCCGCAGTGCGCCGTGGCCGGCGTATCGATCGGCAGCGGGATGTCGATGTAGATCTCGCCGATGAAGAACCAGGAACCGCCATGGCGGTCGATCAGGCAGGTGTGCTTGCCGATCCAGCCGAGCCCGGCGTTGCGGGCCAGTGCGCGCTCCAGGACGGGGGCGGAATCGACGAACACGCGGTAGCCCAGTGGTGCGACTTCGTCGTTGATCTGCGTGGCCAGCTTCTGCAGGCGGTTGCGCATCAGCTTGTGGTAGTCGCGGCCCAGCGCATAGCGCGCCACGTAGGCGCGGCCCGGGTCGGCCAGCGTCGCCCACGCTTCGGTGTCATCCTTGTGGCTGTAGTCCATGCCCACCGAGATCACGCGCACAGTGCCGGGCAACAGCTCGGCCGGTCGTGCGCGCAGGGTGCCGTGGCGCGCCATCCAGTCCATCGTGCCGTACAGGCCCTGGCCCAGCCAGTCGGCCAGGTGCGCCTCGTCCTCGCCGAGCTCGATACCGGCGATGCCGCAGCGCTGGAAGCCATGCGCGCGGGCCAGTTCGCGGATGCGCTGCACGGCCTGGGCTGGATCGACGGGGGAGGGGGCGAGGGACATGCGCACCAGTATAAAATCCCTGCATGGCCAACCTCGCCGATCTGTTCGATTCCGCTGCCGCGCGTGCGCTGGATGCCCAGGCGTCCACCCTGGCGGGGGATGCTGGCTGGGGACTGATGGCGCAGGCCGGCCAGGCCGCCTGGCAGTGCCTGCTGCAGCATTGGCCGCAGGCGCAGCGCATCGGCGTGGTGGTCGGTGCGGGCAACAATGGCGGCGACGGCCTCGTGCTGGCTCGCCACGCGTTGCAGGCCGGACGCGAGGTGAGGGTGATCGCCCTGCCGGGCCGGGCGCCATCGACCGCGCTGGCGCAGCGTGCAACATCGGAGTTCAGGTCCGACGGCGGCGCCATCACCGAGTTCGACGGCGCGCTGCCCGAGGCCGACCTCTGGGTCGATGCCCTGTTCGGGCTGGGTTTCGATCGCGCGCCGGAGGGCGCGGCGCAGGCGCTGATCGTTGCGATCAATGCGCAGGCGGCACCTGTGCTGGCCCTGGATGTGCCCAGTGGCGTCGATGCCGACCGCGGTGCGGTACCCGGCGCGGCAGTACGCGCTGCGCTGACCCTGCAGTTCATCGTGGCCCATCGCGGGCTGTACACCGGCGACGCGCTGGATCATTGCGGGCACAAGGCCCTGGCACCCCTGCAGTTGCCCGCGGCCGCATGGCAAAGCGTGTCGCCTGCCGTGGAGTACTGGACGCAGGCACGGTTGCCGGCCCTGTTGCCGCCGCGCCGCGCAAATACCCACAAGGGTGAATCCGGCCACGTGCTGTGCGTCGGCGGCAACCACGGCAGCGGCGGAGCCATCGCCATGGCAGCCGAGGCCGCCTTGCGCGCAGGGGCGGGGCTGTTGAGCCTGGGCACCCGCCGCGACCACGTCAGTCCACTGCTGGCTCGGCTGCCCGAGGCGATGACCCACGCGTTGGAAGACGGCGAAGCGCTGCCGGCCTTGCTTGACAGGGCGGAGGTGGTGGCGATCGGGCCCGGTCTGGGCCAGGACGAATGGGCACGCGCGCTGTTTGCGCGGGTGCTGGCCAGCGCCAGACCACTGGTGGTCGATGCCGACGCGCTGAACCTGCTGGCGCAGGATCCGCGTGCCTTGCCCGGCGCCGTCCTCACACCGCACCCGGGCGAGGCCGCACGCCTGCTCGGCTGCAGCACCAGCGACATCCAGGCCGATCGCTACGCCTGTGCGCAGACGCTCGCCGAGCGTTTCCACGCGGTCGTGGTGTTGAAGGGCGCCGGCAGCATCGTGGCGGCGCCCGGGCAAACGCCCCGGTTGATCGCCGCCGGCAATCCCGGCATGGCCGTGGGGGGCATGGGCGACCTGCTCACCGGCATCATCGCCGGCCTGCGTGCGCAGGGCCTGGCCGCCTTCGATGCCGCCGCGGCGGGCGCGTTGCTGCATGCGCTGGCCGGCGACGCGGCTGCCGCTGACGGTGCACGCGGCCTGCTTCCTACTGATCTGCTGGCGCCGTTGCGGCGACTGGCCAACCCGGAATGCTTCCCATGACCGATTTCTTCCTTGCCGACAGCGACGCCACCGAACTGCTCGGGCAGTGGCTGGCGGCCACCCGGCCGCCGCAGGCGCTGATCGAACTGCGCGGCGACCTGGGCGCCGGCAAGTCCACTACGGCCCGCGCGCTGCTGCGCGCGCTGGGCGTGCAGGGCGCGATCCGCAGCCCCACCTACACCCTGGTCGAGCGCTATCCGCTGGCCAGTGGCGGTGAGGCGTGGCACCTGGACCTGTACCGCATCGGCCAGGCCGGTGAGCTGGATTTCCTAGGCCTGGACGAGGGCAGCGCGGTGCTGTGGCTGGTCGAATGGCCGGAACGGGGCGCCGGCGCGCTGCCGCCGACCGATCTGGTGGTAGCGCTGGAGATCGAAGGACAGGGGCGCCGTGTCCGTCTCACCGGAGCCAGCGACGTTGGACATGAATGGCTGAAACGGCTGCCCAAAGGGGGCGACTTGCAGGCCATTTCTGTCGGCTGACGAGAACAAAGATCGGCAGGTTACGGATTATTAAGGAAAAAGGTGTTGCATTCCGTTCAGCGCGGTGATTGAATCCTGAGCCATGCGCCCGGGGAACCGTCTCATCGCCATCTGTGCCGCCGTCGGACTGGGTCTGGCGAGCGTCAGTGCGTGGGCGGGTGAAGTCCGCCAGGTGCTGCTGAACACCGGCGCGACCGGCACCCGTGCCGAGATCTCACTGGTCGGCAGTGGCGGCTACAAGACCCTGTCGCTGGCCGGCCCGAACCGCCTGGTGGTCGATTTCCCCGACTCCAGCGCCGTACGCAACCTGAAGATGCCGGCCGCGCAGGGCGTGGTCACGGCGGTGCGTACCGGACAGCCGGTCCCGGGCACTTTCCGTGTCGTGTTCGACCTTGCCGAATCGGTGGCGCCGTTCCGCCCGCAGATGCAGCGCGAGGGCAATGAATCCAAGCTGGTGATCGAATGGCCGGGTGATGGCCCTGCCGTGGCCACAACCAGCCGCCCGGCGACGCCACCGGCGGTGCAGCCGCAGGCGGCCGCTGCGGGGGGCTCAGTCGCGCCCACGCCGGCCGAGAACGCGCAGTCACGCACCGATGCTGCGCGGGCCACCGCCCTGCTGACCGCACAGGTGCAGCAGCAGGCCAGCGCCAGCGCCGCCGCACCCGCCACGCCGACCCCCGCACCGACCAGCGCGCCGGCCCAGGTTGCTGCGGCAGGTGTCGCGGCCAGCAGCACGCCTTCATCCTCGCCGGCTGCAATCCTCGCCGGCCAGCGCACTGCTGCGGTGGTGACCACGCCGCCGGCAACGGCCCCTACACCGGCACCGACGCCGGCCGAGCCGCCGCGTCCGGCCATGCCCAGCGATGCATCGCGCATCCGCATGCAGCCCGGCATGCGCCACCTTGTGGTGGCGATCGATCCCGGTCATGGTGGTCAGGACCCGGGTGCGATCGGCCCGACCGGCAAGCGCGAGAAGGATGTCACCCTGGCCGTGGCGCGTGAGCTGGCCCGCCAGGTCAACGCCACGCCGGGCCTGAAGGCCTACCTGACGCGCGACAGCGACGTGTTCATCCCGCTGCCGATGCGTGCGCAGAAGGCGCGTGCGAACAAGGCGGACATCTTCATTTCGATCCATGCCGACGCGGCCGAGAACCGTTCGGCCACGGGTTCGTCGGTGTACGTGCTGTCGACCAAGGGTGCCTCTTCGCAGCGCGCCCGCTGGCTGGCAGACAAGGAAAACGCGGCCGATCTGGTCGGTGGCGTTCGCCTGCAGCAGACCGAGGGCACGCTTGCCAATGTGCTGTTGGACCTGGCGCAGAGCGGCTACATGAAGGCGTCCGAAGACGCCGCCGGCCACGTGCTGGGCGGCCTGAAGCGGATCGGCAACAACCACAAGCCGAACATCGAGCGCGCCAACTTCGCGGTGCTGCGCACGTCGGACATGCCAGCGATGCTGGTGGAAACGGCGTTCATTTCCAATCCGGATGAAGAGCGCCGCCTGACGGACCCGGCTTACCAGCGCAAGGTCGCTGGCGCTGTGCTGGATGGTGTGCACACCTTCTTCAGCCGCCAACCGCCGCCGGGCACGTTGTATGCCGCCCGCGCGCAGGCCGAGATCGACGCCGCAGCCACCATGGCCGGCGGCAGCAAATAACCCGCCGAAGGCGGGTTTCTGCTTTCTGCAGAGTCGAGCCGCGCTCGACTGGGCCTTGCGGGTAGCCCGTCAGTCGAGCATGGCTCGACTCTACCCTTGGCCGCTCCGTTATCATCCCCGCATGACGTCTGCTACCCATCCGCGCCCGATCCGGCCGTTGCCGGAGATCCTGATCAACCAGATCGCCGCCGGCGAAGTGGTCGAACGACCCGCGTCGGTGGTCAAGGAGCTGGTCGAGAACGCGATCGACGCCGGCGCCAGCCGCGTTGATATCGATCTTGAAGAGGGCGGCGTGCGCCTGATCCGCATCCGCGACAACGGCAGTGGCATCGCGCCCGAGCAGTTGCCACTGGCAGTGTCGCGCCATGCCACCAGCAAGATCGCCGATCTTGACGATCTCGAATCGGTGGCCACGCTCGGTTTCCGGGGAGAAGCGCTGCCGTCGATCGCATCGGTCAGCCGCTTCACCCTGTGCTCGCGGCGCGCGCACGACGAGCACGGTTCGGCACTGCAGATCGAAGGCGGCAAGATCGGCGAGGTGACCCCGCGCGCGCATGCGCCGGGCACCACGGTGGAAGTGCGTGAGTTGTTCTACAACGTGCCGGCGCGGCGCAAGTTCCTGCGCGCCGAGCGTACCGAACTGGGCCATATCGAAGAGTGGCTGCGTTCGCTGGCGCTGGCACGGCCGGATGTCGAGCTGCGCGTGTCGCACAACGGCAAGGCCTCGCGGCGCTACAAGCCAGGCGATCTGTATTCCGATGCACGCCTTGCCGAAACGCTGGGCGAGGATTTCGCCAACCAGGCCGTGCGCGTGGACCACAGCGGCGCCGGCCTGCGCCTGCATGGCTGGATTGCGCAGCCGCATTATTCGCGCGCGAGCGCCGACCAGCAGTACCTGTACGTCAACGGTCGCTCAGTGCGTGACCGCAGCGTCGCCCACGCAGTGAAGATGGCCTACGGCGACGTGCTGTATCACGGCCGCCAGCCGGCCTATGTGCTGTTCCTCGAACTGGATCCGACCCGCGTCGACGTCAACGTGCATCCGGCCAAGCACGAGGTGCGCTTCCGCGATTCGCGGCTGGTCCACGATTTCGTCTATCGCACGTTGAAGGATGCGCTGGCCGATACCCGTGCCGGCATGTCGGCGCAGGAGATCGGTGCCGGCCCCGCACATCCGGCGGACGCCGCCGCCGTCCCGACGGCATCGAGCGCCGGCGCGTCGGGGTTCGGGCTGGTGCGTGGGGCTGCGCCCGGCTCGGGAGGTGGTGGTGGCGGATTTTCAGGCTGGCGTCCGCAGCAGCCGCTGGGCCTGCAGGTGGCCGATGCACCGGCCGCCTACGCCGCGCTGTATGCCACGCCGGCCGGTGCCGAACGCGCAGCGGCGTTGCCGCCGATGCCGAGCGAGAACGGGTTGCCGGTAACCAGTGCCGACGCGGGTGTACCGCCGCTGGGCTACGCGATCGCGCAGCTGCATGGCATCTACATCCTGGCCGAGAACGCTGAAGGCCTGATCGTGGTCGACATGCATGCGGCCCACGAACGCATCGGCTACGAGCGCCTGAAGAATGCGCACGATGGCATCGGCCTGCAGTCGCAGCCGTTGCTGGTGCCGATCACGCTGGCGGTGGGCGAGCGCGAGGCCGACACCGCCGAAAGCGAAGCCGACACACTGGCGGCGCTCGGCTTCGAGGTGACCCGGGCCGGCCCCGGGTCGCTGCACGTGCGCAGCATTCCGGCACTGCTGGCGCATGCCGAACCGGAAGGACTGCTGCGCGACGTGCTGACCGACCTGCGCGAGCACGGCCAGAGCCGCCGCGTGGCCAGTGCACGCGACGAGCTGCTGTCGACCATGGCCTGCCATGGCGCGGTGCGTGCCAACCGGCGCCTGACCGTGCCGGAAATGAACGCGCTGCTGCGCGACATGGAAATCACCGAACGGTCCGGCCAGTGCAACCACGGCCGACCGACCTGGGCCCGTTTTTCGCTGGCGGAGATCGACCGCTGGTTCCTGCGCGGACGTTGAGGGGAGCATCGATGCGTTATCGGGGAGTGGCGGGCCTGCTGGCCGCCGTGGTGTTGGCCGCCTGCAGCCCGGCAACTCCGCCGGCGCCGACGGTCGCTGAAGATCCGGCCTACGCGGCCGCGCAGCAGCAATGGCGTGTAGCGCGCTACCAGGACCTGACCCGGCCCGATGGCTGGACGGCCCTGGTCGGCCTGCACTGGCTGCAGAACAAATCCCATTTCGTTGGCAGCGGCGCCACCAACGGCATCCGCCTGTCGGTCGGCCCGGACAGGCTGGGACTCCTGCGTCGCGACGGGACGCAGTGGTGGTTCACGCCTGAAGCCGGTGTCGATGTCAGCCACGACGGCCAGCCGGTGCGTGGCCGCATCCGCGTCGACACCGACAAGGACACGCAGCCGACGCTGCTGGCCTTCGATGGCGGCAAGGGCCAGCTCAGCATCATCCGCCGGGGGCCACGGGACGCGCTGCGGGTCAAGCATGCCGAGGCACCGGCGCGGCGTGATTTCGCCGGCCTGCGGTACTGGCCGGGCGGCGCGGACTGGCAGGTGCAGGCGCGCTTCATCGCGCATCCGCCGGGGAAGACCTTGCCGATCGTCGACATCACTGGCCTGACCACCGAGATGCCCAATGCCGGTGCGGTGGAGTTCGAACGTGATGGCCGCAGCTGGCGCCTGGAGGCGATCGGTGCGCCCGGGCAGCCACTGTTCCTGATCTTCGCCGACCGCACCAGCGGCCGCGGCAGCTATCCGGCCGGGCGCTATCTGGATACCGAGGCCCCCGCTGTAGACGGCACGGTGCGCATCGATTTCAACCATGCCTACAACCCACCGTGCGCGTTCACCGCCTACGCGACCTGCCCACTGGCGCCGCCGGAAAACCGGTTGGACCTGCGCGTGGAAGCGGGCGAGAAGGCCTACCACCTGCCTGAAGGAGAAGGCTGACCATGCCGATCAAACACCTGTTCCGTACCGCGCTGCTGCTGGCGGCCTGCGCAGTGGCGCCACTGGCCACGGCCCGCGTTGGCCAGGCCAGCCCTGCCGCGGCCGCGGCCGCGGCCGCAACGGCGGCCAAGCCGCCGGTGCCCCTGTTGTGGAAAGTCACCGGCCCGGGCGATGCACGCGTGTACCTGCTGGGATCGTTCCATCTGCTGAAGCCACAGGACTACCCGCTGTCGCCCGATGTCGAGCAGGCGTTCGAAGCCTCGCAGCGGGTGGTGTTCGAACTGTCGCCGGAAGACATGCAATCGCCCCAGCTGGCCAGCCGCATGGTGCAGGCTGCGACCCGCACCGATGGCAGCGAGCTGAAGCGTGATCTGGATGCGGCCACCTGGCAGAAGCTGCAGGCCTTTGCTGCCCAGAACCAGTTGCCGCTGGCGCAGATGCAGGGCATGAAGCCCTGGTTCGTCGGTCTGAGCATTTCGATCGGGCAAATGCAGAAGCTGGGCCTGGACCCGGCGCTGGGCCTGGACCGCCACTTCATGGAACGCGCGCAGAAGACCGGCCGCAAGACCGCGGGACTGGAAGATATCGATACCCAGATCGGCATGCTGGACGGGATGACGGTGCAGGAACAGCGGCAGATGCTGGCCGAAGCACTGGACCAGGCCGGCAAGGCCGATGAGCAGGCGCGGCTGCTGCATGATGCATGGCGTCGCGGCGACGAGCGCCTGCTGTGGACCAAGATGGCGGCAGAGATGCGCCAGCAGTATCCGCAGCTGTACCAGCGCATCAACACCGGTCGCAACGATGCCTGGGTGCCGAAGCTGCAGCCGTACCTGCAGGCCGGGCAGGGCGGTACGCTGGTGGTGGTCGGCACGCTGCACCTGCTGGGCAGTGATGGCGTGGTCGAGAAGCTGAGGGCGAAGGGCTACAAGGTCGAGCGCGTGTGCACGGGGTGCAAGGCCAAACGCTGACGCACGGTTGGCGCGATGCCAAACAAGACGGCGCGCCAGGGGCGCGCCGTTTTCGTATCAGCCGTTGCTGCAGCTCAGCGGCGGGTCTTGCCGCCGGTGCCGGTACCGGTGCCGGGTTCGCCGGGCTTGTTGCCGGTTCCCGTTCCGGTGCCGCCCGGGCGCGGGCCACCGAAGCCGCTGCCCATGCTGCGCTGGAATTCCTGCCACAGCTCCAGGTTGCGCTCGGTCAGCTGGTTCATCATCGCCCACGGGGTCTGGCCCAGCAGGTTGCCCATCTGCTGGCGGAACTGCTGCTGCTGGTCGAGGAAGACCTGCATGCTGCGCTCCAGGTAGTTGCCCATGAAGCCCTGCAGGGAATCGCCGTAGAAGCGGATCAGCTGGCTCAGCAGCTGGGTCGACAGCATCGGTTCGCCGTCCTGTTCCTGGTCGGCGATGATCTGCAGCAGGACCGAACGGGTGAGGTCGTCGCCGCTCTTGGCGTCGCGGACTTCGAAGTCTTCACCGTCCAGGATCAGCTGGCGCACGTCCTCGATGGTGATGTAGCTGGAGATCTCGGTGTCGTAGAGACGGCGGTTCGGATACTTCTTGATGATGCGGGTCGCAGCCATGAAGCGGTACTCGTCACAGTAGACGCGCAGCATGGCGCAGTGCAGCAGCGGTTGCAACCGCCCCAGCCCCCGCCAGGCTTGGCTTTCAGGAGCGATCATGTTGCGCAGCAAGGGTTTGCGTGCTGCGCAGCATGACCATCGGCAGGGGCCGTCAGCGCATGCCGCAGCGGCCCCTGCGCGGCTTACCAGCCCATGTGGTGGCCGCCGTTGATGTCCAGGTTGCTGCCGGTGATCCATGAGGCTTCCTCGGCCACCAGGAAGGACACGCCATAGGCGATTTCCTCCGGCTTGCCGAGGCGCCCGGTGGGGATGTCGGCGATGATCTTGGCGCGTACGTCCTCCGGAACCGCCATCACCATGTCGGTGGCGACGTAGCCGGGCGAAATGGTGTTCACGGTGATGCCGAAGCCGGCGTTCTCGCGGGCCAGCGAAATGGTGAAGCCGTGCATGCCGGCCTTGGCCGCGGCGTAGTTGGCCTGGCCGTACTGGCCCTTCAGGCCGTTGATCGAGCTGATCTGGATGACCCGGCCCCAGCAGCGGCGCCGCATGCCTTCGATGACCGGGCGGGTGACGTTGAACACTGAATTGAGGTTGGTGTTGATCACATCGTGCCACTGGTCCGCGCGCATGCGGTGGAACGTCGTGTCGCGGGTGATGCCGGCATTGTTGACCAGGATCTCGACCGGGCCCAGCTCGGCCTCGACCGCACGCACCAGCGCCTCGGCGCTGCCTGGATCGGAGACATCGCCCGGGAAGATCGACACGTTGTAGCCGCGCTCGGTCATCGCCTGCTGCCATGCGCGGGCCTTGCCCTCGTCGCGGTAGTTGGTGGCGACCCGGTGGCCCTGGTCGGCCAGGCGTTGGCAGATGGCGGTACCGATGCCGCCGGTTCCGCCGGTGACCAGTGCGACGCGAGATGTCATGGAGTGCTGTCCGGGAATCAGGTGGGGGAAGGGGGATTCTGCAACATCGGCGCGGAAAGTGCGCCGGCCGGCAACAGGATGTCGGTCCGCGGCAGTCGAACCGGGTCGAATGCCCGTTGCGCAGTGTGCAGCAGCGCATCCCGGTCATCGGCGCCGTCCAGTGCGGCAGGGGCCTGGCCCAGCAGCTGCCAGAGCGCGCGCAGTACCGGCACCGGCCGTGTACTGTCCACCGGCAGCGACGCCAGCGACTTGGACAGTTTGTGGCCGGGGGCGTCGAGCAGCAGCGGCAGGTGCCAGTAGCGCGGCACCGCCAGGCCCAGCGCCTGCTGCAGCAGGATCTGCCGCGCGGTGGAATCGAGCAGATCGGCGCCGCGCACCACTTCGGTCACCCCCTGCGCGGCGTCATCGACCACCACCGCCAGCTGGTAGGCCCAGCAGCCGTCGGCACGGCGCAGCACGAAGTCGCCGACTTCGGCATGCACGTCCTGCTGCTGCGGGCCACGCAGCCCATCGTCGAAGTGCACGACGCTGCCCGGTGGCACGCGGAAGCGGACGGCGGGGTCCGGTCGCGGTTGCCGCGCAACGCAGCGGTGGTGGATGCCGCCGCTGGCAGCCAGTTCGCTGCGGCTGCAGTGGCAGATGAAGGCCTGGTCGCTGGCCAGCAGCACGTCCAGCGCGGCCTGGTAGGCCTCGCCTCGAGCGCTCTGCCACAGGACCGGGCCGTCGTGGACCAGGCCGAACGCAGCCAGTGCCTGCAGCTGTGACTGCGCGGCGCCGGGCACGGTACGCGGCGGGTCAACGTCTTCGATGCGCAGCCGCCACAGGCCGCCGTGGTGGCGGGCCAGCAGCCAGCTGCCGAAGGCGGCAAGCAGGGATCCGGGGTGGAGCAGGCCGGTCGGCGAGGGCGCGAAGCGGCCGCAGGGAACAATGGCGGTCATGCAGGCTGAATCGTCGGTCAGGTTGGCGCTTGAATTCAAGCTGAGCGCACCGCAAATTGACGGATATCGACCCCTTCCGAGCCGGATTTTCCCATGTTCACCCGTATTGCCCTGTTCCTGGCGACCAACCTCGCGGTCCTGATCCTGGCCGGCATCGTCATGTCGATCCTGGGCGTGGACGCGCGTTCGATGAGCGGCCTGCTGGTGATGGCCGGCATCTTCGGTTTCGGTGGCTCCTTCATCTCGCTGCTGCTGTCCAAGTGGATGGCCAAGCGCTCCACCGGTGCGGTGGTGATCACCGAGCCGCGCAACCAGACCGAGCGCTGGCTGCTGGCCACGGTCGAGCGCCAGGCCAAGGCCGCCGGCATCGGCATGCCGGAAGTGGCCGTCTATGACGGCCCGGAGATCAATGCCTTCGCCACCGGTGCCAACCGCAACAACGCGCTGGTGGCGGTGTCCACCGGCCTGCTGCACAACATGAGCGAAGACGAGGCCGAAGCGGTGCTGGGCCACGAGATCGCCCACGTCGCCAACGGTGACATGATCACCATGGCGCTGCTGCAGGGTGTGCTGAACACCTTCGTGATCGTGCTGGCCCGCGTGGTCGGCGGCATCATCGACAGCGCGCTGTCGGGCAACCGCGAAGGCGGCGGCCGTGGGTTCGCCTACTACATCATCGTGTTCGTGCTGGAGATGGTGTTCGGCCTGTTCGCCACGATGATCTCGATGTGGTTCTCGCGCCACCGCGAGTTCCGCGCCGATGCCGGCGGTGCCTCGCTGGCCGGTCGCCAGAAGATGATCGCCGCGCTGGAGCGCCTGCAGCTCAACCATGGCCAGAGCACGCTGCCGACCCAGATTGCCGCCTTCGGCATTTCCGGTTCGACGGCCAAGAAGCTGTTCATGAGCCACCCGCCGCTGGAAGAGCGCATCGCCGCGCTGCGGGCGTCGACGGTGGCGTAAGCTTCTGCTTTCAAGGTAGTGCAGGAACGCCTGGCCGCGCGCCGGGCGTTTTTGTTGGCGCGCCGACGCATCTGTGGCGCCGGGTACGACCCGGCGAGAGTCATTTCCGCGACCGCGGAGGGGTGTCACTTTCTTTGCTCGTGCAAAGAAAGTGACACCCCCCGCGGTCGCGGAAACGAATCTCCGTGCGCACAAACGAAAACGGCACCCTCGCAGGCGCCGTCTCCATGAACCGCTTTACGCAAAACCTCAGAACTTCGCGTCGAACTCGGCGGCGTAGCCGGTGTTCACCAGCACCTTCTGCAGCGACTCGGCCACCTTCAGGTTGCCGGCCACGATCTGGTGGGTCTCCGGGCCACGGTTGTCCATGCGGCCCAGGGTCGCGCCCTTGAAGTCACAGACCTTGCCGCCCGCCTCGCGGACCAGCAGCAGGCCGGCGGCGATGTCCCACGCCTTCACACCGGCCTCGAAGTAGGCGTCGGCACGGCCGCAGGCCACGTAGGCCAGGTCCAGTGCCGCCGAACCGGTGCGGCGGATGTCCTCACCGTGCACCAGCAGGGCGTCGACCGCCTTCAGCTGGGCGCTGGCGCGGCTGCGCTCGCGCGGGGCGAAACCGGTGTGGATCATCGTGCCTTCCAGATCCTTGCGCTCGGCCACGCGGATGCGGCGGTCGTTCAGCACGGCGCCGGCACCCCGGCTGGCGGTGAACAGCTCATTGCGCAGCGGGTCGAAGATGACCGCGTCGGTCGGCTCGCCGTTCTCTACCAGCGCGATCGACACGCAGTAGTGCGGCACGCCACGCAGGTAGTTGCTGGTGCCGTCCAGCGGGTCGATGACCCACATCTGGCGGCGCTCGCCCTGCACGCCACCTTCTTCGCCGAAGATGCCGTAGTCCGGGTAAGCGCGCTTGAGTTCCTTGACGATGACCTTTTCCGCGTCCGCATCCACTTCGCTGGCGTAGTCCATCCGGCCCTTCTGCACCACGTTCAGTGCCTCGAGCTTGTTGATGTTGCGCAACAGGACGTTGCCGGCGAGGCGGGCGGCCTTGACCATGACGGTGACGGCGGGTTTCTGCATGGCGTGGGCTCCCGGAAAGGCAGAAGAGATGGACTGGCGGGGGAAAAGAGCGGGTCCGGCGCAGTGGCCGGTCGCACAGTTTACCATTGGTCATCGTCCAGCTCGACCTTTTCCCTGTTCATGTCCCAGTTTCCTGCCACCACCCGCCTCCGATTCGTCCTGGTCGGTACCCAGCACCCCGGCAACATGGGGGCCGCCGCCCGTGCCCTGAAGACCATGGGCCTGGCCCGCCTGGTGCTGGTCGCCCCCGAGAAACCGCTGGACGAGGAGGCCTTCCGCCGCTCTGCCGGTGCCGAAGATGTGCTGGGGGACGCCCCGGTGGTCGCCACCCTGGCCGAGGCCGTGGCCGATTGCCGCCTGGTGCTGGGCTGCACCGCGCGTGCCCGCCGCGTGCAGCTGGAGGAGTACCTGCCGGCCGATGCCGCCGCTCGTGCGGTGGCCAAGGCGGGCGAGGGCGCCGAGGTGGCGCTGGTGTTCGGCCGTGAGCGCACTGGCCTGACCAACGAAGAACTGCAGCTGTGCCACGCGGCGGTGCACATCCCGTCCGATCCGGCGTTCAGCTCGCTCAACCTGGCTGCCGCCGTGCAGGTGCTGGCCTATGAGACACGCATGCAGCTGCTGGGCGCGCAGCCGGCCGCGGACGCCGAGCCCGGTTTCCGCGAACAGGCAGCAAGCCATGAACAGATGGAGAGTTTCTTCGCCCAGCTTGGCGACACCCTGGACGAGATCGATTTCCACAAGGGCCGCGCGCCGGAATCGGCGATGCGCAAGCTGCGCCGGCTGTTCCTGCGCAGCGAGCCGAGCGAGCAGGAAGTGCGCCTGTTGCGCGGCATCCTTGCCGACACCCAGCGGATGGCGCGGCTGGCGCAGGCGGGCAACAAGGACAGCTGACGACGTTCTCATTTTTTCGGGTAGTCTGTCCGGATACCCAGGGGGGATGAAGCCTGTGTCGGGTCTGCGAAGGGCAGTGCAGAGGGGACTGCTGAGCCTGGTCATGATCCTGCTGGCCGGGACGGTGCATGCAGCACCGGACCGGGTGCTGGTGCTGGGCCGGATCAGCGATGATCCCAAGGCCCATTACGAGCAGCTGCAACCGTTGCTGGACTATGTAGTGGCACGCATGCACGACGTCGGCATCAAGGAAGGGCGGATCCTGATGGCACGCGACCCGCAGCAGATGGCCAGCTATCTGCGGCGGGGGCGGGTCGACTGGGTCACGGAAACGTCGGGTACGGCGGTGGCACTGGGCCAGCGCAGTGGCGCGCGGCCGCTGCTGCTGACCGAGCGCAATGGCGTGCGTGAGTACCAGACCGTGTTCTTCGTGCGTCGCGACAGTCCGATCCAGCGGATCCAGGACCTGCGCGGGCATCGCCTGGCGCTGCAGAACACGGCGTCCACCAGTGCCTACCTGGTGCCGGTGATGACGCTGCTGCAGGAGGGGCTGGCGCCGCAGATCCTGGCCGGTGTGTGGGACGTGCCGGGCCGGGACAGCGTGGGGTACGTGTTCGCACGTAGCGAGTTGAACATCGCCACGTTCGTGCACAAGGGCATGGTCGAAGTGGGGGCGGTGAGCAGCGTGGACTGGAATGACGAGCGACGGATGCCTGCAGCATTCCGGCGCGACTTCCGCGAACTGCTGCGCACCGAACCCTACCCACGGGCGGTGGAAATGGTTCGCGCCGACCTTGACCCGCGGGTGCGTGACCGGCTGCAGGACGTCCTGCTGCAGGCGGCCAGCGACCCGCAGGCACAGGGGGCGCTGCATCGGTTTTTCGGCACTTCCGGTTTCCACCGCGTCGATGCGCATGCGCAGCAGCGGCTGGATGAATTGAAACAAGGATTGACGCGCGTGCGGATGGAAGTGGAATGAAGTGGCTCGGCTCGGGAATGCAGGCCCGGTTCCTGCTGGCGATGGGCGGGGCGATGGTCGTGGTGGTGGCGATCCTGGCGGTGTTGCTGGGGCGGCAGGCGGCGATGCAGGGCGAGGTGCGCAACCTCAGTGGTGGCGTCATCCATGAACTGTTCGACCGCAGCGTGCGCAGCCGCGGCGAAGCAATGGCGCGCGAGCTGTCCGACGCGCTGGCCAACCCGTTGTACTACCGCGACCTGGACCAGGTCGGTGCGCTTGTGCGCAGCACCGCACGGCAACCGGTCGTGCGCTATGTGCTGGTGTTCGACGAACGCGGCCGGCTGGTGCATGACGGCTCGATAGAGGTGTCCGGCTTCGGCCAGCCGATGACCGACCCGCTGGCCCCCAAGGCCGCGGTGGCGCAGGCGCTGGTGGTGCAGGAATCGCCCAAGGTGCTCGACAACACCATGCCGATCATGGTCGGCAACCAGCGCATCGGCGGCGTCCGCGTCGGCATGGCGCTGGACGAGGTGCAGCAGCGCGAACAGGCCGCCAATGCCACGCTCGGCGAGCGCCTGCAGCAGGTCGGCAGCCGCCACCTGGGCTGGCTGCTGCTGATGCTGGGCCTGCTGGTGGTGATCGGCGTGGTGGTGATCCTGTACGTGCAGCGCACCCTGGTGGCGCCGATCCGGGACCTGGCCGCTGCGGCGCGCCGCATCGAGGCTGGCGACTACCAGGCGCCGCTGGCCGAGAACACCCGCGACGACGAAGTCGGCGAGCTGGTGCGCGGCTTCGCCCGCATGCGCGATGCCATCGCCCGCCATGACCGCGAGGTGCGGCGCATGGCCTATACCGATGCGCTGACCGGGCTGACCAACCGGCTGGCATTCCGGGAAGCGCTGGACCATCGCCTGATGGCCGCGCGCGCATCCAATCATCGGCTGGGCCTGCTGTTTGCCGATATCGACGACTTCAAGCGCGTCAACGACACCCTGGGCCATGAGGCCGGTGACGAAGCGCTGTTGCAGTTCGCGCAGCGCATCGGCAGTGCGGTTACCGAAGCCGGTGGCGATGAAGCGCTGCTGGCCCGCTTTGGCGGCGACGAGTTTGTGATCCTGGTCGGTGATGGCGACGTGGCGGCCAACGCACGGCTGCTGGCCGAAGTGCTGGTGCGCGAGCTGGGCAAGCCGCTGGTGGTGCAGGGCCGGGAACTGTTCCTGGGCACTTCGATCGGCGTGACCCTGTTCCCGGACGATGCCGCTGATGCGACCACGCTGCTGAAGAACGGCGACATCGCCATGTACCAGGCCAAGATGGCCGGCAAGAACTGCTACCGCTATTACAGCCGTGCGATGGACCACGCGGTCGAGCGCCGCGTGCACATGGAGCAGGAGCTGCGCGGGGCCTGGGAGCGCGGCGAGCTGCGCCTGGCCTACCAGCCCATCTTCCGCATGCGCGACCGGCGCATGGTCGGCGTGGAAGTGCTGCTGCGCTGGCAGCATCCGACCCTGGGAACGATTCCGCCGTCGGTGTTCATCGAAGTGGCCGAGCAGAGCGGGCTGATCGAGCTCATCGGCCCGAAGGTGCTGCGTGCGGCCTGCATGGAAGCCTCGCAGTGGCCACGCGGGGCGGGCGGCGATGATCTGTTCGTGTCGGTGAATGTGTCGCCGCGGCAGCTGCGCGGCGGTGAACTGCCGGCATTGGTCGCGCAGTGCCTGCACGAGTCCGGGCTGCCGGCGTCGCGCCTGCACCTGGAACTGACCGAAACCGCGGTGATCGGCGACGAAATGGTTGCCGCGCAGCTGCTGGACAAGCTGCACCGCACCGGCGTGAAGGTCTGGCTGGACGATTTCGGTACCGGCTTCTCCGGTCTCAGCCATCTTCGCCAGGTGCCGGTGGACGGCGTGAAGATCGACAAGAGCTTCGTGGCCGACATGCAGCGCGATCCCGACGATCTGGCGCTGACCACGGCGATCATCGCCATGGCCCACGCACTGGGCATCACCGTGGTGGCCGAGGGCATCGAGCAGCAGGCGCAGTTCGAACTGCTGGTGCAGCGCGGCTGCGATCTCGGCCAGGGCTACTGGCTGAGCCACCCGGTGACCGCCACCGAAGTGGTGCGGATGATCGAGTCGGGCCTCTGACCGACACAAAAGGGGACGGAGGGGATTAAGTCGCTTATGCATTTGCGACTTAATCCCCTCCGTCCCTTTTTTTACAGCGGGCGCTTGCTCGGGTCGCCGGGCAGTTCGCGCACCAGTTTCGGGATCAGATAACCGGACAGGCGTGCGGTCAGGCCGGCAATCAGTGCCTTGGCCTGGGCATCATCCACTTCGAAGTGGGCCACGCCTTCGACCCGGTCCAGTTGGTGCAGGTAGTAGGGCAGCACGCCCGCGGCGAAGCTGCGCTCGCTCAGGTCCTGCAGGGCCTGCACGCTGTCGTTGACCCCGCGCAGCAGTACCGCCTGGTTCAGCAGCTGGGCGCCGACGCCGCGCAGGCGGGCCATCGCCGCGTCCACGCTGGCGTCGAATTCATTGGCGTGATTGGCGTGGACCACGATCGCCAGCGGCCATGGCAGGCTGCCCAGCCAGCACACCAGTTCATCGTCCACGCGTTCCGGCAGCACGATCGGCAGCCGGGTATGGATGCGCAGGCGGCGGATATGCGGAATCGCGCGCAGGGCGTCGGTCAGCTCGACCAGCTTGTGCGTGGCCAGTGACAACGGGTCACCGCCGGACAGGATCACCTCATCGATGTCCGGGTCGGCCGCGATGGCGGCTACGGCCTCCTGCCAGCCACCCTTGGCGGCGTTCTCCGCGGCATAGTCGAAGTGGCGGCGGAAGCAGTAGCGGCAGTTGATCGCGCAGCTGCCCGTGGCGACCAGCAGGGCGCGGCCACGGTACTTCTGGATGACGCCGGTGGCCTTCCTGGCGGCACCATCACCCACCGCATCGAAGCTGAACCCGGGCGCCGGGCGCATTTCCTCGTCGATCGGCAGCACCTGGCGCAGCAGCGGGTCGGCCGCATCGCCCACGCCCATGCGGGCCACGAAGCCCTCGGGCACGCGCAGTGCGAACTGGTTCATGGCCGCCTCCGAGACACCCAGCGCCGCCGGGTCCAGCTGCAGCCGGGCCAGCAGGGCGTGGGGGTCGCGCAGCGCCTGGCGCCAGAGCTGCTGCCAGCGCACGGGCGCGCCTGGCGACTGGGGCCGGGGGAAGGCGGAAAGCTGCATGGAGAGGGGGCCTGCGGTTATCATGGGGGCAGAAAAACAGTCGCCCACCGGCATCCGGTGGGCTTTCCATTCTAACGGCTCGCCGCACCCGCGGCGTTTCTGCCACTCAGGAGTTTACGCATGGCCAGCTACGGCATGAACGACGTCAAGAACGGGATGAAGATCCTGGTCAACAACCAACCGGCCGTCATCATCGACACCGAATACGTCAAGCCGGGCAAGGGCCAGGCCTTCACCCGCGTGAAGTACCGCCTGATCAAGGACGGCCGTACCCAGGAAGTGACCATGAAGTCGACCGACTCGCTGGATGCAGCCGACGTCGTCGATACCGACATGAACTTCATGTACAGCGACGGCGAATACTGGCACTTCATGGATCCGGAGTCCTTCGAGCAGGTCCAGGCCACCAAGGCTGGCATGGGCGGCGCCGAGAAGTGGCTGAAGGGCGAAGAGTCCTGCGTGGTCACCCTGTGGAATGGCGAGCCGATCTTCGTTCAGCCGCCGAACTTCGTCGAACTGAAGATCACCGAAACCGATCCGGGCGTCCGTGGCGACACCTCGGGCGGCGGCGGCAAGCCGGCCACCCTGGAAACCGGTGCCGTGGTGCGCGTGCCGCTGTTCGTCAACCAGGACGAAGTGATCCGTGTCGACACGCGTTCGGGCGAATACTCCGCACGCGTCAAATAAGGTTCCGGCCGCAGGCCGACCTTGCTGTAGAGCCGAGCCATGCTCGGATACGCGCCAGTGCATTCGCGCTGGCGCTCCCATGATCTGCTTCGGCAGATCATGGGCCGCGCTTCACGGGTCTCCAGACCCCGCCGCTTCGCGGCAGCCCCTGACTCAGGGGCGTGTTCCCCAGAAGTATCTCGCCGCCCCCAGCCAGTGAGCCCGCATGAGCGATAGCCCGCACCTCCCCGAAGCCTGCGACCTGCTCATCGAAGCCGGTCATGTCGTTCCGATCGAGCCGCATGCGGTGGTGCTGGAAGACCATGCCGTTGCCGTGCGTGGCAGCGAGATCGTGGCCATCCTGCCGCGTGCCGAGGCGCGCGCACGCTTCCGTGCCGCACAGGTGGTCAGCCGCCCCGAGTCGGCGCTGATGCCGGGCCTGGTCAACGCGCACACGCACAACCCGATGACCCTGCTGCGCGGCGTCGCCGACGACCTGCCGCTGATGACCTGGCTGCAGCAGCACATCTGGCCGGTGGAAGCGGCGGTGATCGGCCCCGAGTTCGTCGCCGACGGCACCACCCTGGCCATCGCCGAGATGCTGCGCGGCGGCACCACCTGTGCCAACGAGAACTACTTCTTCGGCGACGTGCAGGCTGCGGTCTACAAGAAGCACGGTTTCCGCGCACTGGTTGGCGCGGTCATCATCGATTTCCCCACCGCCTGGGCCAGGACCGACGACGAATACTTCGCCAAGGCCGGTGAACTGCATGATCAGTGGCGCACCGATCCGCTGATCGGCACCGCGTTCGCGCCGCATGCGCCGTACACGGTCAACGATGCCAACTTCGAGCGGGTGCGGATGCTGTCCGACCAGCTCGACATGCAGGTGCACCTGCATACCCACGAGACCGCGCAGGAGATCAACGATTCGATCAAGCTGCACGGCCAGCGCCCGCTGGCGCGGCTGGATCGGCTCGGCCTGGTCAACGACCGCCTGATCGCGGTGCACATGACCCAGCTGACCGATGCGGAAATCCACCTGTGCGCCGAACGCGGCGTCAGCGTGGTGCATTGCCCGGAATCGAACCTGAAGCTGGCCTCCGGTTTCTGCCCGGCCTGCGCCCTGCAGCGCGCCGGCGTGAACCTGGCGATCGGCACCGATGGCTGCGCCAGCAACAACGACCTGGACATGTTCAGCGAGAACCGTACCGCAGCGATCCTGGCCAAGGCCGTGGCCGATGATGCCACCGCGCTGGACGCGGCCACCACGCTGCGCGCAGCGACGCTGGGCGGCGCCCGTGCGCTGGGCTTTGCTGACCGCATCGGTTCGATCGAAGTCGGCAAGCAGGCCGACCTGGTCTGTGTCGACCTGTCGGCGCTGGAAACCCAGCCGCTGCACAACGTGCTGTCGCAGCTGGTGTATGCCACCGGCCGCCAGCAGGTCAGCGACGTCTGGATCGCCGGCAAGCCGAAGCTGGTGCAGCGCGAGCTGGTCGGCATGGACCTGCCGGGCATCATCGCCAACGCGCGCCAGTGGCGCGAGCGCATCCGTCATATCCGCGCCTGATCCCTGGCGCCGCAAGGACCCCTCATGACTGCCCCCCACGCTTCCTCCAATTTCGATCAGGCCGAGCTGGACAAGTTCGCCGCGCTGGCCAACCGCTGGTGGGACGCTGACGGCCCGCAGAAGCCGCTGCATGCGCTGAACCCGGTGCGCCTGAAGTACGTGGCCGACCGCGTACCGTTGCGTGGCGCGCGCGTGCTCGACATCGGCTGCGGTGGCGGGCTGCTGAGCGAAGCGCTGGCGCAGGCCGGCGCCGACGTCACCGCCATCGACCTGGCCCCGGAACTGGTGAAGGTCGCGCGCCTGCATGCGCTGGAAAGCGGCGCCAAGGTCGACTACCGCGTGCAGGCCGCCGAGGATCTGGCCGCCGAGCAGCCGGGAAGTTTCGACGTGGTCACCTGCATGGAAATGCTGGAGCACGTGCCAGACCCGGGCGCGATCATCGACGCCTGCAAGCGCCTGCTGAAGCCGGGCGGCCACCTGTTCCTGTCGACCATCAACCGCACCGCGGCCGCCTTCGCGGTGGCGATTGTCGGCGCCGAGTACGTGGCGCGGCTGCTGCCCAGAGGCACCCACCACTACCAGGAATTCATCAAGCCGGCCGAGCTGGCGCGCTGGCTGCGCGAGGCTGACCTGCAGCTGGTGGATGTCAGCGGCATGGCCTACGAGCCGTGGCGCAACCATGCCCGCCTGAGCAGCCGCACCGACATCAACTACCTGGCCTACGCGGTCAAGCCGGCATGACCTCCGCCCGCTTCCCGCGTGCGGTGCTGTTCGACCTGGATGGCACGTTGCTGGACAGCGCGCCGGACTTCGTCGCCACCTGCAATGCGATGCTGGCCGAGCGGGGCCGGGCAGCGATCGATCCGGCGCAGCTGCGGCCGGTGGTCTCCAAGGGCTCGCGCGCGATGGTCGGGGCCGCTTTCCCGGACCTGGATGCCGCTGCGCGCGATGCATTGATCCCGGAATTCCTGCAGCGCTACGAAGCGCTGATCGGCCAGCACGCGGTGCTGTTCGACGGCGTGGCCGGCATGCTCGCCGCGCTGGATGAGGCCGGTACGGTATGGGGCATCGTCACCAACAAGCCGGAGCACCTGGCGCGCCTGATCCTGCCGCAGCAGGGTTGGCAGCAGCGCTGCGCGGTGCTGGTCGGCGGTGACAGCCTGGCCGAGCGCAAGCCGCACCCGCTTCCACTGCTGCACGCTGCGCAGGCCATTGGCATGGCCGCCGAAGACTGCGTGTACGTGGGTGATGACGAGCGCGACATCATCGCTGCACGTGCTGCCGCGATGCCGTCGGTGGCGGCGCTGTGGGGCTACCGCCTGCAAAGCGACGATCCGCTGGCCTGGCAGGCCGACGTGCTGGTCGAGAACGCTGAACTTCTGCAACTGGCCAGTCTCTGGCCGACCCGGCCGGCAGCCCCGGCCCAGCCGTAAGGAATCCCGTAGTGAGCAGTACCGCGCTGGACAGTTTCCTCGACAAGTGGCGCAGCCGTTGGCCGGAATGGTCGGTGGCCGCCCCGTTCGTGGCCGAACCGCAACGCGAGCTCGCAGTGGCGTGGTTTGCGCTGCTGCAGGAGTTCGACGACATGCTCAACACCAGCGGCGATCCGCTGCCCGCCGATGCCAAGCTGGCGTGGTGGGGCGAGGAGCTGCGCAGCTGGGCAGGGCATCGTTCGCGCCATCCGCTGGGCCGTCTGCTGGAGCCGGTGCGTGCGCCGTGGGTGCAACTGGCCGAAGCACTGCCGGACCTCGTTGAAGCGCGTACCGTTGCGCTGGATGCAGCCGGTGCCGAGCGTGCGCTGGCCAATTACGCCGACGCCGTGGCCGCAGTGGAAGCGGCCTTGTTTGCCGACAAGCCGCGCACCGGCGCCGGTCGTGCGGTGCAGCTGCAGACCCTGGCCCAGCGCCTGCAGGACGCCGGCGTGGCCGGTGTGCCGCGCAGCCTGTTGGATGAGGATTCCAGCACGGCCGCGCAGCGCTGGGCCCAGTACCTGTTGAAAGGATGGGGCAGCCGCGTGCCGGGCCCGCGCCCGCGGCGCGTGTGGTCGAGCCTGGCGCGCGCCCGCGTTGCCGCGCAGGCCGCAGGCAAGCCAATCGAAGCCACCCCGGTGCGCACGTTGCTGCGCGTGTGGTGGGCTGCCCGCGGTTGATCCAACTGTCTAGTAGTGCCGGCCGCTGGCCGGCAGCTCGGGCACTGCAGAATTCATGCGGTTGCCGGCCAGCGGCCGGCACTACCGTTATTTGCGTTCCAGCACCAGCAACGGGTCGATGCGGGTGTCGAACCAGTTCATGCCCCAGTGCAGGTGCGGGCCGGTGGCACGGCCGGTGGCGCCGACGGCAGCGATCACCTGGCCCTGCTCCACACGGTCGCCAACTTTTACGTCGATGCGCGAAAGGTGCAGGAAATTGGAGCTGACCCCGAAGCCGTGGTCGAGCAGCAGCGTGCCACCGGTCAGGTACAGGTCCGGACCGGCGAAGGTCACGATGCCGGCCGCCGGCGCCTTCACCGGGGTGCCGGTCGGCACCGCGATGTCCATGCCGGAGTGACCGGCCCCCGGCTGCCCGTTGTAGACGCGTGCATTGCCGAAGCGGCCGCTGATGCGGCCCTGTACCGGCCAGATGAAGGTCTGGGTGAAGTCGGTGCGGTCGTCATCGCGGGCACGTGCGGCGGTCACCTGCGCCTGTTCGCGCTTGATCCGCTCGGCGATCGCCGCCGGCGGATTGACCGTCTTCGGTGGCACCCCGTTGACCCGCTCGGTGGGCCAGTCGCGCGGCGTCACCGCAATGGTCGCGGTCTCGCTGCCACCATCGGGGCGTTGCACCTGTACGCGCAGCGGACCCTTCTCGTCGCGGCCGATGCCGAACACCACGCTGCCGTAGCCGCTCACCCGCAGCTGGCGGCCGGCGTACTGCACGCGACTGCCTGCGGGCACCTTGCCGATCACCAGCGCGCCCTGCGAGGCACTGGCCGGGAACACCACGCGTCTGTCGATCAGGCTGCCGATGCCATCCTGCGCGTTGGCCGAAGATGTGCAGAGCAGGGGCGCGGCCAGCAGCAGCGCCCCGATCATCAGTGCCGAACGCATCAGCGGTCGTAGGTCATGCGCTGGCCGGCGGGCTCACCCACCAGCTTGCTGCCGTCCCACACCAGCTGGCCGTTGACCCAGGTGGAGGCGATGCGCGAGCGGAAAGTGGTGCCTTCGAACGGCGACCAGCCGCACTTGGACAGCACGTCCTCGCGCTTGACGGTGAACGGCACGTCCTCCACCAGCACCAGGTCGGCAAAGTAGCCTTCGCGCAGGAAGCCGCGTTCTTCCACGTCGAACAGCTGCGCCGGCGCATGTGCGAATTTCTGCACCACCTGCTCGCGGGTCAGCTTGCCTTCGTGCACCCGCTCCAGCGCGGCCACCAGCGCGTACTGCACCAGCGGCAGGCCCGACGGCGCCTGCGCGTAGGGCTTCTGCTTCTCTTCCCAGGTGTGTGGCGCGTGGTCGGTGGCCAGCACGTCCAGCACGTCATCGGCCAAGGCAGCGGTGATTGCCTCGCGGTCGGACACTTCCTTGATCGCCGGGTTGCATTTGATCAGGTTGCCCTTGGTCGCGTAGTCCGGGCGCGCGAAGTGCAGGAAGTGCACGCAGGTTTCGGCGGTGATCTGCTTGCGGCTGCCATCGGCGCGGATCAGCGGGCCCTTCTCGAACAGCGCCAGCTCATCGGCGGTGGAGATGTGCAGTACGTGCAGGCGGGTGCCGTGCTTGCGTGCCAGCGACATTGCCAGGCGGGTCGACTTGATGCAGGCTTCGCGCGAACGGATGTCCGGGTGCATGTCCGGGGTCAGCGCATCGCCGTACTTTTCCTGGAAGGCCTTGAGGTTGGCATCGATCATCGGCGTGTCTTCGCAGTGCGTGATGATCGGGGTCGGGCATTCGCGGAAGATCGCGTCCAGCGTTTCCGGGTTGTCGACCAGCATGTTGCCGGTCGAAGCACCCATGAACACCTTCACGCCCGGGGCCTTCTTCGGGTCCAGGGCACGGATCGCGTCCAGGTTGTCATTGCTGGCACCGTGGTAGAAACCGTAGTTGGCCCAGGCGCGGCCGCGCGCGAGCTCGTACTTGGCTTCCAGGATGGTTGAATCCAGCGTCGGCGGGTTGGTGTTGGGCATGTCCATGAAGCTGGTCAGGCCACCGGCCACGGCGGCCGCCGATTCGCTGGCGATGTCGCCCTTGTGGGTCAGGCCCGGTTCGCGGAAGTGCACCTGGTCATCGATCATGCCGGGCAGCAGCCAGCGCCCGGCCGCGTCCACCACCTGCTCGCCGTCGCGCGGCGCGAGCCCGCTGCCGATCTGCGCGATGCGGCCGTTCTCGATGCGCAGGTCACCATCGAAGGTGCGGCCTTCGTTGACCATGCGGGCGTTGGTGATGAGGGTGGAGGACATGTCAGTGTTTTCCTGTGCAACGGCAAGAGGGGGCGTTGGGGGACTCGGGCACGGGATCGAAGCCGCCGGGATGGAACGGATGGCAGCGGCCCAGCCGGCGCGCAGCCAACCAGCTGCCGCGCAGCGGGCCGTGCCGCGAGATGGCGTCCATCGCGTATTCAGAACAGCTCGGCACGAAACGGCAGCGCGGCCCCAGCAGGGGGCTGATGAAGCGCTTGTAGAAGCGCAGCAGGGCAATGAGCAGGCGCGAGATCACCCAGTCATCTTATGCCAGTTGGCATGAAGGACGCATTTGTGCAGGATGGGGCGTTGGTCGCATGTCGCCGATGGCCTGCGACCGGTACCAGCACCGTCGGGTGCTGGCCAGGTTCCGTACCGCGCAAGGCGGTCCGTGTTCGTCGGACTGCCCTCCAGGGCGCCTTGGCTCCAGGACTGAATGGAGCAGGGTGCCGAGGTTGCTGCTGCGGGTCGGGTAGGCTATAAAGGCCCGCTTTCCCGGGCCCCGGGAAATCCAAGGAAGAGCGTTTCGTGGCTGCTAAAAAAACTGCAAAGAAGGCCGCAACGGCCGCCAAGAAAACCGCCAAGCCTGTTGTGAAGAAGTTGGCGGCAAAGCCCGTTGCCAAGAAGCCGGCCAGCAAGCCGGCGACCAAGGCAGCGTCCTCGCAACCGGCGGCCAGGAAGGCCACCGCAAAGAAAACGCCGGTCAAGGCAACCAAGCCGGTGGCGAAGAAGGCCGCTGCGCCCGCCAAGGCCAAGCCAGCCGCCGCCAGCAAGAAGGCGCCGGTGAAGAAGACCGTCAGCAAGGCCGCGCCAGTGAAGAAGGCCGCCGCCAAGCCGGTGGTCAAGAAGGCCGCCGCCAAGCCGACGCCGAAGGCGGTGGTGAAGAAGGCTGCAGCCAAGCCGGTCGCCAAGCCCGTAGCAAAGAAGGTCGCTGCGGCTAAACCGGCCGCCACGCCCGCCGCTGTAAAGAAGGTTGCCAAGAACGTTGCCGCGCCGGCCGCAAAGCCGACCCCGGCCCCAGTAGTGAAGTCCGCACCGAAGCCTGCTGCCAAGCCGGCTCCGGCCAAGCCTGTCCCGGCCAAGACCGTGGCAGTGGCGGCAGCCCAGCCGGCCTCAACGCCGGCCCCGGCCGCCGCTCCTGTCGCTTCGAAGGCCCCGCAATCCAAGAATCCCGTGCCCGTTTCGAAATCGCCTGCCAAAACCGCCGTGAAATCCGATTCCGCCCCGAAGACCGTGTCGCGCCCTGTCGGCAAGGTTGCCGTGGCCGTCGCCGCCCGCTCGGCAGCACCGGCCCCGCGCAGCAAGTACAAGGTGGTCGAGTACAAGACCGACGAGGCCACTGGCCGCCCGATCCTGCCGGCTGGCTACAAGCCGTCCTCGGAAGAGGAATACATGAGCCCGCTGCAGCAGGAGTATTTCCGCCAGCGCCTGCAGAACTGGCGCGCGGACCTGGTGGAAGAGTCCAAGCAGACCATCGAGAACCTGCGCGAGGAAGTGCGTGACATCGGCGACGAAGCCGAGCGTGCGACCCGCGAGACCGAGAACTCGCTGGAACTGCGTACCCGCGACCGCTACCGCAAGCTGATCGGCAAGATCGACAGCACCCTGAAGCGCCTGGAAGCAGGCGACTACGGCTACTGCGTCGACACCGGCGAAGAAATCGGCTTGGAGCGCCTGGAAGCGCGCCTCACCGCAGAGCGCACCATCGACGCCCAGGAGCGTTGGGAGCACCTGCAGAAGCAGCAGGGCGACTGATTCCAGTTCGTTGTCTGGTCATGCGAAAAACCCGGCTTCGGCCGGGTTTTTTGTTGGGTTCGTGTTGGCTGCGTAGGGCGGCGCCTTGCGGGGATCGGCGTGAGCCTGCGGGTGGGTCCGGGCAGGACAGGCTGCAAGTACATCCCTGTAAGCTCGGCCGCGGCATCCATGCCGCGGACGGTCCTGCCCGGACCCTCCCGCAGGCTCTCGACGGTTTCCTGCGTGCGCGGCCGATGTAGAGCCGAGCCCACGCTCTGCTCAGGCCGAAGCCGGAGGGCAAGGAAGAGCAAAAGCAAAAGCAAAAGCAGAAGCAGCCAAGCATGGCTTGGCTCCACCAGGAGCGGTCATGCGTGCGCTCGCGGCTGTTGGGTCCGCCTTGTAGCGAGCCGAGCACCGCAGGGGAGTCAGGGGCGAAGAGGCCGCTCGATCCTGTAGAGCCGACTGCTAGTCGGCTGGCTCTCCGCGCCGTCCCCTGATTCGCCGAGGAGCGCAGGGCACCGGCGCGCAGCGCCGGCTCGCGGATGGCGGCGTGTTTCTTTGGTGACCTTCTTTGCACGAGGAAAGAAAGGCACACCCCGCCGCGGTCGCGGAAGTAGCCCGCCGGGCGCGGCCCGGCGCAACCGCTGCGTGGGCGCACGGAAATACGCAGCCGAGCATGGGCTCGGCTCTACAGGTTCACTGCAGGTCGCGAAGATTCAGTTTCCGCAGCGTTGGGTTCTTCCACGCGGTGATCCCGGCCACGCTCAGCACCGCGAATCCGCCCAGCACCACCGCCGGCACCAGGCCGAGCAGCTTCGCCATCGTGCCGGCATAGAACGCGCCCAGCTCGTTGGACGAACTGATGAAGATGCCGTTGATCGACGATACGCGACCGCGCATCTCTTCCGGCGTAGCCAACTGCAGGATGGTCGAGCGGATCACCACCGAGACGCCATCGAACGTGCCGTAGAACAGCAGGATCAGCGCCGACAGCCAGAAATGCTGCGACAACCCGAAGCTGATCACGCACAGGCCGAAGCCGGCCACCGCGAACAGCAGGACGCGGCCGGCATTGCGCTGCAGCGGGTGGCGCGCCAGCCACAGGCCCACGCACACCGAGCCCAGCGCCGGCATCGCGCGCAGGATGCCCAGGCCTTCCGGGCCGTGGTGCAGGATCTCGTGCAGGAACGCCGGCAGCATCGCTACCACGCCGCCCAGCAGCACCGAGAACATGTCCAGCGCCATCGCGCCGACCATGATCCGGTTGCCGACCACGAAGCGCGCGCCTTCGGCGATGCTCTTGAAGATCGGTGCGGCCGGACCGGTATGCACCGGTTCTTCCACCTTCAGTGTGGCCAGGCAGGCCATCGCCACCAGCGCAAAGGCCGTAGCCACCGCGTAGGACAGACCCTTGCCACCGAAGCCGACCAGCACGCCACCCAGTGCCGGGCCGGCGATCATGCCGGCCTGGAACACCACCGCGCCCAGGCCGGCGCCACGGGCGAACTGGTCACGGGCCAGCACGCGGGCGAACAGGGCGTTGTAGATCGGCGACAGGAAGGCGCGGACCATGCCGGTCAGCGCGATGGCCGCATAGATCGGCCACACGCCGTCAATCGGCAGCCAGCCCATGGCTACGCTGGTCAATACCAGTGCAGTGGCGATCAGCCCGCAACAGGCGACCATGCCCAGCCGACGGCGCGGCAGGTGATCCACCAGGTAACCGGCGAACGGAGCCACGCAGAAGAACGGCACGACCTCGGCCAGGCCGATCAGGCCCAGCGAGAACGGATTGCGGGTGACTTCGTAGATGTGCCAGCCGACAGTGACCGCGACCACCTGGTAGGACAGCATCGCGAAGATGCGGTAGGCCAGCAGCCTGGCGAAACCGGGGCGGGACAGCAGGCCCAGTGCACTGTCTTCGGCTGTGGCGGGTTCGCTCACGACGGGTCGCGCTGCAGCTGCGCCTGCGCCGTCTCGCGGATGAAGGCCAGCATCGCCGCCACACCATTGCTGCGGGTGGGCGAGAGGTGGCGGGCCAGGCCGATGTCCTGGATGTAGCTCGGCTCGGTGTCCAGGATCTCCTGCGCCGAGCGCCCGGAGTACACGCGCAGCGCCAGGAAGATCAGGCCGGAGACAATCGCCGAATCGCTGATGGCATGGAAGCGCAGCGACTGCGCGTTGCCCTCGGGCACGATCCAGACCATCGACTGGCAGCCGAGCAGGCGATGCTCTTCGGTCTTCCATTCTTCCGGGAAGGGCGGCAGCTTGCGGCCGAGGTCGATCAGGTACTGGTAGCGCTCGGACCAGTCGCCGAAGAAGCCGAATTCCTCGGCGATGGCGGCCTGGGCCTCGGCGGCGGTGGGTTCAAGCGGGAACGGGGAGTCGGTCACAACAGTCTCTACGGTGGGGGCGTGGCCGGCGGACCGGCCACGGGGCAGGGCAGGTCAGCTGCGCTTGCGCGACCAGCGAACGCCCTGCGGGGTGTCATCCAGCACGATGCCTTCGGCGGCCAGCTGGTCGCGGATGGCGTCGGCACGGGCGAAATCGCGTGCCTTCTTGGCCGCGGCGCGCTCGTCGATCAGGCCCTGGACGCGGGCATCGTCGTCCTCGTCGCCCGCTGCGGTGCCGAACCACTGCGCCGGGTCGGCCTGCAGCAGGCCCAGCACCAGGCCCGCACCGAGCAGCTCGCCCTTCAGGCGTGCCTGTTCGGCCGGGTCGGTGGCACGACGCGCGTCGGCGGCGATGCGGGCCACTTCGGCCAGCGCCTGGGGTGTGTTGAGATCGTCGTCCAGGGTCGCTTCGACGCTGGCGGGGATCACTGCCGTGGCCTCGATCGACGCCAGTTCGCGCAGGGTGCCGTACAGGCGGTCCAGGGTGCGCACCGATTGTTCGATCAGCGCATCGGACCAGTCCAGCGGCTGCCGGTAGTGGGCCGACAGCAGGGCCAGGCGCAGCGCCTCCGGCGGATGCTGGCGGACCAGGTCGTGTACGCGCTCGATGTTGCCCAGCGACTTGCTCATCTTGGCGCCGCCGAAGTTGAGCATGCCGTTGTGCAGCCAGAAACGGGCGAAGATCCTACCTCCGTGGGCGCATTCGCTCTGCGCGATCTCGTTCTCGTGGTGCGGGAACTGCAGGTCGACGCCGCCGGCGTGGATGTCGATGGTCTCGCCCAGGTGGGCTGCGGCCATCGCCGAGCATTCGATATGCCAGCCCGGACGACCCCGGCCCCACGGCGATTCCCAGCCGGGCAGGTCGTCGCTGGACGGCTTCCACAGCACGAAATCACCCGGGTCGCGCTTGTACGGGGCCACGTCGACACGGGCACCGGCCAGCATTTCTTCCGGGTCACGGCGCGAGAGCTTGCCGTAGCCGTTGAAGCTGGCGACCGCGAACAGTACGTGACCCTCGGCGGCGTAGGCATGACCATTGGCGATCAGCTGCTCGATCATGGTGATGATCTGCGGCATGTGCGCGGTCACCTCCGGCTCGATGTCCGGCGGCACCACGCCCAGCGCGGCCATGTCTTCACGGTAGGCGGCGGCGAACTTGCCGGTGATGGTGCTGATCGGCACGCCCTGCTCGCGCGCAGCGGCGTTGATCTTGTCGTCCACGTCGGTGATGTTGCGGGCGTAGCGCAGCGCGCCGAAACGGCGCCGCAGCAGATCGGCCAGCACCCCGAACACCACTGGGCCACGGGCGTTGCCGATGTGCACGTAGTTGTAGACCGTGGGGCCGCACACATACAGGGTCGGACAGGCCGGGTCGAGCGGAGTGAACGGTTCGAGCTGGCGAGTCAGGTTGTTGTGCAGGCGCAGGGTCATGGGGCTGTGGCTGGGGGACAAGCCTGTGATTTTAGAACGTGTCGGCCTCCTTTGGGGGCACTGGCTGCCACCGGTGGACGCCGGGTCCATCCTGGGTGGGGTGGGCAGGAGCAGCGTGGACGGGTAATGTTCAGCCCCTTGCGCTCGCCACTGCCTACACTATTGCCGTGTCCTTGCTCCCGTCGCCAATGAAATCCACCGCGTTGCTGACCCTGGCCTGCCTGTCGGCGCTGCCCGCCGTGGTGCTGGCCCAGGAGACCGAGCCCCGCAACCGGGTGGTGATCGTGGAGAACGTGAAGTTCGACTACGCCCAGGTGCTGAACGTCGAGCCGGTGTTCCAGACCCTGCGCGCGACCCGCACCGAGGAGCACTGCGAGCCGGTGTCGACACGGACCCTGGCCCCGGTGAACGTGACCGGCGAGGAGCCGGTCGAGGACAAGGGCCGGATCAGCCGCTTCTGGGATTCGGTGCGCTCGATGTTCAAGCGCAGCGACGAGGAGCCCTCCGAAGAGGCCGGCCCCGAAACGCCGGCCCCAGCGCCTGCCAACAATGGCCCGATGCTGACCCGCGACTGCCGCATCGTGCCGGTGGGGCGTGAATTCCGCCGGCCCATCGCCTACGACGTGGACTACGTCTACAAGGGCACCAAGTATCGGTCGCGGCTGCCGGAAGACCCGGGCAACCGGCTCAAGATCCGGGTGTCGATCACCCCCTGGGTCGGTCCGGAGCAGGGCGCCGCCGGCAATCCCTGATTCTGCGACCCCGGCCCCTTGCGCCGGTCACGGCCGCATGCAAAGATATTCGGCCATGAAGCTCACCGACTTCCAGCACGACAGCAGCGCAGCCCGACAGGCGTCTGGCATGACCTCGCGTGCGCGTCGACCGGAACCCCACATTCTCGCTGGGTAACCGGAGCTTTTTGCTGTTCGTCCGAAAAAAACCCAGCCCGCCGGCTGGGTTTTTTCGTTTCCGCGTTCTGAAAGCTGCAACTGCAACCTTTTCGTTTCACCTTTGCTTCCTGTTTTCCCTTCCACCGCGTCGAACCCGGCGCCGCCACGCAAGGAAAGATGATGTCCCCCAAGCACTTCCTGAACACCCAGGACTGGAGCCGCAGCGATCTCGACGCGCTGCTGACCCAGGCCGCGCTGTTCAAGCGCAACAAGCTCGGCGACCAGCTCAAGGGCAAGTCGATCGCGCTGGTGTTCTTCAACCCTTCCATGCGTACCCGCACCAGCTTCGAACTGGGCGCATTCCAGCTCGGTGCCCACGCGGTGGTGCTGCAGCCGGGCAAGGATGCGTGGCCGATCGAGTTCAACCTCGGCACGGTGATGGACGGCGATACCGAAGAGCACATCGCTGAAGTGGCCAAGGTGCTGGGCCGTTACTGCGACATCATCGCGGTGCGTGCGTTCCCCAAGTTCGTCGACTGGGCCTACGACCGCCAGGACATCGTCCTCAACAGCTTCGCCAAGTACTCGCCGGTGCCGGTCATCAACATGGAGACCATCACCCATCCGTGCCAGGAGCTGGCCCACATCATGGCGCTGCAGGAGCACTTCGGTACCCAGGACCTGCGCGGCAAGAAGTACGTGTTGACCTGGACCTACCACCCCAAGCCGCTGAACACCGCCGTGGCCAACTCGGCGCTGACCATCGCCACCCGCATGGGCATGGACGTGACCCTGCTGTGCCCGACCGCCGACTACATCCTCGACGAGCGCTACATGGGCTGGGCCGAGCAGAACGTGGCCGAGAGCGGTGGTTCGCTGAAGATCAGCCATGACATCGACAGCGCCTACGCCGGCGCCGACGTGGTCTACGCCAAGAGCTGGGGTGCGCTGCCGTTCTTCGGCAATTGGGAACCGGAAAAGCCGATCCGCGACCAGTTCAAGCACTTCATCGTGGACGAGCGGAAGATGGCGCTGACCAACAACGGGGTGTTCAGCCACTGCCTGCCGCTGCGCCGCAACGTGAAAGCCACCGATGCGGTGATGGATTCGCCGCAGTGCATCGCCATCAACGAAGCCGAGAACCGCCTGCACGTGCAGAAGGCGATCATGGCCGCCGTTGCCGGGCGCTGATCCAACACTTCAGCCGACCAGCGGTCGGCTCTACCGAATTCCCATCCCCCAAGTGGACCTGATCCCCATGAGCAACAAAGACGTCGTTCTCGCCTTCTCCGGCGGCCTGGATACCAGCTTCTGCGTGCCCTACCTGCAGGAGCGTGGCTACAACGTGCACACCGTGTTCGCCGACACCGGCGGCGTGGATGATGAAGAGCGCGATTTCATCGAGAAGCGTGCCGCCGAGCTGGGCGTGACCAGCCATGTCACCGTCAATGGTGGCCCGGCCATCTGGGAAGGCTTCGTCAAGCCGTTCGTGTGGGCCGGCGAAGGCTACCAGGGCCAGTACCCGCTGCTGGTCTCGGACCGCTACCTGATCGTCGATGCCGCGCTGAAGCGTGCTGCCGAGCTGGGTACCCACATCATCGCCCACGGCTGCACCGGCATGGGCAATGACCAGGTCCGCTTCGACCTGGCCGTGAAGGCGCTGGGTGACTACCAGATCATCGCGCCGATCCGCGAGATCCAGAAGGAACACACCCAGACCCGCGCCTACGAGCAGAAGTACCTGGAAGAGCGCGGCTTCGGCGTGCGCGCCAAGCAGCAGGCCTACACCATCAACGAGAACCTGCTGGGCGTGACCATGTCCGGCGGCGAGATCGACCGTTGGGAAGCCCCGGGCGAAGGTGCGCGTGGCTGGTGCTCGCCGCGCAGCGAGTGGCCGGAACAAGCGCTGACGGTCACCCTGAAGTTCGTCGAAGGCGAAGCGGTTGAACTGAACGGCAAGGCGCTGCCGGGCGACCAGATCCTGGCCCAGCTCAACAAGCTGTTTGCCCCGTACGGTGTTGGCCGCGGCGTCTACACCGGCGACACCGTGATCGGTCTGAAGGGTCGCATCGTGTTCGAGGCCCCGGGCCTGGTCTCGCTGCTGGCCGCGCACCGCGCGCTGGAAGATGCCGTACTGACCAAGCAGCAGAACCGCTTCAAGCCGGACGTGGCACGCAAGTGGGTGGAGCTGGTGTACGAAGGCTTCTACCACGACCCGCTGAAGACCGACATCGAAGCCTTCCTGAAGTCCTCGCAGGCCAAGGTCAACGGCGAAGTGGTGCTGGAAACCCGCGGTGGCCGCGTCGACGCGGTGGCGGTGAAGTCGCCGCACCTGCTCAACACCAAGGGCGCCACCTACGCACAGTCGGCCGACTGGGGCGTGGAGGAGGCTGAAGGCTTCATCAAGCTGTTCGGCATGAGTTCGACTGTCTATGCGCAGGTCAATCGCGGTTGACCTGTGACGGGGGCGCCGGCCGCTGGCCGGCGCCTCGCAGCGTCAATGGAAGGTAGTGCCGGCCGCTGGCCGGCTCGTGGCACGGCTGGATCATTGCGGAGCCGGCCAGCGGCCGGCACTACCGATTTCGAACCCTACGGATATTCAGACACATGCTTGAACAGACGCTCGATCACCTGCAGGCCCTGGTGTCCTTCGACACTCGCAACCCGCCGCGTGCGATCACCACCGGTGGCATCTTCGATTACCTGCGCGCGAACCTGCCCGGCTTCAACGTCGAGGTGATCGACCATGGCGCGGGTGCGGTCAGCCTGTACGCCGTGCGTGGGACGCCGAAGTACCTGTTCAACGTGCATCTGGATACCGTACCGGACTCGCCGCACTGGAGTGCCGATCCGCATGTGATGCGCCGCCTGGACGACCGTGTGGTCGGCCTGGGCGTGTGTGACATCAAGGGCGCCGCCGCTGCGCTGGTGGCGGCGGCCAACGCTAGTGATGGCGATGCCGCCTTCCTGTTCTCCAGCGACGAAGAAGCCAACGACCCGCGCTGCATCGCCGCGTTCCTGGCCCGTGGCCTGCCGTATGAAGCCGTACTCGTGGCCGAACCGACCATGAGCGAAGCGGTGCTGGCGCATCGTGGCATCAGCTCGGTGCTGATGCAGTTCGCCGGCCGTGCCGGCCATGCGTCGGGCAAGCAGGATGCGGCTGCCAGCGCATTGCACCAGGCCATGCGCTGGGGCAATCGCGCGCTGGATCATGTGGAATCGCTGGCCTCGGCGCGCTTCGGTGGACTGACCGGCCTGCGCTTCAACATCGGTCGCGTCGAAGGCGGTATCAAGGCCAACATGATCGCACCGGCTGCTGAGGTGCGCTTCGGGTTCCGCCCGCTGCCGTCGATGGACATCGATGGCCTGCTGGCGACCTTCGCCGGTTTCGCCGAGCCGGAAGCCGCCGTGTTCACCGAGACGTTCCGTGGTCCCAGCCTGCCCGCCGGTGACATCGCCGAGGCCGAGAACCGCCGCCTGCTGGCGCGCGACGTGGCCGATGCGCTGGAGCTGCCGATCGGCAATGCCGTGGATTTCTGGACCGAGGCGTCGCTGTTCTCGGCCGCTGGCTACACCACACTGGTATTCGGCCCGGGTGACATCGCCCAGGCACACACCGCCGATGAGTTCGTGACGCTGGACCAATTGCAGCGCTATACCCACGCCGTGCACCGGATCATCGCCGCCGGCGCCTGATCGACCCTACAACGCCGCCATGCCCCGGGCATGGCGGAACTGCAACGCGGCGACCGCCGCCTGTGACGAAACCGAAATGTCTCCTGCCCTCCAGCCCCACCGCCAGACCCGCCAGACCATCGTGCGCCTGCTTTCCAGCATGGCCAGCGCGAAGGAGATCAGCCAGTACCTCAAGCGTTTCTCGCAGCTGGACGCCAAGCGCTTCGCCGTGGTCAAGGTCGGCGGCGCGGTGCTGCGCGACGATCTCGACGCGCTGACCTCTTCGCTGTCGTTCCTGCAGGAAGTCGGGCTGACCCCGATCGTGCTGCACGGCGCCGGCCCGCAGCTGGATGCCGAGCTGTCGGCGGCCGGCATCGAGAAGCAGACCGTGAACGGCCTGCGCGTGACTTCGCCGGAAGCACTGGCGATCGTGCGCCGGGTGTTCCAGCAGTCCAACCTGCGCCTGGTCGAGGCGCTGCAGCAGAACGGCGCACGTGCCACCTCGATTACCGGTGGCGTGTTCGAGGCCGAGTACCTGGACGTGGACACCTACGGCCTCGTCGGCGAGGTGAAGAAGGTCAACCTGGCACCGATCGAGGCCAGCCTGCGTGCCGGTTCGATCCCGGTCATCACCAGCCTGGGTGAAACCGCCGGTGGCCAGATCCTCAACGTCAACGCCGACTTCGCCGCCAACGAGCTGGTGCAGGAGCTGCAGCCGTACAAGATCATCTTCCTGACCGGCACCGGTGGCCTGCTGGACGAGGCGGGCAACGTGATCGATTCGATCAACCTGTCCACCGAGTACGACCACCTCATCGCGCAGCCGTGGATCCACGGCGGCATGAAGGTGAAGATCGAACAGATCAAGGACCTGCTCGACCGCCTGCCGCTGGAGTCGTCGGTGTCGATCACTCGCCCGGCCGACCTGGCCAAGGAACTGTTCACCCACAAGGGCTCGGGCACGCTGGTGCGCAAGGGTGAGAAAGTGCTGCGCGCCACCGCCTGGAGCGAGCTCGACCTGCCACGGCTGAAGGGCCTGATCGAATCCAGCTTCGGCCGCACCCTGGTGCCGGACTACTTCGAAAAGACCAGGCTGCTGCGTGCCTATGTCAGCGAGAACTACCGCACCGCGGTGATCCTCACCGACGAGGCCGAAGGCGTGTACCTGGACAAGTTCGCCGTGCTCGACGATGCGCAGGGCGAAGGCCTGGGCCGCGCGGTCTGGAACGTGATGCTGGAGGAGACCCCGCAGCTGTTCTGGCGCTCGCGCCACGGCAACCCGATCAACCACTTCTACTACGCCGAGTCCGATGGCTGCTACAAGCAGGACCATTGGAAAGTGTTCTGGTTCGGTGCCGATGGCATCGACCGCATCAAGACCTATGTCGACCACTGCGCCCAACGCGCGCCGAGCCTGCTGGGGTGAGCGATGAGTCCTCCTGACGTGTGGAACACGGTGCCTACCCTGCGCGGCCAGCACGTGGCGCTGCAGCCGCTTCAGCTTGAGCATGTCCCGGGCCTGCGCGCTGCCCTCGAAGGCAGCGGCCTGGACCAGCTCTGGTACACCCAGGTGCCGTCACCGCAGCAGGTCGAGCACTATGTGCAGGCCGCGCTGCAGGCGCACGCCGAAGGCAAGGTGCTGCCGTTCGTGATCCGCGACGCCGCCGGTGACATCATCGGCAGCACGCGCTTCTACGACATGGATGCCAGCGTGCCCAAGCTCAGCCTCGGCTACACCTGGTACACGCCGCGCGTGCAGCGCACCGGCGCCAACACCGAGGCCAAGCTGTTGCTGCTGCAGCACGCCTTCGAGGCCATGGGCTGCATCAGCGTGGTGCTGGAAACCAGCTGGTTCAACGTCACCTCGCGCACCGCCATCGCCCGCCTCGGCGCCAAGCAGGATGGCGTGCTGCGCAACCACAAGCGGCACGCCGACGGCACGCCGCGCGACACCGTCATCTTCTCCATCATCGATGCGGAATGGCAGGGCGTGAAGCGCCACCTGCAGTACCGCCTGGACAGTCACGCATGAACGATTCGACTTTTACCCTGGGCATCGTCGGTGCCCGCGGCCATACCGGCGCCGAGCTGATCAAGCTGGTGGCCGCCCACCCGCGGCTGAAGCTGGCTTTCGTCTCCTCGCGCGAGCGCGCCGGGCAGCGCCTGTCCGACCACCACCCGGAATTCCAGGGCGAGCTGCAGTACGAAAACCTGGACGCCGATGCGGTGGCGGCCAAGGGCGTGGACGCGGTGATCCTGGCCCTGCCCAACGGCCTGGCCGCGCCGTTCGTGGCCGCGCTTGAAACCGCGAAGCCGGACACCGTCATCGTCGACCTCTCGGCCGACTACCGTTTCGACAACAGCTGGTACTACGGCCTGCCGGAGCTGACCCGCGGCCGGTACAACGGCCAGAAGCACATCAGCAACCCGGGCTGCTATGCCACCGCGATGCAGCTGGCGGTGCATCCGCTGCTGGACCTGCTGGCGGGTCCGCCGCAGTGCTTCGGTGTCTCCGGCTACTCCGGTGCCGGTACCACGCCGTCGGACAAGAACAACGTCGAACTGCTGGCCGACAACCTGATGCCCTACGCGCTGACCAACCACGTGCACGAGCGCGAGGTGTCCGTACAGCTGGGCGTGGCGGTCGAGTTCATGCCGCACGTCGCGCCGCACTTCCGTGGCATCACGCTGACCGCCAACCTGTGGCTGAACCGCGTACAGACCCGCGAGCAGATCGTCGAGCGCTTCCAGCAGGCCTATGACGTTGAACCCTTGATCGAGGTGGTGGACGAAGCGCCGTGGGTCAGCCGCATCGCCGGCCGCCACGGTGCCCAGGTCGGTGGCTTCACGCTCGCGCCGGGCGGCAAGCGCGTGGTGGTGGTGGCGACGCTGGACAACCTGCTGAAGGGCGCGGCCACCCAGGCCATGCAGAACCTCAACCTCGCGCTGGGCATCGACGAACTGACGTCGATCCCGCACTGAACACGCCTTCCGGAGCCCCCATGGCAGACCTTCTTTGGCAGAAGCCCGGCGTCGCTGTCGACGTCCAGATCCAGTCCTTCCTCGCCGGCGACGACGTGATCCTCGACCGCGAGTTCTTCCTGCATGACATCGCTGCCAGCGCCGCGCATGCGCAGGGCCTGCAGCACATCGGCATCCTCAGTGCCGATGAGCTTGCCGGACTTCTGCGCGAACTGGAGATCCTGGCGCAGGACTTCCGCGAAGGCCGCTTCGTGCTGGATACGCAGTACGAGGATGGCCACTCGGCGATCGAAGCGCGCCTGACCGAACGCCTTGGTGATGCGGGTCGCAAGATCCACACCGGCCGCAGCCGCAACGACCAGATCCTGGTCGCCACGCGCCTGTGGCTGAAGGAGAAGCTGCAGCGCGTTGCCCAGCTCAGCACCGAAGTGGCAAAGGTCGCGCTGGACCGCGCGCAGGCCGAGAAGGACCTGCCGATTCCCGGTTATACCCACATCCAGCGTGCCGTGGTGTCCTCGGCCGGCATGTGGTGGGCGGGCTGGGCCGAGGCCTTCATCGACAATGCCATCCGTGCCCGCGACACCCATGCGCTGGTCGACGCCAATCCGCTCGGCACGGCTGCCGGCTACGGCGTGAACCTGCCGCTGGACCGCGAGCACACCACCGCCGCGCTGGGCTTCGCGCGCATGCAGGTCTCGCCGATCTACGCGCAGCTGTCGCGTGGCAAGTTCGAGCTGGCTGCACTGGAAGCGCTCGGTGGCGCCACGCTGGACCTGCGCCGCATTGCGTGGGACCTGTCACTGTTCACCAGCGCCGAGTTCGGCTTCGTCGCGCTGCCGGCGCAGTACACCACCGGCAGTTCGATCATGCCCAACAAGCGCAATCCGGATGTGATCGAGCTGATGCGCGCCACCCACGCCAGCGTCGCCGCTGCACGCACCGAGATCGAGCAGCTGCTGTCGCTGCCGTCCGGCTACCATCGCGACCTGCAGTCGTCCAAGGGTGCCATCTTCCACGGCTTCGGCCGTGGCCTGGCCGCGCTGGAGCTGCTGCCGGCGCTGCTGGCCAACCTGGAATGGCGCGACGACAGGCTGCGTGCGGCGATCGATTCGGGCATGTATGCCACCGACGTGGCGGTGGAAGCGGCCGTGGCCGGTGTGCCGTTCCGCGAGGCCTACAAGGCGGCTGCGGCCGGTGCCGACAGCGCAGGGCAGGGACGCACGCCGGAAGGCAGCCTGGCTGCGCGTGTATCGCCGGGCTCGGCCGCTGACCTGCGCCTGGACGAACTGCGCGCGCGCTGGCAGGCGCTGTCCTGATGGCGGGCACGGTCTACCTGGTGTTGGCCATGCGCCGGTCGGACTTCAACGATGCAGCGGTGCAGCCGCATCGCGATTTCCTCGATGCGTTGCAGGCGCAGGGCAAGCTGCAGCTGACCGGTGGCTTCGCCGATGGCAGCGGTGGCGCCTACGTGCTGTGCAACGTGGACAGCCTGGCGCAGGCGCAGGCCATCGTCGCCACCGATCCGCTGGTGACGATGCAGGCCTCCGACCTGACCGTGCACGAATGGAACACCCGCTGAGAGCCTGACCGATGATCCAGCACGCTGCCCATGTCGCCTCGCCGTTCCCCGAACAAGCGCTGCCGCCGTGGCGGCGTGCGGTGCTCAAGGTTGGCAGCAGTCTGCTGGCAGCCGATGGCGGCGGCCTGTCGCCACGCCACGCGCTGGGCCTGGCGCAGTTCGTCTCAGCCAATGTCCTGGCCGGGCGCGAGGTGGTGATCGTGTCTTCCGGCGCGGTCGCTGCCGGGCGCGCAATCCTGCCTCGGGCCGATGAGCCTGGCGCGGCGATGGCGGCGAGGCAGGCCCTGGCCGCGCTCGGCCAGGCACAGCTGATCGGGCTCTGGCAGCGCTTCTTCGAGCGCCCGGTGGCGCAGGTGCTGCTGACCCACGACGACCTGCGCAACCGCCGCCGCTACCTCAATGCACGCGCCACGTTGAGTGAACTGTTGCGCCTGGGCGCATTGCCGGTGGTCAACGAGAACGACACCGTGTCGGTGGATGAGCTCAAGCTCGGCGACAACGACAACCTGGCTGCCACCGTGGCGGCGCTGGTCGACGCCGATGCGCTGTTCATCGCCACCGACATCGATGGCCTGTACAGCGCCGACCCGCGCACCGTGGCCGATGCGCGGCCGTTGCACGACGTGCCGGAGCTGGGTCACGAGGTGCTGGCGATGGCGGGCGGCGCCGGCTCGCGCGCCGGTACCGGCGGCATGAGGACCAAGCTGGAGGCGGCGGCGAAGGCCGGGCGCCTGGGCATCGAAACCTATCTGTTCAATGGCCGCAGCGGTGACGTGGTGCGCGCGCTGGCGCAGGATCGCCTGTTCGGCACCCGCATCCATGCCGCACGCAGCCGCGAGGCCGCCCGCAAGCACTGGCTGCGGCATGCACCGCTGGCCGAGGGCGTGATCGTCATCGATGCCGGTGCGGCACAGGCGATGCGCGAGAAGGGCGCCTCGCTGCTGCCCGGTGGCATCACCGGTGCAGAGGGCGTGTTCCGCCGCGGCGATATGGTACAGGTGTGCTGGAACGCGCCGCAGGGCCGTGTCTGCGTGGCCCGTGGCGTCAGCCAGTATGCTGCCGACGACGTACGCCGGATTGCCGGCCACCATTCGCGCGACATCCAGGCCGTGCTCGGCTACAACTACGGCGGCAGCGTCGTCCATCGCGACGACCTGGTGCTGCCATGACCGGATTGAAGGACACACCGATGAGCGAGATCGAAGCGCAGGCGCGTGCCTGCCGTGATGCGGCGCAGATCGTTGCCGGCCTGGACAGTGCGGCACGACGCACGCTGCTGCTGGCGATGGCGCAGGCGCTGGAAGTGAATGCAGGGTTGATCCTGGCCGGCAATGCACGTGACCTCGCCGCCGCGCGCGAGAAGGGCGTGGGCAGCGCCATGCTCGATCGTCTGGCACTGGACCCGCCGCGCCTGTTCGCGATGGCCGAAGCCGTGCGCGAAGTGGCTGGATTGCCAGATCCTGTCGGCGAGGTCACCCGCGATGACGTGCGCCCGAACGGCATCCGCGTGCAGAAGGTGCGCGTGCCGCTGGGCGTGATCGCGATGATCTACGAGGCGCGCCCGAACGTGACCGCCGAAGCCGCGGCGCTGTGCCTGAAGGCGGGTAACGGCGTGATCCTGCGCGGTGGTTCCGAGGCAATTCACTCCAACACCGCGATCGCGCAGGCACTCGCCGGTGCGTTGAAGGCCAACGGGGTACCGCCGGCCGCCGTGACCGTGCTGACTGACCTGCGCCGCGAGGCGATGCTGGAACTGCTGCAGCTGCATGAGCTGATCGACCTGGCGATTCCGCGCGGTGGCGAAGGCCTGATCCGTTTCGTTGCCGAGCATGCGCGGGTGCCGGTGATCAAGCACTACAAGGGTGTCTGTCATCTGTTCGTGGATGCCAGCGCCGACCTGGGCAAGGCCATCGACCTGCTGGTGGATGGCAAGTGCAGCCGGCCAGCCGCCTGCAATTCGCTGGAGACACTGCTGGTACACCGTGACGTAGCCGATTCCTTCCTGCCGCGCGTGGCGCAGGCGCTCGGCCAGCGTGGCGTGCAGCTGCGCGCCGATGCGCAGTCGCAGCCGCTGCTGCCGGGCAGCACGGCGGCGACCGAGGAGGACTACGCCGCCGAGTTCCTCGACCTTGTGCTGGCCGTGCGCGTGGTGGACGACCTCGATGCGGCCATCGCGCACATCCGCCGCTATACCTCCGATCACACCGAAGTGATCGCGACCGCAGACGCCGGCCATGCCGAGCGTTTCGTTACTGCGCTGCGCTCGGCGGTGGTGATGGTCAATGCCTCATCGCGCTTCTCCGATGGTGGCCAGCTGGGCCTGGGCAGCGAAATCGGCATTTCCACCACGCGCCTGCATGCCTATGGCCCGATGGGTCTGGAAGCGCTCACTGTCGAACGTTTCGTGGTGCGTGGCGAAGGGCAGACGCGCACATAAGTGGATCCACGCCATGCGTGGATGTTCTTCGCGGCAGACCCCGGTGCCGACCAAGGCCGGCATCCACCGGGCTGTCGGGCTACACCACCTCGCGGCGGATGCCGACCGGGCGTGCGTGATCATCCATGTGCAGCGTGGCGGCCTTGCAGCTCATCAGGCGTTCGGCCAGGCCGGTGCTGGCACCCAGATCGGCGGCTACTTCGTTGAGGCTGGCCAGTGGCCGCGGCAGGCGGCGCTCGCGGCCACGGAAGCGGGCACGGTTGTACTCGGCCCAACCGATCAGCAGCACGCTGGCGCACAACAGCATCAGCGGCAATGCCACCAGCACGTAGGGATCGAACTGGCTTTGCCGTTCGTACAACTGCTGCCAGGCCAGCTGGCCGCCAACCAACCACGAGAACAGTGTCACCAGGGGCGCCCACAGGTAGAAGTAGAAGCCCCAGAACGCCAGGGTGACGAATCCCCAGGCGGTGCGCTGGAAGCGCGGCTGGCGGTGTGGCTTGCGGATCATCCGTGAGTCGAAGCGGTTGGAGGGGCGTTGCGCGTTCATCGGATCCCCCGGTCAGGGCTGGTCCAGGTGGCGCGCTTGCTGCGACGGCGCAGCAGTGTCTTCGGCAGCGCCACCAGGGTGGTGGAAAGGCTGATCAGCCAGTACGCCATCGGGTACCAGATGACCCAGAAATAGTTGCGTCCAATCTGTGTTTCGTAACGCCGGTCGATGATCAGGCTGCTGGCGAACTGCAGCAGGCAGACCAGCGCCAGGATCACGCCATGCCACTGCGGCAGCAGGCTGGCGATATGCAGCTGCGGCGGCAGCTCGATGAACTTGCCCAGTGCCCACAGCAGCACGATGAACAACATGGTGTAGGCCCAGATCACGCTCAGCACGTATTCCAGCAGCACGCCCCACATGCGTCGCTCTTTCCAGTGCAGCAGCGAGCGCGCGTGACGCAGCATCACCTCCACGCCGCCCTGGGCCCAGCGCAGGCGCTGCCGCCACAGGCCCTTGAGGGTCTCCGGCATCAGGATGAAGCACAGCGCATTGGGTTCGTAGCGGATGTCCCAGTGCGCGCGCTGCAGGCGCCAGCTGATGTCGATGTCCTCGGTCACCATGTCATCCGACCACCAGCCCACCTGGTGCAGGGCGGTACGGCGGAAGCCGGCGATCACCCCGGAGATGGTGAAGATGCGCCCGTATACGCGCTGCGCGCGCTTGATCATGCCGATGATCGAGGAAAACTCGGCCACCTGCAGGCGCCCGAGCAGGGTGGAGCGGTTGCGGATGCGCGGGTTGCCGGTGACCGCACCGACCCGGTTGCCGCTGACCAGGTGCCAGACCATCCAGTGCAGCGCATGTTCCTCCAGCATTGCATCGCCGTCGATGCACACCAGGTACTCCGAGCGAGCGGCCAGTGCGCCCATGCGCAGCGCATTGGCCTTGCCCAGGTTACGGTCCAGGTGCAATACGCGCAGCCGCGGGTGCCTTGCCGCCAGCACATCCAGCCGCGCGCCGGTGTCATCGCTGCTGCCATCATCGATGGCGATCACTTCGTAGTCGGCGGGGTAACGCTGGGCCAGCGCCGCAGTGAGTGTGTCATCCAGGTTCTCTGCCTCGTTGTGGCAGGGCACCAGCAGGCTCGCGAAGGGCGGATCGACCATCAATGGAGGGTCGTTGCGCGGCCGCGAGTGGCGTTCGCGCCGGTAGTAGTAGTAGAGGCCGCCGGACATCCAGAAGAACGCCATCACCATCGGGTAGTAGAAGGCGAACTGGAACAGGACCTGCAGCAGCGGATGCATGTCCATGTCACTTCTCCGGGTACGGGAAGGTGCCGGCGGACATCGCCGCGCGGGCATCGCGGGTGGAGGGCTGGTCGGCGATGAAATCGTCCGGGTACCAGGCGAAGTGGTGCACGCCCTGCGCCTGCAACTGGCGGATCTGTGCGCGCAGGCGCTCGGCGGGAATCGGTTGCCCGTTGCGCCAATCGACGGTCTGCAGCTCGAACAGGGTGTGCTGCAGCTGCGGGTCATGTGCGCGTACTGCGGCCAGCAGCTGGTCCAGCCAGCGCTCGGGGTGCTGGCTGCCTTCCATCCACGGCATCGCCATCAGCGCGGTCTGGTCATAGGCCTTGTTGAACAGGTCCAGGCGCTGCGCGAACCAGGCCTCGCTCTGCGGGCGGAGCACCGGCTCAGCGTACAGGTTGCGCACGGTGGCCAGTTTCGGGCGCCAGCGTTGCGCGCTGTCGCGCAGCGCCAGGGTGAAGCTGATCAGCGCCTGCGTGCGCGCGCTGCCATCGCCCCCGGCTGCCAGTGTCGGCAGCTCGGTGTCGCGCAGGTAGCCGTCGTCATGGAACAGCAGGCCTTCAAAGTAGGAATTGACCGCCAGGTCCTCGTAGATGTCGAGCATGATCTGGCGGGCCTTCGGGTTGGTGAAGTCCAACCGGTACATGCCATCGGGATCGCCGTTGCGGATCGCCAGCGCCTTGCGCTGCGCCAGGTCGGGCAGCTCGAAGCCAAGCACCGGCAGCCATGCGTAGACCTTCACGCCGGCGCGGGATTTCAGTTGCCAGGCAACGCGGCTGAACAGGTCCGCCCGCATCGGCATGTGACGGTTGGGGAAGTACAGCGCATCGGCAGTGTTGTTGCCGTCCGGATCGGCGAATGCCTGCAGGTAGACGTGCGTCGGCGCGATGCGCTTGACCCGTTCGACCAGCGCATCGAGGTTGCGTGCCTGCTGCGTCGGGTCTGCGTCGTAGACATCATCCAGGTCGATCTGCAGGGCACGGATGCCATCGAGCGCGACATCGCGGCGCAGCTCGTAGGCCAGCCCTTCCACGGTCGGGTTGTCGCTGACCAGGAAGCGCGCCAGACCATGCAGGTCGCTGGCCACCGGCGTGCTGCGGCCCTCCAGATCGAAGGACACCGGCATGCCCAGCTGTTCGGCGATGTCGTTGCTCAACTGGTTGTAGGCGGCGTATGGCCAGACGATGGCGCGCGGGCGCACGCCCAGGTGCTGCTTGATGCGCTGCACGCTGCGCGAGAGATCGGCGCGCAGGCGCTGCTCATACTGCGTTTCAGTCTCGTACCTGTGCGTGGCCGGGCTGTAGATGCGGGTGACCACGGCGGGCGTTGAATTGCCCTGTGGATTGGCAAGCACGCCGTGGTGCAGGTCGTCGGTATGGCTGGCCACTTCGATCAGGCCGCTGTCGTGCATCTGCTTCAGCTGCGCCCAGGTAACGAAGTCATCGTGGCCGAACGGCCGGTAGCCATAGTCGATCGTGCGCCCGGGTGCCATGTCCACGTAATCGGTGATCACTGCCACCAGCGCCGGGTAGCGGTACGCCTGCAGCAGCGGGAAGGCCTTGTCGTAGACGCTGCGCAGGCCGTCATCGAAGGTCAGCAGCACAGGCTTGGGCGGCAGCGTGGCCCGCCCCTGCGAGGCATCGATCACCTGCGACAGCGAGACCGGGTGATAGCCATGCGCGCCCAGCCAGTCCAGGTGTGCGGCAAAGTTCTGCGTGCTCACCGCATAGGTATCGGCATCGCCCTTGGCCGCGACCTGGTCGCGGATGTCGTGGTAGCTGAGGATCAGCAGGCCATTGTCGATCGCATCGAGATGCGCGGCCTGCTGCGCCAAGGCCGGTGGCGTGATGGCCAGCAGCAGGAGCACGATCAGTCGCAGGAAGCAGGCCATGTCAGTCTCCCCAGCGCAGTGCGGCTTCGAAGCCGATATGACGCTCGCGGTGGCCGTCGTAGACCGGCCGCGACCAGCGCACGCCGTACTCGAACACGCGGCCCGGGCCCAGCTGCCATTCGTGCATGTACGACACCGACGGCACCAGCGCACTGCCGAAGCCGTCCTGCCAGTAGTCGCCCAGCGAGACCGTCAGCCGGTGGCGGAAGTGGCGTTCGTAGTGCCGCCACAGCTGCTGGTCGATGCGCAGCCCGATCTCGACCATGCGGTCGCGCTTCGGGTTGAAGTAGGGCGCATCGTCGCGGCTGCCACGACTGGTGTAGGCACTGGCGAGGCCATCGATCAGCCAGCGCGGGCGGGTCAGCAGGCGCTGTTCAAGGCGGGTGCTGAACAGTTCGCGGTGGTTGCCATCGTCATAGCGGAAGCGGCTGGCGCCGAACGTCCAGTGGGTGAGCTCGCTGCGCCGGTAGTCCACCTGTGCGCTCATGCTGTCGGCGGTGATGCCGGCCGCGCGCGCCTGCATCGAGGCTTCTGGATCATTGCGCGCGGCCACCAGGCCGGCGTGCCAGTAATCGTTGAACTGCCAGCCGACGCCGGCCCGCAGGCCGGTATCGCCGATGTGGTCGTTGGCGCGCAGGACGGCCGCTTCCGCATCCAGCTGCCCGAAGCGGTAGCGCACGCCCGCACCCAGCCACAGGGGATCGATGCGCTGGTCCTGGAAATCGGTCGAGCGCCGGTCGGCCAGGGCGAACAACCGCCAGCGGTCATCAAGGATCGGTGTCTCCACTTCCACACCGTAGTGGCGATCGTTGTTGCCCAGTGGCGAGGTGCCACCGCCACCGGAGCTGCGGCCGATGTCGGTCCATGCCTTCAGCTGCCAGCCGCGATGCGCACGCCAGGCCTGGTCCATGCGTTCGACGGCCGGTTGGGTGGGATAGCGTGCGACCAGGTCATCGTGCAGCGGTCGCGCCAGGTCGTCGCGCTGCAGGGCGACGTAGGCCTCTTCCATGCCCAGCCGCGGTTCGATGTCACGCGGGTCCAGCGCGTGTGCCATCTGCTGTCGCTGCAGTGCCCTGCGTGGCCAGCCGCGCATCATGTAGACGCTGCCCAGCGCACTCTGCAGGCCTCCGTTGCCGGCTGCGATGTCCACCATCGACTCCAGATCGTGCTGCGCAGTGACCAGGTCGCCGCTGTAAGCGCGCACCATTGCCAGGTTGAGATCGGCCTCGTAGCGTGACCAGTTCGCGTACGGTGATTTGCCATTGCTCCAGCGCCACGCCGGCTCCTTGTCGCGCCATGCCTGCAGCAGGTCGATCGCCTTTTCCTGCTGCTCGCTTTCCAGGTAGGCGTAGGCCAGTTCCGAATGCGAGGCGTCGCGCGCCGGATCGCCAGCGACGGCCGCCTGCAGTACCGGAATGGCTTCTTCCGGGTGCAGGGTGCCCATCAACGAATCGCCCACGGCAGGCAGCACGTAGTCGGGCAGGGTGTGGCCTTCGGCCTGCAGGGCTCGTGCTTCCTCACGCACCTGTACATGGCGGCCCAACCGGTTGAGCAGGATCAGCCGGTCCATGCGGATGCGCAGTGGCGCCTGCGAGGGTGGGGTGCCTTCGCCGCCGACGTAGCGCTGCATGCGCGCCAGGGTCGACTCGGCTTCTTCCAGGCGGCTGTCCTCGCTGCTGCTGTAGGCCAGGCTCCAGACCACGAGTTTGGCCAGGTAGTCGCCTTCCAGGCGCTGCTTCTGGGCGTCGTCGAACAGCTGCGGCCGCTGCTGGTACAGCTCCCAGGCGCGCCAGGCATTGCCGATGTCGCCCAGGGTCAGCACGCGCAGCTTGAACAGCAGATCGTCGTTGGGCTGCTGCTGGCTGGCGCGCTCGATTGCGCCGAGCGCATCCAGCCAACGGGCCTGGTCGCGGTAGCGGCCGATCTCGGCCAGGGCCGCGTCGCGGTCGGTCGGAGCCGCGCCGCTGGCCCAGGCCAGAGCGGTGCATGCGAGGCCGACGCAGAGCGCCAGCCGGCGGTGGACGACCATTGGGGACCCCCTTGGCTTCCGAACCAGACAACCTGTGAAAATGTGACGCAAATCACATGCCAGTATTTGGCGTGGCCGTGGCCCGCGTCACTCCCTTCGTGCATTCCCGCCCATTGAAGACGGATACAACCCGGACAGCGACCTGCAATGTCTTGTCTGAAACGAGAGTCCCCCGCACACCGAGTGGTGGCCTGGGCGGCGCCGCCGCCCCCATGCCCGATGCCGGCACGCGGCAAGGAAGGGCATTCGTGGGCACTATCCGCCCGCAATTGTCAGTCCGGCGTCAAAATTTCCCGGGTGTCTGACGAGCGGTAGGCGGGGCCCTCTGGCGGCCCCGGCCGGGCTACCAGAGATCTTCCAGCTTGCGGGGCTTGCAGGCGACCCACGAAGCGCACAGCATCAGGGTGGCGCAGCCGAACAGGAAGCTGAACGGGAGCGTCCAGCCATTGCTGACGGTATGCAGCCAGCCGACCAGGAACGGGCCCAGGCAGCTGAAGCTGTAGCCCACGCCCTGCATGAAGCCCGACAGCGCGGCCGAGCCGGCCGGGGTGCGGGTGCGCAGGTTGATCAGGGTCAGCGCCAGCGGGAAGGTGGACGGGCCGACGCCGAGCAGGCAGGCCCACAGCAGGGGCGCCTTCATCGGCGCCAGCAGCAGCCCGGTGAAGGCGATCACGAACGAGAAGAAGCCGATCAGCACCAGCGGGAACGGGTTCTGCATGCGTACCGCCATCGACGGAATGACCAGTGACGGCAGCAGGCCCAGTGCCGAGAACACGGCCACCATCACGCCGCCGAACGCGGGCGTGCCACCGGCCTCGACCACGATGCGCGGCAGCCAGGTGAACATCGAATAGGTCATCAGCGAGGTCATGCCGAACATCAGCGTCATGCTCCAGCCCAGCGACGTGCGCCAGACCTTTCCGTGCGGCTGCGCGGTGGGATCGGCGGCGTCGGCCAGCGGCTTCGGTGCGCGCCTGGCCAGCAGCAGCCACGGCAGCGCGGCGGCCAGTGCAAGCAGCGCCCACATGCCCAGCGACACGCGCCAGCCTGCAGCGTTGGCCATCGGTACTGCCAGTAGCGCCGGCAGCATCGTGCCCAGCTGCAGCACGCTGATGTAGAGCGTGCTCATGGTGCCGACCTTGTTGGCGAAGTAACGCTTCACCAGCGGCGGCACCACCACGTTGCCGATGCCCATGCCGGCCAGCGCGATTACCGAGCCCAGCAGCAGCGTGCCGACGTTGCCGGCGCTGGAGCGCAGCAGCAGGCCGGCCATCGCCATCGCCATCGCCAGCAGTGTGGTGCGTTCCAGGCCCAGGCGCCGCGCCAGTGCCGGCGTGGCCACGCCGAACAGCGCGAACGAGGCGGTCGGCAGCATGCCCAGCACGCCGGTCATGGTGGTGCCGAAGCCGAACTGCTGGCCGAGCACGTCCAGCAGCGGGGTGATCGAGGTGACCGCAGTGCGCAGGTTGACTGCTGCCAGCAGGATCGCGGCAAACGCGAGGACGCGACCGTGCAGCAGCGACGGCGAATCGGAAGTGGAGGAACTCATCGATGGTCCTTGCAGGTGTCGCACGCCGCAGCAACGGCATGCAGCGCCGGCATCGGTCTACGCCGAAGCGGCAGGTGGGGGTGGGGGCTGCAGGTGGGCCGGCAGCGCGGCCATTGTACGTGTGCGCTCCGGCAAGGTCCCGTCATGCGGGCGGCCTGGCGCGGGGTACAAAAAAACCCGGAGGACAGTGATGTCTTCCAGGCTTCTTGGTGACCACCGAAGTGGTCGGGGAGACAGGATTCGAACCTGCGACCTCTACGTCCCGAACGTAGCGCTCTACCAGACTGAGCTACACCCCGAAGGGAGCCGCCTATTCTAGCGATTCACCCCGATGGCGGCAAGGGGTGAATGCTGTTTTCTTCACACCGCCGAAGCAGTGCCACCTCAGGGAACAAAAAAGCCTGGATGACTTCACCAGGCTTCAATGCGACCACGTGAGTGGTCGGGGAGACAGGATTCGAACCTGCGACCTCTACGTCCCGAACGTAGCGCTCTACCAGACTGAGCTACACCCCGAAGGAGCCGCCTAAGATACCGTGTGAAGGCCAGGGCGGCAAGGCTTTTTTACAGCTCAGCGACGATTTCCGTTCTCGATGCGGTTCTGCTCGCGGGCTTCGAACCACATGCCGTTGAGGATGGCCACCGTCGAGGCGAGGCCGGCACCGAGAATCCAGGCGAAGTACCACATAGTCAATCTCCATTGTTCAAGGGTGTGCCGACCGTCGGCCGGCACACCGGCAATCAGTAGGCGTTCGGGTTGTTGCCCATCTCTTCGGTGGTGGTCTTGCCCTTCAGCACACGGTACACCCAGGTGGTGTAGGCGAGGATGATCGGCAGGAACACCGCCGTGGCCAGCAGCATGATCCACAGGGTCAGGTGGCTGGACGAGGCATCCCACACGGTCAGGCTGGAGGTGGGCTGGCTCGAGGACGGCAGCAGGAACGGGAAGATGGCGAAGCCGACGGTCAGGATGATGCCGGCGATAGCCGCACCGGAGGCGATGAAGGCCAGGCCACCACGACGGGCACGCAGCAGCACCGCACTGGCCAGCAGGCCCGCCAGGCCGAGCAGCGGGGCCAGGATCGTGGCCGGCATCGCGCTGTAGTTGCGCATCCAGCCACCGGCGGCGCCGAGTTCGGCGGTCTTCAGCAGCGGATTGGTGGCGCCATCGGTAACCACCTGCGAGGTGATCTGGTAACCCGGCAGGCCGAAGGCCACCCAGGCGCCACCCACTGCGAACAGCACGAAGGCGATGATTGCCGCGATGCTGCCGAAGCGGGCAGCACGCTCGGCCACCGGGCCGTCGGTCTTGATCACCAGCATGGCCGCACCGTGGGCGACCAGCATCGACACGCTGAGCAGGCCGGCCAGCAGCGCGAAGGGCATCAGCAGGCCGAAGAACGAGCCGGTGTAGAAGATGCGCATGCTGTCATCGAAATGGAACGGAACGCCCAACAACACGTTGCCCACGGCCACGCCCATGATCAGTGCGGGAATGAAGCCACCGATGAACAGCGCCCAGTCCCAGGTGTTGCGCCAGCGTTCGCTGGGCATCTTGCTGCGGAACTTGAAGCCGACCGGACGCAGGATCAGGGCGAACAGGATCACGAACATCGCCAGGTAGAAGCCAGAGAAGCTGACCGCATACAGCGGCGGCCAGGCGGCAAAGATTGCGCCACCGCCCAGGATCAGCCACACCTGGTTGCCTTCCCAGACCGGGCCGATGGTGTTGATCACCCGGCGGCGTTCGGCATCAGTGCGGGCGACGAAGGGCAGCAGGGTGCCCACGCCCAGGTCGAAACCATCCATCACGGCGAAACCGATCAGCAGGATGCCGAGCAGCAGCCACCAGATCACGCGCAGCGTGGTGTAGTCCAGAAGAATGAAATCCATCTTGGTTCTCCTGCCTCAGGCCTGGCCGGCGGCGGGCGCCGAGGCATTGTGGGAAGCATGCGGCTGGGGCGACTGCAGCGAAGGCAGCAACTCGTCCGGACCCTTGCGGATCGCCTTGAGCATCAGCTTGATCTCGACCACGATCAGCGCGGTGTAGATCGCGGTGAAGCCGGCCAGGGTCAGCACGATTTCATGCAGGGCCAGGCCCGATGCCGCATAGAAGGTCGGCAGCACGCCATCGACCGCCCACGGCTGGCGACCATACTCGGCCACGAACCAGCCGCACTCGATCGCGATCCACGGTGCCGGCAGCGTCCACAGGGCCAGCTTGAGGAACCAGCGCTTGTCCTGGAAGTTGTTGCGGCACGAGTAGTAGAAGGCCAGCGCGAAGAAGGCGATCAGGTAGAAGCCCAGGCCGGCCATCACGCGGAAGGTCCAGAACAGCGGCATCACGCGCGGCACGGTATCCATCGCCGCCTGCGAGATCTCCTGCGGGGTGGCGTTGAGGATGTCATCGCGGTAGCGCTTGAGCAGCAGGCCGTGGCCCAGGTCCTGCCAGTGGCGGTCGAACATCTCGCGTGCTTCCACGTCGTTCTTGTTCGCACGCAGGCGTTCCAGCGCGCCGTAGGCGAGCTGGCCGCCGCGCACGCGGTGTTCGGCGCGCTCGACCAGTTCCAGGATGCCTGGAATCGGCTGGTTCAACGAACGGGTGGCGATCAGGCCCATCAGGTAGGGGATCTTCACCGCATAGTCGTTCTGGTGGGTGTCCTGGTTCGGGATGCCGAAGGCGGTGAAGTCGGCCGGCGCACGCTCGGTCTCCCACATCGCTTCGATCGCGGCCAGCTTCATCTTCTGGTGTTCACTGGCGGCGTAACCGCTCTCGTCACCCAGCACCACCACCGACAGCGATGACAGCAGGCCGAACGCTGCGGCCACCGCGAACGAACGACGGGCCAGGTCCTTGTGCTTGTTGCGCAGCAGGAACAGGGCACTGATCGCCATCACGAACACCGCACCGGTCACATAACCGGCGCTGACGGTGTGCACGAACTTGGCCTGCGCCACCGGGTTGAACACCACCGCCATGAAGTCGACCACTTCCATGCGCATGGTTTCCGGGTTGAACACCGCACCGGTCGGGTTCTGCATCCAGCCGTTGGCGACCAGGATCCAGATCGCCGACAGGTTGGTACCCAGCGCCATCAGCCAGGTCACCATCAGGTGCTTGACCTTGGTCAGGCGGTTCCAGCCGAAGAAGAACAGGCCGACGAAGGTGGCTTCCAGGAAGAAGGCCATCAGGCCTTCGATGGCCAGCGGCGCACCGAAGATGTCACCGACGTAGTGGCTGTAGTAGGACCAGTTCATGCCGAACTGGAATTCCATGACGATGCCGGTGGCGACGCCCATGGCGAAGTTGATGCCGAACAGGACGCCCCAGAACAGGGTCATCCTGCGCCAGATCTCCTTGCCGGTCATCACGTACACGCTCTCCATGATGGCCACCATGAAGGACAGGCCGAGGGTGAGCGGTACGAATAGGAAGTGGTACATCGCGGTCAGCGCGAATTGCAGCCGCGACAGTTCTACGACTGTCTGATCAATCATGGCCTGGCTACCTCGTTGGATAGTGCCGTTGCAGGTGGCGGGAAGGGTGGTCTACGACGTGAATGATGTGACCGACTACTTCAAACAGCCTTGATCCAGATCAATGTATGAACAGGTGCCCCGGTCGATCGTATGCCAACCTGATGAAGACTGCGACTGCTGGCCGCAGAGGCCGGCCATTGCCTGCGCCTACAATGCCGTGTCTCCCCCGTTGCCCGTGAAGACCCCTTGAGCGCTGCCGAAACCTCCTCCGTCGCCCTGTCCCAGGACGCCGAAACGACCCGCCAGCGGCGCGCCCGCAGCGCGTGGCTGGCCGATCTGGCGCGGCCTGCTCGAGGCCGCCAGCGGCTGGCGGCACTGTGCATCAGCCTGTCCGGTGCCCTGTTGATCGGCCAGGCGGCCGCCATCGCCTGGCTGGTGCAGCAGGTGCTGGTAGAGCGCGCGCCGCTGGCCTCGGGGTTGCCGGTGCTGGGCGGTCTGGCGGCGATCCTGGTGGCGCGCACGCTGCTGGGCAGCGCCACCCAGGCCGCCGCCGGTGATGTGGCCGATGCCGCGCGGTTGGCCCTGCGTGAACGCGTGTTCGGACGCCTGCTTGGCCTGGGGCCGCTGTGGCTGCGCCAGCGCCGCACCGGCGAACTGGGCGAACTGATGCTGCATCACGCTGATGCGATCGAGAGCTATTACAGCGGTTTCCTGCCGGTACGCACCGAAGTAGTGGTGGTGCCGCTGCTGATCCTGGCCGCCGTAGCCTGGGTCGACTGGGTGGTGGCGCTGATCCTGCTGTTCACTGCACCGTTGGTACCGTTCTTCATGATGCTGGTGGGCTGGGGGGCCGAAGCGGCCGGCCGCGCGCAGCTGGGTGAGCTGGCGCGGATGAGCGGCCATTTCGCCGACCGCATCAAGGGCCTGGGCCTGCTGCGCCTGTATGGCCGCGGCGAGGCTGAGCTGGAGGGGATCGAGGCGGCTGCCGAAGGCGTGCGCGTGCGCACCCTGAAGGTTCTGCGCATCGCTTTCCTGTCGTCCACGGTGCTGGAGTTCTTCGCCTCGGTCAGCGTGGCGATGGTCGCCCTGTACCTCGGGCTGAGCTATCTGGGCATGATGTCGCTGCATGCAACGGTACCGACGCTGGGGGCGGGCCTGTTCTGCCTGCTGCTGGCGCCGGAATTCTATGCGCCGTTGCGACGGCTGGCCGCCCACTACCACGACCGTGCCAATGCGCTGGCTGCCGCTGCCGAGGTGGAGCGCCTGCTGCAGTCGCTGCCCGATGAGCAGGGCCTGATCGAGAACGAAGCTGCGCCGCTGGCGGTGGAGCCGGCCGAGGCCGCGCTGCCGCCGCTGCGGGCACAGGGTCTGGTGCTGCGTCCGCTGGGCGCGCCGCACGATGTGCTGCAGGATCTGGACGTGCTGCTGGAACCGGGCCAGCGCCTGGCCCTGGTCGGTCCCAGCGGGTCCGGCAAGAGTACGTTGCTGGAGGCGCTGGCCGGTTGGCTGCCGCCGCGTGCCGGCAAGCTGCAGGTGCGTCCCGGCGTGCAGGTGGCCTATGCCAGCCAGCGTCCGTACCTGTTCCACGGCAGCATCGCCGACAACCTGCGCCTGGCCGATCCCGGCGCCAGCGATGCGCGCCTGCGCGCGGTGGCCGAGGCTTCGCAGGTACTGCAGTTTGCGCAGCGCCTGCCGCAGGGGCTGGATACGGTGATCGGCGAACGTGGCTTCGGCCTGTCCGGTGGTGAGGCGCGTCGCATCGGCCTGGCCCGCCTTCTGCTGCGTGATCCGCAGGTGCTGCTGCTGGACGAACCCACCGCGTTCCTGGATGCCGATACCGAAGCGGCATTGCTGCGCAGCCTGGCCGCATATGCACGTGGCCGCAGCGTGGTGGTCGCCACCCACAGCCCGGCGGTGATCGCCTGGGCCGATCGTTGCCTGCTGCTGCCGGAAGGCCGCCTGGTAGAACCGGCACAGGCGGTGCGCGCATGAGCCGTTCACCTGATTCGCTGCGCGCGGTGTTCCTGCGTCATCGTCCACGCCTGTTGCTGACGATCCTGTTGTTGTGGACCACGATGCTGGCCGGCACTGCATTGCTGGGCCTGTCCGGTGGTTTCCTCACCGCGGCCGCGCTGGCCGGTGCCGCAGGCCTGGGGCAGGGATTCAATTTCTTCTCGCCGTCTGCGGGTATCCGTGGCTTGACCATGGCGCGCATCGTGTCGCGCTACTTCGAAAAGCTGGTGGGCCACGATGCCACCCTGCGCATCGCCCGCGATCTGCGCGTCTGGTTCTTCCGCCGCGCGCTGCCACTGGCGCCGGCACGGCTGGGGGCTACGCGTACCGGCGAGTTGCTGGCGCGACTGCTGGGCGACATCGGCGAAGTTGATGGCCTGCTGGTACGTGCGATCGGGCCGCTGGTGGCGCTGGGTGCGCTGTCGGTGGTGGCGGTTGCATCGGCGGCGCTGATCCTGCCGTCGGCGGCAGTCCTGCTGGCGGTGCTGGCGCTGCTGATCGCCTTCGGTGTGCCGTGGCTGGGCGTGCGTGGCCACGATGATGAAGAAGCCGACCGCGCCGCACATCGCGCCGCATTGCGCACCGCGGCCTTTGAGGGGTTGGAGGGGGCGGGAGATCTGGCCGCGCTGCATGCCGATGCCGCGTGGCAGCTGAAGGTGCGCGTGGCAGCCAAGCAGTTGGCCTCGCGTGACCGCCGCCGTCGCTGGCGCCTGATCGCGGCCTCGACCCTGCACGGCCTGGTGGCCGGGCTGGGCCTGGTGGCGATGCTGGCGTTGGCCCTGCACGCCGCCGAACAGCAGCGCATCGCGCCGGAGATGGCGGCGGGCCTCGTGTTCCTGACCGTGGCGTTGATCGAACTGTGGGCCGGCATGGGCCTGGCCTGGCAGTCGCTGCAGTCCGGGCGCATTGCCGCAGATCGCCTGCAGGCGATCGTCGAGCAACCGCCGACGGTGGACGATCCGCAAGTGCCACAGCCGGTGCCGCAAGCCGCGCGCGTGCATTGGGACGATGTGCATTTCCAGTGGCCGGGCGCGGCGCGGCCGGTGCTGTCCGGCCTCCAGCTGACCCTGGCGCCAGGCGAACGCATCGCCATCCGCGGCGACAGCGGCAGTGGCAAGACCACGCTGTCCAGCCTGCTGCTGCGGCTGTGGGATCCGCAGCAGGGGCGAATCACCTATGGTGGCCGCGATCTGCGCGACGTCGCCCAGGCTGAGTGGCACCAGCAACTGGCGTGGCTGCCACAGAACGCACCGGTGTTTGCCGGCAGCGTGGCAGAAAACCTGCGGCTGGGCGATCCCGATGCCAGCGACGCCGCCTTGTGGGCGGTCCTCCGTCGCGTGCGCCTGGGCGACTGGGCCGAGCGCAACGGTGGCCTGCAGGCCTGGGTGGGCGAGAACGGCGCGACGATGTCGGCCGGCCAGGCGCGACGGCTGGCGCTGGCGCGGGCGCTGCTGCGCAACGCGCCGATCCTGCTGCTGGACGAACCAACCGAAGGGTTGGACGTGGATACCGCACGTGCGCTGCTGCACGATCTCTCCGGGTTGCTGGACGGGCGCAGCCTGTTGATGATCACCCACGACGACCTGCCCGAAGGCGTGGTCGATGCGCAGTACCGGTTGCGTGATGGGGTGTTGATCCGCGAATCGTGACGATGGTCCGGTAGTGCCGGCCGCTGGCCGGCAATTGAAGCGTCTGAGGTTGCCGGCCAGCGGCCGGCACTACCGATGGCGAGGGTTATCGCGAAAATTCGCGCAGCAGTACCGCGATCGAGGCCACGTTGGCCAGCACGCACAGCCAGAACACCCATTGGAACGCGGCCTTGCGGTGCTTGTGGCGGAACATCGCCTGGCCCAGCAGCGCGCCGGGCCAACCACCGGCAAAGGCCAGCAGCTGCAGGGTGCGCTCGGGAATCCGCCACTGCTTTCGCTGCGCCGCGCGCTTGTCATGGCCATAGAGCCCGAACGACACCGCGCTGGCCAGCACGCACCAGCCGCCCAGCCACAGCGGCAGCACGCCGCTGATCATCAGCGCGATCAACGCGCCGAAGGCAGCCAGCGCGAGATTACGCCGCCACGCCACTTACAGCGCGTCGAGGAAGCCGCGCACGGCCGGGCCGAAACGCTCGAAATCGACGAGGAAGGCGTCGTGGCCCTGCGGCGATTCCAGGCCGATGAAGTGCGCATCGGCACCGCCGGCGCGCAGGCCATCGGCAATCTGTTGCTGCTGCTGCACGGGGAACAGGATGTCGGTGTTGGCGCCGATCGCCAGCGCCTTCTCCACACGGATCTTCGCAAGCCCGGCCAGCACGTTGCCGTCGGCATACTCGGCCAGGTCGAACCAGTCCATCGAGCGGCTCAGGTACAGGTAGCAGTTGGGATCGAAGAAACGCACGAAGCGCCGTGCGTGGCCTTCCAGATAGCTTTCCACCTGGAATTCCAGGCCGAACGGATCGTCGTCGGTCTGGTCCGAATCCAGCCGCACGCGGCCGAAGCGGCCATCCCACTCCAGCGCCGAGCGGTAGGTGATCACGCCCAGCTTGCGCGCCATGCGCATGCCGGACTCGGGGTACTCGGCATCGTCGTAGTGGCCGCCATTCCAGCGCGGGTCAAGGCGGATTGCCTCGCGCTGCAGCGAGCGGATCGCGATCGAGAACGGCAACGCCTGCGCGCTGCCGGAAATGTTGACGTGGCTGCGCGCGATGCCCGGATGCAGCATCAGGATGGCAAGGGCCGTCATGCCGCCCATCGAGTTGCCGACCACGCAGGCCAGCCGCTCGATACCGAGTGCACGCACGACGTCGACGGCGGCGCGGGCACCGTCTTCGATCGACAGCTCGGGGAAGTCCAGGCGGTAGGGCTCACCGTTGGCCGGGTTGAGCGAAGCGGGGCCGGTCGAGCCCTTGCAGCTGCCCAGCGAATTCACGCATACCACGAACCAGCGGTTGGTATCGATCGGCTTGCCGGGGCCAACCATCGCTTCCCACCAGCCCGGTGCCGGGTTGGCCTCGTTGGCCGCTGCATGCGCGTCTGGGGACAGGCCGGTCACGATCAGGATCGCATTGCTGGCATCGGCCGCCAGCGTTCCCCAGGTCTCGTAGGCCACGCGCGCGCCGTGCAGGGCGCCACCGCGCTTGAACGGGAACGGCGAAGGCAGGGCGTGGAAGCGGGTGCCGGGCGGGATGAATTCGGTCATGCACGCATTCTAGCGGGGCGGCATGCGGAGCTGGCGACACGCTGGATTCCATCGGCGATGCAGGTAGTGCCGGCCGCTGGCCGGCAACCTCATGAATCCTGATGCGCCTGCGTGGTTGCCGGCCAGCGGCCGGCACTACCGGGCGGCGCGTTATGGAAACCGCAGTTCCACCACGCCTTCATGCGGCAGGCTTACCTTCACTGGAACGCTCTGCAGGTCGCCCTCGCTGCGATTGGCGCTACCAGTACGCGAGATGCGTGCCAGCACTTCCACTTCGCGATGGGCCGACAGCGGTGCGGTTGGCATCGGACTGTCACCGTCGCCCAGCCCGACCGTGTCCGGGAATCCGCTCAGCGGCAGCTTGCGAGCGGCCACCGGCATCGGCGGGCCGCCGACGGCACGGGCCAGCACGAACACCTGGGTGCTGGCGGGCCACTCGGCGTTGTTCAGTGCCGGCAGCTGCACGCGCACCTGCAGCTGCGCCGGTGGCGCCGCAACGCCAGCATCGGGCGCATGGCCGGCGGCCTCGCGGGCAATCGCGATCTGCGCCTGCAGCGCCTGCGCGGCACCCGGTTCCAGTCGCGGCAGCAGGCCGCTCCACACGTCCGCAGCCTCGGCATTCCTTCCGCGTTGGCGCAGGGCGATGCCCAGCAGCCAGCTGGCGCGCTCGGCGTCGGGGGCCTGTGTACGTGCCTGCTGCAACCAGGTCATCGCGGTGTCATCGAACTGCTTGCCGGCATCAGCCTGCGCGCGCGCCTGCGCGGCTTCCACCAGCACGCCCGGATCATCCGGTGCCAATTCGGCGGCCTTCGAGAAGGCGTCTGCCGCAGCTGAGGCATTGCCCAGTTCGGCCTGCGAACGCCCGAGCAATGCCCAGCCATCGGCACGCTGAGGGTCGCGCTTCAGTGCATCCTGCAGGGCCTGCACGCCATCGCGCAGGGTGGCCACCGACGGCGTCGGCTGTACCTGTGCTGCACGCGGATCACCGACCAGCAGGTACAGGCAGGCACCGGCCACGCCCAGTGCGAACACGCCGACCACGAAACCGCGACGACCGTGGTGGCGCAGCGGCCACAGCACCAGTGCTGCCATCAGCGCTGCAACCAGGCCGGCCAGCACCGGCAGCCAAGGGTTCACCATTCGTCTCCTTCATCGGCCTTGCCGGCCGGCGCCGCGCCGACGGTGCGTCCACGTCGGCGGACGATGCCCAGCACCACCAGTGCACCGGCGCCGAGCACCAGCAGGGGGCCACCCCACAGCAGCCAGGTGCCCGGCTGCAACGGTGGTTGATAGAGCACGAACTCACCGTAGCGGGCGACCAGGAACTGCTTGATCTGTGCGTCGTCGTGGCCCTGCTGCATCAGCTGCAGCACCTCGCGGCGCAGGTCCTGCGCGATCTGTGCGTTCGAATCGGCCAGCGACTGGTTCTGGCACTGCACGCAGCGCAGTTGTGCGGCCAGGTCATGGAAGCGGCGCTCCTCGGCATCGTCGCGGAACTGCAGCGGCTGTGGATCGTGCAGCGGCTGCTGGGCCAGCACGACCAGCGGCAGCATCAGGAGCAGCAGCGCCAGCAGCCAGCGCATCGGCTCAGGGCGCCGTATGCAGGGTGTTGCCGGCACTGCCCTGGGCCTTCTCGATCTTCTCCAGTGCCGGGATCAGCTTCTCATCGATCACGCGCTGGGTCATCGCGCCACTGTACTTCCAGCGCACGATGCCGCTGCCATCAACCAGGAAGGTTTCTGGCGCAGCGGTCACGCCCCAGTCGATCGCGGTGCGGCCCTCGACGTCGCTAAGCACCACCATGAACGGGTTGCCCAGCTGCTCCAGCCAGTGCAGCGCGTCGGTCGGATCATCCTTCCAGTTGTAGCCGATCACGCGCACGCGCTTGCTCTCGGCAAAGCGGGTCAGTACCGGGTGTTCTTCGCGGCAGGCCGCGCACCAGCTGCCCCAGACGTTCAGCAGATAGGGCGCGCCGCGCAGCTCGTCGCTGTGTACGATCATTTCCGGGTCATGCAGCACCGGCAGCGCGAACGCCGGCGCCGGCTTGTCGATCAGCGCCGACGGCAGCACGTCGCGCTGCGGGTCGCCCGATTTCATCACCCCGTAGATCATCAGCCCGAGCAGGCCGAAGAAGAACAGCACGCCGATCACGATGGCTACCGGCGGCAGCGGGCGGGAGGGGCGCGGGGCGGGGGACTCGGACATGGGAACTCCTACGGACGACGGAAACGGCGGTCGGCGGCGGTGATGAATCCGCCCAGGGCCATCAGCAGCGCGCCGAGCCAGATCCAGCGCACGAACGGCTTGATGTGCACCCGGACCGCCCATGCATTGTTGCCCAGCGGCTCGCCCAATGCCACGTAGACATCACCGTCGAAGCGTGCATCGATGCCGGCCTCGGTCATCACCTGGCCGCCACTGGCGTACTGGCGCTTCTCGGGATGCAGCAGGGCCTGCTCGCGGCCGTTGCGGAACACCCGCAGGTGGCCCCGATCAGCGATGAAATTCGGCCCTTCGCGATGGTCCACGCCTTCGAAGCGGACTTCGTAGCGACCGACCACCAGCTGCTGCCCCGGTGCCAGCGCCACTTCGCGCTGCACGTTCAGCGCTTCGACCAGCAGGGCGCCGGCCAGGAACACGGCGATGCCGGCGTGGGCGACGATCATGCCGAGCATTTCGGCGGTGAAGCGGCCGTTGCCGCGCAGGCGCTGCCAGACGAAGCGTGCGGTGCCGAGTGCGACCCAGGCCGCAGCGGCGACGCCGATGCCGGCCTTCCAGCCATTCTGCGGTGCCTGCCACCAGACCAGCGCGCCCAGCAATACCGCCAGGCCCAGCCAGGGTACCAGCAGCGCGAAGGCGCGCGAGGGCTGGTCACGCTGCCATTTCACCAGCGGGCCGAACGGCAGCAACAGGATCATCGGTGCCATCAGCAGCAGGAACAGGCTGCCGAAGTAGGGCGGACCGACCGAGATCTTGCCCAGCGACAGCGCATCGGCCAGCAGCGGGTACAGCGTGCCGAGCAGCACCATCGCGCAGGCGGTGGCCAGCAGCAGGTTGTTCGCCAGCAGCAGGGTCTCGCGCGAGGTGGCGGTGAAGCCACGGCGCGGATCATCGGCATCCACGCTCAGCTGGCTGGCACGCAGCGCATACAGCAGCAGGCTGCCGCCCACCAGTACCGACAGGAACACCAGGATGAACAGGCCGCGCGAGGGATCGGCAGCGAACGAATGCACGCTGGTCAGCACGCCCGAGCGCACCAGGAAGGTGCCCAGCAACGACAGCGCGAAGGCGGCGATCGCCAGCAGCAGGGTCCAGCTGCCGAAGGTGCCGCGCTTTTCGGTGACGGCCTGTGAATGGATCAGTGCCGCACCGACCAGCCACGGCATGAAGCTGGCATTTTCCACCGGGTCCCAGAACCACCAGCCGCCCCAACCCAGCTCGTAGTAGGCCCACCAGCTGCCCAGTGCGATGCCCAGGGTCAAAAAGCCCCAGGCGACGTTGGTCCACGGCCGCGTCCAGCGCAGCCAGCGCGCATCCACGCGACCTTCCAGCAGCGCCGCTACCGCGAATGCGAAGGGCACCGCGAAGCCTACGTAGCCCAGGTACAGCATCGGTGGATGGATGATCAGCCCCGGATCCTGCAGCAGCGGATTGAGGTCGCGGCCTTCCAGCGGTGCAGGGTTCAGGCGCAGGAACGGATTGGAGGTGAAGATCAGGAAGGCGAGGAAGCCGACGCTGACAATGCCCATCACCGCCAGTACGCGCGCCTGCACCGGTGCCGGCAGGTGCCGCGAGAACAGCGCCACCGCGCCGGTCCACAATGCCAGCACCAGCGCCCACATCAGCAGCGAGCCCTCGTGCGCGCCCCACACCGCCGAATAGCGGTAGATCAGCGGCAGCAGCGAATTGGAGTTCTCGGCCACATAGCGCACCGAGAAATCCTGCTGCACGAACGCGGTGGTCAGCACCGCGAAGGCGCCGGCCAACAGCAGCAACTGCGCGAAGGCGGCAGGCCGCGCCACTGCCATCCATGCCGCGTTGTTGCGATGCGCACCGGCCAGCGGCAGGCCGGCCTGCAGCAGCGAGGCCAGCAACGCACACAACAGCAGGATCTGACCCAGTTCGGGCAGCACTCAGCGCACCTCGGGGGCTGTCACCGGCACGTCGTGCTTGCGATGGGCATCGCCCATCTTGTCGGCCACTTCCTTCGGCACGTACTTCTCATCGTGCTTGGCCAGCACTTCGTCGGCGACGAAGACGCCGTCCTTCAGGCGGCCACTGGCGACCACCGCGGTGCCTTCGGCGAACATGTCCGGCAGGATCCGCGAGGTGGTCACCGCCAGCTGTGCATCGCCGTCGGTCACGTCGAAGCGCGCCTCCAGCGAGCCGACCGGGCGGTTGAAGGAGCCCTTCACCACCATGCCGCCCAAGCGGAAACGCGACTGTGCATCGACATCGCCGCGCAGCACTTCCGAAGGGGTGTACAGGTAGGCGATGTTGCGTTCCAGCGCCATCGCCACCAGCGCGGTGGCCAGGCCGGAGGCGAGCAGGGCCAGCAGCACCCACACCAGGCGGCGACGCTGCACCGGGGTCATCGTTCCAGCTCCGTCGACAGCGGCGTCGCCGCGTCCTGCCTGCCAGCGCGGGTCTGCTGCCGCTGCTGGCGGGCCAGTGCCAGCCGGCGCGCCACGCGCAGGCGCAGCCACGAACCGAGGGCATCGGCGCTGAGCACCAGCACGAATACGGCGTAGGCGCCGATCACATAGGGCAGGTGTGTCATGGCTGGGCCTCCCGGGTGGCGCGCGCGGCATCGACACGGCCGCCGACCCAGGCCTTGCCGGCCTCGCGGTCGAGATTGTCGGCGCGGGCCTTGGCCAGCACCGAACCGGCGAACCAGAACTTGGTGCCGATCACCATCCACCACAGCGGCGCGATCATCGCGCTGCTGATCGCCGATTCACCGAACACGTTGATCGACTGGCGCTGGTGCAGGCCGCCCCACCAGTCCACCGAATAGCGGATCACCGGCAGCAGGCTGACACCTACAATGGCCAGCAGGCCAGCGGCGCGCGCGGCGCTGCGGCGGTCTTCGATGGCGTGGTACAGGCCGATCACGCCCAGGTACAGGAACAGCAGTACCAGTTCGCTGGTCATGCGCGGGTCCCAGTCCCACCAGGTGCCCCAGGTGCCCTTGCCCCAGATGCTGCCGGTCAGCAGGGTGATGAGGGTGAAGCCGGCGCCCATCGGCGCGCAGGCCATGGCCAGGATCTCGCAGACCTTGATCCGCCAGATCAGCGCGATCGCGGCATACAGCGCCATCAGCGCGAACACGAACAGGCTCATCCAGGCACTGGGGACGTGGATGTAGAGGATGCGGAAGCTGTCCAGCTGCTTGGCTTCCGGCGGCACCACCAGCAGCGCCTGCCACATGCCGACCAGCAGCACCGGCACTGCGGCGAGGTAGAACACCCGCGACCAGCGGGCAGCGAAACGGTCGAACGTGGGAGGCGAACCGAGTTGGTGGAACCAGCGGACAATCGGATTCATGCGTGGCGGCTATCCAGCAGGGGTGGATTGGCTCTCAGCTCGGTCAACTCAGAGAAATACGTATTGCAGCGGCGGTGGCCAGCGGCGCCAGCACCAGCGCGACCAGCAGGCCGGCGCCCAGCATCAGCAGCGCACCGACCGGATCCTGCCCGCGCCCGGCTGCCGCCAGGCTGCCTGCGCCGAACACCAGCACCGGCACGTACAGCGGCAACGACAGCAACGCCACGAGAATACCAGAGCGCCGGATGCCAACGGTCAGTGCAGCGACCACGCCACCGATCAGGCTCAGCAACGGCGTTCCCAGCAGCAACGATGCCAGCAACATCGGCAGCTGGTCATGCGGCAGATGCAGCATTTCGGCCAGCAGCGGGCTGACCACGATCAGCGGCAGTGCCGTGGTGGCCCAGTGCAGCAGCACGCGCACCAGTACCAGCCAGGCCAGCGGCACCGGCGCCAGCAGCCACTGTTCCAGCGAGCCATCTTCGGCGTCGGAACGGAACAGCGAATCCAGCGACAGCTGTCCCGCCAGCAGCACGGCCAGCCACAGCACCGCGCCGGCGGTGGCGGCCAGCAGTTGTGGCTCACGACCCTGGGCCAGCGCGAACAGCACCACCACCAGCACCGCGAACAGCAGCGGTTGCAGCGCGTCGCCGCGGCGGCGCCAGAGCAGGCGCAGGTCGCGCTTGAGCAGGGCGCCTGCGGTCTGCCACAGGCCTGGTTCGGTACCCGGCGCGATCATGCGGCACCGCCGAGGTCGAGCTGGCGGGTGCGCACCGGCGGTGCGGCATAGGCGCCGTGGGTGGTGACCAGCGCAGCGCCACCGGCGCGCAGGTGCGCCGAAATCATCCGGTTGACCAGAGTGATGCCCTCCAGGTCGAGGTTGGCGTAGGGTTCGTCGAGCAGCCACAGTGGCGCCGGCGACAGCCAGATGCGCGCCAGTGCCAGCCGCCGCTTCTGCCCGGCCGACAGGTGGCGTACCAGAGTGTCCTCGTAACCGGCCAGGCCGACGATGGCCAGCGCGTTGCCGGGCATCTGCCGCGCACGGCGGCCGTGCAGGCCGCACAGGAAGTGCAGGTTCTCCAGCGTGCCGAGGTCCGGCTTCAGCGCCGGCAGGTGGCTGAGATAGGCGACATAGCGCGCACGCTCGGCGTTGCTGGCGGGCTTGCCATCGATCCGCACCTGGCCGGCGCCGGGCCGGGTCAGGCCGGCCAGCACGCGCAGCAGAGTGGTCTTGCCGGCGCCGTTGCCACCCTGCACCAGCAGGGCTTCACCCGCGTCCACATGGAAGTCCAGCGGGCCGAACACCGGCTCGTCATTGCGGGAGAAGCTCAGGCCGCTGGCGGCCAGCAATGCAGGGGTGTTCAAGGGGCAGGGGTCTTCATGCCGGAGTGCGGTGGCAATTGTAGCGGTGAATTCACAGGGTAGTGCCGGCCGCTGGCCGGCAATTTCGCCATCTGCCAGCCGAGGTTGCCGGCCAGCGGCCGGCACTACCGACGCGCGGATTGCGTAAACTCGGAGGCCTTGTTACCCACAGTCCAGGCCGATGCAACCCACCACCAAGCTGCCCAAGGTCGGTACCACGATCTTCACCGTGATGTCCCAGCTCGCCGCCGAACACGGCGCGGTCAACCTGGGCCAGGGTTTCCCGGACTTTTCCGCGCCGCAGCGCCTGATCGATGAGACGGCCAAGGCGATGGCCGCCGGGCTGAACCAGTACCCGCCGATGACCGGCGTGGCGCCGCTGCGCCAGGCCATCGCCCAGAAGGCGCTGGACTGCTACGGCGCGCAGGTGGATGCGGACAGCGAGATCACCGTCACCAGTGGCGGTACCGAGGCCATCTTCAACGCCATCCACGCCGTGGTGCGTGCCGGCGAAGAAGTGATCGTGCTCGACCCGGCCTATGACTGCTATGAACCGGCGATCGATCTGGCCGGTGCCAAGGCCGTGCATGTGTCGCTGGATCCGCAGACCTTCGCCGTCGACTGGGACCGCGTGCGTGCGGCGATCACCCCGCGCACACGCATGCTGATCGTCAACACCCCGCACAACCCGTCCGGCGCGATGCTGTCGGCGCAGGACATGCAGGCGCTGGCCGAGCTGCTGCGCGGCACGCAGATCTACCTGATCTCCGATGAGGTGTATGAGCACATCATCTATGACGGCCGCCGCCATGAATCGGCGCTGCGCTACCCGGAACTGCGCGAGCGCGCGTTCGTGATCTCCAGCTTCGGCAAGACCTACCACTGCACCGGCTGGAAGATCGGCTATGCGATCGCCCCGCCGGCGCTGACCGCCGAGTTCCGCAAGGTGCACCAGTACAACACCTTCACCAGCTTCGGCCCGGCGCAGTACGGTTTCGCCGCGATGATCCGCGATGAGCCGGAACACCACCTGGAACTGGGCGCGTTCTACCAGGCCAAGCGCGACCGTTTCCGCGAGCAGCTGGCCAGCACCCGCCTGAAGGCGCTGCCGGTGCCGGGCGGCTACTTCCAGCTGGTCGACTACTCGGCCATCAGCGACCTGCCGGACCATGAGTTCGTGAAGTGGCTGACCATCGAGAAGGGCGTGACCGCCATCCCGCTGTCGCCGTTCTACGAGACTCCTCCGGCCGGCCAGCGCCTGGTGCGCCTGTGCTTCGCCAAGAACGAAGCGACCATGGACGCGGCGATCGAACGCCTGCGCCTGCTGTGAGCGGAGGCGTGGACATGCAGGATCTGCGTATTTCCCTCGTCCAGGGCGACACCCGCTGGCACGACCCGGCCGGCAACCGCGCCTACTACGGCGCGCTGCTGGCACCGCTGGCCGGCACCACCGACCTGGTGATCCTGCCGGAGACCTTCACCAGTGGTTTCTCCAACGAGGCCATTGCCCAGGCCGAAGGCATGGACGGCCCGACCGTGGCCTGGGTGCGCGAGCAGGCCAGGGCCTTGAACGCGGCGGTGATCGGCAGCGTGCAGCTGCGTGATGGCGAAGGCGTCTACAACCGCCTGCTGTTCGCCACGCCCGATGGCACGCTGGAGTACTACGACAAGCGCCACCTGTTCCGTTACGGCGGCGAGCACGAGCGTTATGCCGCCGGCCGCGAGCGCCTGAGCGTGGAATGGAAGGGCTGGCGGATCAATCCGCAGGTCTGCTACGACCTGCGCTTCCCGGTGTTCTGCCGCAACCGCTACAACGTCGAGCGTCCGCAGCAGCTGGACTTCGATCTGCAGATCTTCGTGGCCAACTGGCCGTCGGCGCGCGCCTATGCGTGGAAGACCCTGCTGCGCGCGCGCGCGATCGAGAACCTGTGCTTCGTGGCGGCGGTAAACCGCGTCGGCGTGGACGGCAACCAGCTGCACTACGCCGGCGACAGCGCGGTGATCGACTTCCTCGGCCAGCCGCAGGTGGAGATCCGCGAACGCGAACAGGTGGTGACCACCACCATCTCGGCCGATGCCTTGGCCGCGCATCGCGCGCGCTTCCCGGCGATGCTCGATGCCGATGCCTTCCACCTGGATGAACAGGCCTGAGCCACGGCCTGAACACCGCCGCACCAGCGCGCGCGCCTGCATCCAACGTGCACGCGCGCACTGCTAGATTCGCCGTCAGTCCGACCGAACTGGAAGTCCTGCCATGAACAAGCCTTTCGCCGTGCTGCTGGCCCTGTCTGCTGCAACGCTGGCCCCGGCTGCGCACGCTGCCGGCAATCTCGATTGCCAGCTGCGCTACAACCTGTCCGGCTGGTCGCTGATCTACAAGACCGCCTCCGGCAACGGCACCGTCACCTGCAGCAATGGCGCCAGCATGCCGGTACGTATCGAAGTGAAGGGCGGCGGCCTGACCGTGGGCAAGTCGAAGATCACCAATGGGCGTGGCAGCTTCACCGGTGCGGTCAGCGTCAACGAACTGCTGGGTACCTACGCCTCGGTGGGTGCGCATGCGGGTGCGGTGAAGTCCAGCAACGCGCAGGTGATGACCAAGGGTGACATCTCGCTGGCCCTGTCCGGTACCGGCAAGGGCTGGGACCTGGGCGTGGACGGCGCCGCCTTCACCATCAGCCGGCGCTGAGGCGCGTCGGCTCGGCAGTTCCCCAGCTGATGCGGATGTAGTGCTGTTCGGAGTCGCTCAACAGCCGTTCGACAACGAAACCATTTTTCAGCAATTGTGCGACCGCGTCTTCGACGAGCTGCCCGCTGGCCATTACCTGGCTGAAGCCGAACACGATGTAGCGACGGCCATTTTCCGAGCCGGCCTGGATGGCGTTGTCGAGGTCGCGGTAGAACAGTTCGATCGGGCGCTTGGCGGCGTCAGCATTGGCGCGGGCCTGTTCGGCGGTGATGGTGATCATGGGCATCTGCCTTGGGTAGGACAGCGCGCACGATAGCCAGCGAATCAAAGCCGTTCCCGGAAGCCGCGCACAGTGCGCTCCATTTGCAGCAATTCCTAGGTCGCAGCGGGACGCCGTCGCTGCAGCCACAAGGCCAGCAGGCCACACACGATAACGGTCGGTGCCAGCAACTGCACTGCACCAACCAACGCCATTGCCGCACCGATCAACAGGTAGTAGAGCAGGCCGAACAGCGCGCCTGCGCTGCCGAGACAGTGTGGATAGCCGCGCAGGGCCTGGCCGAGCACATTGGGAATGGCCAAGCCGAAGCCCGTCACCACCGGCACCATCGCCGCGACCAGGGCAGGGTGATCATGCAGCAGCGCAGCCAGCAGGCCTCCCGTCAGAACCAGGCCTGCGGCGATGCGGATGCGCGTGGCCGCGGCAACGCCGGCACGCAGCAGGCGGCCATTGCCCCACGCGCCCAGTGCCGAGCCCAGTGCCAGCACCGCGCCGCTTGCACCGAACCAAGCCAGCGGCCAATGCAGTCGTTCAAACACGAACGGACCCAGCGCGTACCAGCTGTACATGGCCACGTTGAACGCCGTCACCAGCAGCGCCTGTGACCAGATCCAGCGATCGCGCAGCAGTTGCCGCAGCAGCGGCAGCATGGGTGTGTGCGCGACTTCGGCAGGGCGGCTCTCGTGCAGGCCGGATGTGCATCCGAGCATCAGCAGGATGACCATCAGCAGGAGGCCGGCCTGCACACCGGCATAGCCATGGCGGCCCACCAGCAGCGTGCCCAGTGCAAGGCCGATGGCCGGACTCAGGGCCAGGGCCATGCCGATCCAGGAGAATGCCTGCGCCAACGCCGGCCCCTGCAGATGGTCGCGCAGCACGGTCTGGGTGACCACCGAAGCGGCCGCGGCGCCGACCGCGGCCAGCGCTTGGGCCAGCAACACCGGGCCGAAGCTGCCAGCCAGCAGGCCGCCCAGTGCAGCCACGGCAAAGATGCCGAGGCCACAGAGAATGGCCGGGCGACGACCGATACGATCGGCCAGGCGCCCCCACAGCAGCACGCCTGCAGCGAAGCCGAACAGATACAGGCTCATGGCCTGGCTGGCGGTACCCGGCGGCAGGGCGAAGCGTTTGCCCAGATCGGCCAGGGCCGGGCTGTACAGGGTCTGCGCCAGCTGGGGAAACATCAGCAGCGCGATGGTGAGCAACAACAGGCGACGCGACATGCGGGCGCTCCACGAACAGGGCCGCGCATTGTGGTCGCGCCTGCAATGGCGCACTCTCTCCATCCTGTCATTGGATATATGAAATCGGACATGGCCTGGTTGCAGCCGGACGCGCCCTTCGACGCTGATGCCTGGAGCGCTCCGGTGCTGGGGATCGCGGCGTCACTGGCGGATCACGATTCGGGTTGGCACCAGCATGCACGCGCGCAGCTGCTCTACACCCGGCAGGGCTGTACGCGCCTGACCTACGGTGATCGCATCAGCCTGCTGCCGCCTGCGCGCGCGGCGTGGATTCCGGGCGGGCTGCGCCATCGCGCGCAGATGCGCCAGGCGGTCGACTACCGTTCGTTGTACTTCGACGCCACCCTGTCGGCCCAGCTGCCCCGGCAACCGGCGATCATCGGCGTAGGTCCGCTGCTGCAGGCCTTGCTGGAGCCGATCGCGCAGGCACCGTTCGACCATGACTGGCAATTGCCGCGCGCGCACCATCAACTGGCGTTGTGCGTGCTGGAAATCGCCGCTGCACCGGTGGCGCCGATGGACCTGCCTTTGCCGCGTGATCCACGCATTGCACGTTGCCTGCCGCTGGCCGAACAGCTGCCGCCCGAACTGGGCGAGCTGGCCGAGCGCGCGGGTCTGAGCGTGCGCACCATTGGCCGGCTGATGCAACGTGATACCGGCATGGGCTATCAGGCTTGGCGCCAGCAATGGCGCCTGATGAGGGCCATGGAGCTGTTGCTGCTCGGGCATCGCGTCGCGCATGTGGCGCAGGACACTGGCTTTTCCGCCGAGAGCCCGTTCATCGCCTTCTTCCGCAGCATGGCCGGCACCACGCCCGCCGCTTTCCAGCGCCACGCAAAAGGGGACGGAGGGGATTAAGTCGTTTTCGCCCCTTCGACACATGGCGTGGCGAAAACGACTTAATCCCCTCCGTCCCCTTTTTAAAGAAAAACCCCGGCCTGGGCCGGGGTTTCTCATTTCAGCGTGGCCTGTGATCAGCCGCCGCGTGGGCCGCTACGGCGCGGGCCGCCCGGGCCGCGGTTGCCGCCGGGACCACGGTTGCCACCCGGACCGCCGGGGCCGCGGTTACCTCCGGGGCCACGGTTGCCACCGCCCGGGCCGCGACCGCCCGGACGGGCGCCGTGTGCCGGCTTCGGGCTGCCATACGGGTTGAAACCCGGGGTTGCATGGTCGGACGGGAAGCTCGGAGCGTTGCCCGGATGACCGTACGGGTGCTTGTTGCCCTGGCCCTGCGAGCGGTTGCCGGCACCGGCCGGACGACCCTGGCCGCCTGCGCCGCCACGGCCTTCACCACCGAAACCGCCACGGCCCTGGCCGCCGGCGGCACCCGGGCCCTTCGGCTTGCCGTACGGACGGCCCTGGCCGCCCGCGCCCGGTCCACGGGCACCCGGGCCACGTGCGCCCGGGCCGGCATTGCGGTGCCCGCTCGGGCCAGTGCTCACGCCATCGGGCACGTACCAGGTGCGGAACGCGGCCGGATTGCCTTCCGGCAGCGAACGGTCATTCTTCGGCGCGCGCTGCTTGAACGGCTTCTGCGACTGCTTGGCTGCTGCTTCACCGCTGACCGTCAGGCCGCCCTTGAAGCCGCCACCCTTGCCGCCGCGACCACGGCCGCGGTCTTCGCGGACGTTGTCGAAACGGCGCAGCTCGCGACCTTCGTCAGCGGTGTTGTGGCCATTGACGTAGGCATTGCCGCGGCCACCTTCGCGCACGCGCACGGTGGTCTTTGCGGCGCGGCGCTGGCCGATCACCGGCTGCAGCGTCAATGCCGACGGAGCGCCTTCTTCCAGCTTCAGCTGCGCACGCAGCGCTTCCACCTGAGCGGTGCCCAGTTCCACCGAATGGCCACGGGCCAGTTCGCGCGGCAGGCTCACCTTGCCATAGCGGGTGCGCTTCAGGCGGCTGACCTGGCAGCCCTGCGATTCCCACAGGCGGCGCACTTCGCGGTTGCGGCCTTCCTTCACCACGACGCGGAACCAGTCGTGAGAATCGGTGCCGCCGATGCGTTCGATCTCATCAAACTTGGCCGGACCGTCTTCCAGTGCGACGCCACGGCTGAGGCGGTCGACGATGGCGTCGGAGACCTTTTCCTCGCCTTCCGGTGCACGCACGCGCACCACGTACTCGCGCTCGACCTCGAACGACGGGTGCATCATGGCGTTGGCCAGCTCACCGTCGGTGGTGGCCAGCAGCAGGCCGGTGGTGTTGATGTCCAGGCGGCCGATGGCGATCCAGCGCGCGCCCTTCAGCGGCGGCAGCGACTCGAACACGGTCGGGCGGCCTTCGGGATCTTCGCGGGTGGTCACCTGGCCTTCCGGCTTGTTGTAGACCAGCACGCGCGACGGCTCGGCCAGGGCAGTGGCGACGAAGCCACGGCCATCCAGTTCGATCCTGTCGCCGCTCTTGACCGACATGCCGGTCTGCGCGACTTCACCGTTGACCTTGACCAGGCCTTCGGCGATGCGCTGTTCCAGCGCGCGGCGCGAGCCGAGGCCGGCCTGGGCCAGCACCTTGTGCAGGCGCTCTTCCAGCTTGAACTGTTCGGAGGTGGCTTCGCGCTTCAGCGAGAGCTTGTTACGGGGGGTGTCACTCATCAGTTTTGCTCCGGCCGACGGTTTCGAGGTCGGCCTCTGGTTCGGAATCGGCTTGGTCAACAGCCACGGTCGTCATCGCGACGGCGTTGTCTTCGCGTTCGTTCACTGGCACCGCGCGCTCGCCCGGCGCGGAATCGGGGTGCCCATCATCGAGGGGCGAAGGTGCTTGCTCATCGGAGGCCGATGCAGGGGCTGCATTGGCGGAATCGGGGGTGTCACTGCCGGCCAGGCCGGCGTCATCGTTCGCGGCAACGCCATCGGCGCCGGCCGAGATGTCCGGACCCTCGGCACCGGCCACGGCCGGTGCATCACGGTCCAGGGCCAGCTGCGGTTCCAGCTCACCCAGGTCCTTCAGTTCCGACAGCGGCGGCAGTTCGTCCAGCCGCTTCAGCCCGAAGTAGTCCAGGAAGCCCTTGGTGGTGCCGAACAGCGCCGGCTTGCCGGGCACGTCGCGGTGGCCGACCACGCGGATCCATTCGCGTTCTTCCAGCGCCTGGATGATGTTGCTGCTGACCGCCACGCCGCGCACCTGCTCGATCTCGCCGCGGGTGATCGGCTGCCGGTAGGCGATCAGCGCCAGGGTTTCCAGGGTGGCGCGGGTGTAGCGGGTCTTGCGTTCGGTCCACAGCCGGCTGATCCAGCCATGTACTTCGCCGGTGACCTGGTAGCGGAAGCCGGAGGCGACCTCGACCAGTTCCACGCCACGACCTTCGCAGGCCTCGCGCAGGCGCTCCAGCGCACGTTCGATGCTGCCCGGCGGTGCCGGTTCCTCTTCCGGAAACAGGTCCTTCAGCTGGGCCAGGGTGAGTGGCTGGCTGGAGGCCAGCAGGGCACCCTCGACAATGCGGTCGATCAGCGATTGATCCATCGGCAGTCAGCGCTCACTCGTTGGCATTGGCGGCGTCGTTGTCGTCGAACTCGCTGCTGAACTGCAGCGGCGCGTTGGTGTTTCCAGCGGCCAGCGACTTCACGTAGATCGGCGCCAGCGGTTCTTCCTGGACGATGTCCAGCAACTGTTCCTTGGCCAGTTCCAGCACCGCCAGGAACGTGACCAGCACGCCCAGCTTGCCTTCTTCGGCGGTGAACAGCCCTTCAAAACGATAGAACTTGCCGTCTTCCAGGCGTCCCAGTACTTCGCCCATGCGTTGCCGCACGCTCAGTGCTTCGCGCTTGATGGCGTGGCCGCTGAACAGCTCGGCGCGCTTGAGCACGTCGTGCAGGGCCAGCAGCAATTCCTTCAGGTCCACCGGCGGCGGCAGCTTCACCGTGGCGCGCTCGGGCATGAAGGCATGCGCCACCGTGGTGTCGCGGTCCTGGCGGGGCAGGGCGTCGATGTCCTCGGCGGCCTGCTTGAAACGTTCGTACTCCTGCAGCCGGCGCACCAGCTCGGCGCGCGGGTCGGCCTCATCGCCTTCCTCGCTGACCGGGCGCGGCAGCAGCATCCGCGACTTCACCTCGGCCAGGATCGCGGCCATCACCAGGTACTCGGCCGCCAGCTCGAAGCGCAGCTCGCGCATCACGGTGATGTATTCCACGTACTGCCGGGTGATTTCGGCCACGGGAATGTCCAGCACATCCAGGTTCTGGCGGCGGATCAGGTACAGCAGCAGGTCCAGCGGGCCTTCGAAGGCGTCCAGGATGACTTCCAGCGCGTCCGGCGGGATGTACAGGTCCTGCGGGATCTGCAGGACCGGTTGCCCATGCACCACGGCCAGCGGCATTTCCTGCTGCTGGGGGGCGGGCGGCCGGGTTGGCGGGTTCGCGTCGAGCGCGAGTTCGGAAGTCATCTAATGGACATCAGGATTGCAACGGACCAGTCGCGGCACCGGGTTCGCCGGGCCAACGCCACGGAGCCCCAGGGCACCAGACACGCCGGGATCGGCGCGATTCCACACATATCAAACAGCAGGACGCGCCGCAGTAAACGGCAGCGACAGAACTACGGGGAGGTCGTCTACGTGGCCCGGCCAGGTGGTCCGGTTTGAAGCAGCGGATCTGTCGTCGGGGGCTGCGTGGCCGCAGAATCCGACGGGCTGCTGCATCCAGCCACGTGCAATGGAGTCTAGGGTAAGCCTTTGCTGCGCCAGTGTCCAGCCGGACCGGGGCAGGGGCTGCATTGGCTAGAATCGGCGGACCCGACAACGCGAGCGAGGAAATGCCGGTGTGGTATGTGATCGAAGGGTATGACGGCCAGGATGTGCTGGCGCAGCGGCTGCAGGCGCGGCCGGAGCATCTGGCGCGGCTGCATGCGCTGCGCGACGCGGGACGCCTGCTGCTGGCCGGGCCGTGCCCGGCGGTGGACAGTGAAGACCCGGGCCCGGCCGGTTTCAGCGGTTCGGTGGTGATCGCGCAGTTCGAGTCGCTGCCGCAGGCCCAGGCCTGGGCCGATGCCGACCCGTACGTGGCTGCAGGCGTCTACACCCGCGTGCAGGTCCGCCCGTTCCGCAAGGTGCTGCCGTGAACGCGGAACGGATCGAGCGGATCCGTGATGCGCTGCAGCAGGCGCTGGCGCCGAGCGTGCTGGAGATCGAGGACGACAGCCATCGTCACGCCGGCCATGCCGGTGCGCGCGACGGGCGCGGCCATTTCAACGTGCATGTGGTCAGTGAGCGCTTCGCCGGGCTGGGGCCGCTTGCCCGGCACCGCGCGGTCTATGCCGCGCTGGGGTCGATGATGGAGACCGATATCCACGCGTTGTCCATCCGCGCGCAGACCCCGTCAGAACAGGGCTGAGCCCTTGTCCCACGCTGTCCTGGCGGGTCCTTCATGGCCTCGCTACGGACAGGTTTTCATGTCCATTTCGGGACATTCGCCTAACGGACTGTTTACAAGCCTGGATGGAAACGCTTACATTCCGCGCCAATGCTGGTAGGTCCAAGCCGTGGAGGGCGGCTTCGTGAACAAGGCAGCTATCACAATCAAAGACGTCGCACGCGAAGCCCGGGTCTCCGTGGCCACGGTTTCCCGCGCGCTCAACGGGCATGAAAATGTCGCCGAACCGGTCCGCCAGCTTGTGCTGGAGGTGGCCGCACGGCTGCGTTACACCCCGCACGCCGCCGCCCGCAGCCTGAGCAGCCGCCGCACCAATACGGTGGGCGTGGTGCTGCCTGACCTGTACGGCGAATTCTTCTCCGAGCTGATGCGCGGCATTGACGGCGTGGCCCGCAACCGCCGCCAGCACCTGCTGGTGTCCAGCTACCACGGTGACCAGGAACAGCAGGGCGCCGCCCTGCGTGCCATGCGCGGCCGCGTCGACGGCCTGCTGGTGCTTTCGCCCTATGCCGAGAGCCCGGGCTTCCTGACCGACAACCTGCCGCAGTCGTTGCCGACGGTGTTGATCAACACCTATCTGCCCGGCCAGGACCACCCGGTGCTGAGCATCGACGACCACGCCGGCGCAATGGCGATGACCCGCCACCTGCTGGATGCCGGCCACCGCCGCATTGCCTTCATTTCTGGTCCGGACCTCAACTTCGACGCGCGCGAGCGCCTGCGCGGCTTCCGTGACGCGCTGGCGGCTTCTGGCGGTGGCGCCGAAGGCATCGAGTTGCCCGGTGATTTCGACGAAGCTTCCGGCCATCGTGCCGGTCAGGAGTTGCTGGCAGCCGGAGCGCTGCCCGATGCCGTATTCGCCGCCAACGACATGATGGCCCTGGGCTGCCTGTATGCGTTCACGCAGGCAGGGGTCCGTGTGCCGGCCGATGTGGCCCTGGCGGGTTTCGATGACATTCCACTGGCGCGTTTCGTCCACCCGTCGCTGACCACCATGCAGGTCAGCATCGCCGAGCTCGGCGACCGGGCCATGACGCGTCTGATGCAGTTGATGGACGGCACCTCCACGGATGGGGCAGGGGACAAGCAGACCCTGGTTCCCCGCTTGATTGTTCGCGATTCCACCACTCCGCCATCCGGCCGTTGAAGCCAGAGGCGTTTCTTCTTTTTTTTGACTGATCGCAGGGACCGCGCAAGCGGTTACCGCCACCCGGAGATTGAGTTGATGATGCATACCACCTTCCGCATGCCGGCGCGCCGGCTGCTGAGCACCGCTCTGGTCAGCTGCCTGATGCTGGCTGCCGCCCCGAACGTCATGGCGCAGTCGGCCAACGCCAGCCTGCGCGGCCAGGTTGCCGGTGCCCAGGCCGGCACCGAAGTGACCGCCACCAACGTGGCCACCGGTACCGTCCGCCGTGGCACCATCCGCGCCGACGGCAGCTACTCGCTGATGGGCCTGGATCCGGGCACGTACAACGTGGTCGCCAACGGCCAGACCCAGAAGGTCACCGTCACCGTGGCTTCGACCGCGACGCTGAACTTCGCTGGCGCAGCCAGCAGCACCCCGGGCTCGACCGCGGCCACCAACCTGGACACCGTCAACGTTGTTGCGCCGACCCTGCTGCAGGAAGTGCGCACCTCCGAAGTTGGCAAGACCGTCAGCCTGCAGCAGATCCAGACCACCCCGCAGGTGTCGCGCAACTTCCTGGAGTTCGCCGACGCGGTGCCGGGCCTGATCTTCACCCGCGATGCCAAGGGCAACACCTCGCTGCGCGGCGGCGCCACCAATGCAGATGGCACCAACGTCTACATCGACGGCGTCGGCCAGAAGAGCTACGTCAAGGGCGGCGGCGTGGCCGGCCAGTCCGGCAGCGCCGGTAACCCGTTCCCGCAGCTGGCCATCGGCGAATACAAGGTCATCAGCGGCAACTACAAGGCCGAGTATGGCCAGGTGTCGAGCGCCGCAGTGACGGCTGCGACCAAGTCCGGTACCAATGAGTTCAAGGGTGAGGCGTTCTACCGCTACACCGATGAAGACATGCGAGCCAAGACCCCGGCCGAGCGGCAGGGCGGCAAGGAGAAGATGGTCTCGGCCGAGAAGGAATACGGCTTCGCCCTGGGCGGCCCGATCATCCAGGACAAGGCGCACTTCTTCGTGACCTACGAAGCCAAGCGCTTCGACCTGCCGGTCACCATCGCGCCGGATGGCGCGGTCACCGGCGCTGCCGGCCTGCTGCCGCCCGCCGGTGCCGCCGGCCTCGGCCCGGCCAGCCAGCCGTTCCAGCAGGATCTGATCTTCGGCAAGATCGACTTCGAGCCGACCGACAACGACCGCATCGAGCTGACCTTCCAGGACCGCGACGAAACCCAGTCGCAGTTCAGTGGCCAGACCTCGCCGGAAGCCGGCCGTGAAGTGGTCAACACCGACCGTCGTTATGCCCTGCGCTGGAACCACAGTGGTGAGCGCTACTACAACGAGTTGATGGTCACCCACGAAGACTCGTTCAACAACCCGACCCCGCTGACGCTGGCCAACGGCATCACCTACACCGCACCGGACGGCCCCGAAGACCGCACCATCGTGAAGATCGGTGGCGCCTCTGCACTGGATTCGCAGGTGAAGGGCCAGAAGGGCTGGTCGATCGAAGACAACCTGACCCTGGATGGCATCCAGTGGGCCGGTGACCACACCATCAAGATGGGCGTGAAGTACAAGGCGATCGATCTGTACGCATCCGATGCGGCGCAGATCAATCCGACCTTCACGTACTCGCTGGGCGATCCGGACTTCCCCGATTCCATTCCGTACAAGGCGCAGTTCGTCAAGCCGGTGACCGGCGTGACCGGCGTGTCCGGCGAAGTGCGTTCGAAGTCCAAGCAGTACGGCGTGTTCATCCAGGACGACTGGCAGGTCAACGATCACCTGCAGCTGAACATCGGCCTGCGCTGGGACTACGAAAAGACCCCGTCCTACCTGGACTTCGTGACCCCGCAGCAGGTGGTCGACGCCATCTATTCGCAGGATCCGCGCGCCCCCGCTGGCCAGACCTATGCCGATTCGCTGGCACTGGGCGGCCTGGACATCAGCGACTACATCAGCAACGGCCACAACCGCAAGGCGTTCAAGGACGCCTGGCAGCCGCGCCTGGGCTTCTCGTATGACATCAACGCCGACGAGCAGCACGTGATCCACGGTGGTGCCGGCCGTTCCTACGACCGTGACCTGTTCGACAACCTGCAGCTGGAAACCACCAAGCTGGCCCTGCCGCAGCCGACCATCTACTTCCGCAACCCGGCTACCGGCGCCTGCATCAACGGCCAGGCCGCCTGCTATGACTGGAACCCGAACCTGCTCAACGGGATCGGCAACCTGCAGGCCCTGGTCGGCGCGACCAGCAATGCCGGCCTGGAAGTGGACCTGCTGAACAACAAGCTGAAGGCGCCGTACTCGGATCAGTTCAGCCTGGGCATGAGCAACCAGATCGGCGACTGGCTGACCGACGCCACCATTGCCCGTACCCTGAGTTACGACGGCTTCGCCTTCACCCTGGGCAACCGCTACCCGACCGGCCAGTTCTTCGATGATCCGCGCCTGTGTGGTGGCACCTCCCCGGGCCTGAGCCAGGCCTGGAGCTGCAACGTGCCGGGCTTCGGCAGCCTGATCATCGGCCAGCAGGGCATCAAGACCCGTGCCACCCAGGTCCTGTTGTCGGCACAGAAGCCGTTCACCAAGGAAAGCGGCTGGGGCACCTCGATCGCCTACACCTGGACCACCGCGCGCCATAACCGCGACATCAACGAGAAGTACGCCTTTGACCGCGGCCTGATCGGTGACTACCCGACCATCCGCTCCAACGGCGCACCGCGCCACCGCCTGGTGGTGACCGGTTCGTACGCGGGCTTCTGGGGCATCACCTTCGGCGGCAAGATCACCCTGGCCACCCCGACCGCCGTCAACGACTGGTACCCGGTGATGCAGGCCAGCGGCTACACCCTGCCGACCCCGCAGGCGGCCGTGCCCAACGCAACCGGCAAGTTCCTGGTGGGTGGCAAGATCTTCGGCTACCGTTCGGTTGACCTGCAGGCGACGAAGACGTTCAAGCTGGCGGGCAACACCGAGCTGTACGCCCGTCTGGACATCATCAACGTGTTCAACTTCGACAACTTCTCCACCTACAACTACGTCAAGACCAACGGCAAGCTGCAGGCCAGCTACAACGAGACCGGCGACATCATCGGCACTCCGCGCCAGGTGAAGGCCGAGGTGGGCTTCCGCTTCTAAGCGGCGCCGCCTGCTGCTGTATCCGATGCCGCCGGTCCGCCGGCGGCATCGATTGTGTGAGAACGGCAATGGCCGGCCCCGTGCCGGTCCATTGCCCACGCCGCTGCCGGGCAGGGGGCAGCGGCGTGGGCAATGATCGCGGTGTCAAACCACGTTTTTCGTGGTTTTTTAAGAGCGCATCTTGTAAACGATTTCAGATCATTGGACGGTATGCTTTCCCATCGATCAGACCACCGGAGGAACCGCGCCATGCAGGCACGCCATCTGTTGTCCGCCGCAATGCTGTGCTTGGCGGTGGCCGCCTGCCAGCCGGCCCAGCAGGAACCTGCCAAGCCGCGCCCGCCGGTGATCCTGATCGAGGCCGATGCACCGCCGCGGCCGATGAAGCCGGAGTTGCCGCCGCTGTTCGATGACATCGAGCGCCGCACCTTCCAGTTCTTCTGGGACACCACCAACGAGATCAATGGCCTGACCCCGGACCGCTATCCGTCGCGGCCGTTCGCCAGCATCGCGTCGGTGGGTTTCGCGCTGACCGCCTATCCCATCGGTATCGAGAACGGCTGGGTCAGCCGCAACCAGGCGATCGACCGGACCCTGACCACGCTGAAGTTCTTCCGCGACGTGCCGATGGGCCCACAGCGCACCGGCAAGGCCGGCTACAAGGGCTTCTACTACCACTTCCTGGACATGCAGGAAGGCCGTCGCTACGACAGCTGGGTCGAACTTTCCTCCGTGGATACCGCACTGCTGATGATGGGCGTGCTGTTCGCGCAGTCGTACTACGACGGTGACGATCCGCGCGAGAAGGAAATCCGCCAGATTGCCGATACCTTGTACAAGAAGGTCGACTGGCCGTGGCTGCAGCAGCGTGCACCGCTGATCTCGATGGGCTGGTTCCCGGAGAGCGGCTTCATCGACCACGACTGGATGGGCTACAACGAGGCGATGATGGTCTACATCCTCGCCCTGGGCTCGCCCACGCACCCGGTCAGCCCGGACGCGTGGACAGTGTGGACGCGCACCTATGACAACGACTGGGGTGTCTACCAGGGCCAGGAATACCTGTCCTTCGGCCCGCTGTTCGGCCACCAGTACAGCCACGTCTGGATCGATTTCCGCGATATCCAGGACGCGTACATGCGCGAGCGCGGCAGCACCTATTTCCTCAACAGCCGCTCGGCCGCGCTGGCCCAGCGCGAGTACGCCATCGCCAACCCGATGCAGTGGAAGGACTATGGCGAGAACGTGTGGGGCCTGACCGCCAGCGATGGCCCGCAGAACACCACGCAGGAGTACCGCGGCGAACAGCGCCAGTTCCGCCACTACTCCTCGCGCGGCGCCGGCCTGCGCGAGAACTTCGATGACGGCACCATTGCCCCGACTGCGGCAATCGCCTCGGTGGTGTTCGCGCCCGAGCAGGTGATCCCGGCGACGCTGGAAATGCACAAGCGTTACGGCGACTACATCTATTCCAGCTACGGCTTCCTGGATTCGTTCAATCCCAGCTTCAACTACGACATCCCGATCAAGACCGGTCGCCTGGTGCCGGATCGCGGCTGGGTCGCCAGCGACTACATCGCCATCGACCAGGGGCCGATCCTGACCATGATCGCCAACTACCGCAACGACTTCGTCTGGGAAGTGATGAAGAAGAATCCGTACATCCGCAAGGGCCTGGAGCGGGCCGGATTCAGCGGCGGCTGGCTGGCGCCGGAAGGGTCGTTCCAGCCGCTGGAACTGCAGAAGGACGAAAAGGCCGCGGCAGCACGCGCGGTGGGTATCGCCGAATCACGCGCGGCTGCCGCGCAGGAACAGAAGAACAATGCCAACCGCACCACAGGCCAGGGCAAGTAACCCGATGCCGAACTGGATCGACCGCCTGCGCCGCTGGGCGCTGCCTGCCCTGGCCACCCTGGCCGTGGCCGGCTGCGCCCGCACCGAACCGGGCACCACCACCGTGCGCTTCTGGGCGATGGGCCGCGAAGCCGAGGTGGTCAGCGAGCTGATCCACGAGTTCGAGGCCGAGAATCCCGGCATCAAGGTGGATGTGCAGAACATCCCGTGGACCGCCGCGCACGAAAAGCTGCTGACCGCGTTCGCCGCCGATGGCCTGCCGGACGTGTGCCAGCTCGGCAACACCTGGGTGCCGGAGTTCGCCGAACTCGATGCATTGACCCCGCTGCAGCCGTTCGTGCAGCGCTCCACTGTGGTCGATCCGAAAGATTACTTCCAGGGCATCTGGGATACCAACGTGATCCACGGCGAGCTGGTCGGCGTGCCGTGGTACGTCGATACGCGCCTGATCTACTACCGCAAGGACCTGCTGGCCAAGGCCGGCTACGACCACCCGCCGCGTACCTGGGCCGAGTGGGACGAGCAGATGGCGGCGATCAAGCGCATGCAGGGCCCGAACCGCTACGCAGTGCTGATGCCGATCAACGAGTTCGAGCAGCAGCTGTCGCTGGCCCTGCAGCAGCCCGACCCGCTGCTGCGCGACGACGATACCCGCGGCAATTTCGCCAGCCCGGGGTTCCGCCGCACGCTGTCCTTCTACGCCAACATGTTCGAGCAGGGCTGGGCGCCGAAGATGTCCGAGACGCAGATCTCCAACGTCTGGGATGAATTCTTCCGCGGCTTCAACGTGTTCTACATCTCCGGCCCCTGGAACATCCGCGAGTTCAAGAAACTGCAGCCGAAGGAACTGGAAGGACAGTGGGGCACCGCTGCGCTGCCGGGGCCCGACGGTCCGGGCGCGGGCATCGCCGGCGGCACCAGCCTGGTGATCTTCCGCAAGTCGCAGCAGAAGCAGGCGTCCTGGAAGCTGATCGAATTCCTGTCGCGCCCGCAGATCCAGGCGCGCTTCCATTCGATCATCGGCGACCTGCCGCCGCGCCGCAGCGCCTGGAACGCGCCGTCGCTGGCCAACGATCCGCTGGCCGCCGCGTTCCGCGATCAGCTGGAGCGGGTCAAGCCGACGCCGAAGGTGCTCGAATGGGAGCGCATCGTGCAGGAAATGCGCATTGTCACCGAGAAGGTGGTGCGCGGTGGCCTGCCGCAGGACAAGGCCGTGGCCGAACTGGACCAGCGCGTGGACAAGGTGCTGGCCAAGCGCCGCTGGATGCATGAACAACAACGCCTGCAGGAGCGCGCGCCGTCGCCGCAATCGAGCAGCGCAGTGGCCGCCGGGAGCGCGCAATGAAACGTACTTCGCTGGCCGGCTGGATCTTCGCCGGCCCCTCGCTGATCGTGCTGGGCGTGTTCTTCGGCCTGCCGGTCGCCTCGGCGCTGGCACTGAGCGTGACCGACTTCGACCTCTATGCACTGGCCGACAGCAGCAACCTGCGCTTCGTCGGCCTGGGCAACTACATCGACCTGCTGCAGACGCCGATGTTCTGGAAGTCGCTGTGGAATACCACCTACTTCGTGCTGATCGGCGTACCGTTGTCGATTGGTGTGTCGCTGGGCGCGGCCATGCTGCTCAACGCACCGGCCGCACGCTTCAAGGCCCTGTTCCGTACGGCACTGTTCGCGCCGGTGGTGACCACGCTGGTGGCGGTGGCGGTGATCTGGCGCTACCTGTTCCATACCAGCTATGGCCTGGTGAACTACGGGCTGGGCCATCTGGGCATCAGTCCGATCGACTGGCTGGGTGATCCCAACTGGGCGATGCCGACCATCATGCTGTTCGCGGTGTGGAAGAACTTCGGCTACAACATGGTGATCTTCCTCGCCGGCCTGCAGGCGATCCCGCATGACCTGTACGAAGCCGCGCGCATCGACGGCGCTTCGCGCTGGAAGCAGTTCCTGCACATTACCCTGCCGATGCTCGGCCCGGTACTGCTGGTGGTCGGGGTGATCACCGTGTCCGGCTACTTCCAGCTGTTCGCCGAGCCGTATGTCATGACCCGCGGCGATCCGCTGCAGAGCACCGTCAGCGTGCTGTATTTCATGTTCGAGGAAGGCTTCAAGTGGTGGAACCTGGGGCGCGCCTCCGCGGTGGCGTTCCTGCTGTTCCTGATCATCCTGGCGGTGACCACCGTGATGCTGCGTTTCGGCCGCAAGAGGCAGTTGGTATGAGTCGTGAAATCGGCCAGTCGCGCTGGTATCCGTGGATGATCAATGGTGCGTTGCTGGTGCTGGCCCTGGTCAGCCTTGCACCGCTGCTGTGGATGCTCTCGGTCTCGTTCATGCCGCAGGGCGAGGCCAGTCATTTCCCGCCGCCACTGCTGCCTTCGAGCATCACCACGCGCAACTACCACGAGCTGTTCGCGCGCACCGGCATGGGGGGCAACTTCGCCAACAGCCTGCTGGTGTCGCTGGCTATCACGCTGGGTTCGCTGCTGCTCAACACCATGGCTGGCTACGCCTTCGCCAAGCTCAACTTCGTTGGCCGCGAACGCCTGTTCCAGGTGCTGATGGCAGCGCTGGTGATCCCGGCGCAGGTGGCGATGCTGCCGCTGTTCCTGCTGATGAAGCAGCTGGGCCTGGTCAACAGCTTTGGCGGGGTGATAGTGCCAGCGCTGGCCAGCGTGTTCGGCATCTTCCTGGTGCGCCAGTACGCGCGTTCGATCCCGGACGAGCTGCTTGAAGCGGCCCGCATCGATGGCGCGGGGGAGCTGCGCATCTTCTTCCAGATCGTGCTGCCGATGCTCAAGCCGGTACTGGTGACCCTGGCGATCTTCACCTTCATGGGGGCATGGAACGATTTCATGTGGCCGCTGATCGTGTTGACCGACCAGGAGCACTACACTTTGCCGGTGGCGCTGGCCACCCTCTCGCGCGAGCACATCATGGACGTGGAAATGATGATGGCTGGCGCGGTGGTCACCGTGGTTCCGGTGCTGGCACTGTTCCTGGTGCTGCAGCGGTACTACATCCAAGGTCTGTTGCTGGGGAGCGTCAAGGGATGAAGCGAGCGATCGCCGTTGGACTGGGCCTGTTGTGGACTTCCCTGGCGATCGCCGCACCACCGGCACTGCCGGCGCCGAAGGTACTGGACGATTTCGACGACATCGGCGCCTGGAAGCTGGTGCTGTCCGACCAGGTCAGCGGTTCGCTGCGTCCGGTGAGCGGTGCCGGTGGCGGCCGCGCGCTGTGCCTGGACTACGATTTCCACAAGGTGTCGGGCTACGTCGGCATCCGCCGCGCGCTGGGTATCGAGTACCCGGCCAACTACCGCTTCGGCTTCCAGCTGCGGGGAGATTCGCCGGGCAACGACCTGCAGTTCAAGCTGATCGATGCCAGCGGCGATAATGTCTGGTGGGTCAACCGTCCGGGCTACAGCTTCCCCAAGGCGTGGACGCCGGTCGAATACCGCCGTCGCCAGATCGACAAGGCATGGGGGCCATCGCCGGATAAGGAGATGGCGCGCAGCGCTGCGGTCGAGTTCACGATCTACAGCAAGGTCGGCGGCCGCGGCACGGTGTGCTTCGACAAGCTGACCCTGCAGGGCCTGCCGCCGCAGGATGATTCGGCGCTGGTGCCATCGGTGATCGCCGACACCGCCACCGCGCTGCAGGACCGGATGATCGACGGAAAGAGCGATACGTTCTGGATCAGTGGCGGGGTCAAGCAGCAGACCATCAGCCTGGACCTGCACAAGAGCCGCGAGATCGGCGGCGCGGTGATTGACTGGCTGCCGAACCTGGAAGCCAATCGCTACACCGTGCGGACGTCCGAGGATGGCCGGGACTGGCGCACCGTGCGCGAGGTGACCGGCGGTGCGGGCGGCCGCGACTGGCTGGCGCTGCCGGATACCGACGCGCGCTACGTGCGCTTCGATCTACACGATGGCCCGAACTGGCGCTATGGCATCCGTGACATCACGCTCAAGCCGCTGGCGTTCGCGGCCACGCCGAACGCATTCCTGTCCTCGGTGGCGGCCGACCTGCCGCGCGGCTCGCTGCCGCGTGCATATGTGGGCGAACAGCCGTACTGGACCCTGCTCGGCCTCGATGGCGGCCAGGAGCAGGCACTGATCAGCGAGGACGGTGCCCTGGAACCGGCCAAGGGCAGTTTCAGCATCGAGCCGTTCATCCGCGTGGACGGCAAGTTGCTGGACTGGTCGACAGTGGCCATCACCCAGTCGCTGCAGGATCGCTACCTGCCCATCGCCAATGTCGACTGGGTGCATGAGAAGGCCGGCCTGGCGGTAACCAGCTTCGTGCAGGGCACGCCGGAGCGCGCGCAGCTGATCGGCCGCTACCGGTTGAGCAATCCGGACAAGGTGGCGCACGAGTACACCCTGGCGCTGGCGATCCGGCCGTGGCAGGTGAACCCGCCGACCCAGTTCCTCAATACCGTCGGCGGCTTCAGTCGCATCGATGCGCTGGATGTGGGCGAACAGCTGGTGCGCATCAACGGTGAGCCGCGCATCTATCCGTTGCAGGTGCCGGATGCGCGCTTTGCCAGCACGTTCGATGGCAAGCTCGACGCGATGCATCTGGCCTCCGGGAAATACCCGGCCAGCACGGCGGTGAAGGACAGCACCGGCATGGCGTCCGGTGCGCTGCTGTATACGATCAAGCTGGAGCCTGGCCAGAGCCGAGAAGTGGCGGTGGTGTTGCCACAGACCGGAGGCTGGGCGCCGCAGGCGCTGGATGTGGCCAAGGCGCAGGCACAGGTCGCAGAGCAGTGGCGGCAGAAGCTGGGGGTGGTCTCGTTGCAGGTACCGGCTGCGGGCCAGGCACTGGTCGATACCCTGCGCACCGCCGTGGCGCACATGCTGATCTCGCGGGTCGGCCCGCGCCTGCAGCCGGGCACGCGCTCGTACGCGCGCAGCTGGATCCGCGATGGCGCGATGATTTCAGAGGGCCTTCTGCGCATGGGGCGCAGTGATGCGGTGCGTGATTACATCAACTGGTATGCGCCTTATCAGTTCGAGAATGGCAAGGTGCCGTGCTGTGTCGATGCACGTGGCAGCGATCCGGTGCCCGAGAACGACAGCCATGGCGAGCTGATCTACAGCATTGCCGAGTATGGGCGCTATACCGGTGACAGCACCTTCGCCGAACTGATGTGGCCGCATGTGCAGGGCGCCTACAACTACATGGAGCAGCTTCGCGCCAGCGAGCGCACGGACGAGAATCGGGCGCGCAATCCGGCGTTCTACGGGATGATGCCGGCCTCGATCAGCCACGAAGGCTATTCGGCCAAGCCGATGCATTCGTACTGGGACAATTTCTGGGCCTTGCGCGGCTACAAGGATGCGGCATCGCTGGCGGCCCAGCTGGGCAAGGTCGAAGCCATGCAGATTGCCGAATCGCGTGACCAGTTCCGTGATGACCTGCAGGCCTCGCTGCTGTCGGCGATGCAGCAGCACAACATCGATTACCTGCCGGGCTCGGCCGAGCTGGGCGATTTCGATGCGACCTCGACCACCATCGCGCTGGCTCCGGGCGGTGAACAGGGGCGCCTTCCGCAGCAGGCGCTCGATGCCACTTTCGAGCGCTACTGGAAGGAATTCGTGGCCCGTCGGGACGGCAAGCGCGAGTGGAAGGACTACACGCCCTACGAGTGGCGCAACGTGGCCGCCTTCGTCCGCCTTGGCTGGCGCGATCGCGCCTGGCAGGCGACTGAGTTCTTCTTCAAGGACCGTGCGCCGCAGGCCTGGAACCAGTGGGCCGAAGTCGTCTCGCGCACGCCGCGCAAGCCGTTCTTCGTCGGTGACCTGCCGCATGCCTGGGTCGCCTCGGACTTCGTGCGCTCGGCCCTGGACATGTTCGCCTACAGCCGTGACATGGACGATGCGCTGGTGTTGGCCGCCGGCATTCCGACCGCCTGGCTGCAGGGCGACGGCATCGCTGTGCAGGGCCTGCGCACGCCGCAGGGCCAGCTCAACTACCGCCTGCAGCGCAGCGACAAGCAGCTGGTGCTGGAGGTGCAGCCGGGCCTGGTGCCACCGGTCGGTGGCGTGGTCTTGCCGTGGCCGTACGCCGGTGATCCGGGCGAGGCGACCATCAACGGCGAAGCGGCCGAATGGACCGACAGGGAATTACACGTGCACCAGCTGCCGGCGCGGGTCGAGATCGATGTACCGGGCGCGGTGCGCCGCGCCGAGCGCAAGGGGCAGTAACGATGAAGCAGCAGGGGGGAAGGGTGCGCACGGCCGTGCGTGCCCTGGGACTGGCCATTGCATTGGCATTGCCGGGTGCCGTGATGGCAGCCGTGCCAACCGCCGCGACAGCGGCTGACATCGCCAGCGCACCAGGCATGAGCATGGTGACCTTCAACCTGCATCACGACCGCGAGGACTGGCCGAGCCGCCGCCGCACCATCCTGGCCGAGCTCAAGCGCCTGCAGCCGGATGCGGTTGCCCTGCAGGAGGTGATCCAGCGCCGCAACGTGCGCAACCAGGCGCAGTGGCTGGCCAGCCAACTCGGCTACAAGTACGTGTTCGTGTCCACCGATCCGGTGGGTGCGCCGAAACGTTACGGCAATGCGCTGCTGACCCGGCGGCCGATCCTCGCCCAGGGTGAGCACCTGCTACAGCCGCTGGACGACTACCGGACGGTCGCCCATCTGCGCATCAATGTGGACGGCAAGGCGGTCAACGTCTATGCCACCCACTTCAACGAGCGCAGCGACGAAAATGGCCAGCGCATCCGTCGCACCCAGGTCGAGGACCTGCTGCGCTTCATCGCCAGCACCTCAGCCGGCGCACCGGTGGTGATCGCGGGCGACTTCAACGCGCTGGTCGATGCCAGTGACCTGAGCGAGCTGCGCAGCCATTACGGTGACAGCTACGGCAGCGTGCACGTCAACACCGACCTGGCCGGGGTCAGTACGCTGAACAGGCACTACTACCCGGTGGCCTCGCGGATCGACCACATCTTCTTCCAGCAGGACGCGATGGTCGCACGTGAGGCCAAGCTCCTGTTCGACCAGCCCGATGACAGCGGTCGCTGGGCCTCGGACCATTATGGCGTGTGGACCCGCCTGCAATTCGCTCCGGCGCACTGATGTCCTGGTAGGTGCCACCTTTGGTTGGCACGGACGTGTCCGCGTTCGCTCCAACAACGGCGCCGACCAGGGTTGGCCTCTACCAGAGCGCTGCACGCGCCCGGCGCACAAACAGAAACGGCGGGGATCATCGATCCCCGCCGTTCTTTCACGCGATCAAAGCGCGATCAGTTCGCCGGCGGCGTGCGCTTGGCGCCTTCTTCGTCTTCTTCGTCGGCCTTGGCTTCGGCCGCCTGGGCTGCCGCATCGGCGTGGCCATCGGCGACCGGATCGATCGACGGTGTCACCACTGCATCGGCGACCGGGGCCGCAGCTTCCACCGGTGCAGCTTCAACTGCCACCGGAGCGACCGGCTGTTCGGCCACCGGCGCGGTCTCGACGACCGGCTTGGCTTCAACCACCGGAGCAGCCTCAACGATCTCCGGCTTGGCTTCTGCCACCGGAGCGGCTTCGGTAGCGGCCGGCTTGGCTTCAGCCACCGGTGCAGCCTCGACTGCCGCCGGCTTCGCTTCGATCGCCTGAGTGACTTCAGCCACCGGGGCTGCTTCCACCGCGACCGGCTTTGCTTCGACCGCCGGTGCGGCAACAGCCACCGGTTGCGCCGGGGTTGCTGCGTCGATGGCATCGAGCATGCTGGTCTGCACCGGCGAGGACACCGGCTCTGCCTTGGCCGCGGCTTCAACCGCCGCCGGCACTTCGGCGGTGATCGGTGCGGCAGTCTCGACCACGGCGCTGCTCACCACCGCCACCGGTGCGGCGACAGCAGCGGCGGCAGTACGGACCGGCTTCTCGGCTTCGACAGCAACCGGTTCGGCTTCGTCATCGAAATCGAATTCCGGCTGCGCACGGGTCGGCTGTGCGGCGGCGACCGGAGTGGCCGGGGCGGCACTGTCGACGTTCGGCTCGACGCCCTCGGCGTCATCACCCTCGTCACCCTCGTCCTGGTCATCGCCCAGGCCGTCACCACCGGCAGCGTTCTCGGCGCCACCGCGACGACGACGACGGCCGCCACGACGGCCGCGACGGCGGCGGGTTGCACCTTCGCCAGCCTGCTCGCCATGGGCGTCGGCTGCAGTCTCTTCACCGGCAACCGCAACCACTTCGGCCTCGCCGGCAGCGGTCTCGACCGGCACTGCGTCCACCGGAGCGGCGGCCACCGGGGCAACCGGGGCGACCGGTGTAGTGGCTTCCTGCGCGGTCACCACGTTGGCGGCGACGGCGTTGGCGGCCACAGCTGCTGCCGCGGTCACACCTTCAACCGGGGCTTCGGCGACGCTGCGCTGCGGCTTCTCGGCCGGCTTGTCACCGTCCTGCTGCTGGCGCGGCTGCTTGGGCTGCTTCAGCTTCGGCTGATTCTGGTTCTGGCCCTGCTGCTCGTTGCGCGGCTTGTGCTGCTGCTGCGGCTGCTGCTGGCCATCCTTCTGCTGCGGTTCTTTCTGCCTGCCCTGCTGTGGCTGCTGCTGGGCATTGCCGTTGTTGCCGTTGCGGCCGTCCTTGTTGCGCTGCTCACCACGGTCCTTGCGGTTGCCGCCATCCTTCTGCTGCTGCGCGTTGCCGTTGCCACCGTTGCCACGGTTTTCGTCGCGACGGTCCTTGCGATCCTTGTTGCGATCCTTGTTGCGGTCCTTGCGACCACCGTCCTGCTGCTGGCGCGGAGCCGGGGCGGCCGGAGCCGGCGCCGGCGCCGGCTCGCCACCGAACACGCGCTTGAGCCAACCGATCACGCCGCCGCTCGAAGCCGGCGCCACGGGCGCTGCCACGACCGGAGCCGGAGCGGCTGCAGCCGGAGCCGCTTCCTCGCGCACCGGGGCGGGAGAGGTGTGCTTGACCTGGGTCACCGCCGGCGGCGGGATGTTCAGCTGGCCCTTGGTCAGGGCGTGCACCGGCAGCTTGCGCGGGGTGCCGCGCTGGTAGCTGGGCTTGCTGCTCTCTTCACCGAGCTCGTTCTCACGCAGGCGGGTGACCGCATAGTGCGGGGTGTGCAGCTGCTCGTCGGCGACGATCACGATCGGCGCTTCGTGGCGCTGCTCGATCTCGCGCAGGGCGCTGCGCTTCTCGTTCAACAGGTAGTTGGCGATCTCCACTGGCGCCTGGACCAGCACCTGCCCGGTGTTCTCCTTCATCGCGTGCTCTTCGGCGACGCGGATGATTGACAGCGACAGGGACTCGACGCTGCGCATGCGGCCGTGGCCGTCGCAACGCGGGCAGACGATCTGGCTGGATTCGCCCAGGCTCGGGCGCAGGCGCTGGCGGCTCATTTCCAGCAGGCCGAAGCGCGAGATGCGGCCGACCTGCACGCGGGCACGGTCGTACTTCAGCGCGTTGGCCAGGCGATTCTCGACCTCGCGCTGGTGCTTGTTGGAGGCCATGTCGATGAAGTCGATCACCACCAGGCCGCCCAGGTCGCGCAGGCGCAGCTGGCGGGCCACTTCCTCGGCCGCTTCCAGGTTGGTCTGGAACGCGGTGTCCTCGATGTCGCTGCCCTTGGTGGCGCGCGAGGAGTTCACGTCGACTGCGGTCAGTGCTTCGGTCTGGTCGACCACGATCGAGCCACCCGACGGCAGGCGCACGTTGCGCTCGTAGGCACCTTCGATCTGCGACTCGATCTGGAAGCGGTTGAACAGCGGGATGTCGTCCTTGTAGTGCTTGAGCTTGCGCAGGGTCTGCGGCATCACCTGCTGCATGAACTCGCGGGCGTGCTCGTACATCTCCTCGGTGTCCACCAGGATCTCGCCGATGTCGGCGCGCAGGTAGTCACGCAGGGCGCGCACGATCAGGCGCGATTCCTGGTAGATCAGGAACGGGGCCGGCTTGCTCAGTGCGGCTTCGGCGATGGCGCGCCAGACGTTGAGCAGGTAGTCCAGGTCCCACTGCAGCTCTTCCGCATCGCGACCGACGCCGGCGGTACGGATGATCACTCCCATGTCGTCGGGAATGTTCAGCTTGTCCAGGGCCTCCTTCAGCGCGGCACGGTCTTCGCCCTCGATGCGGCGGGACACGCCGCCGGCGCTGGGCGAGTTCGGCATCAGCACCATGTAGCGGCCGGCCAGCGAGATGAACGTGGTCAGGGCGGCGCCCTTGTTGCCACGCTCTTCCTTGTCGACCTGGACAACGATCTCCTGACCTTCCTTCAGCAGCTCGCGGATGCCGGCCTTGTTGTGGTCGACACCGGCCTGGAAGTAGTCACGGGAGATTTCCTTCAGCGGCAGGAAGCCATGGCGGCCACCGCCGTACTCGACGAAGGCGGCTTCCAGCGAGGGCTCGATGCGGAAGATCCGGCCCTTGTAGATGTTGGACTTCTTCTGTTCCTTCGACGGCTGTTCGATGTCGATGTCATACAACGACTGGCCATCCACGATGGCAACACGCAGCTCTTCAGCCTGCGTGGCGTTGATCAGCATTCGCTTCATTGTTGCGTTCCTCGCAAGCGGCTACCGCGCGGAACGCCATGGGGTTTCGCCTCTGGACACGGCTCGCCGCCCATTCGCGCAAGCGCGGGGAGGGCGGCTTGGGTTTCCAGCGCTACGACACCACGGCAGGCCGCGGGAGCGCTTCACTCTTATGGGTTTTGGGTGTTGCAGGGCCGCAGGCAGCTGTCAGCCAGGCTGGAGCGCCACGCGGGACATGTTCAGCACGGTTGCGTGTCAGGCATCCGGCGATGGCCGGGAAGGCCGGTGAGCCGCTAACATGGCCGCCCCGCGGGCGGTGGTCGCGCACTGTGCCGGATTCGTCGGAAGCTGGGCTTCTGGCCCTGAGTAACTTCCAACGAAATCAATCCCTTATCTCGCCCCCCGAGTGTAACAGAATAAACAGCCTGATGACCGCCCAAGACCCGACCAAACCCGCTGGCGACAAGCCTTCCGTGCGCATGATCACCGTTCCCGCCGACCGCGCCGGCCAGCGTCTGGACAACTTCCTGCTCGGCCAGCTGAAGGGAGCCCCGCGCAGCCTGGTGTACAAGCTGGTGCGCAGCGGGCAGGTTCGGGTGAACGGCGGCCGCGCCAAGGCCGAGCGCAAGCTGGAGGCGGGCGATGAGGTGCGTGTGCCGCCGGTCCGTCTCAGTGAGGAAGGAGACAAGGCCGGCCCGCCAGAGGCGTTCATGCGGCGCCTGGAGCAGGCCATCGTCTTCGAGGACGCCCGGCTGCTGGCCCTGAACAAGCCCTCCGGCGTGGCCAGCCATGGCGGCAGCGGCATCAGCTTCGGTGCCATCGAGACTCTGCGCGCGTTGCGCCCGGGACAGACACTGGAGCTGGTCCATCGGCTGGATCGCGACACCTCGGGCCTGCTGATCGTGGCCAAGAAGCGTTCGGCGCTGAGCGAACTGCAGGCGCTGTTGCGTGAAGACCACGGCGCCGGCATCCGCAAGCGCTACCTGACCCTGCTGGCCGGCCGCATGCCGGACGGCGTGATGACCGTCGACGCGCCGCTGCACGTGGGCCTGCGCCAGGGTGGCGAGCGCCATGTACAGGTCAATGCGATCGGCAAGGAATCGATCAGTCACTTCCGGGTGCTGGAGCGCCGCGGCGGCCAGTCGTACTGCGAGGTGCGCATCGAAACCGGCCGCACCCATCAGATCCGCGTGCATGCCCAGCATCTGGGCCATCCGGTGGCCGGTGACGACAAATACGGCGATCCTGCGGTCAACAAGCGGCTTCGTGAGCAGATCGGGCTGAAGCGCCTGTTCCTGCACGCGGCCTCGCTGGAGTTTGCACTGGACGACGGCAAGAGCCCGTATGTGCTGAACGCGCCGCTGGCGGATGAGCTGGTCGAGGCGCTGGACCGTCTGCGCTGACGGCGGTTCGGCGGCGCCGGGTGCTCGGTCGGCGCCGTCGCTTCCCTGCGGAGAGTGGGCTTGTCACTTTCTTTGCTCGTGGAAAGAAAGTAACCAAAGAAACACGCCGCCATCCGCGAGCCGGCGCCGCGCGCCGGTGCCCTGCGCTCCTCGGTCCGCCGAGGGACGGCGCGGAACTCGCTGCGCTCAGACACCCGCGCCTCTTCGCCCTCGCCGGACCTGCGGTGCTCGGCTCGCTACAAGGCGGACCCGGACATCCGCAGCGTAGGCCCATACCCGCCCGTGACCTCTCGATACTGTGGGACGTACCAGCCGCGAAGGGGCTCAGCCCGTCGGCCGCAAACCCCTCACCATTTGAACAGCACCAGGCTGATCGCCAGCGTGCCCATGCCCGCCACCAGCCCATAAACGGTCTCGTGGCCCTTCGCATAGCGCTTGGCGGCCGGCAGCAGCTCGTCCAGTGCCAGGAACACCATCACGCCGGCAATCAGCCCGAACAACCAGCCGAAGGTGGCGTGCGACAGCGACCCGGACAGCAACCAGTAGCCGAGCGCGGCGCCCACCGGCTCGGCCAGGCCCGACAGCAGGCTGGCGCTGAACGCATAGGCCTTGTTCTGGGTGGCGAAGTACACCGGCACCGCGATCGCGATGCCCTCGGGGATGTTGTGGATGGCAATCGCAAAGGCCAGTGGCATGCCCACCGACGGGCTTTCCAGCGTGGCGAAGAAGGTCGCCAGCCCTTCCGGGAAATTGTGCGCGGTGATCGCGACGGAAGTCAGCAGCGCCACCCGCTTCAGGTACTCGCGGCTGTTCTCGCGGAACGCGGGATCCTGCTTGTCCAGGCTGTCATGCGGGTTGGGAATGAAGTGGTCGATCATCACGATCACGATCACGCCCAGCAGGAACGCGAGGGTGCCGTAGGTGAAACCGGTGCGCTCGCCATGGGCCAGTGCGAACGAAGCAATGGACTTGTTGAGGATTTCCGACAGCGACACATAGACCATCGCGCCGCCGGCGAAGGCCAGGCCGAAGGCCAGCAGGCGCGGGTTGGGGCGGCGCGAGAACAGCACCAGCAGGCTGCCGATCGCAGTGGCGAGGCCGGCCGCGAGGGTGACCGCCAGCGCAATCCAGATGTTTTCGGGGGGAATCTGCAGCATCTACCGACGCAGTCCTGGTCAACAGACAACCGCCCCGGACAGGACCGGGGCGGCGAGGGCGAGGCGGGCGCCGGCTGGCCTCGTCGGGTTGCGTGCGATCAGCCGCCGCGGCGCAGGCGCTCTTCAATGGCGAAGCACTGGTCCGGCTTCGGCTGCGGCGGGTTGAAGCTGACCGGCACCTGGATGGTGGCCGGCACCGGCTGGCCATTGCGTGTCGCGGCCTTGAACTGCCAGCCCTGCACGGCGGTTTTGGCCAGTTCGTCCAGCTGCGGGTTGCCCGCGCCAGTCAGCAGGGCGACCTCGCTGGGCTTGCCGTCGGTGCCGATGGTCACCTTGAACGTACTGGTGCCGCCCACGCCCATGCAGGCCAGTTCAAGCGGGTACTGCGGCGGCGGCGTCTTCACTGCTGCGACTTCGGTCGGCGGTGGCGGCGGTGGTGCCGGCGGTTCGGACGAGCCGCAGCCGGCCAGGCCGGTCGCAGCGATCAGGGACAGGCTCAGCAAGCGTACGTTCATGGGAGTTGCTCCGTCAGGGCCGAAGTCTTTGCCGCGCAGATGAAGTCGTTCTCGCTCAGACCGCCCACGTCATGGGTGGAAAAGCGCACGACCGCGCGGTCGTAGTGCACGCCCAGGTCCGGGTGGTGGTCCTCGCGATGGGCAATCCAGGCCAGCGCGTTCACGAAGGCCATGGTGGCGTAGTAATCCTTGAAGCGGAAGGTGCGCGTCAGGGCCTGCCCGCCCTCGCTCAGCTCCCAGCCGGGAACCTGCGGCAGCAGTTCGGCCAGGCGGGCTTCGCCGAGCTTGTGGTCGCTGCCTTTGCGTGGCACGCAACGGGCCTGGGCCAGTGGAATCAGGTCGGCCATGGGAATCTCCACCTCGTGTTGACTGAACAATGCGCCGGACGGTGTATAAACCGAATGAGCGGCTGACGCTTACTTGGCTAGAATAGCCTGATGATCCAGATCTCCGACACTGCCCAGACCCATTTCCGCAAGCTGATCGAACGCGAGGGCGTGCCTGGCATGGGCGTGCGCCTGAGCGCGGTCGACCCCGGTACCCCGCGCGCCGACGCCCGGCTGGAATTCGCCGAACCCACCGACCTGCTGGGCGACGAGTGGGCGGTGGACTGCGATGGCTTTACCCTCTATGTCGATGCCGGCAGCGTTGGCTGGCTCGACGGCGCAGAGATCGACATCGTCGCCGGCACCGCCGGTGCCCAGCAGTTGACCATCAAGGCGCCGCGCATCAAGGGTGAAGCGCCCGGTGATGCGGCCTCGCTGGTCGAGCGCGTGCACTGGGTGGTGGAGAACGAAGTCAATCCGCAGCTGGCCTCGCATGGCGGCAAGGTGGCCGTGCAGGAAGTCTCGGCCGACGGCGTGGTGCTGCTGCGCTTCGGTGGTGGCTGCCAGGGCTGCGGCATGGCCGACGTGACGCTCAAGCAGGGCATCGAAAAGACCCTGATGGGCCGCGTGCCGGGCGTGACCGCCGTGCGCGACGCGACCGACCACGACAGCGGCCACGCGCCGTACATTCCGCGCGACAACGTCGCCTGATCGCTGACGCGTGCCTCTGACCCGGGCCGAGCAACTCATCGATCTGCTGCTGGCCCGCCAGCAGCCCCGCGCCGTCCTTGAGAAGACCACGCGCCTGCCTTATGGCTGGGCGTTGTGGCTGCGCTCGCTGGGGCCGCTGCCGCGGCCGTTGCATGCCGGCGAAATAATTGCGGTGTTGCTGCCGCGTCCGCTGCCCGGCCGGCCAGGCCAATCGCCGCAGCTGTCGCTGTGGCAAGCGTTGCGCCGTCTGTTCTGGCAGGACTGGGACGCTGCGCCGCGCGACCAGCGCTGGATGCGCTGGACCTCGGCACTGATCAGCGCACTGCTGCACCTGCTGTTCTTCATGCTGCTGCTGTGGGTGGCGGTGATCCGCACCACTGCGCCAGACGAAGAGGGTGCCGAGGGTGAGCGCGTGCAGGTGGAGTTCGTCGGCCGCGCGACCCAGGAAGGCGGGGGCGATCAGCCAGGCGCCGAAGTCGCTGCGGCCGCTGCGGCAGGTCGGGTTGCGACGGGGCAGCAGACGGGTGCCGCCACAGCTCCTGCCCCGCACCCGGCGGCTGCCGAAGCCGCCGCATCTTCCCCTGCATCCGCGCCGACCGCCAGTGTTCCTCCGCCGCCAGCCGAAGCCGAGCCGGCGCCGGTTGCCGCGCCGCCGCCTTCACCGGTCCAGGCCACCGAGGTGGCGCAGGCCAGCACGGATTTCGTGGTGCCGCCGGTCAGCGTGCCTCGAACCGAAGTCAGCGTCGTACCGCGTGACAGCACGCCCGTTGTGCGCGAGCGCAGCGTGCAGCCGGTGCAGGCGCCGCCGACGCCAAGCCAGATGCGCAGCCCGGAACTGGCCGTGCGCACGCCGCAGGTGCGTGACATCCAGGTGCGCGAACGCGAAGTCAGCATCGTCGAAGCGCCCGTCGCACCCAAACCGCTGCGCAGCCCTGAAATGCAGGTGCGCGTGCCACAGCAGGACGTGCAGGTGCGTGAACGTGAAGTGCAGGCCGTGGCCGATCCGCAGGTGCGGATGGCGGCGGTGGCCGGGCGTGAGCCCGCCGTACGCGCGCCCACCGGCCGTGATGTACAGGTGCGGGAGCGTGAAGTGGCCCCGGCACCGGCGGCGGCACCGGCATCCTCCAGTGGCAGTGCCTCCGTGACGCCTGCGGCTGCGGCGCAAGGCAGCGCGGCGCAGACGAGCAGCAGCACGCGTCCGTCGGCCTCCAGCAGCACGGCAAACGCCGGAGCGCGCCCGGCGCCCAATCCAGGCAACTGGGCCACGCCTGCCAAGGGCGACGACTGGGGTTCATCCAGCCGTAACCGTAACGGTGCCAGCAGTGGCGCCCGCCAGGCCAGCACTGCCGGCAAGGGCAATGGCCTGTTCAATGCCGATGGCAGCGTGCGCGTGCCGGGCCAGGACGGCGATGGCCACGCCGAGCGCGGTGCGCCCGGTGGCGCCAACGACGGCTGGAGCAAGGAGCGCATCGCGCAATCGGGCACCTGGCTGAAGCGCCCGCCCTACGACTACACGCCGACCTCGTTCGACAAGTACTGGGTGCCGCAGGAATCGCTGCTGGCCGAATGGGTGCGCAAGGGCGTCAAGGCGATGGAGATTCCGCTGCCGGGCACCAACACGAGGATTTCCTGCGTCATTTCGATCCTGCAGGCCGGCGGTGGCTGTGGCCTGACCAACCCCAACATGCAGGACCAGCCGGCCGTGGCACGGCCCCCGCCGGACATCCCGTTCAAGAAGGAACTGCAGGAAGACAACGGGAGCCGCTAGGACGGCGCATCCACGCATGGCGTGGATCTACTGTGCATCCAGCTGCGCCGGGTAGATCCACGCCATGCGTGGATGATCCATGGGGGGCACGCCCATGCCGACCAAGGTCAGCCTCTATCAGGGCGTTGCCCTTACGCGCTCTGCGACAGGAACACCCAGAACGGCACATCGCGACCGACCCAATCGCGGCTGGCTTCATCCATCACGTCCAGCAGGGTGTCGAAGTCCTTCTGTGCGGCGGCGCGCAGCGCGTCCACATCGCACAGGAACAGCGCGTAGCCGTTGGCCGGCAGCCATTGCAGATCACGCAGGTTGTCCGACAGTGCATCCCAGTTGCCGCCGAAACCGGCCGGGAAATCCAGTTGCGCGGCGAGCCGGGCGAGCAGGGTGCGCTTGTCCGTCACGCCTTCCAGATCGATGCGGATCACCTTGAGGCTGGCATCGCGCATTGCTGCGGCCAGTGCGCCGATGTCATCGCTGTCGATGGCATAGACGCCGGCATTGTTGATGTCATGCAGGCCGAGGCCGAAATCATCGTGGCTCATCACTGCGCTCCCTGGGCCGGTACGGTGAAGCTGCGGAACGATTCGTAGTGGTCGTCGGTGTAGTACCACGCCTCCGGCGGATCGCCGCCGGTGACGATGCGGCGCGTGCCACGCGTGCGTGCACCGGGGGTGTCGACGGTGTACTCGCGGTAGTAGCCACGCGGACGTTGTGGCAGCTGCTGCTCGCGGTTGCCGAAGGTAGTGCCGTCCTGGCGGTGCGGGAATGGACCGCCTCGCTGGATCAGGGCAATGGTCTGGCGTGCTTCGGTGGGCAGGAACGCGGGCAGGCCGTTGTCCCGTCCGGGCGTTGCCGTGGCAGGGGCCCGTGCGGTCGGTGTTCCCTGCAGGTCCGGTGCGAACTGTGGCGCCGGCGGCCGCTGCAGGAAATGGTTGGCGACCAGGCCGAGCAGCAGCAGGGCGATGGCGGTGATCAGCAGCCGGGGGTTGCGCATGGGCAGGGGCGGGCGAGGGTGGTGCACGCACTGTAGCGCCTGCGCGCTGCATGGCGCATGAGGAGGGTGCCGCGTCACTGCTGCGTAACAATTGCCGTCGTGCTCACTGGCAGGACGCAATTTCCTTTACATCCCCCTTGGTAATCTGCGGGTCTGTCCCCATCATTCACGGCGCACCGCCCGACATCGTCGGGTGCCCTCGCAATCAGGAGATGCATCATGGCCTACACCCTGCCCAAGCTGTCCTACGCCTACGACGCGCTGGAGCCGCATATCGATGCGGCGACGATGGAAATCCATCACACCAAGCATCACCAGACCTACATCAACAACGTCAACGCGGCGCTGGAAGGCACCGAATACGCTGACCTGCCGGTCGAAGAGCTGGTGAAGAAGCTCAAGTCGTTGCCGGAGAACCTGCAGGGTCCGGTGCGCAACAACGGTGGTGGCCATGCCAACCACTCGCTGTTCTGGACCGTGATGGCCCCGAACGCAGGTGGCAACCCGGTGGGTGACGTGGCCAAGGCCATCGACAAGGACCTGGGCGGTTTCGACAAGTTCAAGGACGCCTTCACCAAGGCGGCGCTGACCCGTTTCGGCAGCGGCTGGGCGTGGCTGAGCGTGACCCCGGACAAGAAGGTGGTGGTCGAGAGCACCGGCAACCAGGACAGCCCGCTGATGGAAGGCAACACTCCCATCCTCGGCCTGGACGTGTGGGAACACGCGTACTACCTGAAGTACCAGAACCGCCGCCCGGAATACATCGGCGCGTTCTTCAACGTCATCGACTGGAATGAAGTCGAGCGCCGTTACCAGGAAGCGATCGCCTGATCGCGGCGACGGGATGAGTGGAAAGGCCGGGGGAGACCCCGGCCTTTTCTGTTGCAGGATCCCGGCACGACCTATTCCGCCGTGGCCGTAGCGTCCTGCAGGCGCAGGGTTGCCAACACGCCCAGGCGCAGTCCGGGCAGGTCGCCGTCGGCGGGCAGCAGGATCGGCTGCTGGCGGATGCCGCCGAAGTGCTTGACCTGGAACAGCACGTCCAAGCCGTGGCCACTGGCGCCGCCGCCACTGGCCGCAGGCGGCTCGGGGCGGCCGCCGGGATTGCGCCGTGCCGGCTGGAAGCCGGGCGTGCTCCGCACCAGCTCCACCGTGCTGGCCGAAAAGTCGCCCGCGATCAGGCTCGGCATGCCTTCGGCGGTGGCGCCGATCCAGGTCATCAGGTCGCTGGTCTGGTGTTGGCGGGCAGTGGCCTCGTCCGGGTCCGGGCGCAGCCGCGCCACATAGATGTTGACCAGCGCCTCGCCCAGCTTCAGCCGCATCATGCCGGCCGCACTGAAGGTGCCGGGAGGATGCAGCAGGGTCACGCCGTCCTCGCTCACCGGCAGCCGGGTCAGCATGGCGTTGCCATGGCGCAGTGGCTGGCTGGGTGGGTCGGCGGTGACGAAGTCGCAGCTGTAGCGCAGCCGGCTGGCCAGCCAGCAGGCCGGGTTGCGGCCTTGCTGCTGCAGCACCTGCTGCACCGAGATCACGTCCGGCTGCAGGTCGGTCAGCAGTTGTGCGACCTGCTCGCGGCGCTGCTTCCATTGCGCGTCATCGCGGCTGGGCAGCTCCAGCGCGGCTACCGTCAGCTGCCGAGGTTCGCTCTCACTGGCAACGGCGGCCGGCGCCTGTGGTCGTGCCTGCGCCTGCAATGCCAGCAACAGCGCAAGGCAGCTGAGCAGGAGGCGGGCGGGGGCGAGGGGGCGCATAACGATAAGTTTACGCTTTTGCCGTGCAGGTGCCGTGACTTCCGGCAGGGCCTGCACTGCCTGCCACGGATTGGCACCGTTGTCATGCAGCCCTGCAGCGTGCTTCGCAAGCCCCGGTTCCGGTAACCTTGCGCCTTTCGCTTTGCAGGAATGCCTTACAGGATGAGCCACGACGCAGTCGCCCCCATCGCCGGCCAAGGAAAGATGCCGCGCCAGATTCCGTACATCATCGGCAATGAGGCCTGCGAACGGTTCAGTTTCTACGGGATGCGCAACATCCTGGTGCAGTTCCTGATCACCTCGCTGCTGCTGCAGGAAATCACTGCGGAAGGCCGTGCCGGTGAAGCCAAGGACATCATGCACAGCTTCATGATCGGCGTGTATTTCTTCCCGCTGCTCGGTGGCTGGCTGGCCGACAGGTTCTTCGGCAAGTACCAGACGATCCTCTGGTTCAGCCTGGTCTACTGCGCCGGCCACCTGTGCCTGGCGCTGTTCGAGAACAGCCGCGAGGGCTTCTTCCTCGGCCTGGGCCTGATCGCGCTGGGTGCCGGTGGCATCAAGCCGCTGGTGGCCTCGTTCATGGGCGACCAGTTCGACCAGAGCAACAAGCACCTGGCCAAGATCGTCTTCGACGCCTTCTACTGGATCATCAACTTCGGCTCGCTGTTCGCCTCGCTGCTGATCCCGCTGGCACTGAAGAACTGGGGGCCGCAGTGGGCGTTCGGTATCCCGGGCATCCTGATGTTCATTGCTACCTTCGTGTTCTGGCTGGGCCGCAAGCGCTACGTGCTGGTGCCGCTGCCGCCGAAGGATCCGCATTCGTTCGCCAACGTGGTGCGTACCGCGCTGACCACGCGCGTGGCCGGCCAGGGCCGTCCGGGCCTGGTGATCGCCGTGCTCGGCCTGGCGCTGGCGGCGGCCTCGTTCGGCCTGGTCGGCTCGCTGGGCATCGTGATCTGCCTGTGCCTGGCGCTGGTGGCCATCCTCGCCGGCATCGGTGGCGGTACCTGGTTGCAGCTGGACCGCGCCCGTGGCCAGCATCCGGCCGAAGCCGTGGAAGGCGTGCGCTCGGTGCTGCGCGTGCTGGTGATCTTCGCGCTGACCACGCCTTTCTTCTCGCTGTTCGACCAGAAGGCCTCGACCTGGGTCCTGCAGGGCCAGCAGATGCAGATGCCGAGCTGGTTCACCGCCTCGCAGATGCAGGCGCTGAACCCGCTGCTGGTGATGATCCTGATTCCGTTCAACAACCTGGTGCTGTACCCGGCCCTGCGCCGCTTCGGCTTTGAGCCGACCGCGCTGCGCCGCATGACCGCCGGCATCGCCTTCAGCGGCCTGGCCTGGATCGTGGTCGGCGGCATCCAGGTGGTGATGGACGGCGGCAACGCCATGTCGATCTTCTGGCAGATGCTGCCGTATGCGCTGCTGACCTTCGGTGAGGTGCTGGTCTCGGCCACCGGCCTGGAGTTCGCCTACAGCCAGGCGCCACAGGCGATGAAGGGTGTGGTGATGAGCTTCTGGAACCTGACCACCACCATCGGCAACCTGTGGGTGCTGCTGTCGAACGCTGCCGTGCGCAACGATGCCGTGACCCACAGGATTGCCAGTACGGGCCTGAGCGAAGCGGCGTTCCTGATGTTCTTCTTCGCCGGTTTCGCCTTCGTCGCGGCGTTGGCCTTCGGTTGGTACGCGAAACGCTATCGTATGGTCGACAACTACCGTAGCGCCTGAGCCTGACATGACCCCCGTCAATCTGCTGTTGATCGCCATCACCGCCATCCTGTCGTGGATGGCGTTCAACAACCGCAAGCTGGCCGATCGCCTGATCCTGTGGCCGCCGGCCGTCGACCGCCATCGCCAGTACGACCGGCTGGTGACCTATGGCTTCATCCACGCCGACTGGTCGCACCTGATCTTCAACATGATCACCCTGTTCTTCTTCGGGGGATTCATCGAGAGCGTGATGGTGCAGCTGACCGGCAGCTACCTGACCTACCCGGCGTTCTACATCGGCGCGCTGCTGGTCTCGATCCTGCCCAGCTACCTGAAGAACCAGAAGAACCCGAACTACCTCAGCCTCGGGGCATCCGGTGCGGTGTCGGCGGTGCTGTTCGCCTTCATCCTGATCAAGCCGTGGTCGATCATCCTGGTGTTCTTCATCCCGGCACCGGCGATCATCTATGCCGCGTTCTACGTCGGCTACAGCATCTGGATGGACAAGCGCGGCGGCGACCGCATCAACCACAGCGCGCACCTGGCAGGTGCGGCGTTCGGCGTGATCTTCATGCTGGCCATGCAGCCGAGCATCTTCAACCACTTCCTGCGCGAACTCTCCAACCCGACCTTCCGCCTGGGCGGCTGAAGCGTGCCGGGGTCGGATCCTGTGGATCCGGCCCCGGCGTATCCGGTTTCAGGCCTGGGTCGTGTGGCCGTAGGTATCCAGCAGGCGGGCGAATACTTCCTCGCCGATGCGCTGGAAATCCTGATCCTCGGTCTGCCCTTCCACCGCCAGTTGCAGCAGGCCCTCCAGCAGGGCGCGGTCGGTATCGGAATGGGAATCGCTGGCGTGCATGGGAGCCTCCACGGTGGTGCGCATGATCAACGGTCGCAAGGGTCGTGCCAGCCTGGCCGTACCCCGCCATAGGCGATAGCGGCCGGCGACCCTCCAGCTTGAGGGCGAAAACTGACGTGAATGGACTGGACTTGCCCCTGTTCAGGCTTCACGCGATCATGGCGCCCGGCTGCGCACCATCCACGCAGTCGCCGCAGGAGACAGTTCCATGGCTTCGGTCACGCCCCCCGGTCTGGCCTACGAGGTCGAACACGACCTGGCCAACCACCGCTTCACCGCCCGTGTGCGAGGACAGCTGGCGGTGCTGGACTACCAGATCAAGCGCAAGCGCATGGTGATCACCCACACCGAGGTGCCCGAGCCGATCGCCGGCCGTGGCATCGCCGGTGAGCTGACCCGCGTGGCACTGCGTTTCGCCCGCGAGCAGAAGTACAAGGTGGTGCCGGCATGTTCCTACGCCGAGGCTTTCCTGCAGCGGCACGAGGAGTACCACGACCTGCTCGTTGGCTGAGTGCCAGCGGGCCACGCTTCAGCCATGGCAGGCGATGATGTACAAACATGAACAGGGGATCCCGATGAAGATTGGAAACAACCGGCCACTGCACGTCAGCGTGCTGGCCGGCGTGGTGGGCGTGCTGTTGCTGGCCGGTTGCCAGCGTGAAAGCGAGCCGACGCCGGTGACCGACGCGGCGCCCGCCGCCGAAGCCACCGCCGCCGGCGAGACGCCAGCCACGGAAGCGCCGCTGGACCTGCGCGACGTGATCGAAAACAACGAGCGTGAGGTGGTGGGCATCAGCTACCCGGCGGGTATCGACCGCTACCCCGGCCTGGCGCGCGCGCTGCAGAGCTATGCCACCAGCGCACGCAGCGACCTGCAGCAGGCGCTGGACGGGCTGGGCAACGACAAGCCGACCATGCCCTACGAGCTGTCGCTGAGCTTCGAGAAGCTGCTGGAAACGCCGCAGCTGGTGGTGGTCAGTGCTGATGGCAGCCGCTATACCGGTGGCGCCCATGGCGAACCGCTGGTGGCGCGCTTCGTGTGGCTGCCGCAGCAGCAGCAGATGCTCAGCGCCGACAAGCTGGTGGCCGATGCCAAGGGCTGGAAAGTGATCAGTGAGTTCGTCGCCGACCAGCTGCGCGAACGCGTGGCCACGCGGCTCAGCGGCGAGGACATGGACCCGGCCCAACTGCAGGAATCGCTGCGCAACGCATCGCGCATGATCGCCGACGGTACTGGCCCGCAGGCCGACAATTTCAGCCAGTTCCAGCCACTGACCGACGACAAGGGGCAGATCACCGCGCTGCGCTTTGTTTTCCCTCCGTACCAGGTGGGTCCATACTCGGACGGCACCCAGACCGCCGATGTACCGGCGGCGGTGCTGTTGCCGCACGTGGCCAAGGACTACGTGGAGCTGTTCGCACGCGGTTGACCGCAGTCGAGGAGGTGACGTGGATACAGGGTTGCAGGAGCGGGTCGCCGGCCTGCTCCACGAAGCCGGGGTCCGCATCGGCGGTACCCAGCCTCAGGACATCCAGGTGCATGACCCGCGCTTCTTCGCGCGGGTCATGGGCCAAGGCTCGCTCGGCCTGGGCGAGAGCTACATGGAAGGGTGGTGGGATGCGAACGTCCTGGATGAATTCCTCGCCCACCTGATGCAGGCGCACCTGGATGAACGGGTGCACGGCTGGCGCGAAGTGGCCGATGCGCTGAAGGCGCGCCTGTTCAACCTGCAGGCGGGGCAGGGCAGCTACGAGGTCGGGCGCCGTCATTACGACCTGGGCAACGATCTCTACCAGGCCATGCTCGGCCAGCGCCTGGTCTACAGCTGCGGCTATTGGCGCAACGCCGATGATCTCGACGCCGCACAGGAAGCCAAGCTCGACCTGGTCTGCCGAAAGCTGGGCCTGCGCCCGGGCCAGCGCGTGCTGGACATTGGCTGCGGTTGGGGCGAAGCGCTGAAGTTCGCCGCTGAGCGCTACGGTGTGAGTGGCGTCGGCGTGACGATTTCGCAGGAGCAGGCCGAGTTCGCGCGGAACCTGTGCGCGGGCCTGCCGATCGAGATCCGATTGCAGGACTACCGCGAGCTGGACGAACCGTTCGATGCGATTTTCTCGATCGGCATGTTCGAGCACGTCGGTGACAAGAACTACGCGGGCTTTTTCGAGGTGGCCAAGCGTTGCCTGTCGCCGCGCGGCCTGCTGCTGTTGCACACCATCGGCACCAACATCTCCCGGCATCGCACCGATCCGTGGATCGCGCGCTACATCTTTCCCAACTCAATGCTGCCGTCGGCGGCGCAGATCACCCGGGCGTTCGAAGGCCGTTTCGTGCTGGAAGACTGGCACAACTTCGGCACCGACTACGACCTGACCCTGCAGGCATGGCGGCGCAACGTGGAAGCAGCGTGGCCGCGGCTGGATGCGCACTACGACGAGCACTTCCGGCGAATGTGGCGCTTCTACCTGGCCGGGTCGATGGCCACCTTCCGCTGCCGGCATGCGCAGCTGTGGCAGCTGGTGCTGTCGCCGGAAGGCGTGCCGGGCGGGTACGTGGCGCCGCGATGAAGCCAGCGCGGGGTCGGAGACCCCGGGGTCAGATCCCTTTTCACAGAAAAGGGCTCTGACCCCAACCACAACAAAAAAACCGCCCGGTCTCCCGGGCGGTTTTCGTTTCACGCTAGCGCGCAGGCGATCAGTTGCCGGCGCCGGTCAGGCCACGCTTTTCCAGCAGCGGTTCGATCTGCGGCTCGTGGCCGGCGAAATCGCGGAACAGCTGCATCGCGTCGACGCTGCCGCCCTTGGACAGCAGGGTGGCACGGAAGTGGTCGCCGTTCTTGCGGCTCAGGCCGCCATTGTCCTTGAACCACTTCTGGGTGTTGGCATCAAGCACTTCCGACCAGATGTAGGCGTAGTAGCCGGCCGAATAGCCGCCCATGATGTGACTGAAGTACGGGGTCCTGTAACGCGGCGGAACCGGAGCGTAGTAGATGCCGTCCTTCTCCAGTGCGGCGCGCTCGAAGGCCATCACGTCCTTGGCTGCCGGCACCTGGTCCGGGCCGATCTGGTGCCAGCGCTGATCCAGCATGGCCGCACCCAGGTACTCGGTGGTGGCGAAGCCCTGATTGAACTTGGCCGCCGCCAGCACCTTGTCCAGCAGCGCCTGCGGCATCGCCGAACCGTTCTGGTAGTGCTTGGCGTAGTTCTTCAGGATGACCGGGTTGTCAGCCCACATCTCGTTGACCTGCGAGGGGAACTCGACGAAGTCACGCGGCACCGAGGTGCCCGAGAAGTACGGGTACTTCACGTTGGAGAACATGCCGTGCAGGGCGTGGCCGAACTCGTGGAAGGTGGTGTTCACCTCATCCCAGGTCAGCAGGGTCGGCTGGCCGGCCGGCGGCTTCGGGATGTTCAGGTGGTTGGCGACCACCGGCTTGAAGCCGGTCAGCTTGGACTGCGAGACGTAGGAGTTCATCCACGCACCACCGCGCTTGGAGGCGCGTGCATACGGGTCGAAGATGAAGATCGCCAGCTGGCTGCCGTCGGCATCGAACACGTCGTAGACGGTGACGTCATCGTGATAGACCGGCAGGTCGGTGCGCTGCTTGAAGGTCAGGCCGAATTCCAGGTTGGCGGCATGGAACACGCCGTTCTCCAGCACGTTCTTCATTTCGAAGTACGGCTTCAGCTGCGACTCGTCGAAGTTGTACTTGGCCTGGCGCACCTTCTCGCTGTAGAAGGCCCAGTCCCACGGTTCCAGCTTGAACGTCGGCTTGCCGGCCGCCTTCTGTTCCTGGTCGATCATCGCCTGCAGGTCGGCAGCTTCGCGCTTGGCGTTGGCCACGGCGGCCGGAGCCAGCTTGCCCAGCATCGCGTTGACCGCTTCGGGGGTCTTCGCGGTCTGGTTGGTCAGGTTGTAGGCCGCGAAGTTCGGGAAGCCCATCAGCTTGGCCTTGTCGGCACGCAGCTGCATGATGCGCGAGACCAGCGCGGTGTTGTCGAACTCACCGCCACGGCTGCCACGGCTGACCGACGCTTCGTATATCTTCTGGCGCAGGGCGCGGTTGGCCAGGTTGGTCAGCGGCGGCTGGCCGGTGGTGTTGAGCAGGGTGATCACGTACTTGCCGTCCTGGCCGCGGGCCTTGGCAGCTTCGGCGGCGGCGGCGATCTGCTCCTTGGACAGGCCGTCCAGCTCCTTGACGTCGTCGACAGTGATCGCCGAAGCGTTCACTTCCGACTGCACGTTCTGGCTGAACTTGGTACCCAGGTTGGCCAGCTCGGCGTTCATCTCCTTCAGCTTGGCCTTGTCGGCTTCGGACAGCTTGGCACCGGCGCGCACGTAGTTGTCGTAGTACTTCTCGACCAGGCGTACGCCTTCGGCGTCCAGGCCCAGCTGGCCGCGGGTGTCGTACAGCGCCTGGATGCGGGCGAACAGCTTGCCGTTCAGCGCGATCGCATCGCTGTGCGCGGCGAACTTCGCCGAGTAGTCGGCCTGCAGCTTCTTGCGGGTGTCATTGGTATCGGCACCGACCAGGCTGAAGAACACGGTGGTCGCACGGTCGAGGATGTCACCGCTCTTTTCCAGGGCGATGATGGTGTTGTCGAAGGTCGGCTTGGCCTTGTTGTTGGCGATGGCCTCCACTTCCTTCAGCTGCTGCGCCATGCCGGCGTCGAAGGCCGGGGCGAAGTCGCTGTCCTTGATCCTGTCGAACTGCGGATAATGCAGGGGCAGCGGGCTTTCGGCAAAGAACGGATTGGCCTGCTGGGCATGGGTGCTGGCAGCCGGGGTGACGGCGCCGGCCGAGAAGGCGGGCAGGGCAAGGCCGAGGGACATGGCCACGGCAAGGGCAAGGCGGGTGGTCAAGGCAGGAACTCCGGTAAGGCAAACAAGGGCCCGAGGGTAACCCGGCCGGCGGCGCCCGCACTTGTGTCAAAAGGCATGTTGCCGGCTCCGGGCGCGGGTACCATGCATTCACCGCCCACGGCCCGCCCTCATGACCAGCGCCTACGATTTCAGCTTCCGTGACCTCGACGGCCAGCCGCAGGCGCTGGCCCGTTATCAGGGCCACCCGTTGCTGCTGGTGAACGTTGCCAGCCGCTGTGGGTTCACCCCGCAGTACACCGGGCTGGAACAGCTGTGGCAGGACTACCGCGAACGCGGCCTGGTGGTGATCGGCTTCCCGTGCAACCAGTTCGGTGCGCAGGAGCCGGGGGACGCGGCGCAGATCCGGCAGTTCTGTTCGCTGGACTATCCGGTCAGCTTTCCGCTGTCGGAGAAGATCGAGGTCAACGGCGAGGGCGCTGATCCGTTGTGGGCCTGGATGACGCACGAAAAGCGTGGCCTGCTCGGCAGTGCCCGCATCAAGTGGAATTTCAGCAAGTTCCTGGTCGATCGCCAGGGGCAGGTGGTGTCGCGGCATGCGCCCACCACCCGGCCGGAGCAGTTGCGCAGCGCGATCGAAGCGCTGCTGTAGAGCCAAGCCCACGCTCGGCTGCTTTTCCGGCTGACTCCGAGAGCGCGCGCCGCGCGCAAGCCGAGCGCGGGCTCGGCTCTACAGATGCGATGGGTTATTTCTCGACGAACGCGCGTTCGAACACGTAGTGGCCCGGTTGGCCGATGCGCGGCGAAACCTGGAAACCCCGGGCATCGAGCACGGTGCGAAGGTCGGCCAGCATCTGCGGGCTGCCGCAGATCATCGCGCGGTCGTTTTCCGGGCTCAGTTCCGGCAGGCCGAGGGTGCGCTGCATCTCGCCGCTCTCCATCAGCTGGGTCAGGCGGCCCTGGTTGGCGAACGGCTCGCGGGTGACGGCCGGGTAGTACAGCAGCTTGTCGCCGATCATTTCGCCGAGGAACTCGTGCTCACGCAGTTCCTTCTCGAAGTAATCGCGATAGGCCAGGTCCTTCTCGTAGCGCACGCCGTGGCAGAGGATCACCTTCTCGAAGCGCTCGTAGGTTTCCGGGTCCTTGATGACCGACAGCCACGGCGCCAGGCCGGTGCCGGTGCCCAGCAGGTACAGGTTCCTGCCGGGATGCAGGTCGCTGATCAGCAGGGTGCCGGTGGGCTTCTTGCCGACCAGTACCTTGTCGCCCGGCTTGATGTGCTGCAGGCGCGAGGTCAGCGGGCCGTCCTGCACCTTGATGCTGAAGAACTCCAGTTGTTCTTCCCAGTTGGCACTGGCAATGGAATAGGCGCGCAGCAGCGGTCGCGCCTCGGTTTCCAGGCCGATCATCACGAACTGGCCGTTCTCGAAGCGGAAACCGCTGTCGCGGGTGGTGGTGAAGCTGAAGTAGGCATCGGTCCAGTGACGGACCTCAAGCACCGTTTCGGCGCCGAAAGCGGAGGACATGGGCGTATCTATCGAAAGTCGTCGGGGTGATTCTATCTCAAATGAGACAAGTTCTCATTGGGCGGAACGAGAGGCGTTCTCAGCGGTAACCCGCCGCCTGCAGCTCGAACAGCTCGGCATAGCGGCCGCCCTGCGCCATCAGCTGCGCATGGGTGCCGCTGGCCTCGATCCGGCCATCGGCCAGCACCAGGATGCGGTCGGCCATGCGTACCGAGGAAAAACGGTGGGAAATCAGTACTGCGGTGCGATTATCCGCCAGTTCCCTGAACCGCTGGAACACCTCGAACTCACTGCGGGCATCCAGCGCTGCCGTTGGCTCATCCAGGATCATCACCTGCGCATTGCGCATCCATGCGCGGGCAATGGCGATCTTCTGCCATTGGCCACCGGACAGGTCCACGCCCTGCTTGAAGCGGCGGCCGATCTGCTGGTCATAGCCGCCGGGCAGGTCGTCGATGACTTCCTCGGCCATGCCGCGTCGCGCCGCGTCAGCGATGCGTGCCTGGTCGTCCATCGCCTCGACTTGGCCGACGCCGATGTTCTCGCCGGCGCTGAGGTTGTAGCGCACGAAGTCCTGGAAGATCACCCCGAGGTTGGCGCGCAGGTCATCCAGGTCGTAATCGCGCAGGTCGCGGCCGTCGAGCAGGATGCGGCCTTCGTCCGGTTCGTACAGCCGCGCCAGCAGCTTCACCAGGGTGGTCTTGCCGGCGCCGTTCTCGCCGACCAGGGCCAGCACTTCGCCGGCGTGCAGCTGGAAATCCAGATGGCGCACCGCCCACTGTTCGGCATCGGGGTAGCGGAAGCCGACGTTCTCGAATACGAAGCCCTGGCGGATCGGTTGCGGCACGCGCACGGCCCCATCGCGCGAGTGGATTTCCGGCTGGATCTGGAAGAACGAGAACAGGTCATCCAGGTACAGCGCCTGGCTGGCCACCTGCGAGAAGCCGATCAGCAGGCCTTCCAGCAGCTGGCGCAGGCGCAGGAAGCTGCCGGCGAGGAAGGTCAGGTCGCCGATCGAGAAGTCCCCGCGCACCGTGCGCCATGCGATGTAGGCGTAGGCGGTGTAATACCCCAGCGTGCCCAGCGCAGCCAGCAGCGTGCCCCAGAACGCGCGGCGCCGTGCCAGGGCGCGGTTGGCCTGGAACAATGCCACCGACAGGCGCCGGTAGCGCTCCACCAGGAAGCGGTGCAGGTTGTAGATCTTCACTTCCTTGGCCGTTTCCACGCTGGCGCCCAGCTGGCGCAGGTAGTCGAGCTGGCGGCGCTCGGGCGTCCACTGGAAGTTGAGGCTGTAGCCGGCCGCGTTGAAGTGCGATTCGCCGATGAAGGCCGGCACCAGTGCCAGCGCCAGCAGCAGGATCAGCCACGGCGCGTAGACCAGCAGGCCGACGGCGAGGCTGGCCACGGTGATCGCGTCCTGCACCTGGCCGAACAGCTGGCTCATCAGGTTCATCCGGCCCATGGTCTGGCGCCGCGCACGGTCCAGCTTGTCCTGCAGGTCCGGGTCTTCGAAATCCTCCAGGTCCAGCGTCGCGGCGTGTTCCATCAGGCGGATGCTGGTGGCGTTGGCGAACAGTTCGGAAAGCAGAGCGTCGGCGTAGCTGACCAGCCGGCCGAGCAGGTCCGAGGCGATGGCCAGGCCGAATTCCAGTGCCAGCAGGCCCAGCAGTGGATTGAGCAGGCCGCTGGACAGCGCCTCGCCCAGCGGCGGGTAGCCGGCATCGTGCTGGCTCAGGTGCAGGGCGCTGTCGATGATCAACTTGCCGACGTACAGCATCGCCACCGGCAGCAGGGCACGGATCAGGCGCAGCCCCAGGCTGGCCAGGGTCAGCGCCGGACTGGTCTTCCAGACCATGCGCAGGAAAGGGGGCAGATTGCGCATCGCCCTGAAGCGCTGGCGCAGGCTGGGTTTCTTCGCGGCGGCAGCGCCAGCGGTGGGGGAAGCAGGCATGCGCGTATTGTGCGCGCCTGATACGTGCAGATGGGGTCAGTGCAGCCGTGTGGCCGGCACCGGGGTCAGATCCCTTTGCCACACAAAGGGATCTGACCCTCCCGTATCCATGCACGGCGTGGATCGACCGTGTCGACCACGGTCGACACCTACCAGCAGCTCCAGTGAACTATCGAAGGCGGGGTGGGTCAGGTCGCAGGGGCGTGAGCCGCATGGATGCGGCGACCGAGCTTACATGGACGTACTTGCAGCGTCCCCTGCGACCTGATCCACCCCGCCAACCCACAGTAGCGCCGGCTTTTGATGTTGCTCTGGTTGTTGCCTCTGCGGGTGCCGGGCGGCAGCCCGGCCAGCCCCCCGTTACGGCAGCGGCGGCAGCAGCCCCGCACCCAGCCGGTTCCAGGCATTGATCACCGCAATGCCCATGCTCAGGTCACTGATGCCCTTCTCATCGAAGTGCGGCGCCAATGCATCGAACGTCGCCTGCGACGGCGCACCGTCGGTCAGCCGGGTCAGCGCCTCGGCCCAGCCCAGCGCCGCACGTTCGCGCGCATCGAAGAAGCGGCTTTCGTGCCAGGCGGGCAGGGTGTCCAGCTTGCGCGGCTCGATGCCGCCCTTGCGCAGCGCCGTGCCGTGCATGTCCATGCAGTAGCCGCAGCCGTTGAGCTGCGACACGCGCAGGAACACCAGTTCCATCAGGGTCGGATCAATCGAGCTGTCATGCACCGCCTGGCTGGTGGCCAGCAGGCCCTTGAAGGCCTCGGCGGCCAGGCGGGTGTAGGGGACGCGGGGGGAGGTGTGATCGGACATCGTGGGCTCCACGGCGGCCACGATGGCCGCCTTCATCACAAGGACGCCGCAGCGTTGCGGTGCGTGACAACCTTCGGCAATTTTTCTGGATTCAGCACGCTGTACACGTTGGCGATGCGGCCATCGACCACTTCGATGGTGGTGAACGAGTGCAGGCGGTCGCCCTGGAAGCGCAGGATCGCCGGTTCGCCGTTGACGTAGCCCAGCTGCGCCGGATGCACCGCGCCGCGGCGGGCGATGGCCCAGAACAGGCGGCCGATGCGCTCGGCGCCCAGCAGCGGGCGGATCGCGGCGGTAACCACGCCGCCACCGTCGGAGACCAGTTGCGCGTTGGCGTGCAGCAGGGCCTGGATCGCCTCGCTGTCGCCGCGCTGCGAGGCATCCATGAAGCGCGCCAGCAGCTGCCGGTGCTGGCTGGCGTCGGCGTTGAAGCGCGGCCGCCCGGCCTGCAACCGCTGCCGGGCGCGATGCACCAGTTGCCGGCAGTTGGCTTCGCTGTGCCCGATCAGGTCGGCGATTTCGCGGTAGTCGTGGTCAAAGGCCTCCTTCAGCAGGAACGCGGCGCGTTCCTCGGGGCCGAGCTGTTCGAGCAGGGTCAGGAAGGCGACCGAGACGTCGTTGGCCAGCGCATGCAGCTGGGCCGGACCGGGCGCCGGGTCCGGCTCCAGGGTGACGGCCAGCGGTTCGGCCAGCCATGGGCCGACATAGTGGACACGCTCGCGCCTGGCCGCTCGCAGCCGGTCCAGGCCGAGCCGGGTGGTGGTGGTGACCAGCCAGGCCTCTGCATCGCGGACGCCGGCAGGATCGGCGCCGGACCAGCGCAGCCAGGCGTCCTGGACCACGTCTTCGGCGTCGGCGCGGCTGCCGAGCAGGCGATAGGCCAGCGCCATCAGGCGCGGGCGGTGGGTCTGGAAAACGGTTTCGGCGTTCATGTGGGCAAGGACGCCGCAGTGGCGCGTGGCGTGACAGAGCGTCGGGGGAATCTTGCCGGCCAGCGGCCAGCACGACCACCCCGGGGCCGGGGGAGGGGGTAAAATGGGCGGATTACCCCCGCCAGCCTCGAGCAAGCGAGCAAGCCGTGACATCGATCAAGCAGGAAGACCTCATCCAGTCCATCGCCGACGCGCTGCAGTACATCTCGTACTACCACCCGGTCGACTACATCAAGAACCTCGCCGCCGCGTACGAGCGCGAGGAGTCGCCGGCCGCGAAGGAAGCGATGGCCCAGATCCTGATCAATTCGCGGATGTGCGCCGAAGGCCACCGCCCGATCTGCCAGGACACCGGCATCGTCACCGTGTTCCTGGAAATCGGCATGGACGTGCGTTGGGATGACGCCACCATGGGCGTGGAAGACATGGCCAATGAGGGCGTTCGCCGCGCCTACATGCATCCGGACAACAAGCTGCGCGCCTCGGTGCTGGCTGATCCGGCCGGCAAGCGGATCAATACCAAGGACAACACCCCGGGCGTGGTCAACGTCAAGGTGGTGCCGGGCAACAAGGTCGACGTCATCGTTGCCGCCAAGGGCGGTGGTTCGGAAGCGAAGACCAAGTTCGCCATGCTCAACCCGTCCGACTCCATCGTCGACTGGGTGCTGAAGACCGTGCCGACCATGGGCGCCGGCTGGTGCCCGCCGGGCATGCTCGGCATCGGCATCGGTGGCACCGCCGAGAAGGCGATGCTGCTGGCCAAGGAGGCGCTGATGGAACCGATCGACATCACCGAGCTGCAGGCCCGTGGTGCCTCCAACCGCATCGAGGAGCTGCGCCTGGAGTTGTATGAGAAGGTCAATGCGCTGGGCATCGGCGCGCAGGGCCTGGGCGGCCTGACCACTGTGCTGGACATCAAGATCAACGACTATCCGACCCATGCGGCCAACCTGCCGGTGGCGATGATCCCGAACTGCGCCGCAACCCGCCATGCGCACTTCACCCTGGATGGCAGTGGCCCGGTGATGCTGGACCCGCCGTCGCTGGAAGACTGGCCGAAGCTGACCTATGACGCGTCCAAGGGCACCCGGGTGGACCTGGACACGATCACCCCGGAAGACGTGGCCAGCTGGAAGCCGGGCCAGACCCTGCTGCTCAACGGCAAGCTGCTGACCGGCCGCGATGCCGCGCACAAGCGCATGGTCGACATGCTCAACAAGGGCGAGGAACTGCCGGTCGACCTGAAGGGCCGCTTCATCTATTACGTCGGCCCGGTCGATCCGGTGCGCGACGAAGTGGTGGGCCCGGCCGGCCCGACCACGGCGACCCGCATGGACAAGTTCACCGAGCAGGTGCTGGCGCAGACCGGCCTGCTGGGCATGGTCGGCAAGGCCGAGCGCGGCCCGGCCGCCATCGAGGCGATCAGGAAGCACAAGTCGGCCTACCTGATGGCCGTTGGTGGTTCGGCCTACCTGGTGTCCAAGGCGATCAAGGCGGCCAAGGTCGTTGGTTTCGCCGACCTGGGCATGGAAGCGATCTACGAGTTCACCGTGCAGGACATGCCCGTGACCGTGGCGGTGGATTCCACCGGCGAATCGGTGCACAAGACCGGCCCGCGCGAATGGCAGGCCCGCATCGGCAAGATTCCGGTGGTTGTGGAGTAAGCCCTCCATCCCGGACCAGACAACGGCGCCCCTGTGGCGCCGTTGTTGTGTGGGCAAAAATATTGATGTTCCGGTAGCGGTTGTTCTGCTACGGTCGGAACACCCTCGCACAGGACGTGTCCATGGCCCTGCATCGGTTCATCGTGGTAGGCGTGCTGCTGGCCCTGGCCGGTTGCAGCACCCCGGCGTCGTACGAAGGCGCGGATTTCCCGGCATCGGCGCAATGCCGCGTGCAGTGCCAGGCCGGCTATCGCAGCTGCATGGCGCAGAATGACTCCCTCGGCAGCCGCCAGAGCAACTGCGAGCAGCAGGTGGTGCCGGCGCCGGACAAGCGCTGCAAGGACGTGGACAATCCGGACCTGCGCCGTGCCTGCGAACTGAAGACGCACGACTGCGCGATGCGCGCGCCGATGATGTCCTGTGGCGAGCGCCGGGATTCCTGCATGAGCAGCTGCGGCTGAGCAATGATCGCGCGCGTGGGCGCATAATCGGCTGATCCACCCGCACAGGATCTTCCGCATGAGCACCACGCTGTATGGTTCGACCAGTACCGCCGCGCTGGTCGTGCACTGGCTGCTGATCGAGCTCGGCATCGAGCATGAACTGGTGCTGCTGGATTTCGACGCGCGCGAGCACAAGTCGGCGCAGTACCTGGCGCTCAATCCGGCCGGTGTGGTGCCGACACTGTTGATCGATGGCCTGGTACTGACCGAAGCGGCGGCCATCGCCCTGTACCTGGCCGATCGCCACCCGGAGGCCGGCCTGCTCCCGGTGCCGGGCACGCCGCAGCGTGGCGATGCCTACCGCTGGATGTTCTGGTGTGCCAATACGCTGCAGCCGGCCTATCGGGCCTGGTTCTATCCGCATGAAATGGCCGGCCAGGCGAACGTCGAGGCCAGCCGCGAGAGGGCGCGTCAGCGGCTCGAAGCGGCCTGGCAGCACGTTGCCGCTCACCTGCAGGCGCACGGCCCGTACCTGCTGGGCGCCACGCCCTGCGTGGTCGACTACATGCTGGTGATGCTGATGCGCTGGTCGCGCAACATGCCCAGGCCCAGTGACACCTGGCCGGTGCTCAAGGCGCATGCCACCTCGATGAAGGCGCGTCCGGCGTTCGCCGAGGTCTACCGCCGCGAAGGCATCACCGACTGGCGGTAACCAAAAAAGGGGACGGAGGGAATTAAGTCGTTTGTGCACAAACGACTTAATTCCCTCCGTCCCCTTTTTCGGGTTACAGGATCTCCAGCACTGTTTCCGGTGGGCGGCACAGCCGCGTGCCCTTGGCCGTGCGCACCACGGGGCGATTGATCAAACGGGGGTGTTCGCTCATCGCCGCCAGCAGCGTGGCGTCGTCGGCGCCGTCCAGGCCCAGTTCGGCGAACAGCGCCTCCTTGCTGCGTACCAGTTCCTGTGCGTGCAGCCGGGATTCGGCCAGTACCTGGCGCAGCGTGGCTGCGTCCGGCGGGTTGCCCAGGTAGTCGATCACCACCGGCTCGAAGCCCGCATCGCGGATCAGCTTCAGTGCGCCGCGCGAGTTGCTGCAGGCCGGGTTGTGCCAGATCGTCACGTCCATCAGAACCACTCCAGCAGAGACACGCCCACACCCACATAGGTGGCCTTGTGGTTGTAGTCGATCAGGCTTTCGCCGTAGCCGTCGAAGACCTGCACATGGCCACGCAGCAGGTTGCTGATCGGGAAGCCGTAGTCCAGCTGCAGCGCACCGTGCGAACGGCTTCCGGTGCGCAGTGAATGGCGCGCCATCAGCGAGACCTCATGCCCATTGCGGTTCCAGGTCAGGGTGGCGTCGCCGCGACCCATGTAATCCTCGATGTCCGGATTGTTGTCTTCGCTGCGGCTTTCGGGAATGCGGTACCAGGGACGCAGCACCAGCGCCCAGTTCTCGCGGTCCAGGCCGATGTTGAGCATGACCCGGTTCCAGCTGCGTGACAGCGGGTCGGCGCGGCCATTGGACTGGTGGTTCAGCGCGATGCCGGTCATGCGCCCGCGCCAGCCACCGATCGAGTAGCCGTTGCGGAACACCATCATCACTTCCGGCTCGTAATTGGTTTCGCGGAACGGGCGCGAATCCTCGCCGTTGTAAGCCTGCCAGCGCGAACTCTGGGTGTAGCCGGCCCAGATGTCGCCGTTGTCGCCGAACAGGTTCTCGACGATCTTGGTCTTGAAGCTGATCTGGAACTTCAGCTCGGCACTGTCGAGTACCTGCGGAGTGGTCACGCTGTTGGCCGGGTTCGGCGAGTGCGGCATGGTGTTGCGATCGCTGGTCCAGAAGGCGGGCAGCAGGTACACCGGCTTGTAGGCGCGCAGTTGGAACGGCCCCAGCTTGGAGTCCTCGGCCAGTTCCCAGCGGCTGTCCAGCAGCGAACCGCGGCCGGCGTTGGCCAGCGCGCTGTCCGGCGTCGCCGGGCGGAACAGGTCGCTCACCCGCTCGCGCAGCTTTTCCTCGCCCTGGCTCACGCGCGCGGTCTGCCGTTCTTCGCGGCGGGCCTGCGCAGCCGCTTCGGCGGCAGCATCAGCGGCGGCGGTAGCCTCCGGGGTATGCCCGAACAGGCGGTCATAGCAGGCCAGCCGGGCCGCGTCGGTGGTAATTGCCGCGCAGGCGGCCGGTGAGGCATCGGCGGTAGGCGCGAACTCCTGCGCAGCCAGCGGTGCACTGGCCAGGGCAAGCGCCAGCGGCGCCAGACGGGGAAACAGCGTGGGGAGGGTCATTGCAGCAGGCCCTTCGATGAATTCGGGAATCACACAGTGTGGCGGCTGTGCCGGATCGCGGCCAGCCCCATGGTTTATGCACGGTCACAGCGTGCGCGTGGCGTGAAGGCCAGGTGGCTCAGAAGAACCAGGCGAACGCGAACAGGCCCAGCATCGCGATCACAACCGCCAGTTTCAGTGCCAGGCCAAGCAGGATGCCGAGCCAGGTGGCCAGGCCGACCTTGGTTGAGCGGCCGAGTTCGCGGGTGTGCCAGTACTCGCCGAGCAGGGCACCGACCAGCGGTCCCGCGAACAGGCCGATGGGCATGAAGAACAGGCCGACGATGCTGCCGACGAAGGTTCCCCACAGCGCCTTGCGGCTGGCGCCGACACGCTGCGCGCCGACAACCGTGGCCAGCACGTCCACCAGCAGCGAAAGCAGGGTCAGTACCCCGAGCGCGACCAGGGTGGGCCAGCCGACGTGGGCGAAGCCGTCGGCCCAGGCGGCCAGCAGCAGTCCGATGAACACCAGCGGGATGCCCGGGAGGGCCGGCAGGATGATGCCGGCGATGCCTATCAGGACAAAAATGACCGCTAGCAGATACAAGATGAATGAGAGTCCCATGCTGTCCCGTATGGAGTCCGTTTTGGGGTTGACAGTGAAAGATTTTGCCAGTTGCTTTTTCGTTTTGGCCGGGTTAAGTTGCAGTCGCTGAGCTTGGCAAGGTCACCGTGGATCGTGGCCTGATGAAGCAAGATCTTCCCGATCCGCTGCATCGATGCACCTCGCTTCCCCCTTGCTTGTCAGCCGCCCACCAGGCGTTTCCAACAACAAGAGAGAGTCAAAGGGAGTTAGTGAGATGGCTGATCGCGAGACCGGTACCGTAAAGTGGTTCAATGATGCGAAGGGCTTCGGCTTCATCAGCCGGCAGAATGGCGAGGACGTGTTCGTGCACTTCCGCGCCATCGAGACCCAGGGCTTCAAGAGCCTCAAGGAAGGCCAGAGTGTGAGCTTTGAAGTCGTGCAGGGCCAGAAGGGCCTGCAGGCCGACAAGGTCCAGCCGATGTAACACTTGCCGTCCGTCGGCATGAAAAAAGGCCCGCGCAAGCGGGCCTTTTTCTTTGCCTTTGGCCCGCTGCAGGTCAGCGCAGGATGACCTTGCCGTTGACCACGCGCACATAGGTGTTCTCACGGATGCCACCCAGGTCACGCTGGTTGACCACGATGGTGCGACCATCATCCATGCGCACGCTGATGTCGTAGGTATCGCTGGTCACATTCTTCTGGATCTGGTTGCCGGCCAGGGCGCCACCGACTGCGCCTGCAGCGGCGGCAATGTTCTTGTTGCCACGGCTGCCACCGGTGTGGTCGGAGATTTCATGGCCGGCCACGGCGCCAACGATGCCGCCGAGGATCGCGCCGGTCGCGCTGGGCGCGGTGCGGCCCGAGGGCACGGTGTTGATGCGGGTGACGATGCCACAGTCCGCGCAGCGGCCCTGGTTGTAGCCGCCGTTGTTGCCGTAGCCGCCGTTGTTGTAGCCGTTGTTGTAACCACCGCCACTGTAACCGGGCGAGGTGGCACAACCGGCCAGCGCGAGGGTAGCGATGGCGCTGGCGGCGATGAGCTGGATCTTCATGGGGCGTCTCCTGGCCGTGAAGGCGGGTATGTTGGGTGGTACTGCGTCATGCAGCAGGGTGGACGAATCCTCTCCCTTTGAACGTGAACAACGCGCCAACCACGCACCCGATGCCCGGCTGCAGGATGAACGCGCCTCAGCGGAAATCCTGGTGGCAGGCCCGGCAATCGGCCTGCAGCGTTTCCACGAGCTGGGCCAAGGCCCTGCAGTCGCCTGGCGGTGCAGCCAGCGCAGTGTTGAGGTTGCCGCGAAGTCGGCTGGCGTGCTGCTGGAACTGCGTGCTGTCCTTCAGCCCGGGGAACGCCAGGTCCAGGTCATTGGACAACAGGCGTAGTGCCTGCAGCCGCGGCACGCTGTCGGCCAGGCTGCAGCGGTTCTGCTGCTGAGCCTGCTGCAGCAGCTGCGACTGCCGCTGCATCACCTGCATCAGGCTGTCCGGGAACGTGTCGCGACGCGCCTGCAGGGCGCGTCCCACCATTACCGTGGCGACCAGGCCGATCAGCAGGCCCAGGCACAGTACGAACAGGTAGCGATGGGCAGGGGACAGGCGGCGGGGCGGGCTGGCGTTCATGCGGCCTCCGGGCGTGCAACGGTGGGTTCAACGCCGGCGTGCTTTGGGCGCTGGCAGCTGCACGTTAAAATAGCCCGATGAACGAACAGGTCAAACAACGCTTCGCCGGCATCGAACGGCTGTATGGCGTGGGTGCGCTCGAGCGCCTGCAGGGCAGTCGCGTGGTGGTGGTCGGCATGGGCGGCGTCGGCTCGTGGGTGGTGGAGGCGCTGGCCCGTTCGGCGGTCGGTCATCTGACCCTGATCGATGCCGACGACATCTGCGTGTCCAACACCAACCGGCAGCTGCCGGCGATGGAAGGCAATTACGGGCGCAACAAGGCCGAGGCGATGGCCGAGCGCTGCCGTGCGATCAACCCGGGGATCGACGTCGACGCCGTGCAGGCATTCCTGACGATGTCCAACATGGCTCAGCTGCTGGACCGCGGGTTCGATCTGGTGATCGACGCCTGCGACAGCTTCCGGGTCAAGGTCGAGACGATCGCCTGGTGTCGTCGCCGCAAGCTGCCGCTGCTGACCGTCGGCGCTGCCGGTGGCCGCACCGACCCGACCCTGGTACGTATCCGCGATGTCTCGCGCACCGAGCACGACGCCATGCTGGCGCTGATCCGCAAGAAGCTGCGCAGCGAGTTCAACTTCCCGAAGAACGCCAAGCGCTATTTCGGCGTGCCGGCGGTGTATTCGTTGGAGAATGTGAAGTACCCGCAGGCCGATGGCAGCGTCTGCGGCATTCGTCCGAACCTGGGTGCCGATGCGGCGTTGAAGCTGGACTGCGGCGCCGGTCTGGGCGCGGCGACCCACATCACCGGCGCGTTCGCCTTTGCGGCGGTGGGCAAGGCGCTGGAGATGCTGCTGGAGCCGAAGAAGGCGAAAACCGAGGTGACAGAGGCCTACGCCGACGCGTGACGGTAGTGCCGGCCGCTGGCCGGCATCGGGTTCGTCGCGGTCGTTACAGCGTGCCGGCCAAGGTTGGCCCCCGCCTTTACGTTGCCGGCAGCGCGAACAGCCGCCGCGCATTCTCTGTCGTGGCCTGTGCCAGGGCCTCCAGCTCCATTCCGCGCAGCGCGGCCACGTGCCTGGCAATGGTTGCCAACCGTGCCGGTTCGTTGCGCTGGCCGCGGACCCCTGCGTCGGGCTGGTCGGGCGCGTCGGTTTCCAGCAGCAGCTGCTCCAGCGGCATCCCGCGTACCAGCCGTTGCAGGCGCTGCGCCCGCTCGTAGGTCAGCGGACCGCCAAGACCCAGCAGGAAGCCGTGCCTGTGCAGTTGCGCGGCCTGTTGGGGGCTGCCGGAAAAACTGTGCACCACGCCGCGCAGGCCGCCGATGCGGCGGATCGCGGCGATCACCGCATCCACCGCGCGTCGCGCGTGCACGATCACCGGCAGCTCGAACTCACGGGCCAGTTCCAATTGGCCGATGAAATATGCCTGTTGAGCCTCGGCATCCAGTCCTTCGACGAAGAAGTCCAGCCCGCATTCGCCGATCGCGCAAGGGCGTTCGCGCTCGATCCACTGGCGCAGCAGTGGCAGGTGCCCAGGCTGGTGATCGGCCAGGAACATCGGGTGCAGGCCGAAGGCCGGGTACAGCCCGGGCGCCTGCTGGCAGACCTCGCGCAGTTTCGGCCAGCTGGCAGCGGTGACCGCTGGCACCACCTGTTGGCGTACACCCACGGCCTGCGCCCGCTCGATCACCGCGGCACGGTCAGGGTCGAACGCGCTCGCGTCGAGATGACAGTGGCTGTCGATCAGCACGCTCAACGCTGTTCCAGCGGCGGTGGCGTGGTGGCATTGCGGCTCTTCCAGTTGGCCAGCAGCAGCGTGCCGAAGCCCAGCACCAGCTCATCGATGAACGGGATCGGGTCCGGGATGAACAGCGTCAGCACGAACAGACCGGCGGTGAGCTTGAACAGGGTGGGGTAGCGCAGCCGGCGCGCCCACTGCAGTACTGGCAGCAGCATCGGGTTGGCCATGGCGGGGATCCTCGTGGGGAATATGCAAACGCTATCACGGGCCCTGCATTTCCCGATGCTGAATGGGTTACAGGAATGAGCACGAAATGTGGAGATTCCGTTCAGGCAGCGCATGCTGCAATCTGTCCCGAGAACGTTGCGGATGGTCCGCAAGGAGCAGGTCATGAAAAGCACAACTACAACTGTCCTGGTCGCAGCGGGCGCGCTGCTGGTTGGTGGCATCGCCACCGCCGCCTTCATGAAGAGTGGCGACAAATCGCCCGACTCCATCAGCGCCGCAACCCCCAATGGCGAGTCGCGCCTGGTCGATGGCAACGCCACCGACGATGGCGTACGTGGTGACAAGCTCGACCCGTCGGCGCCGCGCGGGCTGGAATATGCCGATGTGCTGAAGGTCGACCCGATCACCGAGAAGCAGAAGGCCTATGCCACCGTGATCGGCACCGATCCGGTGCGCGAGACCTCCACGACCCAGACCCCGCACGAGGTCTGCCAGGACGTGACGGTGCAGGAGCGCCTGCCGGAGCGTGATGGCAACGTCGGCGGTACCGTGGTCGGCGCGGTGGTGGGTGGCCTGCTCGGCAACCAGGTCGGTGGCGGCAACGGCAAAAAGGCCGCGACCGCAGCCGGTGCGGTGGCCGGTGGCTTCATCGGCAACCAGATCGACAAGCGCCATGTGGGCGGCCGCGTGGTCAATCGTACCGAGCGCCAGTGCCACACCGAAACCGCAACGTCCGAGTCGAGCCGCGTCACCGGTTACAACGTGACCTATCGCAACGAAGACGGCACCACCGGCACCATGCGCATGGCCAGCAAGCCGGGCAGCCGCATCGCCATGGGTACCAATGATGTGGTGAAGGGCTACAACGTGACCTATCGCTATGATGGCGCCGAGAAGACCGTGCGCATGGACAACAAGCCGGCCAGCGATCGCCTGCCGGTGGTCGATGGCCAGCTGGTCACGCAGACCGCTGCTGCCGGCGCCACTGCGGCCACGCGCCAGTAATCCAGAACACCCTGCTGCACCCGACGGGCCGGCTCATGCCGGCCCGTTTCGTTGTGCGCACGGGCATTCATCCGTGGGGAAAGGGAATCGACCATGATGGATGCCCCCCTTCGACAAGGAGTCGGCATGAGCATCTTCGACCTGCGCCTGGAAACCGAGCGGCTGATCCTGCGCCCGCTGCTGCGCGAGGACTACGAACCGTACCTGGCATTCTGTGCCGACGAGGAAACGATGCGCACCCTGGGGGGTGTTCAACCGCCCTCGGTGGCATGGCGCGGCTTCTGCAGCCTGGCCGGCGCCTGGCAGCTGTTCGGCTTCTCGATGTTCAGTGTGATCGAGAAATCCAGCGGTGACTGGATCGGCCGGATGGGACCGTGGCAGCCGCAGGACTGGCCTGGAACCGAGGTCGGTTGGGGTATTCGGCATGCCAGCTGGGGCCGGGGCTATGCACCGGAAGCGGCGGTTGCTGCCATCGACTGGGCATTCGACACGCTGGGCTGGGACGAGGTGATCCACACCATCGCCGAGAACAACGACAACTCGAGGGCGGTCGCGCGCAAGCTCGGCAGCACGCTGCTGCGCATGGGTGAATTGCCACCGCCGTACAACGACAAGCCGATGCAGATCTGGGGCCAGTCGCGCGAACAATGGCGCCAGCGCCGTTCGCCGTTGTAGAGCCGAGCCCATGCTCGGCTGCATTTGGCGCACAGCAGCCGAGCATGGGCTCGGCTACAGATTGTCCGCATGCTGCATCCGCGCTTGGCATTCACCGGCGGGCTTGCCAGACTGCGTGCAGCTGGCCGCCGGCCGGATCCGAGGAATCAGGCAATGGTGGAAGAGCGCGTCCCGTTGACGGTGCATGGCATGTCGGTGTCCGGCAATTGCCACAAGGCCCGCCTGCTGCTGGAGCAGCTCGGCAGCCGCTACCGCTGGGTGGAAGTGGACAGTGCCCATGGCCAGACCCACACCGCCGAGTTCCTCGCGCTCAATCCCAACGCCAAGGTGCCGTTGATCGTCCGCGACGATGGCCGCGTGTTGACTGAATCCAATGCGATCCTGTTCTGGTTGGCCGAAGGGACGCCCTACCTGCCTACCGACGGTTGGGAACGCGCGCAGGCATTGAGCTGGATGTTCTTCGAGCAGTACACGCACGAGCCATGCGTGGCGGTAGCGCGCTTCATCCGCGGCTGGACACCGCCCGATTCACCGCGCCGTGCTGAACTGCCACGCCTGCACGAGCGTGCCGCCAACGCGCTGGCAGTGATGGAGCAGCACCTGCGCGAAGCGCAGTGGTTCACCGGCAGCGCATACGGTATCGCCGACATTGCGCTGTTCGCCTATACCGACGTGGCAGGCGAGGGCGGCATCAGCCTGGCGCCCTTCCCGGAAGTGCGCGCCTGGCTGCAGCGCGTGCGCGCGCAGCCGCGCTTCGTGGCGATGCCAGCGGTGACCGCCGAGGTGCGCGCGCGCTTCGAGGCTGCCTGATCCCACAGGGTAGCGCCCGGCGTTGCCGGGTGGAATGCAACAACGACACGGAGGGTGTTCGATGTTTGCTGTGGTTCCAGATCCGATTCCTGCGCGCATGCGCGTGCTCAACCGCGCCGAAGTGTGCGACGCCAATTTCCTCGACGCGGTGCGTGGCTGGCGAGGCGCACCGCGCGCACGTCCTGCGCCGGACGCGCCGATCCTGCCGGGCAGCACGCTCAGCGCTGCGGCCTTCGGTGAGCTGTTCGATTCCCAGCTGGCCAGCCGCCAGCTGGACCTGATGGCGCGCGTATTGCGCGTGCAGAACAAGGTCTTCTATACCATCGGGTCGTCCGGCCATGAAGGCAACGCGCTGCTGGCGCGGGCCTGCCGACATACCGACCCCGCATTCCTGCACTATCGCTCCGGCGCCTTCATGGTCGAGCGCTCGCGCCAGGTGCCGGGCATCGACCCGTTGCGCGATGCGGCGCTTTCATTCGCGGCCAGCGCCGATGACCCGGCCAGTGGCGGCCGGCACAAGGTGTGGGGCAGCAAGCCATTGTGGGTATTGCCGCAGACCTCGACGATCGCTTCGCACCTGCCGAAAGCGCTGGGCACCGCGCTGGCCATCGAGAGTGGCAAGCGGCTGGGCCATGCGCTTCCCATTCCGGCCGACAGCATCGTGCTGTGCTCGTTCGGCGACGCCTCGGCCAACCATGCCACTGCGCAGACCGCATTCAACACCGCGATGTGGGCGGCCTACCAGAAACTGCCGGCGCCAATCCTGTTCGTCTGCGAGGACAACGGGCTGGGCATCTCGGTGAAGACGCCGGACGGCTGGATTGCCGAGCGCTTCAGCCACCAGCCAGGGCTGGACTACTTCTTTGCCGATGGCCTCGACCTGGCCACCGGGCACGCCCAGGTGCAGGCCGCAGCGGACCACTGCCGGCGGACGCGGCGACCGACCTTCCTGCATCTGCACACCACGCGCCTGATGGGCCACGCCGGCACCGACTTCGAGGTGGAATGGCGTGCATTGCCGGAATTGTGCGCGGCCGAGGCGCAGGATCCGCTGTTGCGCTCGGCGCAGATCGCGCTGGAATCGGGCTGGATGGATGCAGCCGCCATCGAAGTGGCCTACGAGACGATGCGCGCGCGCTGCATGGCCGCCGCTGCCGATGCCGAAGGCCGTGCGAAGCTGCAGTCGCTGCAGGAGGTCATGGCGCCATTGGCACCCTATACGCCCGCGGCGGTGCAGGCCGAAGCCCGGCGCGAGGTCGCCGACGGAGCGCGCGAGGCACTCTATGGCGGTGCCGAGGCCTTGCCGGAACGACAGGCGCCACGGCATCTTGCGATCCAGATCAACCACGGCCTGCAGGAACTGCTTGCGAAGTATCCGCAGAGCCTGCTGTTCGGCGAGGACGTGGCTCAGAAGGGCGGTGTGTACACCGTCACCAAGGATCTGCTGCGCCGCTTCGGCCCACGCCGGGTGTTCAACACGCTGCTGGATGAAACCATGATCCTGGGCATGGCGCAGGGCCTGGCCAACCTGGGCATGCTGCCGGTTCCGGAGATCCAGTACCTGGCCTACCTGCACAACGCCATCGACCAGCTGCGTGGTGAAGCCTGTTCGCTGCAGTTCTTCTCCAACGACCAGTACCGCAACCCGATGCTGGTACGGGTGGCCGGGCTGGGCTACCAGAAGGGTTTCGGCGGGCACTTCCACAACGACAACTCGATCACCGCGTTGCGCGACATCCCCGGGCTGGTGGTCGGCTGCCCCTCGCGCGGCGACGATGCGGTGATGATGCTGCGCACGCTGGCTGCACTGGCGCGGGTGGATGGGCGCGTGGCGGTGTTCCTGGAGCCGATCGCGCTGTACATGAGCAAGGACCTGCACGAAGCGGGGGATGGCCAGTGGCTGTTCGACTACCCGGCACAGGGCCAGGCGCTGGTGCCGGGCGAGGGCCGGGTCTATGCACCGGAGGCCGGAGACCTGGTGATCTACACCTATGGCAATGGCGTGCCGATGGCGTTGCGCGCGGCGCGGGCGATCGAGCAGCAGCTGGGCTGGCAGGTGCGGGTGGTCGACCTGCGCTGGCTGGTACCGTTGGACGCCGGCTTCATCGCGGCCCAGGCCGCGAGCGCGCGGCGGGTGCTGGTGCTGGACGAAGGCCGCCACAGCGGCGGAGTGGGTGAGGGCGTGGTCACGGCGCTGGTCGAGGCCGGCTTTGGTCACCTGCCGCTGCGCCGCGTCTGTGGCGCCGACACCTACACGCCACTGGCAGGGGCAGCAATGTTCGGGCTTCCAAGCGACAATGCGGTGATTGGCGCCGCCCTCGACCTGGCGCAGGAACCCTGATGCATGTGTGGATTGGCGGGAATGTTGTTGCCGGCGCCGCTGGCGTCGGCCGAGGCGCTGCAGGCGCAGGCGCTGGCCATGGGCCAGGCGCTGCACCATCGCGGGCCGGATGATGGCGGCAGCTGGGTCGATGCCGAGGCGGGCATCGCGCTGGCGCATCGGCGCCTGAGCATCCTTGACCTGTCCCCGCTGGGCCACCAGCCGATGGCCTCGGCGGACGGCCGCTACGTGATGGCCTACAACGGCGAGGTCTACAATTTCGCGGCCCTGCGTGAACAGCTGGAGCCGCTGGGGCACACCTTCCGCGGCCATTCCGACACCGAAGTACTGCTGGCGGCGATCCTGCAGTGGGGCGTGGAAGATACCCTGCAGCGCTGCAACGGTATGTTCGCCATCGCGCTGTGGGACCGCCAGGATCGTTGCCTGTGGCTGGCCCGCGACCGCGTCGGCAAGAAGCCGCTGTACTACGGCTGGGCCGGCGACACGCTGGTGTTCGGTTCGGAACTGAAGGCGCTCTGGCAACACCCGGCGTTCGACAACTACATCGACCGCGATGCGCTCACCTTGCTGCTGCGGCTGGATTACATCCCGGCGCCGCACAGCATCCACCAGCGCTGCTACAAGCTGATGCCGGGCCGGGTGCTGCGGCTGGATGCAGCGGCTGTGGCCGCAGGCGCCGCGGCACACCGCCCTGAGCAGGCGCAGCGCCCGTACTGGGATGCGCGCGCACGCATGCAGGCGGCGTTGGCCGCCCCGTTCCAGGGCCGCATCGAGGAGGCCGAGGAACAGCTGGACACGCTGCTGCGTGATGCGGTGGCGCTGCGCATGGTGGCCGATGTGCCGGTCGGCGTATTCCTGTCCGGCGGCACGGACTCATCGCTGGTGGCGGCGCTGATGCAGGCGCAGAGCGGACAGCCGGTGCATAGTTTCAGTATCGGCTTCACCGACTCGGGACATGACGAAGCACCGCTGGCCAGGGAGCTGGCGGCTCACCTCGGCTGTGATCACACCGAGTTGTACGTCAGTGGCGCCGACGCGCTGGCGGTGGTGCCGCAGTTGCCGGCGATGTTCGATGAACCTTTTGCCGATGCGTCGCAGGTGCCGACCGCGCTGGTGGCACGGCTGGCGCGGCAGGGCGTGACCGTCGCGCTGTCCGGCGACGGTGGCGACGAGCTGTTCTTCGGCTACACCCGGTATGTACGCGCGCTGCGCAACTGGCAGATGCTCGGACGCGTGCCGGGGCCGCTGCGGCGCTGGATGGGCGCACGCTCGCAGCAGCAGGGCGAGGCCTCGCGGACCGGTGGCCTGGCCGCGCTGCTGGCCGAGACCGGCGCACGTGGCATCGGCGACGTCTACCGCAACCGCATCTCGCGCTGGCGCGACCCGGCCGCAGCGGTGCCCGGCGCGCAGGCCGCCGGCAGCTTCTACGACCTGGCCGATCCGCTGCATGGCGCGGGCACATCGGCCGACGCGATGATGCTGGCCGATTTCGTGACCTACCTGCCGGACGACCTGTTATGCAAGGTCGACCGGACCTCGATGGCGGTCAGCCTGGAGGCACGCGCGCCATTGCTGGACTGGCGCGTGGCCGAGTTCGCCTGGTCGCTGCCGCTGGGCTTCAAGCGCAGTGAGACGACCAGCAAGGTGCTGCTCAAGCGCGTGCTGGGCCGTTACGTGCCGCATTCAATGGTGCACCGTCCCAAGCGCGGTTTTGGCGCACCGGTCGGTGACTGGTTGAAGGGCGACCTGCGGCCCTGGGCCGAGGACCTGCTGCAGCCGGCGCGGCTGGAGCGTGAGGGCGTGCTGTCGGCGGCGGCGGTGCAGCCGCTGTGGCAGCAGTTCCTGGGGGGGCAGCGCAAGTGGCATACCCACCTGTGGAACGTGCTGATGTTCCAGGCTTGGCAGGCGCATTGGCGGCAGGCGCGGACCGGCGTGACCGGCGGCTGATCTTCACTGGATGGCACGGGCCTGGCGACTAGGCTGGGCCTCTCGCACCGTGAGGAGTATGTCCCGATGTCCGTCCCCACCATCGCCGTGTTCGTTGGCAGCCTGCGCAAGGATTCCTGCAACCGCAAGCTGGCCCATGCGCTGGAGAAGCTCGCCGGTGATCGCGCGCGCTTCCAGTACGTGCAGATCGGCGATCTGCCGTTGTACGACCAGGATTTCGACGCCGATTATCCGCCGCAGGGCACCCGGCTGAAGGACCAGGTGCGCGCCGCCGACGCGGTGCTGTTCGTGACACCCGAGTACAACCGGTCGGTGCCTGGCGTGCTCAAGAACGCCATCGATATCGGATCGCGCCCGTACGGTGACAGTGCGTTTGCCGGCAAGCCGGCGGCGGTGATCGGCGCCTCCATCGGCCAGATCGGTACCGCCGTGGCCCAGCAGCACCTGCGCAACAGCCTGGCCTTCCTGGACATGCATGTGCTGGGCCAGCCCGAGGCATTCATCCACTTCAAGGACGGCCTGATCGATGCCGACGGCACGATCCACAACGAAGGCACGCAGAAGTTCCTGCAGGGCTACGTGGACCGGTTCCTGGCGTTGATCGCAGTGCACGTCAAGGGCGATTGACGCCTGCGGGGTCAGAGTCCCCTGCGTCGAAGGGGATCCGACCCCGGGGCGTTGATCTGCGATAATGTCCCGCTCGGGCGCCGCAACGGCGTCCGTCGCAGGCAGTGCGACGCTCTCACGCCAGTCTGGCCAGGTACCGGCGGATATCCCCCGTTTTCCCACGGCTTATCCACAGGTTTGTCCATGGCTGCCGGGGTCGGCACATGCCTACACTCGTCTGGCCCACTTTTGCAGGAAACACCGCAGCATGTCCGCTCGTCCCGGCTTCCGTTCCAACCGCAGAGAGCGCGGTGATGGCTTCGATCGCGATCGCGACGAGTCGCGCATCGACCAGTTGCGGGTACCGCCCCATTCGGTGGAAGCCGAGCAGGCGGTGCTGGGTGGCCTGATGCTGGCGCCCGAGGCGTATGACCGTGTCAACGACCAGCTGACCGAAAGCGACTTCTATCGTCGCGATCACCAGATGATCTATCGTGCGATCCGCGAGCTGTCCGAGCGCGAACGGCCGTTTGATGCGGTAACGCTGGGCGAGTGGTTTGAATCGCAGGGCAAGATGGAACTGGTGGGGGACGGCGCCTACCTGATCGAACTGGCCAGTACCACGCCGTCAGCTGCCAACATCGTGGCCTACGCCGAGATCGTGCGCGACAAGGCAGTGCTGCGGCAGCTGATCCAGGTCGGCACCGACATCGTCAACGACGGTTTCCAGCCGGAGGGGCGTGACAGCAGCGAGCTGCTGGCCTCGGCGGAAAAGAGCGTGTTTGCAATCGCCGAACAGGGTGCGCGTGGCCGTACCGATTTCGTGGCCATGCCCGGTGCACTGAAGGATGCCTTCGAGGAGCTGCGCAACCGCTTCGAGAACGGCGGCAACATCACCGGCCTGCCGACCGGTTACAACGAGTTCGATGCGATGACCGCCGGCCTGCAGCCGACCGACCTGATCATCCTCGCGGCGCGCCCGGCAATGGGCAAGACGACCTTCGCGCTGAACATCGCTGAGTACGCGGCGATCAAGTCGAAGAAGGGCGTGGCGGTGTTCTCGATGGAAATGTCGGCATCGCAGCTGGCGATGCGCCTGATTTCCTCCAATGGACGCATCAACGCGCAGCGCCTGCGTACCGGCCAGCTGGAAGACGAGGACTGGAGCCGCGTCACCAGCGCGATCAAGATGCTGAAGGAGACCAAGATCTTCATCGACGACACGCCGGGCGTGTCGCCTGAAGTGCTGCGTTCCAAGTGCCGCCGCCTCAAGCGCGAGCATGACCTGGGCCTGGTGGTGATCGACTACCTGCAGCTGATGAGCGTGCCGGGCAACAGCGAGAACCGCGCGACCGAAATCTCGGAAATCTCGCGTTCGCTGAAGGGACTGGCCAAGGAACTGAACGTGCCGGTGATCGCGCTGTCGCAGCTCAACCGCTCGCTGGAAACGCGTACCGACAAGCGCCCGGTGATGGCCGACCTTCGTGAATCGGGCGCAATCGAGCAGGACGCGGACATGATCGTGTTCATCTACCGCGACGACTACTACAACAAGGAAAACTCGCCGGACAAGGGGCTGGCCGAAATCATCATCGGCAAGCACCGTGGTGGCCCGACTGGCTCGTGCAAGCTGAAGTTCTTCGGTGAGTACACCCGCTTCGACAACCTGGCCCACGATTCGGTCGGTTCGTTCGAGTAACGGTCATGCCGGTCGCTGGCCGGCAACCACCACCGGGCGCTGCAGAGCCAAGGCAACGGCAGGAGCCGCTGTCAGCGCGGGTTCCATGCGGTCGCCACGAAGCGCAGCCGGGCGTGGGCGTGGGCGTGGCGTTGCACTGCGCTGGATCGGTTTCATCGCCGCCAGCCCGGTTTCGTCGCAAACCGTTTGCCGGCGCAAGGGCAGGGCGCCAAGGTGTCCGCAGGCGGCAGGGTGCCGCCCCAAGGAGGCCGTGATGAAGACCCTGTTCGCGCTCGGTGTGTGGTGCCTGCTGTTCGTACTCTGCTGGCCGCTGGCGATCCTCGCCCTGATCGCCTGGCCGTTCGTGTGGCTGCTGAGCCTGCCGTTCCGACTGGTCGGCATCACCTTCTCGGCGCTGTTCGCCTTCCTGCGCGCGCTGTTCATGCTGCCGGCGCGCATGCTCGGTGGCCGGGCGGTGCCCGCATGAGGGCAGTGGCGCTGGTCGGTCTGGCCCTGTTGGCCGGCCCGGTACTGGCCGCTCCTCCAGCACCGCCTTCGGCGTGGCTGGAGCGCCAGCAGGCAGCCGGTGCCGACGAAGCGAATGCTGCGGGGGCGAAGGCTTCGACGAGGCCCGAGGCCAGGGAGCGCTGCCGGGTCACCAAGGAATGGAAGGTCGGCGAGACGGTGGTGCAGCATCGGGTCTGTGAGGATCCACCGAAGAAGCCGGCTGGAAAGGTGTAACGCTGAACCCAATGCTCGGCGGCCTCTGCAGGGCAGCCGAGCGTGGGCTCGGCGCTACAGGGAAACGGGCAACAAAAAACCCCGCCGAGGCGGGGTTTTTCATATCCGGGTGATGCTGGCCAGCGGCCGGCACTACCGGACGATCAGTTCGCTTTGTGGATGGCGCGCTTGCTGACCGCCATCGCGGCGTCGTGGATCACTTCCGACAGCGACGGGTGGGCGTGGCAGATGCGGGCCAGGTCATCGGCCGAGCCGCTGAACTCCATGGTCAGCACGCCTTCGTGCACCAGTTCGGAGACGTTGGCGCCAACCAGGTGCATGCCGAGGATGCGATCGGTTTCGGCATGGGCCAGGATCTTCACGAAGCCGGCCGGCTCGATCATCGCCACGGCACGGCCGTTGGCGGCGAACGGGAAGCTGCCGGCCTTGTACGGAATGCCTTCGGCCTTCAGCTGGGCTTCGGTCTTGCCGACCCACGCCAGTTCCGGCTCGGTGTAGATGACCCACGGGATGGTGTCGAAGTTGACGTGGCCCGGCAGGCCGGCGATCAGCTCAGCCACCGCGATGCCTTCCTCGAAGCCCTTGTGCGCCAGCATCGGGCCGCGCACGCAGTCGCCGACCGCCCACACGCCGTTGACGCCGGTGTGGCAGTGCGCATCGACTTCGATCTGACCGCGCTCGTTGATCTTGACGCCGGTGCCTTCGGCCAGCAGGCCCTTGGTGGCGGCGCGACGGCCAACGGCCACCAGCAGCTTGTCCACGGTCAGGGTCTTTTCGCCTTCCGCGTCGGTGTAGGTGACGATGACTTCCTTCTTCTTGCCCTTGCCGGTGATCTCGGTCTTGGAAACCTTGGCATTGAGCTTGATGTCCAGGCCCTGCTTCTTGAATTCCTTGGCAGCGGCCTTGGCCACTTCGGCGTCGGCAGCCGCCAGGAACTCCGGCATGGCCTCAAGGATGGTGACTTCAGCGCCCAGGCGCTTCCACACGCTGCCCAGTTCCAGGCCGATCACGCCGGCACCGATCACCGCCAGGCGGTTCGGCACTTCGGTGAAGTCCAGGCCGCCGACGTTGTCGACGATGGTCTCGCCGTCGAACTTGGCGAACGGCAGTTCGATCGAATCCGAACCGGCCGCGATGATGACGTTGGTGCCCTTCAGCTCGACTTCCGAACCGTCGTGCTGCTTCACCTTGACCACGTTGCCCGGCTGCAGCTGGCCGAAGCCGTAGTAGGCGGCGACCTTGTTGGCCTTGAACAGCATGCCGATGCCGCCGGTGAACTGCTTGACGATCTTGTCCTTGCGGCCAATCATCGCCTCGACGTCGATCTTGGCATCCTTGAAGCTGATGCCGTGGTCGCCAAAGATGTGGCCCATGTTCCAGAACTGGCGCGAGGAATCCAGCAGCGCCTTGGACGGGATGCAGCCCACGCGCAGGCAGGTGCCGCCGAGGGCCGGCTTGCCGTCCTTGCCCAGGGCTGCGTCGATGCAGGCGGTCTTCAGGCCCAGCTGGGCCGCGCGGATGGCAGCGTGGTAACCGGCCGGGCCGGCACCGATGACGACGACGTCGAATTGTTCAGCCATTGAATTATTCCTTGATGCATTACCAGAACCCCTCCGCGCAGGCGCGGAGGGGCGGGAGGTTTCTTACAGGCCGAACAGCATGCGGCCCGGGTTTTCCAGCTGGTTCTTGATGTCCACCAGGAACTGCACCGAGTCCTTGCCGTCGATGATGCGGTGGTCGTAGGACAGCGCCAGGTACATCATCGGCGCGATCACGACCTGGCCGTTCTGGGCGATCGGACGCTCCTTGATGGCGTGCATGCCCAGGATGGCGCTCTGCGGCGGGTTGATGATCGGGGTCGACAGCAGCGAACCGAAGGTGCCGCCGTTGGTCACGGTGAAGGTGCCGCCCTGCAGCTCTTCCAGGCCCAGCTTGCCGTCACGTGCCTTCTTGGCGTAGTCGGCGATGGTCTTCTCGATGTCGGCGAACGACATGCGCTCGACGTTGCGCAGGACCGGCGTGACCAGGCCCTTCTCGGTCGACACGGCGATCGAGATGTCCGAGTAGCCGTGGTAGATGATGTCGTCGCCGTCGATCGAGGCGTTGACCAGCGGGAAGCGCTGCAGCGCGTTGGCAGCGGCCTTCACGAAGAAGCTCATGAAGCCCAGCTTGATGCCGTGGGCCTTGACGAACTCGTCCTGCAGCTCCTTGCGCGCCGCCGACACCTTGGACAGGTCGACTTCGTTGAAGGTGGTCAGCATGGCGGTGGAGTTCTTCGACTCCATCAGGCGCTCGGCGATGCGCTTGCGGATGCGGGTCATCGGCACGCGCTCTTCCGGACGTGCACCACCGGCCTTGCCGGCGCCGCCGTTGCGGGCGAAGTTGACGATGTCTTCCTTGGTCACTGCACCACGACGGCCGGTGCCGTCGACGTCGGCCGGGTTCACGCCTTCGGTGATGGCGGTGAAGCGGGCGCCCGGCGGCAGGGTGTCGGCGGCCGACTTGGCAGCCGGAGCCGGAGCGGCGGCAGCGGCCGGAGCAGCGGCGGCCGGTGCGGCTTCAGCCTTCTTCTCTTCAGCGGCCGGGGCCGGAGCCGCAGCCACGGCGCCTTCTTCGATGATCGCCACGACCTGGCTGGAGGTCACGGTATCGCCTTCCTTGAACTTGATTTCCTTCAGCACGCCGTCAACCGGCGACGGCACTTCCAGCACGACCTTGTCGGTCTCCAGGTCAAGCAGGTTTTCGTCGCGCTTGACGGCGTCGCCCACCTTCTTGTGCCAGGTGGCGATGGTGCCGTCGGCGACGGATTCGGGCAGTACCGGGGCTTTGACTTCGGTGGCCATTGCGGGAGCTTCCTGGTTTGTCTTCTAAATAGGGGGAGGATTATTCAGCGAACGTGTCGTTGAACGGGTTGACCAGTGCGTCGGCAATCAGCTGCTGCTGCTCGCGGACGTGGTCAGCCATGTGACCGGCAGCCGGCGACGCCGAACGTGCGCGACCGGCGTAGTGCAGGTTCTGGCCATCGGCCAGGCAGAACTGCAGGTGGTGGCGGATCTGGTACCACGCGCCCTGGTTCTGCGGTTCTTCCTGCGTCCACACCACGTCGGTGGCCTTGCCGTACTTCTTCAGCTCGGCAGCCAGCAGCGCACGCGGGAACGGATACAGCTGCTCCACGCGGATGATCGCCACGTCGTCCTGGCCACGCTTGGTCTGGTCTTCCAGCAGGTCGTAGTAGACCTTGCCCGAGCACAGCACCACGCGCTTGACCTTCTTGGCATCGGCATTGGCGTCGCCGATCAGGTGCTGGAACTCGCCATTGGCCAGTTCGTCCAGGGTCGACACGGCCAGCTTGTGGCGCAGCAGCGACTTCGGCGACATCACCACCAGCGGCTTGCGGGTGGTCATGTGCAGCTGGCGACGCAGCATGTGGAAGGCCTGCGCCGGGGTCGACGGCACGACAACCAGCATGTTCTCCAGGGCGCACAGCTGCAGGAAGCGCTCCAGGCGCGCCGAGCTGTGTTCCGGGCCTTGTCCTTCATAGCCATGCGGCAGCAGCAGGGTCAGGCCGGAAATGCGGCCCCACTTGGCTTCACCGGCGGCGATGAACTGGTCGATCACCACCTGGGCACCGTTGGCGAAGTCGCCGAACTGGCCTTCCCAGATGCACAGCGTGTTCGGATCGGTGGTGGAGAAACCGTACTCGTAGGCCATCACCGCTTCTTCGCTCAGCAGCGAGTCGATGACGGTGGCCTTCTCCGGCGAATCCACCAGCTGCCGCAGCGGCATGTAGTAGTTGTCGGTCTTCTGGTCGTGCAGGATCGCGTGGCGGTGCGTGAACGTACCGCGGCCGACGTCCTGGCCGACCAGGCGCAGTGCGTGACCTTCGTCGAGCAGGGTGGCGTAGGCCAGGTTCTCGGCAAAGCCCCAGTCGCCCGGAATCTCGCCGGCGGCCATCTTGCGGCGGTCGTCGTAGACCTTGGCCACGCGCGAGTGCAGCTGCACTTCGTCCGGGATGGTGTTGATCAGCTTGGCCAGCTCGACCAGCTTATTCTTCTCGACCTTGGTCGAGACCGGGTCGGACAGCTTGCCTTCCAGCAGCTTCGGCCAATCGACGAACAGCGGGCTGCTCGGCGGGGTCTTCTCGACCTTGGCCAGCTCGGTGGTCACTTCACCCGCGTCCAGCTTCTCGCGGTAGGCATCGACCATGGCCTTGCCGGCACCGGCGGCGATCACGCCCGCCTTTTCCAGCTGCTCGGCATACATCTCGCGGGTGGTCGGGTGCTTGCGGATCACCTGGTACATCAGCGGCTGGGTGATCGCCGGCTCGTCGGCCTCGTTGTGGCCCCAACGGCGGTAGCACATCAGGTCGATGACCACGTCCTTGGCGAACTTCTGGCGGAACTCGAAGGCCAGCTGCGCGGCGAACACGACGGCTTCCGGATCATCGCCGTTCACGTGCAGCACCGGGGCGGCGATCATCTTCGCCACGTCGGTGGCATAGCGCGTGGAGCGCGTATCCAGCGGGTTGGAAGTGGTGAAGCCGACCTGGTTGTTGACCACGATGTGCACGGTGCCGCCGACGGCGAAGCCGCGGGCCTGCGACATCTGGAACAGCTCCATGACCACGCCCTGGCCGGAGAAGGCCGCGTCGCCGTGGATCAGGATCGGCATGACCTGCTTGCGTGCGGTGTCCTTGCGGCGCTCCTGGCGCGAACGCACGGAACCGGCCACGACCGGGTCGGCGATTTCCAGGTGCGACGGGTTGAACGCCAGTGCCAGGTGCACCGGGCCACCGTCGGTGGCCACGTCGGCGGAGAAGCCCATGTGGTACTTCACGTCGCCGGCCGAAGCGTGCTCGTCGTGTTCGAACTTGCCTTCGAATTCGTCGAACAGCTTGCGGGGGTTCTTGCCCAGGGTGTTGACCAGCACGTTCAGGCGGCCGCGGTGGGCCATGCCGATCACCACGTCCTTGACGCCATCCTTGCCGGCGCTGCGGATGATGGTGTCCATCATCGGGATCAGCGAGTCGCCGCCTTCCAGCGAGAAGCGCTTCTGGCCGACGTACTTGGTGTGCAGGTAGCGCTCCAGGCCTTCGGCCGCGGTCAGGCGCTCCAGGGTGCGGCGCTGGGTGTCAGCGTCCAGCTGGTAGTTGCCACCGGCCGCTTCCAGCTTCTTGTAGATCCACTGGCGCTGCTCGACCTCGGAGATGTGCATGAACTCCGCGCCGATCGAGCCGGTGTAGGTCGCCTTCAGGCGTGCGAGCAGGTCGCGCAGCTTCATGCGCGGCTGGCCGCCGACGCCGCCGGTGCTGAACTCACTGTTGAGATCGGCATCGGACAGGCTGTGGAACGGCAGGCCCAGGTCCGGGGTGTTGACCGGCGCGGCCAAGCCCAGCGGATCGAGGCGGGCGTCCAGGTGGCCGCGCGAGCGGTAGGCGGTGATCAGACGACCGACATTGCGCTCGCGCTCGTCGCCCGCACCGGTGCCGGTGCCAGCTTTCAGCGCATCCTTGGCCGCGTCCGCGATGTGGGAGATGACGGCCGAGTGCGGAATGTCACCTGCTTCCCGGCCCTTGAAGCCGTCGAAGTAGGTTTTCCATTTGGGATCGACACTATCCGGGGAGACCAGGTACTGCTCGTACAGGTCCTCGACATAGGAGGCGTTGCCGCCGGCGAGTTGCGAAGATTGCGCAAACTGCTTCAGTTGATTGTCCACGATGGAGGGTGTTGATTCGCTTTGTGGGGTATGGCTTCAGAAGGACCCGGCAGGAAGATGAATAGCCCTGCGCGGGCGCGTTCAAACAGCCAAATTGTACCCCCAACGGGACACGAAGGGGCACCACCACAGGTATCCCGCGTCCGCTGGTGCCGGTTCCAGACAGGTTGGGTCAGCGGTGCCGGCTCAGATGCCGAGCGCGCGCAGTTCGCTGCAATCGCGCGAACGGTCCCAGACCCGCTGCAATTGCTGCCCGAACGGCTGCGAACGTGCCGGCAGCGCGACGCCGGCCTCGCCGTCGAGGCGATGGCCGATCAGACGAAAGTAGAAGTCGCCCGCATCGTTGAGCAGGCAGGCCGAGACCAGCGCGCGGTCGACCGGATCGCTGACCTCGCGGAACTGGATCACGCTTGGCAGACGCTGGGCCAGCGCCAGCAGCGGTGCCCCGGCAGAGGCGATCGCAGCGGCATCGTGCACGATCACCCGCAGCTGCTTGTCGTGGCGGGCGGTGACGAAGCGGCGCAGGGCGGCCTGCACCGGCGCCGCGTCGAGCAGTCCCGGGTCCAGCTGGCGGCTGTGCAGCCACAGCTGGCGGCGGGCGCGGTGGACGATGGCCGTGGTGATGGCCACCGCCTCGGCGCGGCGGACGATCGCGCTGGTCGCGCCCAGCCGGCGGCGCATCTGCTGGTGGCCGATGCCGGCCTCCTCGAACACCTCGCCTTCAGGCAGGAAGCCCTGGCGGGCATAGAATTCGCGGGCGGGCAGTTGGGCGTGCAGGTGCAGCTCGGCCAGGCCGAGCCTGCGCCCGGCCTCGACCAGTGCCTCCAGCAGGGCCTCACCGACCCCGTGGCTGCGATGGCTGGCCAGCACGGCCATACGGCCGATGCGGCCGTCCGGGGCCAGCCGACCGGTGCCGACCGGCTGGTTGTCACTGTCCAGTGCCAGCACATGGACGCTGACCGGGTCCAGCGCATCGCGTTCCAGTTCCGCGGCGATGCCCTGTTCCTGCACGAACACGCGTTGGCGCACGTCGTGGATGGCAACGTGGGCGTCGGCGTGGCTGACCTGCTGGACCCGGACCATGGTGAGGGCTCAGGCCCGGCCCGTGCTGTCGTCTTCGTCGTCGTCCTCGAAGTTGACGATGACCTCGATACCGTCGTCGTGCACGGTCACGGAGTGGACATCGTCGGACACCGCGTCGGCGTCGATCGCGTCGACGCGGTCACGGCCTTCGACCACTTCGCCGAGGACCACGGCGTCTTCGCCGTCGTCCTCGTCTTCAGCGTCATACATTTCGCTGGGATCGATCAGCTGGAACACGCCGCCGACCAGCAGCTGCTGGAGCACGGCCCGGCCCTTGTCGGACAGGCCGCGATAGGCGGCGGCGTCGAGCTGCTCGGCGCCGGCCAGGCGCTGGGCGTCCTTCACCGGCAGCGCGAAGTCCTGGCCGCTGACGTACAGGCTGGCGCCGCGCTTGGCCCGGCGCCAGGCCAGGCGTGCCCACGGGTGGCGCTGCAGCAGCAGGCCGGAGGCCAGTGCCTGGACCACTTCCTCCGGAGCCGGCGCGGCCTGGTGGGCCATCACTTCGCCGGCGGCGCGGTAGGTGGTGATGAAGCGACCGAACCAGTCACCCAGCTTGTCCGGGTCGTTCATGCGGATGGCGTTGAGCGCGGTGATCACCCGCGCCATCGCTACCGTGTCGATTTCGTTCGGGTCGGCTGGCACCTTGAGGTCGGCATCCTGGTAACGGATGTTCTCGTCGGCATCGGCGATCAGGGTGTCGAGGTAGTCGCTGATCAGTTCGGCCGAGGACGGCGCGCGCATGCCGAAGGAGAACGTCAGGCAGGGATCCTCGGCGACGCCGTGGTGCGGCACGTTCGGCGGCAGGTACAGCATGTCGCCCGGCGCCAGCACCCAGTCGTGGGTCGGCTTGAATACCTTCAGCAGCTTCAGTTCCACGTCCGGGCGGAAGCCCAGCGGTGGCTGCTTGCCCTTGATCGATTCGCTGGCGTCGATCTGCCAGCGGCGGTGGCCGTGGGCCTGCAGCAGGAACACGTCGTACTGGTCGACATGGGCGCCGACCGAGCCGCCGGTGGCGGCGAAGCTGATCATCACGTCATCCATGCGCCAACGCGGCAGGAAGCTGAAGTGCTCGATCAGGGCGCGCACGTCCGGATCCCACTTGTCCACGTCCTGCACAAGCAGGGTCCAGTCGTGGTCGGGCAGGGCGGGGAACACGTCTTCCTGGAACGGGCCGGTGCGCACGCGCCAGCCGTCCCGGGTCTTGTCGTGCTCGATCAGGCGCGCCAGCACGCCTTCCTCGCAGGCCAGCCCGGCCAGGTCTTCCGGCTGCACCGGGGTCTGGAAGTTGGGGAAGGCGTTGCGGATCAGCAGCGGGCGTTTCTGCCAGAAGTCGCGCAGGAAGGTGGCCGGCGCCATGCCCAGCGGCTGGCCGGGGCGGGCGGTGACTTCGATGAGGGGGGCGGAGGACTTGCGGGCGGCCATGGGGGAATCCTTGCAGCGGAAAGCGGGAGGGGCGGCGTGGCGGGCCGCCATGGGTTGCATTGTCCGACGTTCGTGGGGATTGCGCACGTGCGGTGGTTTGTCGCGGGGTGTCCGGCCAACGGCGGAGCCCCTCGTGGCGACATCTTGGTAGGGTCGACTGTTAGTCGACCGGCTTCATGGGCTTGGCCGGGCGGGTGGGCCATGCAGGGGACGCTGCAAGTACGTCCCTGTAAGCTCGATGGCGCCATCCATGGCGCCAACGCCCCTGCACGGTCCACCCGCCCGGCCCCTGACAGTTTCCTGCGGGGCCCGCCACGGAATGGAAGAAGAAAATCAAAGGCAAGAGCGGGTCGCGCGCTGCGCTTGCTCATGCCCTTGTAGAGCCGAGCCCACGCTCGGCTTGCTTTTGCCCACGCGAAAATCAGCCGAGCATGGGCTCGGCTCTACAAAACCCCCACAAACAAGGAGGGACGCGGCGAAGCCGCGTCCCTCTCTCAAATTCCGTCCCGACAACCCAACGCTCTTCGATCCGTCACCGGACAACTGTCAGAGGTGGGGCGGGTTGGGTTCGCGGGGGTATCCGCGCCATGGATGGCGCGGCTAAGCCTCCACGGACGGATTCACGGCGTCCCCCGCGAACCCAACCTGCCCCGCCCAGCCAGCAGCAATCCAGAGCCGCTCTTGACGTTGATGTTGCCTGCCGCAGGCAGCGCACGCGGCCGCCGCCGCAAGCAAACCCCTTAGATCTTCTTCGCCAGCGCCTCGGCCAGACCGGTGTAGCTGCCGGGGGTCATGTCCAGCAGACGCTGCTTCGCATCCGCCGGCAGCTCCAGCCCCTGCACGAACGCACGCATCGACTCGGCCGTGATGCCCTGGCCGCGGGTCAGCGCCTTCAGCTGCTCGTACGGGTTCGGCAGGCCATGGCGGCGCATCACCGTCTGCACGGCCTCGGCCAGCACTTCCCAGGCCGCGTCCAGATCGGCATCCAGGCGCTGCGGGTTCACTTCCAGCTTGCCCAGGCCCTTGGCCAGCGAATCCAGCGCCACCTGGCTGTGGCCGAACGCGGTGCCCAGTGCACGCAGCACGGTGGAATCGGTCAGGTCACGCTGCCAGCGGCTGATCGGCAGCTTCGCGCTGAAGTGCTCGAACAGCGCGTTGGCGATACCGAAGTTGCCTTCCGCGTTCTCGAAATCGATCGGATTGACCTTGTGCGGCATCGTCGACGAGCCGACTTCGCCTTCCTTCAGGCGCTGCTTGAAGTAGCCCAGCGAGATGTAGCCCCAGATGTCGCGGGCCAGGTCGATCAGGATGATATTGGCGCGACGCGCCGCATCGCCGATCTCGGCGATGTTGTCGTGCGGCTCGATCTGCGTGGTGTACGGGTTGAATACCAGGCCCAGGCCGGTCACGAAGCGCTCGGCGAAGGCCGGCCATTCCACGTCCGGGTAGCTGGCGATGTGGGCGTTGTAGTTGCCGACCGCACCGTTGATCTTGCCGGTCAGTTCGACCGCGGCGATCTGCCGGCGCTGGCGCTCCAGGCGTGCGACCACGTTGGCCAGCTCCTTGCCCAGCGTGGTCGGCGAGGCGGTCTGGCCGTGGGTGCGCGACAGCATCGGCTGGCCGGCCTGGGCGTGGGCCAGGGTGCGCAGGGTGCTGGCGATCCCGTCCAGGGTCGGCAGCAGCACCTCGCGGCGGGCCTGTTCCAGCATCAGTCCGTAGCTGAGGTTGTTGATGTCTTCGCTGGTGCAGGCGAAATGCACGAATTCCAGCGCCGGAGCCAGCTCGGCGTCGTCCTTCAGCTGTTCCTTGATGAAGTACTCCACCGCCTTGACGTCATGGTTGGTGGTGCGCTCGATCTCCTTCACGCGCGCGGCCTGGGCCGGGCTGAAGCGGGCGGCCAGGTCGCGCAGGCGGGCGACGGCGGCGTCGGAGAACGGCGCCAGTTCGACGATGCCCGGTTCGGCGGCCAGCGCCAGCAGCCATTCCACCTCGACCGTGATGCGGGCCTTGATCAGGCCGTATTCGGAGAAGATCGGGCGCAGCGCGTCGACCTTGCCGGCATAGCGGCCATCGAGCGGGGACAGGGCGAGCAGGGCGGAATCGGACATGTCGGCAGGGCTGGGACGAGCGGCGGGGCCGATATTCTACGACGTGCCGGCGGGGCGTGCCCTGTAGAGCCGAGCCCACGCTCGGCTGCTTCGGAGAATCCGGCGCCCTGCGGGAAGCCGAGCATGGGCTCGGCTCTACAACACGGCCCTGCGGACGGAACGTTCTGGCCCGTCCTCGTCATCCCACGCTGCGGGCAAGGGAGTATCGTTGGCGCAGCCGCCAGCCCGGGAAGCGACACCCTGCCAGCCGCCGCTTCCCTTTCCCCAACTGAAGTAGTGCGGAGTTGAAGCAATGAGCAAAGCTGCAAGCAAGGGTTTCAGAATCGAACACGACAGCATGGGCGAGCTGCAGGTGCCTGCGGACGCCCTGTGGGGCGCCCAGACCCAGCGTGCCGTGCAGAATTTCCCGGTGTCGGGCCAGCGCATGCCGCGCGGTTTCATCCGTGCCCTGGGCCTGGTCAAGGGCGCTGCCGCCGGCGTCAACGCCGAGCTGGGCCACCTGCCGAAGAACGTGGCCAAGGCCATCCAGACCGCTGCTGCCGAAGTGGCCGCCGGCAACTGGGACGCGCACTTCCCGATCGACGTCTACCAGACCGGTTCGGGCACGTCGTCGAACATGAATGCCAATGAGGTCATCGCCACCTTGGCCAACCGTGCCGGCAAGGCGGGCAAGACCACCGTGCATCCCAATGACCACGTCAACCAGGGGCAGAGCTCCAACGACGTGATCCCGACCGCGCTGCGCGTGTCGGCGGTGCTGGCGACGCACGAACAGCTGCTGCCGGCGCTGGTGCACCTGCGCAAGACCCTCGACAAGAAGGGCCGCAGCCTGCGCAAGGTGGTCAAGACCGGCCGTACCCACCTGATGGACGCGATGCCACTGACCTTCGAGCAGGAGTTCGGCGCATGGTCGGCGCAGCTGGCCTCGGCGCAGGAGCGCATCGAAGACAGCCTCAAGCGCGTGCGCCGCCTGCCGCTGGGTGGCACCGCCATCGGCACCGGCATCAACGCCGACCCGCGTTTTGGCGCGCAGGTAGCCAAGGCACTGAAGCAACAGACCGGTTTCAAGTTCGACAGCGCCGAGAACAAGTTCGAAGGCCTGGCCGCGCAGGACGATGCAGTGGAGTTGTCCGGCCAGCTCAATGCACTGGCGGTGGCGTTGATCAAGATCGCCAATGATCTTCGCTGGATGAATGCCGGTCCGCTGGCCGGGCTGGGCGAGATCGAACTGCCGGCACTGCAGCCGGGCAGCTCGATCATGCCGGGCAAGGTCAACCCGGTGATTCCGGAAGCGACCGTGATGGCCTGCGCGCAGGTGATCGGCCACCACACGGCAATCACCGTGGCCGGACAGACCGGCAACTTCCAGCTCAACGTCACCCTGCCACTGATCGCGGTGAACCTGCTCGATGGCATCGGCCTGCTCGCGAATGTGTCGCGGCTGCTGGCCGACAGCGCGATCGCCGGGCTGAAGGTGCGCGAGGACCGCGTGGCCGAAGCGCTGGCGCGCAATCCGATCCTGGTTACTGCACTGAACCCGATCATCGGCTACGAGAAGGCCGCGGCCATTGCCAAGCGTGCCTACAAGGAACAGCGCCCGGTGTTGGACGTCGCGCTGGAGGACAGCGGCCTGGACGAAGCCGAGCTGCGCCGCCTGCTGGACCCGGCCGCGCTGACTGCCGGTGGCATCCAGGCGGGGGGCGGTGGCGGGGGCGGTTGATCGAACGGCGTGCGGACCAAGGTCCGCACCCACCACACGCAGGAACGCCGCCCTGGGGCGGCGTTTCTGCTTCAGCGACGGTCGGCGACGATGTTGCCGAACGTGTCGGTGTAATCCTTGAACTCGGGGATGCGCTGGATCAGGTCCGCCGGAATCACTTCCATGCTCTCCGGCGGCTGGATCTTCACCGGTTGCATGTTGGGATCGGCCGGGGCGGCGACCAGGGTGTTCTGGCGCAGCACCTGCAGCCTGCCGAACATCGTCTGCAGCATCTGCTTCTGCCCTTGGTCCAGCGGGATCTGGATCTCGTCCACCTTCATCGTGCCATCGCCGAGGATGATGATGTTCGGTGCCGGCGGGCGACGCACGGTCACCATGCCTTCGCTGACGGAAATCTTGGGCTTGCCGCGCTCGGCGCGGTGGTTGCGGTAATCCTTGTCACAGCCGACCAGGCCCAGGCAGAGCAGGGCGGCCAGCAGCAGGAACAACTTCTTCATGGCATTCGGTTCGGGGGCGTCCGGGGCCGCCATTGTAAGCCGGTCGGCACGCTACGGCCGGCAGCGGGGCGCCGCTGCCGGCCGGGTGCGCTGATCTGTCACAGGCCTAGCGCCGGACCACGGTGTCCTTGCCGCAGTCGTCGACGTCACTCTGGTCCATCGTTGCGTAGGGCTTGAACGCCGGCAGCTCGCGCGCCAGTGCCTGCTGGCTGGCCAGCATCGCCGGCATGCGGTTGCAGATGCGCTTGGCCTGGGCCTCGATCTTCTCGGCCTCGGCGTTGATCCGCTTCTCGATGCCTTCGCTGTCGCCGCTGAAAATGCCCTTCAGCGCTTCGCCGGCAGCGCTGGCGCCGAGCTTGGCGCCAGCCAGGCCGACATCCATGCCGTCCATTGCAATGGCGACGACGTGGCCGCGATATTCCAGCAGCCGTTGGCGCTGGGTTTCGTTGGCCGGCACGTCCTTGCCGTCGATCAGCAGGTGGCCATCCGGGGTGATCTCGGCACGCGGCTGCTTGTCGGCCGAGATCTTGATGTTGCCCTGAGTGATGTCCTTGCGGGCATCGTCCATGGCCTTCTTGACAGTCTGGCCGACCCCGCTGGTCGCGTCGGCCACGCTTTTGCCGACGGTGGTATCAGGCGTGGAGGACGTGCCGCCGCAGGCGATCAGCGGCAGGCACAGCAGGGTGGCAGGCAGCACGCGCAGCAGATTCATGGCAGTTTCCTCGATCGGTCCGTAGCGGTTACTTTTTAGGGGGCAGGGTGACGGTGCCGCTGACGTTGCGGTGGCCGACATCGCCGCTGCCGCTGTGGTCGACGGTCAGGCTGCCGCGCACGCCATCGACCTGGATGTCCCCCGAGCCGTGACTGCGCACATGCACATTGCCGCCGATGTCGGACAGATCAACATCGCCCGAGCCGACCACACCGACCTCGACGTTGCCTTGCACGCGCTTGAACCCGATGTCGCCGGAACCGACCGTGTCCAGTCGTGCGTTGCCGCGGACATCGCTGATCTTCAGGTCACCCGAACCGACAGTGCCGGTGACCGCATCGCCACCGATGTTGCGCACCTTGACGTCGCCGGAACCCAGCGAGAGCAGGTTCAGCGAACTGCCGCCGTCAATGTCCAGGTCGCCCGAACCCACCGCTGCATGGATGCTGCCGCGGGTGCCACGCACGATGGCATCACCGGAGCCGACATCCACGCTCAGCGACTGCGCGTTGTCCACGCTGGCATCGCCGGAGCCGACCTTGAACTGCAGCGGAAGGTTGTCCGGCACGCTGCCACGGATGTCCAGCCAGGCATAACTGCTGCCCAGGCTGATGCCGCTGTCACGGCCCTCGCGGCGCAGACTCACCACCAGCTTGTCGCCCACCTTGCGCTGGTCCAGTACCAGCTGCTCCAGCCATTCCTGGCTGGACGCACAGGCACGGCCATCCAACTGGCCACCGCCGGGGCTGGCGACCACCTTCAGGTCATGCTGGTTGACCTCGAACACCACCGCTTTGGCACCGGCCACGTCCAGCTTCAGCGCGCGGGCAGCGGCGAACTTGCAGTTCGGAGCATCGGCGGCCAGCGCCGACAGCGGCAACAGCAACAATGCAGAACAGGCGAGCAGGGAACGCATGGGGGGTGCCTCCGGGTGGATGGAATCAGATCTCGCCGGCGCGCTTGCGCAGACGGATGGCAAGGACAATGAACACGGCGCCGACGGCAGCACCGATCCACAGTTCCGGCATCGCCAGTGATTTCAGCTGCGAGGCCGGCGACATCAGGCTGACCACCGATTCGAGGTCGCGGCGCGTGCCTTCCTCGGCGCTGAGGCGATACACCAGGTCCGTGCCCGGTACGCCGCCCAGCAGCAGCCGGCCAACGATGTTCTGCCAGAACCAGCCCGTGGTCAGGCCGATCAGCGGCATCACCTTGGTGGTGCTGACGATGACGCCGGCGAACAGCGGCAGCATCACCGCCCACAGGAACGGCTTGCTGCGGGCCCAGGCCGAGCACAGCAGCAACCAGCCGGCGGTGGGCAGGGCCCACAGGGCGTAGACCGGGATCCAGGCCAGGTGGCCGGCGGCCAGGGTCAGCGGGCTGGCCGGGCCCCAGATCAGGGTCATCGGGCTGCCGCCGTGCATCAGCGCGACGATGCTGATCACCAGCATGAAGCCGAACATGGTGATGATGCCGGCGATCACCGCGATCAGTGGGGCCACGATCAGTGCGCTGATCACCTTGGACAACACGGTCTGGGTATCCGACAGCGGCAGTGACTTCCAGAACAGGATGCTGCGGTCGCGGCGGTCGTCGTACAGGGCACCCAGGCAGTAGAAAAACACCACGAAGGCCAGTACCAGGAACGGCCAGGCCGAGCTGAGCACCAGGGTCAGGTCGAGGCCGTTGCCAAGGTCAGCCAGGTCCTTGGCACTGATGTCGCGGGTCAGCAGGGCCAGGTCCAGGCCGTTGATGTTCACGTCTTCGCCGTCGATGTGCAGGCCACCATCACGTGCGGCCCGGTGCAGGGCGAACAGGCCGAAGGCGATGCCGATGGTGCTCATCACCAGCGAGATCAGGCCGGCGATCAGCGGTGCATACAGGAAACCGCCACGGTTCTCCCAGTACTCGCGCTTGAGCAGCCAGCGCAGGGTGCCCATCGGGCTGACGGGGTGGTTGACGGCATTCATGCGTAGGTCCCCTTCATGATGGCGACGAACAGATCGGCCAGGCCCGGGCTGCGGGTCTCGCCAAGGGTGGAGAGCTGGGTGCGCGGCACACCATCGAACAGCATCACGGTCTTGCCGAACGCCAGGCTGCGCTCGTCGATCGGCTTCAGCGCACGCGCGGTCTCCAGCTGGTCGGCGTTGACCAGCAGCTCGGTGTAGCGCTGGCCGACATCGTCCATGTCCGCGTCGAGCACGATGCGGCCATCACGGATGAACATGACGTCGCTGAGGATGTGCTCGATCTCTTCCACCTGATGGGTGGTGACGATGATGGTCTTCTGTTCGTCGAAATAGTCCTCCAGCAGGCGCTGGTAGAACTCCTTGCGATAGAGGATGTCCAGGCCGAGAGTGGGCTCGTCCAGGACCAGGATGCGGGCGTCGATGGCCATCACCAGCGCCAGGTGCAGCTGCACGATCATGCCCTTGGACAGTTCGCGCACGCGCTGCTTCGGTTGCAGCTTGGTATTGGCCAGGAAGCGCTCGCAGCGGGCGCGGTCGAAGCGCGGGTGGACGCCGGCGACGAAGTCGATCGCCTCGCGCACCTTCAGCCAGCGCGGCAGCACGGCGACGTCGGCGATGAAGCAGATGTCATTCATCAGCTCGTCGCGATGCAGTCGCGGATCGCGGCCGAGCACGCTCAGGTCGCCTTCCACCGAGGTGAGGCCGAGGATGGCCTTCAGTGCGGTGGTCTTGCCGGCGCCGTTGGGACCGATCAGGCCGACGATGCGCCCGCTCGGAATGCTGAAGCTGGCGTTGTCGAGGGCTACCGTGGTCCTGTAGGCCTTGCGCAGGCCTCGCGCGGTGATGACGGGTTCGCTTGCAGTGCTGTTCATCAGACGTTCCCCTGGGGCAGCAATTCGTCGAGGCTCAGGCCCAGGCGCTGGATGCGCTCCAGCACCGCGGGCCATTCTTCGTTGAGGAAGCGCTCGCGCTCGCTGCTGCGCAGCTGCGTGGCCGCCTGCTCGGTCATGAACATGCCCAGGCCGCGGCGCTTCTCGACCAGGCCTTCATCGGCCAGTTCCTGGTAGGCGCGCGAAACGGTGATGGGATTGAGTTGATAGTCGGCGGCCACCTGGCGCACCGAAGGCAGGGCATCGCCCGGCTTCAGGATTCCGTCGAGCATCATGGCGATCACGCGCTCCTTCAATTGACGGTAGATGGGAGCGCCGTCGCTCCACTGGATGTCGCTCATATTCAGCTCCGTGGGGTCAGCGGCTGGGCGAACGAGAAATACGGCATGGACAGGGAGCTGTGCAGCCGACGCGGGGGAGAGGGGGAGGAAGCGGCGTTCCCGGCCGGTGCAGCGTTTGCATCCTGCGCACTGTCGGGAGAGGCGGGGGTGGTGGGCGTGGCCAGCCAGGCCAGCACGATCAGGGTCGAAACAGCAGCGGCCGCGGGGGCGGTGAGGTTGCGACGGATGCGGGCGTTCATGGCTTCCCCCTGTCTCAGGTGACTGGTGTTGTATGCAACTATAACACCGGCACGCCTGGGTGCAAGCCCCTGCCGTCCCCAACTGATGGCAGGGGTGGTCAAATTGCTGAAATATTCACTTATCCATTTGATTGGAAAGGGAAATAAATTTGATGTAGGGGCTGATCCAGTTCCGCCTTCCATTCAGTGTTGTCCATGCTATGTCATCACTGCGCCGTCGCTGGTAAGGCCAGCGGAAAGACGCCACGCTGCGCAAAGCCGCAGGCGCTTGCCGCAACAAGGGGGGGGGGGCGGGGCGGTGCTATAGTTCGGCCGATTCCCGGCCGCTACCGGCCGGCCCTGTGAATGGCTACCGCGGACCGCTCTCGATGCACCTGCCGACCGTTATCCCGCGCCGCCTGCGCGGCCTGTCCCTGCTGACCCTGCTGGTGGCCGGCCTGGCCGGTTCCGCCCATGTGCTGGCGGCCGATCTGCTGGACCTGGAGTACCGCCCACTCGCGAGCAAGCAGCAGGTCAACCTGCAGCAGCGCTACCACGGGCAGGTACTGCTGGTGGTCAATACCGCAAGCAAGTGCGGCTATACCCCTCAGTACGAAGGCCTGGAGGCGCTGCAGAAGCGATATGCCGGCCGCGGCTTTGCCGTGCTCGGTTTCCCGTCCAACGATTTCAAGGGCCAAGAGCCCGGTGACGAAAAGCAGATCCAGGATTTCTGCACGCTCACCTATGGCGTCAGGTTCCCGATGTTCGAGAAGGTGCATGTCGTCGGTGCACAGGCGACGCCGCTGTATCAGAGGCTGACCGCGGCCACCGGCGTGGCGCCGGGCTGGAACTTCCACAAGTACCTGGTCGGCCGCGATGGCAAGGTCATTGCCCAGTTCGCCAGCAAGGTAACGCCGGACGATCCGCAGCTGACCGCCGCCATCGACAAGGCGCTGGCCGCAGCCGCCACGCATTGATATCCGGCACGGATGCCTCGACATCGACGGCATGCGTGCGACAATGTTTCTTTTCGCGCCGACGTCGGCGCCCAGACACTTCCAGGAATGCAGCGAATGAAGATGGGAATGCGCGGCGCCGCGGCGTCGGTTCTGATTCTGGCGATGGGCACTTCGGGTGTCGCTCTGTCGCAACAACCGGCTGCCCCCGCAGCCGCCAAGGAGACCGCAACCTTGAATTCCCCCAAGCAGAAGCTCGGCTACGCCATCGGCCTTGATGTCGCCAAGTCGTTCACCCCGATCGCCGATGAGATCGATGTGGCCGCGCTGCGCACTGCCGTGGAGCGTTCGTTCGAAGGCCTGCAGCCGCAGATCACCCAGGAACAGGCCAAGGCCACCGATGCCGCGTTGCGCCAGGTGGTGATGGCCCGCAGTGGCCAGCAGGTGCCGGGCATGGCGCCGGGTTCGCAGCCGCCGAAGGTCGATCGCGTCAAAGTGTCGCAGATGATCGGTTCGTACTCGGTCGGCCCGTCGCTGGCACAGCTGAAGGACGACATTGATGTCGCCTCGCTGTTTGACGCGATCAGCACAGGCCTGAGCAAGGGCCAGCCGAAGATGACGGAAGCTGACGCGACCGCCACCATCCAGGCCTTCATGGGCAGCAAGCAGGCCGAGATGCAGGCCAAGGCCGCCGCAGCCGCACAGACCAACCGCGAGGAAGGCAACGCGTTCCTGGCCAAGAACAAGACCCAGCCGGGCGTCGTCACCACCCCGTCTGGCCTGCAGTACCAGATCATCCGCCCGGGTAGCGGCGAGCGCCCGCTGCCGAGCAGCAAGGTGCGCGTGAACTACGAAGGCAAGCTGCTCAACGGCACCGTGTTTGACAGCTCCTATGGTCGCCAGCCGGCCGAGTTCGGCCTGGACCAGGTGATCAAGGGCTGGACCGAAGGCGTCGCGCTGATGCCGGTCGGGTCGAAGTACCGCTTCTGGATCCCGGGTGAGCTGGCTTACGGTGAGAACGGCACCCCTGGTGGCCCGATCGGCCCGAATGCGACTCTGACCTTCGACGTCGAGCTGCTGGGCGTCCTGCCGTAAGCGACCACGGAGCCTGCACGGACATGCGCGTTGCGATTTTCGGTACCGGTTATGTAGGGCTGGTGACCGGTACCTGCCTGGCCGACGTCGGCCACCAGGTGGTCTGCGTCGATATCGACCAGGCCAAGGTCGATGGCCTCAACCAGGGCATCATCCCGATCTATGAGCCGGGCCTGGAGCCGATGGTGAAGGCCAACCACGCCGCGTCGCGGCTGGCGTTCACCACCGATGCCGCGGCCGCGATCGGCCACGGCCAGGTCGTGTTCATCGCCGTTGGCACGCCGCCGGACGAGGATGGCAGTGCCGATCTGCAGTACGTGCTGGCTGTGGCCCGCACCATCGGCCGGCACATGAGCGTGCCGACCGTGGTGGTCAACAAGTCGACGGTGCCGGTGGGCACCGCCGACAAGGTGCGTGCCGCCATTGCCGCAGAGTTGGCGGCACGTGGCGCGGACATCGCCTTCGATGTGGTGTCCAACCCGGAATTCCTGAAGGAAGGCGATGCTGTCGCCGACTGCATGCGACCGGATCGCATCATCATCGGCGCGACCAGCGCCGAGTCGGTGGCGGTAATGCGGCGCCTGTACGCGCCGTTCAACCGCAACCACGACCGCGTGGTGGAAATGGACGTACGTTCGGCGGAGCTGACCAAGTACGCCGCCAACGCGATGCTGGCGACCAAGATCTCGTTCATGAACGAAATCGCCAACATCGCCGAACGTGTCGGCGCCGATGTCGAGCAGGTCCGCCAGGGCATCGGCTCGGATCCGCGCATCGGCTGGCATTTCATCTACCCGGGCGCCGGTTACGGCGGCTCGTGCTTCCCCAAGGATGTGCAGGCGCTGGCCCGCACCGCGCAGCAGGCCGGCCTGGAGCCGAAGCTGCTGAACGCCGTGGAAGCGGTCAACGATGCGCAGAAGGGCCATCTGTTCGCCCTCATCCAGCGTCATTACGACAAGGGTGAAGACGAAGGTGTGCGTGGCAAGACCTTTGCCGTGTGGGGCCTGGCGTTCAAGCCGAACACCGATGACATGCGCGAAGCTTCCAGCCGTCGCCTGCTGGCGCAGCTGTGGGAAGGCGGCGCGACGGTACGTGCCTACGATCCGGAAGCGATGCACGAGTCGCAGCGCATCTTCGGCGAGCGCGATGATCTGGTGTTCTGCAGCAGTGCCGACGAGGCGCTGCAGGGGGCCGATGCACTGGTCGTGGTGACCGAGTGGAAGCAGTTCCGCAGCCCTGATTTCCAGACGCTGCGCGAGCAGTTGAAGGACGCGGTGGTGTTCGACGGCCGCAACCTGTACGAGCCGGCGGATATGGAAGCGGCGGGCCTGGCGTACTACGGCATTGGCCGGGGGCGCTCGCTGCATGTCTGATCTGCTGCCAACCGAACGCGAGCAGGCGCTGGAAGCGCGCCTGGTCGAACTGGAAATGCGCGTGTCCTTCCAGGAACAGGCGCTGGCCGAACTGAGCGATGCGCTGGCCGATGCCCGCATGCAGGGCATGCGCAACGCCGACGTGCTGCGCGTGCTGCTGGAAGACCTGGGCAAGGTCCGCAACGCGCTGAATTCTTCCGATCCGGCGAGCGAACCGCCGCCGCCGCACTACTGATCCGAATCCTATGAGCGATACCCTCCGCGACCAGCTGATGGGCCTGGGCTTCAAGCCCGCGCCCAAGCCCGAGCGCAAGAATGATGGCCCCCGCCGTGACGGTCGCCCGCAGGGCAAGGGTGGCAACGGCAATGGAAAGCCGCAGGGCGCTGGCAAGGGCGAGCACAAGCCCGGCGAGCGTCGTGGGCATGGCCACGGTCGCCCGGGCAAGCCCGGCCAGTCGCGTGGCCCGGGCCAGCAGGGCCCGCGCACGCCGCGCAGCGCCGAAGAGATGGATCTGGCCAAGGCCTATGCCATCCGAGCGCAGAAGGAAAAGGAAGAGCGCATCGAGGCCGAGCGTCTGAAACAGGAAGAGGCGCGCGTACGCCGCGAGGCCAAGGCCAAGCTGGAAGAACTGCTGAAGGACAAGAGCCTGAACTCGGAAGCGGCCGACATCGCCCGCCACTTCCCGTATGGCGGCAAGATCAAGCGCATCTATGTGACCGCCGAACAGCTGACCGCGCTCAATGCCGGCGAGCTTGGAGTGGTCCAGCTCAACGGGCGCTACCTGCTGGTGACCGCTGAAGTGCTGGCACAGTCCGAGGCGGTGTTCGCCCCGTCGGTGGCGCTGAAGGTCGATCCGAATGCGCCGGCCGAGGAAGATCCGTACGCGGATCCGCAGTACCAGGTGCCGGACGACCTGGTCTGGTAACTGCATCTGCCGCATGATGAAAACGCCGGGCATTGCCCGGCGTTTTCGTTACTGGGTGCACGCAGTGCTGCGCCGCGCACGGATCAGCGGCAGGCTCAGCGCGAAAAAGCAGAGCAGGGCGCCAATCAGGGCGAAGCCGCTGCCGGCCAGGAACGCGGTGCGGCCGTCGTCGATCTTCCACAGTTGGCCGGCAATGAGCGCGCCCAGCACACCGCCGACACCGGACGAAAAGCCGTACAGCAGTCCTTGGCCGTGGCCGTTTAGACGACCGGGGAAGTAGGTCGCCAGCATCTGCATCGCTGCAGCGAAGAACGCGGCAAAGCCCAGCGCGTGCGCGGTCTGCGCCAGCAGCATCACCGGCAGGTTCTCCGGGAACAGTGCGGTCACGGCCCAGCGCAGGCAGGAACTGACCAGCGCGATCAGCAGCATCCAGCTGGCGTCGTAGCGGCGGAAGAAGCGGCCGATGGTGAAGAACACGCCCACTTCGAAGACCACGCCGATGGTCCACAGCAGGCCGAGGGTGGTGGTGCGGTAACCGTGGTGGTCCATGTAGACCGAAAAGAACGTGTAGTACGGGCCGAACGACAGCTGTTCCATGAAGGCGGCCAGGAAGAACGCCAGCACTGGCGGTCGGCGCACGATCTGCCAGAAGCCGCTGGTGTCACCCGCCGTCCTGCCGATGTCGCGCGCGTAGTGATTGCTGAAGGCCGAGGCAACCAGCAGCACGAACAGGGGCAGCATCATCCACGGCAACAATCCGGCGTGGTTGCCGGCGCCATCGCCCTCGATCAGCCAGCCGAACAGGGTGACCACGGCGATGAAACCGAGCGAGCCCCAGACCCGGATCAACCCGTAGCGATGGCTGTCGTTGCCCAGGTGGGTGAGGGTGATCGACTCGAACTGCGGCATCACCGCGTTGTAGAAGAAGCAGAACACGATCATCGCCGGGTACATCCACGGCTGCGGCAGTGGCAGCAGAAAGGCAGCGAAGCTGAGCAGGGTCAGCACGCAGCCGACGCGCAGCAGGCGGATCGGTCGCGGTGATGCGGCCGCCAGCGAGGTCCAGGTACTGGGTGCGATCACGCGGGTGGCGTACCACAGGCCCATCATCACGCTGATCGCGGTCACGCTCATCCCGCGCGCGGTCAGGAACAGGCTCCAGTACGGCGTGAACGCGCCGAGCGCCGCGTAGTAGAACAGGTAGAAACTTGAGAGGCGGGCAACGGGAACGGTCATCGCCGAATGATGAAGCAAAAAAAGGGGACGGAGGGGATCAAGTCGCTAATGCACAAACGACTTAATCCCCTCCGTCCCCTTTTTGTGTCATTCGGGGTCGTAGTCGAGGTTGGAGGCCAGCCAGCGTTCGGCCTGGGCGCGGTCCACGCCCTTGCGCCGGGCATAGTCGGTGACCTGTTCGCGGCTGAGCCGCCCGACCACGAAGTACTGGCTCTGCGGATGGCTGAAGTAGTAGCCCGAGACAGCGGCCGTGGGCAGCATCGCGAAGCTCTCGGTCAATTCCATGCCCGCGTTCTTCTCAGCCTGCAGCAGGTCGAACAGGCGGCGCTTCTCGCTGTGCTCGGGGCAGGCCGGGTAGCCCGGGGCCGGACGGATGCCGCGGTACTGCTCGTCGATCAGGGCCTCGTTGTCCAGCGTCTCGGCGCGGTCGTAGCCCCAGAATTCGGTACGCACGCGCTGGTGCAGGCGCTCGGCCAGCGCCTCGGCGAAGCGGTCGGCCAGTGCTTTCAGCAGGATCGCGTTGTAATCGTCGTGCTCGGCCTCGAAGCGCGCGACGTGGGCGTCGATGCCGATGCCGGCGGTGACCGCGAACGCGCCGATCCAGTCCTGCTTTCCGCTGTCGGCCGGGGCAATGAAATCAGCCAGGCAGAAATCCGGACGTTCGGCTGGCTTGTCCACCTGCTGGCGTAGGAAGTGCAGAGTAGTTTCGCCCTGTGCGTGCTGCACGCGGACATCGTCGCCGATGCTGTTGGCCGGCCACAGGCCGAACACGGCCTTGGCCGTCAGCCACTTCTCGCCGACGATGCGCTCGAGCATCGCACGGGCATCCTTGTACAGCTCGCTGGCCTGGGTACCGACGATCTCATCGGTGAGGATCGCCGGGAACTTGCCGGCCAGCTCCCAGGCCTGGAAGAACGGCGTCCAATCGATGTAGTCGACCAGTTCGTCCAGCGGATAGTCGTCGAACACGTGCAGGCCGGGCTGATTCGGTGCCGGTGGCGTGTAACTGTCCCAGCCGCCCTGGAATTTCTGCGCGCGCGCATGTTCCAGTGTGACCAGGCGCTTGGCGTCGCCCCGGTTGCGGTGGCGCGCGCGGATTTCGGCATAGTCGGCTTCGTTGGCGGCAACGAAGGCCTCGCGCAGATCACGCGAGATCAGCGACTGCGCCACGCCAACTGCGCGCGATGCATCCTTCACCCACACCGTCGGCGCCTTGTAGTGCGGGTCGATCTTCAGCGCGGTATGCGCACGCGAAGTGGTCGCGCCCCCGATCAGCAGCGGCAGGTCGAAGCCCTGGCGCTCCATCTCGCGGGCGACGTGGCTCATCTCCTCCAGGGACGGGGTGATCAGCCCGGACAGGCCGATCAGGTCGGCGTTGTGCTCGCGGGCGGCATCGAGGATCATCTGCGCCGGCACCATCACGCCGAGGTCGACCACGTCGAAGTTGTTGCAGGCCAGTACGACGCCGACGATGTTCTTGCCGATGTCATGCACATCGCCCTTCACCGTGGCCATGATGATCTTGCCGTTGCTCTTGGCGGTGTCACCGCTGCGCGCTTTTTCCGCTTCGATGTAAGGCAGCAGGTAGGCCACGGCCTTCTTCATCACGCGCGCGGATTTCACCACCTGTGGCAGGAACATCTTGCCGGCGCCGAACAGGTCGCCGACGATGTTCATGCCGTCCATAAGCGGTCCTTCGATCACGTCCAGCGGGCGGCTGGAGGCCTGCCGGGCCAGTTCGGTGTCTTCCTCGACGAAGGCATCCAGGCCGTGTACCAGGGCATGCGCCAATCGCTGTGCCACCGGCTTTTCGCGCCAGGCCAGGTCTTCGGTCTTCGCCGCGCCCTTCCTGCCCTTGTAGCGCTCGGCGATCTCCAGCAGGCGCTCGGTGGCATCGCTTCGGCGGTTGAGGATCACGTCCTCGACACGCTCGCGCAGGTCCGGCTCCAGTTCGTCGTAGATCGGCATCGCGCCGGCGTTGACGATGCCCATGTCCATGCCGGCGGCGATCGCGTGGTACAGGAACACCGAATGGATGGCCTGGCGCACGGTTTCGTTGCCGCGGAACGAAAACGAGACGTTGGAGACGCCGCCGGAGACATGGCAGTGCGGCAGGGTCTGCTTGATGATGCGGGTGGCTTCGATGAAGTCCACCGCGTAGTTGTCGTGCTCTTCGATGCCCGTAGCGACGGCGAAGATGTTCGGGTCGAAGATGATGTCCTGCGGCGGGAAGCCGATCTCGTCGACCAGGATGCGGTAGGCGCGTGTGCAGATCTCGACCTTGCGCGCACAGGTGTCTGCCTGCCCGGCCTCGTCGAACGCCATCACTACTGCCGCGGCGCCATAGCGCAGCACCTTGCGCGCGTGCTCGCGGAACAGCGCTTCGCCTTCCTTCAGCGAGATCGAGTTGACCACGCTCTTGCCCTGCAGGCATTTCAGGCCGGCCTCGATCACGCTCCACTTGGAGGAGTCGACCATCACCGGGATGCGCGCGATGTCCGGCTCGGACATGATCAGGTTGAGGTAGCGCGTCATCGCCGCTTCCGAATCGATCAGGCCCTCGTCCATGTTGACGTCGAGGATCTGGGCGCCGCTGGCCACCTGCTGGCGGGCCACGTCCACCGCCTCCTCGTAGCGGCCTTCCTTGATCAGCTTGCGGAACTGCGCGCTGCCGGTGACGTTGGTGCGTTCGCCGACATTGATGAACAGCAGGTCCGGGGTGATGACCAGAGGTTCCAGGCCGGACAGGCAGGTAGGGCGGACAGGCGTCATGGCAGGCGTCGGCTCAACAGCAGTAGGGCGGGAAGTGCGGGACGGTGGCGGCAACGTTCATGCGGCCTGCTCCCGGGTGCCGGGCAGTGCGCGCGGCGGCAGTCCGGCCACGGCATTGGCAATCGCACGGATATGCTCGGGGGTGGAGCCACAGCAGCCGCCGACCAGGTTCAACAGGCCATCCTCGGCGAAGCCGCGCAGCGTGGTGGCCATCTCTTCAGGAGTTTCGTCGTACTCGCCGAACGCGTTGGGCAGGCCGGCGTTGGGGTGGGCGCTGACATAGCAGTCGGCGACCTGCGAGAGGGTTTCCACATGCGGGCGCATCGCATCGGCGCCCAGCGCGCAGTTCAAGCCGATTGACAACGGTCGGGCGTGGGCGAGCGATGCGTGGAAGGCCTCGGCGGTCTGCCCGGACAGGGTGCGACCGGAAGCGTCGGTGATGGTGCCGGAGATCATCACCGGCAGCCGCCCGCCGCGCGCATCGAACGCTTCCTCCAGCGCATACAGCGCGGCCTTGGCGTTGAGCGTGTCGAAGATGGTCTCGACCATCAGGGTATCGGCGCCGCCGTCGATCAGGCCCTCGATGGCTTCGCGGTAGGTGTCGCGCAGCTCGTCGAAGCTGGTATTGCGGAAGCCGGGATCGTTGACGTCGGGGCTGATCGACGCGGTGCGGCTGGTCGGGCCGATCACCCCGATCACGAAGCGCGGCTTGCCCGGTGTGGTTGCGGCCACTGCATCACAGCACGTGCGCGCGACCGCAGCGCCGGCCTTGTTCAACTCGTACACCAGGTGCTCGAGGTGGTAGTCGGCCTGGCTGACCGAGGTTGCATTGAAGGTGTTGGTTTCGATCAGGTCCGCACCGGCCTCGAGGTAGGCGGTGTGGATGTCGGCGACGATCTGCGGCCGGGTCAGCAGCAGCAGATCGTTGTTGCCCTTCAGGTCATGGCCTTCCGGTGTGGCGTGATCGCAGCCGGAGCCATGCAGATGGTCATAGCCACCGGCGAAGCGTTCGCCACGGTAATCGTCTTCCTGCAAGCCGTGGCGCTGGATCATCGTGCCCATCGCACCATCGATGATCAGGATCCGCTCGCGCAGGGCGTCGAGCAGGGCGTTGGCACGATCAGGATGCAACCAGGGCAGGGCGGGCATGGCGGTCTCGGGCTCAGGGCTTGTTGGCGATCAGCGAAATCACTTCGAAGTGCGGCGGCCGTTTCTCGCGGGTGACCGTCTCCAGGCTGGACACCTGCAGGCCGGCCTTGTCGACGAACCTGCGCAGCTCCTTGTCGCTGAAGCCGAGGTTGACGTGGCCATAGGCCTCCACCGCTGCCTTGTGCTCGTGGCGGGCCAGGCTGCACAGCAGCAGGCGGCCGCCCGGGCGCAGTACGCGTGCAGCTTCGGTCACCGCCTGCGCCGGTTTGCTGGCGTAGGTGAGCGCATGCATCAGCACGACCAGGTCGAAGCTGGCATCCTTGAACGGCAGGGCATGCATGTCGCCCTCGCGCACTTCCACATTGGGCAGCCGCCGCAGGCGCTCGCTGGCGGCGGCGACCACGCGCGCGCTGGTATCGATGCAGATGTAGCGCTTGGAATGCGGGGCAACCAGTTCGGCCAGCACGCCATCACCAGAGGCGATATCCAGCACGTCGCCGGTCTCAAGCAGCGGCAGCGCGGTGCGGGCCAGCGCCTCCCAGGTACGGCCCGGCGAGTAGTGGCGTTCCATGTCGCCGGCCACGCTGTCGGCCCAGTTCTGGTCGGAGGCGCGGTGGGCCAGCACGGCGGCCACGCGTTCAGCGTCCTGGCGCAGCAGCGGATCATCGCTTCCGTTGCTCAAGGCATGCCACAATGCACGCTGCGCCGGGTCCAGCTGGGCCTCGTCGAAGCGGTAATAGGCCGACACGCCGGCACGGCGGTCGCGGACCAGCCCGGCTTCCTTCAGGCGTGCCAGGTGGGTGGACACGCGTGGCTGCGCCAGCCGGGTGATCGCCGACAGTTCGGCCACGGTCAGTTCCTCCTGCTCCAGCAGCGCCAGCAGGCGCACGCGAGTGGCATCGGCGAACACCTTCAGGCGGGTCGACCAGTCTTCCAGATCCATAAACATCTACCTATCGCGATATAGAGATATATTCGCTGAAGGGGCCTGGCGCGGTCAAGTCGCCAGCGTACGGAAACTGCCGGGCCCCGGTACAATCGCAGCACCTTGGCGCGCCGTATGCGGCCCATAACTTCATGTACCCGGGAGGGTGTTGTGGATTTCAGCTTTACCGAAGAGCAGTTGATGCTGCAGGACGTTGCGCGGCGCATCGCGCAGGAAAAGATCGGCCCCAGTGCGGAGCACCATGACCGCACCGGCGAGTTCCCGCTGGACAACATCCGCCTGCTGGGCGAGAACGGCCTGATGGGCATTGAAGTGCCGACCGAATACGGCGGTGCGGGCATGGACCCGGTTGCGTACGTGCTGGCGATGGTGGAGGTCGCCGCCGCCGACGCAGCCCATTCGACCATCATGTCGGTCAACAATTCGCTGTTCTGCAACGGCATCCTGACCCACGGTACCGAGCAGCAGAAGCAGACCTACGTACGTGCCATCGCCGAAGGCACGGCCATCGGCGCGTTCGCGCTGACCGAGCCGCAGTCCGGTTCCGATGCCACCGCCATGCGCTGCCGCGCGGTGAAGCAGGCCGACGGCACCTTCGTCATCAATGGCAAGAAGAGCTGGATCACCTCCGGTCCGGTGGCCAAGTACATCGTGCTGTTCGCGATGAGCGAGCCGGACAAGGGCGCGCGCGGCATCACCGCCTTCATCATCGATACCGACAAGGCCGGTTTCGGTCGTGGCAAGACCGAGCCCAAGCTGGGCATCCGCGCCTCGGCCACCTGCGAGATCGAGTTCAACGATTACGTGGCGCAGGCCGAAGACGTGCTGGGCCAGGAAGGTGAGGGCTTCAAGATCGCCATGAGCGTGCTCGATGCCGGTCGCATCGGCATCGCTTCGCAGGCCGTCGGCATCGCCCGAGCCGCCTATGAAGCGACGATTGAATACGTCAAGGAGCGCAAGGCATTCGGCGCGGCCATCGGTACCTTCCAGATGACCCAGGCCAAGATTGCCGACATGAAGTGCAAGCTGGACGCAGCGCTGCTGCTGACCCTGCGCGCGGCGTGGGTGAAGGGCCAAGGCAAGCGCTTCAGCAATGAGGCTGCCATCGCCAAGCTGACCGCCTCTGAGGCGGCGATGTGGATTACCCACCAGGCCGTGCAGATCCACGGCGGCATGGGGTATTCCAAGGAAATGCCGCTGGAGCGCTACTTCCGTGATGCCAAGATCACCGAGATCTACGAAGGTACTTCGGAGATCCAGCGCCTGGTGATCGCCCGCAACGAAACCGGGCTGCGCTGAGTCGCATGGCCGCGCCGCCGCAATGGCGGCGCGGCGGTAGGTAGGCCCACGCCACGCGTGGATGCGCTGTTCTCTGGCCGTCTGTAGAGCCGAGCCCATGCTCGGCTCCGGTACAAGCAGCCGAGCATGGGCTCGGCTCTACAGAGCGGCAACCTGCGCATCGCCATGCATTTCATTCTGCGGCGCCCTTAAAGCCCCGCTACAATGCAGGCCGTTTTTTTCATGGGTCTGCACGATGATCTATCGCGGTTGGGGAATCATGACGCTGGTGACGCCGATTGCAGCGATCCTGCTGCTGGCGTACTTCTTTCCGCATGACGGCCCCAGGGGCAGTATCCCGCTGTCACAGGTTCTGTTGGGCGCAGGCCTCGGCGCGGCGGTGAACGTGGTGCTGGGCCTGTGGCTCAACCGTGCGCCGCGGCAGAAGGGGGAGGCCGCGCCCCACCATTTCTTCTTCGTACCCATGCAGTGGGCCTCGCTGATTCTGGTGGCGGTGTGCGCGGTGGTTGCGCTGCTGCGCTGAGGCGTTGCCCGAACAGCGCCAACCCAGGTTGGCGGCTACCGGCAATGCCGTTGTTCCGGCAGATGCCAACCTGGATTGGCATGAATTCAATTGTGGCAATAAAAAGGCCCCGGATCGCTCCGGGGCCTTTTCGTTTTCAGCGCAGCACCGGATCAACGATCCGGACGATGTGCGGCATCCGCATCGCGCTGGCGTTCCATGAACTCCTTGGACGGTTCGTCCAGCTTGTCGCCCAGCATGCGGCGCACGACCACGAAGAACACCGGGATCATCAGCAGGCCGAGCAGGGTGGCGAACAGCATGCCGCCGATCACGCCGGTACCGATGGCGTGGCGGGAGTTGGCGCCGGCACCGGTGGAGATCGCCATCGGGATCACGCCCATGATGAACGCGAACGACGTCATCAGGATCGGGCGGAACCGCAGGCGCGCCGCTTCGATGGTGGCATCACGCAGGTTCTTGCCTGCTGCGCGCTGCTCCACCGCGAACTCCACGATCAGGATCGCGTTCTTCGCCGCCAGGCCGATCACGGTGATCAGGCCGATCTTGAAGAACAGATCGTTGGGCAGGCCGCGCAGCATCGACAGGCCGAGGGCACCCAGCACGCCCAGCGGCACCACCAGCAGCACCGCCACCGGGATCGACCAGCTTTCATACAGCGCGGCAAGGCACAGGAACACCACCACGATGGACAGCACCAGCAGCAGGGTCGCAGCGTTGCCGGCCAGGATTTCCTGGTAGGACATGCCCGACCAGTCGTAGCCGAAGCCGGCCGGCAGGTCGTCGTTGACGATGCCTTCCATGGTCTGCATCGCCTCACCCGAGCTGGTGCCCGGTGCCTGCGAACCGACGATGTTGATCGCCGAGTAGCCGTTGTAGCGGCTCAGCGACGGCGGCGCCGACACCCATTCGGACTTGACCACCGTGTTCAACGGGATCATCGCGTTGGTGCCATCGGCGTTCTGGGTCAGGCTGGACGGGCTGTAGAAGCTCTTCAGCGATTCCTGGCCAGTGCGGTACGGACCATCGGCCTGCATGGTCACGCGCTTGATGCGGCCTTCGTAGAAGAAGTCGTTGACGTACACCGGGGCCAGCATCAGCTGGATGGTGCTGTACACGTCCGACACCGACATGCCCATCGACTGCGCCTGCACGCGGTCCACGTGCAGCTGCAGCTGCGGCGCGTTTTCCAGGCCGTTGGGGCGCACGCCGACCAGGTGGTCCGGCTTCTGCGCGGCCTGGCCGAGCAGGATGTTGCGGGCCTGGGTCAACTGTTCGTAGCCGGCACCGCTACGGTCCTGCAGCCACATGTCAAAGCCACCGAACTGGCCGAGGCCCTGCACGGTGGGCAGGTTGACCACGAAGATCTGCGCTTCCTTGATGCCGTAGAACGCGCCGTTCATGTTCTGGATGAACTCGGGCGCGGTGAACTTGCGTTCCTCCCACGGCTTCAGGCGGATGAAGCCCATGCCCACGTTCTCGCCGGAACCGACGAAGCTGAAGCCGGCCACCTGCAGCATGCCTTCATAGCCATCCTGCTTTTCCAGGATGCCACGCATCTGCGCGAACACTTCGTTGGTCTGGCCCTTGGTCGAGCCCGGCGGCAGCTGCACGATCGCCAGCGCATAGCCCTGGTCTTCTTCCGGCAGGAAGCTGCCCGGCATGCGGGTGAACAGGAAGCCGCACAGCGCGGTCAGCACCACGAACAGGATCATCCAGCGCGGCGCATGGCGCACCGCCGAGGTGATGTGCCCCACGTAGGTGTGGCTGATCTTGTCGTAGTACTTGTTGAAGGTGCGGTAGACGATGTTCGGGTTGTCGTTGTGCGTCGGCTTGAGGAACGTCGCGCACAGCGCCGGGGTGAAGCCCAGGGCCAGGAACGCCGAGAATGCCATCGAGATGGCGATGGTCAGCGCGAACTGCTTGTAGATCTCACCGGCGGCACCGCCCTGCAGGGCGGAGGGGATGAACACCGCGGCCAGCACGACGGTGATCGCCACCACCGCACCGGTGATCTGGGTCATCGCCTTCTGCGTGGCCGGCTTCGGCGCCAGGCCCTCCTCGGTCATGATGCGTTCGACGTTCTCGATCACCACGATCGCGTCGTCGACCACGATGCCGATCGCCAGCACCATCGCGAACAGCGTCAGCTGGTTGATCGTGAAGCCGATCATCCACATGCCCAGGAAGGTACCGAGCAGGGCGACCGGGATCACCAGGGTCGGGATCAGGGTGGCACGGAAGTTCTGCAGGAAGATCAGCATCACCAGGAACACCAGCAAGACCGCTTCAAACAGGGTCTTGACCACTTCCTGGATCGAGATCTTGACGAAGGTGGTGCTGTCGTACGGCGAGAACCAGGTGACCCCGGCCGGGAAGCTGGGCTGCAGCTCGTCCATCTTGGCGCGCACCGCTTCGGCCACGTTCAGGGCGTTGGCGCCCGGCAGCAGCTGGATGGCGAAGGCACCGGTCGGCTTGCCGTTGTACTGGGTGTCGAAACCGTAGTTGTTGGCACCGAAGGCGACGCGGGCGATGTCCTTCAACAGCACGCGCGAGCCATCAGCGTTGGCGCGCAGGATGATGTTCTCGAATTCCTGCGGCGAGCTGAAGCGGCCTTCGGCCGAGACCGTGGCGGTGAAGTGCTGGCCTTCCGGCGACGGGTCCGAACCCAGCGCACCGGCGGCGAACTGCACGTTCTGCGCGCGCACCGCGGCCAGTACCTGGCTGGCCGACAGGCCATAGCCCTGCATCTTCTCCGGGTTCAGCCAGATGTTCATGGCGTACTCGGAACCGAACTGCTGGGTGCTGCCGACGCCGGGGATGCGCGAGACCTGGTCGAGCACGCGCGAGCCGACGATGTCGTTCAGGGCGTCACGGTTAATGGTCGGGGTATCGGACTGCAGCGCCACCACCATCAGGAAGCCGGCGTTGGCCTTGGCCACCACCACGCCCTGCTGGGTCACTTCCGAAGGCAGGCGTGGCGTGGCCAGCGAGACCTTGTTCTGCACCTGCACCTGGGCGATGTCCGGATCGGTACCGGTCTCGAAGGTCAGGGTGATCTGCGCACGGCCGTTGGAGGCGGACGAGGAGCTGAAGTACAGCAGGTGATCGATGCCGGTCAGCTGCTGCTCGATCACCTGGGTGACGGACTTTTCCGTGGTATCGGCGCTGGCGCCCGGGTAGGTCGCCGAGACGGTGACCTGCGGCGGGGCGATGTTGGGATAGGACTCCACGCCCAGGTTGAGGATCGCGATCACGCCGCTGAGCGAGATCAGGATCGCAACCACCCAGGCGAAGACTGGATGTTCGATGAAAAATTTAGGCATGACGGAAGGTTCCCGTTACTGCTTGTTCGAATCGGTGGCGGCCGGCTTGGCCGCATCGGCCTGCTCGGGCTTGGCCGCGTCGGCCGGTGCCTTGCCTGCAGCCGGTGCAGCGCCCGCCGCTGCGGCGCCGCCTGCGGCCGGCTTGCCGTTGGCGTCCTGGCCCGGGGTCCACGGCTTGGCCACCGCCGGTGCACCTTCCTTGACCTTCTGCACGCCGGCCACGATCACCTTGTCACCGGCGGCCAGGCCGTCGCTGACCAGCCAGTTGCCGCCCTGCGCGCCATCGGTCTTCACGTTCTTGCGCACGACCTTGCCGTCGGCGCCGATCACCATCACGTAGCCGCCGGTGGTATCGCGCAGCAGGGCCTGCTGCGGCACCAGGAAGGCGTTGTTGCGCTCGCCCAGGTTGGCCTGGAAGCTGACGAACGCGCCCGGCAGCAGGATCTGCTGCGGGTTCGGCAGCAGCGCGCGCAACGACACGGCGCCGGTGGCCGGGTCGACCGTGGTCGAGGAGAAGTCCAGCGTGCCCGGCTCACCATAGGTGGTGCCGTCGGCCAGCTTGACGTTGACCGTGGCCTTGCCGTCGCCGGACAGCGCCAGCGCACCCTTGGCCTGCTGCGCGCGCAGCTGGGTCAGCTCGTCCACGCTCAACGAGAAGTTGACGTACAGCGGGTCGAGCTGGTCGACGGTGGTCAGCAGGGTCACATCGCCCTGGCCCACCAGCGCACCCTCGGTGACCTGCTGCTTGTTGGCCACGCCACTGATCGGCGCGGTCACTTCGGCATAGCCCAGGTTGATCCGCGAGGAGGTCACTGCCGCTTCGGCCTGCTTGACCGCGGCCAGCGCGGTGCGCTCGGCCGATTCGGCGTTGTCCAGGTCGGACTTGGAGACGAACTGCTGCGGGGCCAGCGAGCGTGCGCGATCGGCGGCGACCTTGGCGTTGGCGTAGGTCGCGCGGGCCGAGGCCAGCTGGGCCTCGGAGGCGTTGAGCGAGGCACGCAGCGGCGCCGGGTCGATCAGGAACAGGGTCTGGCCCTGCTTGACCTGCGAGCCTTCCTGGTAGACCCGCTTGAGCAGCACGCCGGGCACGCGTGCGCGGACGTCGGCGCTGCGGAACGGCGACAGGCGGCCGACCAGCTCGCGCTGCAGCGGCAGGGTCTGCGGCTTGGCGTCGATCACGCCCACCTCCGGCGGCGGGGGCGTCTGCTGTTCCGGCTTCTTGCAGGCAGCCAGCGCGACAGCAACGGCGCACGTCAAGGCAAGGGTGCGGAGTGGGGCGGTCATCAGGAGGAACTCCGGGGTTGGTTTGTAGACGGGGCCGGCGACGGCTGAGGCGCGAAGGCGCGCAGGAAGCTGTCGACGGAGAACTCTGCCCAGCGCCGACGCAAGAGCGCGTCATCACGGTGGGGGGTATGGAAGCGCTGTTTGTCGAAATCCTGACCGGCGATCATGCTCAGCAGCAGTTCGGCCATGAAGTGCGGGTCGTCATGCCGGAGCTGGCCCTGCATGCAAACGGTTTCAATCCATTCAGCAAGATGAAGCGCCAGTGCGCCGGCGCCATGCCGGTACAGGGTACGCGCCTCTTCGGGAAACTGGGCCGCGTCGGCGGCGATCAGCCGGCAGGCCTGGCCCACGTGCGGTTGGTTGAAGTGCTCCAGGAAGTCGGTGGCGAACTGGAGCAGGCTGGCACGCAGGTCGTCAGTACGGAGTGCACGAACCATGGCGCCGGTAGCGTGGCCGACGTGGCGCTGCATTACCCGGCGCAGCAGTTGCTGCTTGCTGCCGTAGCGCGAGTAGAGGGTCTGCTTGGAACAGCCGGCATGCTGGGCCACCGCGTCCATGCTCATCTGCATGCCCTGCTGGGCCAGCAGTTCGCGCACGGCATCGAACACGCGCTCATCGCGTGCGTCGAGGGCAACGGGAAGGTAGGCCGGGTTCACGCGGTGGACTATACCGTCCAGTTCAGGATTGTGGAATCGAATCGGTGTCGCCGCGTGTGTCTTCCGGTAACACGCTTTGCCGATCCTGTCGGCAGTGCTCAAGCAGGCGCCCGCTCCATACCGGAGCGAACTGAATAGGCGTCTAAACCGCAGCAAACCCGGATCTGCTTATTCCGTCCTGCAGCAAGGCCTTTTCGTGCGGTAGGGCTACAATTTCATTTTCCCAACTGAGCAAGCGCATCGCTCTGCCATGAAACCGCAAAAAACCGCAGCCAAGACCGTGAAAAACAAGACGAAACCAGCAGAGTCGGAGGTCGCAGTGACCGCTGGTTTCTCCCTGGAGCCGGTGTACACGGCCTTGCGCAAGCGCTACCCCGCGGCCGCACAGGCCGAAGCAGTGGCCTTCGCCACTGACTTCTACAAGCGCATGGAGTCGGACGAGTTCCCGCACCACAGCGCTGAAGAGTGGGCCGCTCTCGCGGCTGAGACGCTGGAATTCGCCCGGGCCCGCAAGGCTGGCAAGGCCAACGTCCGCGTGTTCAATCCGACCGCGAAGGCCAACGGTTGGGAATCGCCGCATACCGTGCTGCAGATCGTCAACGACGACATGCCGTTCCTGGTCGATACCGTCACCATGTCGCTGGCCGAGCAGGGCGTGGGCGTCCACGTGCTGGGCCACCCGGTACTGCGTTTCACCCGCGACAAGGCCGGCAAGCTGGTCAAGGTCGGCGAAGGTGATGCCGAGTCGGTGATGCTGCTGGAAATCGACCGCCAGCCGGCCGATGCGATGGCTGCCATCGAGCAGGCCATCAACAAGGCGCTGGATGAAGTGCGTGCGATCGTGCGCGACTGGCAGCCGATGAAGGACAAGGCGCTGGCGCTGGCCGACGACCTGGGCAGCCGCCAGCTGCCGGTCGACGACGCGTCGCGCAAGGAAGCACAGGAGTTCCTGCGCTGGGCCGCTGACAACCACTTCACCTTCTTCGGCTACCGCGAGTACCGCGTCGAGAAGCAGGGCAAGGAAGAGGTGCTGGCGCCGCTGAACGACACCGGCCTGGGCCTGATGCGTGGCAAGGACAAGTCCGCCGCCCGTCCGGTCAAGACGCTGGCCGCGCAGGGCCTGAACACCACGTCCGGTTTGAAGGATGCGCTGATCCTGACCAAGACCAATGCCCGTTCGCGCGTGCACCGCGCCGGCTACATGGACTACATCGGCGTGCTGGAGTTCGACGCCAAGGGCAAGATCATCGGCGAGCAGCGTTTCCTCGGGCTGTTCACCTCCAGCGCCTACAACCGTCGCCCGTGGGAAATCCCGCTGGTGCGCCAGCGCCACGAGCACGTGATGAAGCAGTCCGGGCTGGCCCCCGCCAGCCACAGTGGCAAGGCCCTGCGCCATATCCTGGAAACCCTGCCGCGCGAAGAACTGTTCCAGTCCAGCGAGGACGAACTGTTCCGCACCGCGATGGGCGTGCTGGGCCTGCAGGAACGCGTGCGCAGCCGCCTGTTCCTGCGCCGCGACAAGTACAGCCGTTTCATCTCCGCGCTGGTCTACCTGCCGCGCGAGCGCTTCAACACCGACGTGCGCCTGCGCATCGAAGCAATGCTCAAGGACGCGCTGCACGGCGAGTTCGTCGACAGCTCGGTGGTGCTGGGCGAATCGCCGCTGGCGCAGGTGCACCTGATCGTGCGCCCGAAGCCGGGTGAAATGCTCGACGTTGATACCGCCGAACTGGAGCAGAAGCTGGCCCAGGTGCTGCGTAACTGGCAGGACGACCTGCGCGAAGCGCTGGTGAGCCGCCACGGCGAGACCGAAGGCCTGCGCATCGCCGCCCGCATCGGCAAGGCGCTGCCGGCCGGCTACATCGAAGACAACAGCACCGCCGTTGCCGCCAACGATGTCAGCCAGCTCGACGCGCTGACCGGCCCGGACGACCTGCGCCTGAGCCTGCAGGCCGTGCCGCGCGAAAGCGGCGATGGCCTGCGCCTGAAGCTGTATCGCCAGCTGGATGACATCCCGCTGTCGGACGCGCTGCCGATGATGGAAAACATGGGCCTGCGCGTGATCGCCGAACGTCCGTACCGCCTGTCGGTCGACAACGCGCCGGTGTACGTGCAGGACTTCGAGGTCGAGTCGACCGCTGGCGCGATCGATGCCGCCAGTGTCGATGAAGCCTTCGGCGAGACCTTCGCCCGCGTCTGGCACGGCGACGCCGAGAACGACGGCTTCAACCGCCTGGTGCTGGCAGCTGGCCTGCACTGGCGCCAGGTCGCCATGCTGCGTGGCTACTGCAAGTACCTGCTGCAGACCGGCGTGCCGTTCTCGCAGGCCTACGTGGAAGGCACCTTCGCGCGTTACCCGCTGCTGGCCCGCCTGCTGGTCGAACTGTTCGAGGCCCGCTTCGATCCGGCCACCGGCCATGAGAGCAAGGACGACATCTCGGCCGGCCAGGCCCAGCTGAAGGCCCACTTCGATGTGCTGGCCGCTGGCGACGACGCCACCCTGAAGGTGCTCAAGAGCGTGGTCGATGCCCGCAAGGGTGACCGCGACGCGCAGATGCAGGCCGCGCGCGATGCGCTGCTGAAGCTGATGGATCGCGTGTCCAGCCTGGACGAGGACCGCATCCTGCGCTCGTTCATGGGCGTGATCGACGCGACCCTGCGTACCAGCTACTACCAGACCGATGCCAACGGCCAGCACGGCCATGTCATCAGCTTCAAGTTCGATTCGGCGCTGGTGCCGGACCTGCCGAAGCCGCGCCCGTACCGCGAGATCTTCGTGTACGGCCCGCGCGTGGAAGGTACCCACCTGCGCTTCGGCGCGGTTGCGCGTGGCGGCCTGCGCTGGTCGGACCGTCGCGAAGACTTCCGTACCGAAGTGCTGGGCCTGGTCAAGGCACAGATGGTCAAGAACACCGTCATCGTGCCGGTCGGCGCGAAGGGTGGCTTCTTCGCCAAGACCCCGCCGGTGAACGGCGATCGCGACGCGATCTTCGCCAATGGCGTGGCCTGCTACAAGCTGTTCATCCAGGGCCTGCTGGACATCACCGACAACATCGTCAACAACAAGATCGTGCCGCCGGTGGATGTCGTGCGCCACGACATGGACGATCCGTACCTGGTGGTGGCCGCCGACAAGGGCACCGCGACCTTCTCCGACATCGCCAACGGCCTGGCCATCGCGCACGGCTTCTGGATGGGCGATGCGTTCGCCTCCGGTGGTTCGGTCGGCTACGACCACAAGGGCATGGGCATCACCGCGCGCGGTGCGTGGGAGTCGGTCAAGCGCCACTTCCGTGCGCTGGGCCGTGACAGCCAGAGCCAGGACTTCACTGCGGTCGGCGTCGGCGACATGTCCGGCGACGTGTTCGGCAATGGCATGCTGCTGTCGCGCCATATCCGCCTGGTCGCTGCGTTCGACCACCGCCACATCTTCCTGGACCCGAATCCGGATGCGGCCACGTCGTTCATCGAGCGTGAGCGCCTGTTCACCCTGCCGCGTTCGAGCTGGGCGGACTACGACACCAAGCTGATCAGCAAGGGCGGCGGCGTGTATCCGCGCAGCCTGAAGTCGATCGAGATCACCCCGCAGGTGCGTGAGGCGCTGGGTCTGGACGAGAACGTCAAGGCGCTGTCGCCGAACGATCTGATGAGCGCGATCCTGAAGGCACCGGTCGACCTGCTGTGGAACGGCGGCATCGGTACCTACGTCAAGGCTGCCAGCGAGCAGCACAGTGATGTCGGCGACCGCGCCAACAACGCACTGCGTGTGAACGGTGGCGAGCTGCGCTGCAAGGTGGTGGGCGAGGGCGGCAACCTGGGCATGACCCAGCTGGGCCGCATCGAAGCTGCCCAGGCCGGCGTGCTGCTCAACACCGACTTCATCGACAACTCGGCCGGTGTCGACACCTCCGACCATGAAGTCAACATCAAGATCCTGCTCAACGATGTGGTGCGGGCCAAGAAGCTGACCGTCGAGCAGCGCAACAAGCTGCTGGCCTCGATGACCGATGAAGTCGCCGAGCTGGTGCTCAACGACAACTATCGCCAGAACCAGGCACTGAGCCTGATGGAGCGGATGGCAGTCAAGCGCCTGGGGTCCAAGCAGCACTTCATCCGCACCCTGGAACAGCAGGGCCTGCTCGACCGCCAGATCGAGTTCCTGCCGTCCGATGCCGAGCTCTCGCAGCGCAAGGCACGCGGCCAGGGCCTGACCCGTCCGGAGCTGTCGGTGCTGCTGTCCTATTCCAAGCTGGTGGCGTTCAACCAGCTTCTGGATTCGGACATCCCGGAAGATCCGTACCTGTCCAAGGAACTGCAGCGCTACTTCCCGACCCCGCTGCAGAAGAAGTACGCCGACGCGATGGAGCGTCACCGCCTGAAGCGCGAAATCATCGCCACGGCCGTGACCAACCAGACCATCAACCGCATGGGCGCCACCTTCCTGATGCGCATGCAGGAAGACACCGGCCGTTCCATCGCCGAGGTCGCCAAGGCCTACACCATCAGTCGCGAAACGCTGGATGCGCGCGCGTTGTGGGCACAGATCGATGCCCTCGACGGCAAGGTGCCGGAGTCGGTGCAGATCGACGCCCTGGAAGTGATCTGGAAGCTGCAGCGCTCGTTCGTGCGTTGGCTGCTGTCGCGCCCGGGCGCGATGCCGGGCATCACCGAAGCGGTCAACCGCTACCAGGGACCGTTCAACGACATCCGCGTCGCTTCGGGCGTGCTGCCGGATTCGCAGCGTCCGACCTACGAAGCCCTGGTGGCCGAGTGGAAGGAAAAGGGCCTGCCGTCTGCACTGGCACAACAGCTGGCCGAACTGCACTTCCTGGAACCGGCGTTCGACATCATCGAACTGGCCCGCACCCGCAAGCTGAAGCCGGTGGACGTGTCCAAGGTCCACTTCCGCCTGGGCGATGCCCTGCAGCTGCCGTGGCTGTTCGAGCAGGTCGACGCGCTGGAAGTCAACGGTCGTTGGCACGCGGTGGCGCGTGGCGTGCTGCGTGATGAGCTTGCAGCCAACCACCGCAACCTGGCCGGGCAGGTGCTGGGCACCAAGGGCAGCAGTGCCGAGGCCAAGGTCGCTGCCTGGATGGGCCGCGACGACAACAGCCTGCGCTTCACCCTGGCGATGCTGGCCGAACTGGCCGAGCAGAAGACCCTGGACTACCCGACCGTCTCGGTCGCGGTGCAGCGCCTGGGCCAGCTGGCCGCGCATGGTGCGTAAGCGCATTCGCGCTGACGCCCCACGGATTGCTCTGCAAACCGTGGGCCCCATGCCAACCATGCTCCCAGACCCCCGCGCCGTTGGCGCGCCCCCCCTGACTCAGGGGGGCTCCTGATCTGCAGCAGTTGGAGGAACGGCCCCGCGAAAGCGGGTCCGTTCTGCATTGTCTGGTAGTGCCGGCCGCTGGCCGGCAACCTCATGAATCGCAACCGGGTGCAGCAGCCGGCCAGCGGCCGGCACGACCGGGTATGCTCTTGCTGGCACACCCACCCGGATCCACCGATGAGCGACACCCCCCGCATCGCTTTCCTGGCCAGCAGCACCGAACCTGCACAGATGGCCCGCGCGGCGATGATCTCGCGTTATGGCGATCACGCGCCCGAGCAGGCCGACGTGCTGTGCCCGCTGGGTGGCGACGGTTTCATGCTGCAGACCCTGCACCGGCACGGGCACCTGGGCAAGCCGGTGTTCGGCATGAAGCTGGGCACCGTTGGCTTCCTGATGAACCAGTACCGCGGTGACGATGACGTGCAGGCCCGCATTGCGCGTGCCGAGCCGGCCAACCTGCGCCCGCTGGAAATGGTGGCGCTGACCGAGTCCGGCACCAGCACCGGGTCGCTGGCCTACAACGATGTCTCGCTGCTTCGGCAGACCCGGCAGGCGGCCCATATCGGCATCGACCTCAACGGCCAGGAGCGGGTGGCCGAGCTGATCGGTGACGGCGTGCTGGTGGCCACCCCGGCCGGCAGTACCGCCTACAATTATTCCGCGCACGGCCCGGTGTTGCCGCTGGGGTCGCATACCATCGCGCTGACGCCGCTGGCTCCGTATCGGCCGCGACGCTGGCGCGGGGCGATCCTCAAGGCCGACACCGAAGTGCGCTTCCGCGTGCTCGATCCCTACAAGCGTCCGGTCAGCGTCACCGCTGATTCGCACGAGACCCGCGATGTGGTCGAGGTGACCATCCGTGAGTCGAGGGACCGTCGTGTGACCCTGCTGTTCGACCCGGAGCACAACCTGGAAGACCGGATCCTGAGCGAACAGTTCGTTTTTTGAGGACAATGGGCGGCCGGCCCCGCCGACCGCTTGAAGGACCCCCACCGATGGGCGACAACTCCCCCCGTTTGCTGACCGTCGCGGTCACCTCGCGCGCGCTGTTCGACCTCGAGGAAAGCCATGCGCTGTTCGAGAGCGATGGCGTGGCGGCCTATGCCGAGTTCCAGCGCCAGCATGAGGACGACATCCTCGGCCCCGGCGTGGCCTTTCCCGTGGTGCGCAAGCTGCTGGCACTGAACCAGGGTGCCAGCCCGGAGAACCCGCGGGTCGAGGTGATCCTGCTGTCGCGCAACTCGGCCGATACCGGCCTGCGCATCTTCAACTCGATCCAGCATTACGGCCTGGGCATCATCCGTGCGACGTTCACCGCTGGCGAGCCGACCTGGCCGTATGTGAAGCCGTTCGGCACCGACCTGTTCCTGTCGGCCAACCCGGAATCGGTGCGCAGTGCGCTGCGCCATGGCATCGCGGCGGCGACCATCCTGCCCAAACCACCGGGCGAGACCGCTGCGGCAGCGGCCGACCAGATCGATACCGGTCGCCCGGCCGGCCAGCTGCGCATTGCCTTCGACGGTGACGCAGTGATCTTCGGTGACGAGAGTGAGCGCATTTCGCGCGAGCAGGGCGTGGAAGCCTTTGGCCGCCACGAACGCGAACGCGCCCGCGAGCCACTCAGTGGCGGCCCCTTCCGCGGCTTCCTGTCGGCCCTGCACACGCTGCAGGAAGTGTTCCCGGCTGGCGACAGCGCGCCGATCCGTACCGCATTGGTGACCGCGCGGTCGGCCCCGGCGCACGAGCGGGTGATCCGCACCCTGCGGGAGTGGGGCGTGCGCCTGGACGAAGCGCTGTTCCTCGGCGGCCGGCACAAGGGGCCGTTCCTGCAGGCCTTCGGTGCCGACATCTTCTTCGATGATTCGCAGCACAACATCGACAGCGCCCGCGAGCATGTGGCTGCCGGCCACGTACCGCACGGCGTCGCCAACGAGGGATAGGGCGGATTTGACCGGTAGGTGCCAATCTTGGTTGGCGCTGCCGTCAGGCCACGGGTCTGATCAAGGGCTGCCCGACATCCCCAACTGCAGGTCCACCACTTTCCAGCGCAGGCCCTGCGGCTCCAGCACCACCTTCGTCGGTGGCTGGCCGGGGCCGCGATCCACATTGATCACGAAGCGATCGAACGCCTCGAAATGGTGCTCGGCGTGTTTCAACGGCCGCGCAGGTTCGGTCGCGCCGAAGGCGTCGCCACCCTGCAGTTCATTGCGGCCACGCTTCCACAGCACGTGGCCCTGCAGCATCGCGCCGATCCCGGTCGGGGTCACCATGGTTTCCACCGCGGCCCCCCCGAGCTGGTCGCCCAGGCCGTAGAGCAGGGCTCCGAACGGGCTGGCCGCCACGTCCGGGCCCGCCTGGCGCACCAGGTAATCATTGAGCTGCGCACGCAGGCTGCTGCGCACGCGCGGGAAATCGACGTAACGCTCCAGGCGCGCGGTGTCGCGCTGTTCGATGGCCTTGGACAAGCCATTGACAGTCAGGTACGGGCCGCCGAACCACCAGGCCGCCAAGGCCAGGACCAGCAGCACAAGCAGTGCGGTGAGCTTCTTCATGCCGGACAGACTGCCGCAACGGCGGCAGTGCCGGGTGAAGACTCACTGACTGGGCGAACCACGGCCATCACCGAAGGCATCGACCAGCTGTTGCCGTTCCGCCGGGCTCAGCGCCTCCACGCGCGTTGCCAAGACCTCGTCCAGGCTGCGGATGCGGGTGGTGCCGAGGATGCCGCTGGCCACACCGGGATGCCCCAATGCGTAGGCGAAGGCGGTCTGGGCCGGACGCTGGCTGTGGATCGTGGCCACCGCGCGCCGCATCTGGCGGGCACTGCGCATCAGATGGCGGCTGCTGGGTTTCAGCCAGGCGCGCGCCAGGTACCAGCCATCGGCCAGCCGTGGCAGGCGCGGGCGTGCGGGCAGCAGATGGCCCTGCGCCAGCACGGTGCCGGCCAGCACGCCGATGCCCACTGCCTGCAGCTGATCGATAAGCGGTTCGCGGTCCTGCTGTAGGGCGTTGTAGTCCAGCAGCACCACATCGAAGGCATCTGGATGGGCGATCATCCAGCGCAGGGTCGAGGCCGAGTGGGTGTTGATGCCGGTGAATCGGATCAACCCACGTTCGCGCAGGCGCTGCAGTGCCGCCAGCAGGTCGTCACTGATGTCGTGTTCGCTGGCGTCATGCAGCTGGTAGACATCAAGATGGCCCAGGCCGAGGTTGCGCAGCGACGCCTCGCAGCTGGCGGTGATGGCCGCGGGCGAGAAATTGCGTTGCTCGGCGCCGCTGATGCCGGCCTGGCCGGTCAGCGTGCCGCCCTTGCTTGAGATCACCAGTGAATCGCGCGGGTACTGCTTCAGCAACGGGCGCAGGATGCGGCCCAGGCGCGGCTCGGCATGGAAGCCGGAATAGTTGTGACCGGTATCGAGTAGGTTCACCCCGTGGGCAAGCACATGCTCGACCACGGCAGCTGCCTCATGCTCGGGGAAGCGGCGATGACCCCAGAAGCCGGAACAGCCCAATCCGATCGGTGAAACGGCCAGGCCGGTGCGGCCGAGCACGCGCCGCTGGCGGGCCAGCGGAAGATTCTGCGACATCAGAATTCCAGGTCCAGCGCAGCGCACAGGTAGTCGACGAACGGGCCGAGCGCGGCCAGGTCCTTGCCCAGCGTGGACAGCAGGCGTGGGCCGGTCATGGTGGCGTCGTCCAGCGAGCGCCACATCACCCAGTTGCGGTGCTTGAGGTCGTCGATGAACTCGAAGTCGGCCGGGAAGCCACGCGGGGGCCGCACCAGCTTCTCGCTCTCCTCGAAATCGAAGCGCTTGCGCAGGGCCGGCGCGTGCGCGGCGGCCTTCCAGCTGCCCGGGTTGTCGAGGATGAAGTGGCGCACGCGGCGCTGGGTTTCCGGTTCTGGATGCCACAGGCCGGCGCCGACGAAGCTCTCGCCGGGTTGCAGGTGCACATAGAAGGACGGCGCGGCCACCTCGCGGCGCCGCTCGTGGAACAGGCGCGCACCCTGCCAGGTCTTGTACGGTGACTTGTCGTTGGAAAAGCGCGCGTCACGGTGGATGCGGAACAGGGAGCCGCCGACGCCGCGGGTATCGGCGCGGAAGTGCTCGCTGACCTCGGCCAATGCCGGCTGCAGGTCGCCCAGCAGGCGCAGGAACGGCTGCCGAACGTGGTCTTCATACTGCTGGCGGTGGTCGTTGAACCAGGTCTTGTCGTTGTGCCGCGCCAGGCTGCGCAGGAACTTGAAGCTGGCGTCCGAGAAATAGGTACTCACAAGGTCTCCTGCAGGTGCTGGCCCCAGTCGCGCAGCGATTGCAGCAGGGCCTGGCGCCGCGCGTCGGCGGGCGACTCGGCGGCCAGCGCATCGAGCTGTTGCTGGTACTGGGGCAGGTTGAGTTCGCCCAGGCCGCCGTCGCCGAGCAGGCGCTGGCGCCGGTAATCCTGCCAGCGCTGGCGTTCAGCCGGCGCGAGGCTGTCGGGATGATTGCGCGCACGGTAGCGGAACAGCAGCTCCGGCAGGCGCGGGTCGCGGAAGCGGCCTTCCAGCGCGGCCAGCTGCTCCGGCGCGGTGGTGCGTGCCAGCGCCAGCAGCGGCTTGTCGCCATTGCCGAGGAAGCCGTCATACAGCGAGGCATCGACATCGGCCACGGTCGCGACGCGGGGCTGGTTGTAGGCCTGGCGTGCCTTCTCGGCCAGCTGTGGAGCGAACGCGCGCAGCCGTTCCACCTTGGCTTCGATCGCGGCCACGTCCAGGCCGAGGCGCGCATGGTCATCGGCGCGCAGGTGGTTCCATGCGATCAGTGCCGGCACCTTGTTCAGGTGCACTTCCTTCAGCGGCACGCGTGCCACGCCTTCGGGCAGCTCGCTGGCCCGCATGTACAGGCGCTGTGCGATCACCTCGGCCGGCAGGTCGAGCAGGTCGTCGATCTCGCCCTCCAGGTCGAACACGATCACCCGGTTGTTGATGGTCGGGTGCACGGCCAAGGGCAGAACCGGTGCGGCGCACAGGCGGCTGGCAGGGTAGCGCATGGAAATGTGCAGAACCGGCTTCATCGCCGCCACGTCCAGCAAGCCGCCGACGAAGCGCTTGTCGCGCAGCTTCAGCGCGTACTCCCACAGCCGCGGCTGCGACTGCTTGAACAGCCGTGCCATGCCGATGGTGGCGCGCACGTCTGACAGCGCTTCGTGCGCATCGCCTTCGCGCACGTTGTTGGCCTCGGCCAGGTGCTCGAGCTTGAACGAGGTGGCGCCGTCCTCGCGCAGCGGCCACCGGATGCCGTCCGGGCGCATCGCGCGCATCAGCCGCAGCATGTCCAGCAGGTCCCAGCGCGAATTGCCGTTGCGCCACTCGCGTTCGTAGGGATCGTGGAAGTTGCGGAACAACCCGTAGCGGACGAACTCATCGTCGAAGCGCAGCGTGTTGTAGCCCAGTGCGCAGGTGCCGGATCGCGACATCAGTTCGTTGATGCGGTCGAAGGCTTCTGCCTCGCTGATGCCCTCGGCCAGGGCCTGCTGCGGGGTGATGCCGGTGACCAGGGTGGCCATCGGCGAGGGCAGCAGGTCATCGGCCGGGCGCACGAAGAAGCTGACCGGCGTGTCGATCTCGTTGAGGTCGGCATCGGTGCGGACCGCGGCGAACTGCGAGATGCGCGTGCGCCGCGGGTCCTGGCCGAAGGTTTCCAGGTCGTAGAACAGGAAGCTGTCGGCCATCAGTGCGCGCCCTCCAGGACCGGCAACTGCGCGTGGACCTGCGCTTCCAGTGCGGCCCAGTCGATGTTGTCCAGTGAATCGTGACCGGCGGTGGCTGCAGCCAGCAGGTCGCGCTGCAGTTCGGTGCGGCGCAGCGCCTCGGCGTAGGGCGTGTGCAGGAAGGTGACCATCGTGTAATGCGGCACGAAGCGGGTCGGCCAGCGCCGCTGCAGTTCCTGCTCCAGCTCGCGTTGCAGCAGGAATGCAGGGTCGGCCACGCGGTCGCGCATCTCCAGGTAGTTCTCAAGCGCCATCTGCTGGATGGCACGTGCATTCGGTTTGCGCTCGGCCTCGAACGCGGCGAACGCACCTTCCAGATCATCCGCTTCCATCAGATGGCGGGCCAGAGCCACGCAATCCTCGAACGCGCAGTTCATGCCCTGGCCGTGGAACGGCACCATCGCATGCGCAGCGTCACCGATCAGCACGGCGCGGCCCTGCTGATGCCAGCGGTCGAGGGTGAGCGTGCCGAGCAGGCCCGGCGGGTGCTGTTCCCAGTCCACGCGCAGGTTCGGGATCAACGGCAGCGCGTCGGCGAACTCGCGTGCAAACAGGGCCTCGGCCTGCGCACCGGTATTGACCGTGGCGAAGCTGGGATCGCCCTGGTTGGGCAGGAACAGGGTGACCGTGAAAGTGCCTTCGTGATTGGGCAACGCGATGCACATGTAGTGGCCGCGCGGCCAGATGTGCAGCGCATTGCGCTCGATGCGGAAGCCGCCATCGGCAGCCGGCGGGATCTCCAGTTCCTTGTACGAATGGTCAAGGAAGGCGATGTCCTCGCCCAGCGGCGCACGACGGTTCATCGCCGCGCGCAGTGCCGAGCCCGCGCCGTCGGCGCCGATCAGGGTGTCAAAGCGGATGTCGTGCGGGCTGTCGTCACGGTCATCGATGAAACGCGCGTAGCCCGCATCGAAATCCACGGTATGCAGGCGACGATGGAAATGCACGGTGGCACCGGCCTGTTCGGCCAGTTCCAGCAGCGTGGTGTTCAGATCGCTGCGATGGATCGACCAGATCACCTCGCTGTCGTCGCGGCCATAGCGCTGCAGCTGCGGTTCGCCGTCGCGTGGATGCACCATGCGCCCGCGCATCATCACCGCGCGCGCCATCACCTCGTCTTCCACACCGGCCTGGCGCAGTGCATTGCGCCCGCGCTCGGCCAACGCCAGGTTGATCGAACGACCGCTCTCGTAGTCGGCAATGCGGGGATCGCCACGGCGTTCGTACAGGGTGATGCGCCAGCCTTGCCGTGACAGCAGGATGGCCAGCAGGGACCCGGCAAGGCCGGCACCGATAATGCTCAACGAGCGGGAGGCGTGTGCGATCAACGAACTGTCCAGCAGCAGGGGGAGGGGCCGGCTTACAGGCCGGCCCAGGCTTCCACTTCCTCGACGAAATGGTGCACGTCCAGGTAGCGGTTGTAGAGCGGGGTGGGCGAGATGCGGATCACGTCAGGCTCGCGCCAGTCGCCGAGCACGCCGATGCCGCGCAGGTGCTCGAACAGTGCACGGCCACGCTCGCGGCCACCGATCACGCGCAGCGACAACTGGCAGCCGCGGCGCTGCGGATCGGCCGGGGTAATGATGTCCAGCACCTGCGGCAGGCGTGCGCGGACCAGTGCTTCGAGCAGGCCGGTCAGCGCCAGCGATTTGCTGCGCAGCGCCTCCATGCCGGCACGCTCGAACAGGTCCAGCGAGGCACGCAGTGGTGCCAGGCCAAGGATCGGTGGATTGCTGAGCTGCCAGCCTTCGGCACCGATGGCGGGGGTGAACTGGGGCGCCATCTGGAAGCGGGTCGATTCCTCATGGCCCCACCAGCCGGCAAAGCGCGGCAGGGTGGTGTCGCGGTGGTGGCGCTCGTGCACGAACGCGCCAGCCACCGCGCCGGGGCCGCTGTTGAGGTATTTGTAGTGGCACCACACGGCGAAATCGGGCGCCACGTCATGCAGGCGCAGCGGCAGGTTGCCAACCGAGTGCGCCAGATCGAAGCCGATGCGTGCGCCCTGCAGGCGTGCGGCGCGGGTGATCGCATCGAGGTCGAAGGCCTGGCCGGTGCGGTACTGCACGCCGGGCCACAGCACCAGCGCCAGGCGCGGGCCGTGCTCGGCGATGGCGCGTTCGATCGCGGTCAGCGAAATCGTGCCGTTGGCTTCGTCCGGCTGCACTTCCACCAGGCACTCGGCCGGGTCGAAACCATGGAAGCGGATCTGAGCTTCCACCGCGTGGCGGTCGGTCGGGAATGCGCCGGCTTCCATCAGGATCACCGGGCGCTGCGTGGTCGGCCGGTAGAAGCTGACCATCATCAGGTGCAGGTTCACGCTCAGCGTGTTCATCGCTACCACCTCGCTGGGCAGTGCGCCGACCACTCGGGCCAGCTGCGCGCTCACCAGGCGGTGGTAGGACAGCCACTGCGTCGGGCCGGTGAAGTGGCCTTCCACCGCCAGTTCGCCCCATTGTTTCATCACTTCCTGCACCGCTGCCTGCGCACCGCGCGGCTGCAGGCCCAGCGAGTTGCCGACGAAGTAGGTCTGCTCGCCGCCACCATGGCGCGGAATCAGGAATTCGCCACGCAGCGGGCGCAGCGGATCGGCGGCGTCCAGGGCGATGGCGTGGGTGCGGCTGAGCAGGTCGGACATGGTCGGGCAACAGGCTGCAACGGGACCGCCAGTGTAGCGCCTGGCGGCGTGCCTGCCGCCGAACCTGTAGAGTCGAGCCCATGCTCGGCTGCCGGGCCACGAAGCCGAGCATGGGCTCGGCTCTACAGGGGCAGGTGCTCAGCCCGCCGCCGGCACCGGCAGCGGATCCACGTGCCCGCACTGGCTGCAGGTACGCAGTTCCAGGCTGGCGTGGTAGCGCGCAAACACCTTGGGCAGGTCGGTCTCGATGTTCTGCAGCGGGAAATACTCTTCGTGCAGCTTGTGGTTGCAGCGCTCGCAGTGCCAGATCACGCCGTCCGTCTCATGCGGCAGCCGCTTGCGCTCGACCACCAGGCCGATGCCCCCGGGCGGGCGGCGCGGCGAGTGCGGCACCTTCGCCGGCAACAGGAAGATCTCGCCGGCGCGGATCGGAATGTCGCGTACCGCGCCGTCCTCCTGCACCTTCAGCACCATCTCCCCTTCGAGCTGGTAGAACCACTCGGGGCCTTCGTCGTAGTGGTAGTCGGTACGCGAGTTCGGCCCGCCGACCACCATCACGATGAAATCGCCGTTGTCGATCATCTTGTTGCCCACCGGCGGCTTCAGCAGGTGGCGGTTCTCTTCGATCCAGGCGTGCAGGTTGATCGGCGGAGCGAGCATGGTGGTCATCCGTGTGGGGATCAGTCGCGACGGCCCTTGCGCGGCACGAAGGACAGCGCTTTTTCATACGCCGGCTGCAGCTCCTCCAGCGAACCGACGTCGATGCCCATTTCACGCACGCGGCCGTCCTTCAGGCTGTAGACCCAGCCGTGCACCATCAGCTTCTGGCCGCGGGCCCAGGCATCCAGCACGATGGTTGAGCGGCAGAGGTTGGCGACCTGCTCGATCACGTTCAGCTCGCACAGCCGGGCGTGCTTGAGTTCGTCGTCTTCGATGGCGTCGAGGATGCCCTGGTGCTTCTGCACCACGTCACCGACATGGCGCAGCCAGTTGTCGGCCAGGCCGACGCGGGTGTTGTGCAGGCAGGCATGCACGCCGCCGCAGCCGTAGTGGCCGACGATCAGGATGTGCTTGACCTTCAGCTGGTCCACCGCGTACTGCACCACGCTCAGGCAGTTGAGGTCGGTGTGGGCGACCACGTTGGCGACGTTGCGATGCACGAACACTTCGCCCGGCGCCATGCCGATGATCTGGTTGGCCGGCACCCGCGAGTCGGAGCAGCCGATCCACAGGTACTCCGGGTGCTGCTGCTTGGCCAGCTGGTGGAAGAAGTCGGGGTCCTCCTTCTCGATGCGGTCGGCCCAGTCGCGGTTGTTCTGCAGCAGCTTGTGGATGTCTTTCATGTTCGGTCCCTGGCGTCGGGTGGGGGCGCATCGCAGCCATCCGGCTGCGACGTCGCGGGAATCTGGGGTGTTCAGCCGCTGCGGGCGGCCTGTTCGCGGTGCCAGCGCATCCACTGCGCCAACTCGGTGGAGGAAGGGGTGCCCAGCTGTTCCAGTTCGGCGATCACGGCGCGCTGGTTGGCGTCGGGATGGTTCTGGCTCAGCTTCAGCTTCAGCTGCACGTGTTCGACCTGGAAACGGAAGCCGACGATGGCACGCAGTTCCGGGCCATGTTCGGCGCGCGTGGCATCGAACTGCCAGGCCTGGCCGACACTGGCTTCGAAGTGATCGCTGATCGCGCCGACCAGTTCGGCCAGCGCATCGGTGTCGTCGAAGGTGTGCAACTGGCCACGCAGCTCGGCGGCGGCGTAGTTCCAGGTTGGCACCCGTGCGGCAGGCTCCTTGTCCGGATACCAGCTGGCCGAGAGGTAGCCGTGTGGTCCGTCGACCAGCACCTTGGCCGCACCGCCGTGGCGTGACTGCGGGTTGGCGCGGGCCCAGTGCCCGCGCAGCTCGATGCGCTCGCCCTCGCGCCGGTACAGTACCGGCATCCGGGTCAGCTCCGGCAGGCCATCGCTGCCGGGGGTGAGCACGGTGACGAACGGATCGCGCGCCAGCAGGCGGTCCAGCCAGAGCAGGTCGGTCTCGGCGAAGGCGCGTGGAGTGAACATGCCTGGATCAGGCGCGCGCGCCCAGCGACTGGATCATGCGGCCGCGCAGGCCCTCGTCGTTGTCGGCCTGCGGCGGCTGCACTTCGTGCAGGCTGAAGCCGCGCACCAGCGCGTCTTCCTCGTCCAGGCCGTCATACTCGACGAATTCGGCGTCGAACAACTGCGAACGGGCGGTGTCTTCGCTGTCGTAGCTCAGCGTGTTGCCATCGCTGTCGAGCACTTCGGCGGTGCCGGCCGGGCGAACGCGCAGGCGCGCCCAGATCAGGGTGTTGCCGAGGCTGGCCAGCCACCAGCTGTCGCGCGAGGCAGAAATGTCATTCATGGGGGTTACCAGAGCGAGGCCAGCCAGAGCAGGGCGGCCATGCCCAGTCCGGCCAGCAGGGTCAGCAGCGATACCCAGGCCGGCGTCGCCAGCCCGGACAGCGAGCGGTCCGGCTGCTGGCGATAGTCGCGGCGCAGCAGCCAGGCCAGGGCATCGGGCTTGAGGAAGGCGCCGCTGCCGAAGCGCTCGGCGAGCGCCGGATGGCGGTCGCGCACGTGCACCAGGGTCAGCGGCCAGAAGATCACGAAGGCACTGAACCCGGCCACTGCAACGCCGACGAAACACAGGGCGAAGAACAGGGTCATGGGAGCCGTACCTCCGTGGTCGTGTGGGGCTTAGAAGTCCGCGCTGCCCGGGGCGCGCGGGTAGGGGATCGCGTCGCGGATGTTGGACAGCCCGCAGACGTACACCACCAGGCGTTCGAAGCCCAGGCCGAAGCCGGCGTGCGGCACCGAGCCATAGCGGCGGAAGTCGCGGTACCAGCTGTAGTGCTCGCGATCCAGGCCGAACTGGGCCATGCGCGCGTCCAGCACGTCCAGGCGCTCCTCACGCTGGCTGCCACCGATGATCTCACCGATGCCTGGGGCCAGCACGTCCATCGCGGCAACGGTCTTGCCGTCGTCGTTCAGGCGCATGTAGAAGGCCTTGATGTGCTCCGGATAGTTGGTCACCACCACCGGACGGCCGACATGCTCCTCGGTCAGCCAGCGCTCGTGCTCGGTCTGCAGGTCCAGGCCCCATTCCACCGGGAAGTCGAACTTCCTGCCGGACTTCTGCAGCAGGCTGACCGCATCGGTGTAGTCGATGCGCTCGAACGGTGCGTTGATGAAATCTTCCAGCTTGGTGATCGCGTTCTTGTCCACGCGCTCGGCGATGAAGGCCAGGTCGTCGCTGCGCTCGTTCAGCACGGCGCGGAACAGGTACTTCAGGAACTCTTCGGCCAGGCGTGCGTCTTCGGCCAGGTCGGCGAAGGCGATTTCCGGCTCGATCATCCAGAACTCCGCCAGATGGCGGGTGGTGTGGCTGTTCTCGGCGCGGAAGGTCGGGCCGAAGGTGTAGACCTTGCTCAGCGCCAGGCAGTAGGCCTCGACGTTCAGCTGGCCGGACACGGTCAGGAACGTTTCCTTGCCGAAGAAGTCGCGGCTGAAGTCGATCGCGCCCTTCTCGTCACGCGGCAGGTTCACCATGTCCAGGGTGGACACGCGGAACATCTGGCCGGCGCCTTCGGCGTCGGAGGTGGTGATGATCGGGGTGCTGATCCAGTTGAAGCCGTTCTCGTGGAAGAAGCGGTGCACGGCCTGGGCCAGGCAGTTGCGGATGCGGGTGACTGCGCCGAACAGGTTGGTGCGTGGGCGCAGGTGCGCCACTTCGCGCAGGAACTCCGGCGACATCGGCTTGGGCTGGATCGGGTAGGTGAGCGGATCTTCGACCCAGCCGACCACTTCCAGGGCGCTGGCCTGGATCTCGAACGACTGGCCCTTGCCCTGCGACTTCACCAGGGTGCCGGTGCCGATGACCGAGCAGCCGCTGGTCAGGCGCTTGATCTCGTCGAAGTTGGCCAGGGTGTCGTTGGCCACGACCTGGATCGGGGCGAAGCAGGAGCCGTCGCTCACATTCACGAAGGCCAGATTCGCTGAACCGCGCACCGTGCGCACCCATCCGCGTACCGTGACTTCGCCGCCTTCCGGGATCTTCCCGGCAAGCGCATGTTCAACGCTGACCACCGTCATGACTTGAATCCTCTGCTGATCGACTCGATCTGTGAACACGGGAGTTTACCGGTTGCAGCGTTCTGCTTGCGAGGCATTTTTCGCGGCAACGGCTCCTTATAATGTTCCCGTACCTCTGGAGTAGCCCCATGGCCGTCAGCCTGACCCCCATTGCCTTCGAGCGCGTGCAGCGCTTTGTCGCCCAGACCCCCGGCGCGCTGGGCCTGCGTTTCGGCGTGACCAGGACCGGCTGCTCCGGTTGGGGCCACGTGACCGACCTGGCCCGCGACGAGCGCGAGGGCGATACCGTGTTCGAGCAGGACGGCGTGAAGATCTACGTCGACGCCAAGAGCCTGGCGCTGGTGGACGGCACCGTGATCGACTTTGGCAAGCAAGGCCTGAGCGAGACGTTCACGTTCAGCAACCCGAACGCCACCGCCGAGTGTGGCTGCGGCGAGAGCTTCACCACCGACGCCGACAAGGCCTGAGGCCGGTTCTGGCGCCCGCCGGGCATGGCCGGGCGCTGGGGGGCAGGTTCAGCCGCCGCGGGCCGGTTGCCCGGCACCCTCATCTGCGCCATAATGCGCGGCTTCCTGCCTTCCTGGCGGGAATCCTTGCCCCACCGCGGTCTCAACGGCGGGGGGCTGTCCGGCCGCGAGGCCACATCCGAAAGGTAGAAAAACATGAGTCGTCATTACGAAATCGTGTTCATGGTCCACCCGGACCAGAGCGAGCAGGTCCCGGCCATGATCGAGCGCTACAAGTCGCTGGTCGAGAACGGCAACGGCACCATCCACCGTCTGGAAGACTGGGGCCGCCGCCAGCTGGCGTACCCGATCCAGAACCTGGTGAAGGCCCACTACGTGCTGATGAACATCGAAGCCGACCAGGCCGTTCTGAACGAACTGACCGAGAGCTTCCGCTTCAACGACGCCGTGCTGCGCAACCTGGTCATCAAGCGTGACGAGGCTGACACCGAGCAGTCGCTGATCATGAAGAGCAAGGACGAGAAGGGTGACAAGCCGGAGCGCGGTGAGCGCCGTCGTCGTGACGACGAAGAAGGCGAGTCCAACAACACCGCTGACAACGAAGCCGGCGACGACGCCGCTTCCGCCGCCTAAGGAGCCTTCCCATGTCCAAGTTCTTCCGTCGCCGCAAGTTCTGCAAGTTCACTGCTGAAGGTGTGAAGGAGATCGACTACAAGGATCTCAACACCCTGCGCCAGTACCTGACCGAGAACGGCAAGATCGTGCCGAGCCGCGTGACCGGTACCAAGTCGAAGTACCAGCGCCAGCTGGCGACCGCCGTCAAGCGCGCTCGCTTCCTGGCCCTGATCCCGTACACCGACAACCACGACGTCTGATGCCGGCGGGGCGGCCCGGTGCCGCCCTCGCTGTGCCAGCTATTCGGACAGCCTTTGTTGCGGGGCATCGCCTCGCTAACGAATAACTCATCTGGAGCAATACCATGCAGCTGATCCTCCTGCAGAAAGTCACCAACCTCGGCAACCTGGGCGACCTGGTCGACGTGAAGCCGGGCTACGGCCGTAACTTCCTCGTGCCGCAGGGCAAGGCCGTGCCGGCCACCGAGAGCAACAAGGCCGAGTTCGAAGCCAAGCGCGCCGAGTACGAAGCCAAGGCCCAGGCCATCCACGCAGAAGCTGAAGGCCGCAAGGCCAAGCTGGAAGGCGCGAGCGTGACCATCGCCGCCAACGCTTCGACCGAAGGCAAGCTGTACGGCTCGGTCGGCCCGCGCGACATCGCCGAAGCCTTCACTGCCGCCGGCCTGCCGCTGGAAAAGAGCGAAGTCATCCTGGGTGAAGGCGCCTTCCGCAACATCGGCGAATACGACGTGCTGATCCACCTGCACGCCGACGTCGAGACCACCGTCAAGGTCGTCGTCGTCGCCGAAGCCTGATCCCCCGCCGCAAGGCCTGGCATCACCGCAGAACGGGCGCCCGCAAGGGTGCCCGTTTTGTTTTATGGTTCCGTTTCGCCAGCTCGGGCCACGTGCGGCCGGCGGGGCAGGGCCGGGCAATGTTCCACGCCCATTCGTAGAACACGGCCACATCGGTATACTCAGGGCGTCACACCCGTTCCACGGGCATCGATCCCAACAGGATCAATGACTTGGAGGGTAAACGCAGGCCGCTTGCCGGCCCCAGTCCGGAACCCCTATGCGTCTTTCCACGATCAAGCTGTCCGGCTTCAAGTCGTTCGTCGATCCGACCACCCTGCACCTGCCGACCAACATGACCGGCGTGGTGGGCCCCAATGGCTGCGGCAAGTCGAACATCATCGACGCCGTGCGCTGGGTCATGGGCGAGAGCTCGGCCAGCCGCCTGCGCGGCGACTCGCTGACCGACGTGATCTTCTCCGGTTCCAACGCCCGCAAGCCGGTGTCGCAGGCCACGGTCGAGCTGATCTTCGACAACTCCGACCACACGATCTCCGGCGAGTACGCCGCGTTCAACGAAATCTCGGTCAAGCGCACGGTCAGCCGCGACGGTACCAGCAACTACTACCTCAACGGCACCAAGTGCCGCCGCCGCGACATCACCGACCTGTTCCTCGGCACCGGCCTGGGCCCGCGCAGCTACTCGATCATCGAGCAGGGCATGATCAGCCAGATCATCGAGGCGCGCCCGGAAGACCTGCGCGTGTACCTGGAAGAGGCGGCCGGCATCTCCAAGTACAAGGAGCGCCGCAAGGAAACCGAGACCCGCATCCGCCACACCCGCGAGAACCTGGACCGGCTGGGCGACCTGCGCGACGAGATCAGCAAGCAGCTGGAGCACCTCAAGCGCCAGGCCAAGCAGGCCGAGCAGTACCAGGCCTTGCAGGAAGAGCGCCGGGTCAAGGACGCCGAGTGGAAGGCGCTGGAATTCCGCGGCCTCGACGGACGCCTGTCCAAGCTGCGCGAAGGGTTGTCGCAGGAAGAAACGCGGCTGCAGCAGCTGATTGCCGACCAGCGTGATGCCGAAGCCCGCATCGAAACCTCGCGTGCGCGGCGCGAAGAGGCTGCCGACGCGCTCAACACCGCGCAGGCGGCGGTCTACCAGGTCGGCAGTACGCTGGCGCGCCTGGAGCAGCAGATCCAGCACCAGCGCGAGCTGTCGCAGCGCCTGCACAAGGCGCGCGATGAAACGCAGCAGGCGCTGGCCGAACTGGGCCAGCACATCAGCGGCGACGAGGCCAGGCTGAGCGTGCTGCGCGAGGCGGTGGAGGCCGCCGCCCCGCAGCTGGAAGCACTGCAGGAAGAGAACGAGATCAAGCAGGAAAGCCTGCGCGAGGCTGAAGAACGGCTGGCCAGCTGGCAGCAGCGCTGGGAACAGCACACCTCGCAGAGTTCGGAGGCCTCGCGCGCCGGCGATGTCGAGCGCACGCGCGTGGACTACCTGGACAAGCAGATCCTCGATGCCGACCGGCGTCGTGAAGCCCTGGCCGCCGAGCGTGCCGGGCTGGACGTGGACGCGCTGGAAGAAGCCTTCGAGCAGCTGCACCTGCAGCACGACACGCAGAAGGCCGCGCTGGATGAACTGAGCGAAGACGTCGAGCTGCGCAAGCAGGGCGTGGCGGCGGTGCAGGAACAGCAGCGCAATGGCCAGAACGAACTGGCCGAACTGCGCAAGCAGGCCAACGGCCTGCGCGGTCGCCTGGCCTCGCTGGAAACCCTGCAGCAGGCCGCGCTGGGCCAGGAGCAGGGCGCGGCAGTCGCCTGGCTGAAGGCGCGCGGGCTGGATTCGGCGGCGCGTGTTGGCGAACGCCTGGATGTCGATGCCGGTTGGGAAAACGCGGTGGAAAGCGCGCTTGGCCAGTTGATCGAAGGCGTGCTGGTCGATGACCCGGCCAGCCTGGTCGACGCGCTGGGCGAACTGGGCGAGGGCCACATTGCACTGGTCGCCAACGATGGCGCGGACCTGAAGGTCGCGCCGACCTCGCTGGCTGCACGCGTGCGTGGCCCGGCAGCGATCCGGCGCCTGCTGGCGCACCTGCACGGTGCCAGGGATCTGGCCGAAGCCAAGGCGCTGCAGGCCAGCCTGCCCGAAGGCGATTCGATCATCACCCAGAGCGGCGAGCGCCTGGGCCGGGGCTGGCTGCGCGTGTCGCGCTCCGGTGCCGCCGAGCAGGGCGCGCTGCTGCGCGAACGTGAGATCCAGGAACTGCGCGAGCAGATCGAACAGCTGCAGGACCGCGAGGCCGAACTGGAAGACCAGCTGGCCGGTTTCCGCGAGCAGCTGCAGGCGGCCGAACAGCAGCGCGAGGACGCGCAGCGCGCGCTGTACCAGGCCCATCGCGCGGTGTCCGAACTGGCCGGCCAGTTGCAGGGCCAGCAGGGCAAGGTGGAGGCTGCACGCACGCGCATCGACCGCATCGAAGGCGAGCTGAAGCAGCTGCAGGAAACGATTGAAGCCAACAACGAGCAGGCGCGCGAAGCGCGCTCGCGGTTGGAGAACGCGGTCAGCAGCATGGGTGACCTGGAGTCGACCCGGCAGCGGCTGGAGGGCGAGCGCCGCCAGCTGACCGAGGCCCGCGACCTGGCCCGCGATGCCGCCCGTGCGGTGCGCGAGCGCGCGCATTCGCTGGCCCTGACCCTGGAATCGCAGCGTGCGCAGCTGGCCTCGTTGAGCCAGGCGCTGGAGCGCATGGGCACCCAGCGCGGGCAGCTGGATGCGCGGCTGGGCGAGCTGCATTCGCAGCTGGACGAAGGGGATTCGCCGGTCGAAGCGCTGCAGGCCGAACACCAGAACGCGCTGGAAGAGCGCGTGCGCGCCGACCGCGTGCTGACCGAGGCGCGGACGCTGCTGGACGGCATCGACGCCGAGCTGCGCAACTACGAGCAGACCCGCCACCAGCGCGACGAACAGGCGTTGGCCCAGCGCGAGCGCATTTCGCAGCGCAAGCTCGACCAGCAGGCCTTGGTGCTCAGCGCCGACACCCTGCAGGCGGCGGTGGAAAAGGCCGGCTTCGTGCTGCAGGACGTGCTCAATGCACTACCCGAGGACGCCCGCCTGGGCGACTGGGAGCAGGCCGTGCACCAGATCGACGCACGCATGCGCCGGCTGGAGCCGGTCAACCTGGCCGCCATCCACGAGTACGGCGAGGCTTCGCAGCGTTCGGACTACCTGGATTCGCAGCACGCCGACCTGACCACGGCGCTGGAAACACTTGAGGATGCCATCCGCAAGATTGATCGCGAGACCCGCGGGCGCTTCAAGGACACCTTCGACCGCGTCAATGCCGGCGTCCAGGCGCTGTATCCGCGCCTGTTCGGTGGTGGCCACGCCTACCTGGAACTGACCGGAGAAGACCTGCTCGACACGGGTGTGACCATCATGGCGCGCCCGCCGGGCAAGCGCGTGTCCAGCATTTCGCTGCTGTCCGGCGGCGAGAAGGCGATGACCGCGGTGGCGCTGGTGTTCGCCATCTTCCAGTTGAATCCCGCCCCGTTCTGCCTGCTGGACGAGGTGGACGCCCCGCTGGACGAAGCCAACGTCGGCCGCCTGGCCAACATGGTCAAGGAAATGAGCGAGAAGGTGCAGTTCCTGTTCGTCAGCCATAACAAGGCGACGATGGAGGCCGCGCACCAGCTGTCGGGCGTGACCATGCGTGAGCCGGGCGTCAGCCGCCTGGTCAGCGTGGACCTGGAAGAAGCGGCGCGATTGGCGGGCGCGGCCTGACGTGCCATCCTAGTTACCTGAATGAATTAGCCGGAGAACCTATCGAATGTCCGACACGGCACTGTTGCGCATCGGCATCCTGGCCGCCGGCCTGCTGTTGATCGCCGCGATCTTCCTGTTTGGCCGTCCGAAGAAGAAGCCCCAGGGCCGTCGCGTGGAGAACACGGAACCGGCCAGTGGCGAGCGCCGCGAACCGGTCCTGGGCGAGGACGGCGTCGTGGTGGCTGAGGGCCGCGTCGAACCGGGCATGCGCGGGGAAGGCGAGCAGGCCGAACTTGGCCTGGCCGACACTGACCCGGGCGCGGCCAACGACCTCGGCAAGCGCACTACCCAGGATTTCGACAAGATCGTCTCGCTGTTCGTGGCCGCCCGTGCCGGCGAGCAGCTGCGCGGCGAAGACATCGTGGTGGCGGCCGAGAAGACCGGCCTGGTATTCGGCCACATGAACGTGTTCCACCGCCTGGTGGAAGGCCACCCCGAGCGCGGCCCGATCTTCTCGATGGCCAGCATCATGAAGCCGGGCAGCTTCGACATGGCCAACATCCGTGCCATGGAAACCCCGGCCATCGCCTTCTTCCTGACCCTGCCGGCGCCGCTGACCGCGCTTGATGCCTGGGAGAAGATGCTGCCGACCGTGCAGCGCATGGCCGAGCTGCTCGATGGCGTGGTGCTGGATGACAGCCGCAATGCCTTGGGCCGCCAGCGCATCGCGCACATTCGCGACGAGCTGCGTGCCTACGACCGCCAGCACCAGGCACCGCCGCTGACCAAGACCCCGCGCTGGTAAAGCCTGTTGTGCCGGCCAACGGTCGGCACCCACGCCGGTAGATCCACGCCATGCATGGATGGAGCGAACCAAGGTTCGCCCCCGCCAACAGGGTCAGGCCGGTACGCCGGCCACCTTGGCGAACGCACGGCGGAATGCGGCCATCTCGTCTTCGGTGCCGACGGTCACGCGCACGCGCTGTGGCCAGATCGGCCAGCTGCGGCCAATGATCACGCCGTGGTCTGCCATCGCCTTGGCAAAGGCGGCACCGTCGCGCTGCACATCCACCACGAAGCAGTTCGCTTCCGACGGCACGCAGCTGAAACCACGCTTGCCCAGCCACGTGATGGTGGCCTGCCGCACCTGGGCATTCTGCAGGCGCCGCTGCGCGATCAACTGCGGATCCTGCAGGCTGGCCAGTGCCGCGGCCAGTGCTGGCACGGGCAGCGGGTTGTCGCCCAGGCTGGCCAGTTCGCGCAGGCGGTCGGGGTGTGCGGCCGCCACGCCCAGGCGCAGGCCGGCCATGCCGTACAGCTTGGAGAACGTGCGCAGCACGATCAGGTCATCGCGCTGCGTCACCCGGGTGATCAGGCTCGGCTGCTCGCTGTACTGCAGGTAGGCCTCGTCGACCAGCACGCGGGTCGATGCGGGCTTGTGGGCCAGCAGCCAGGCGAGCTCATCCGGTGGGCTGATCGAACCGGTCGGGTTGTTCGGATTGCACACGTACAGCAGCCCGGTCGGGCGTGCGTGCGCGGCGGCGACCATTGCACGCAGGTCATGCGCGCCGTCGTCGCGCAGCGGCACTTTCTGCACGTGCGCACCGTGTGCGGCGGCGACCTCGCCCAGCGTCTCGAAGGTCGGATCGGCGACTACCAGTCCTGCCTGCGGGCCGGTCCACACCATGGCGGCGCGGTTCAACGGCTCGCTTGAGCCGGGATAGAGGCGCACGTGGTCGGCCGGAATGCGTGCCTGCTTGATGAAGGCATCGCGCACCTGTGCAGCCAGGGCGAAGCGGTAGCGGCCGCAGCTGGCGATACTGTCGCGCGCGGCCTGCTGGGCCGCCGGCGAGGGGCCGTAGGGGCACTCGTTGAAGTTCAGCAGTACCACGCCTTCGGTGGGGGCAGGAGCGGCGGCCGTCGCGGGTTGGGTATGGCCAAGCTGCGGCAGCCCGCTGCCAGCGACGGCGAGGCCGGCACCGGCCAGTTGCAGGAAGCGTCGACGGGAAGCAGGCAGGGTCACGGGCACGATTCCGAAGGGCAGACCGTCGCACGCTAGCGCTGGTTGCGGTGGGCGGCAAGCCCGCTTTTTGTAGTACCGAGCCATGCTCGGCTGCAGGTGTGCCAACCAAGGTTGGCACCTGCCGGGGTGGGGAGAAGGTCGGCATCCACCAGGGCAGGGGAGCGCCCGTCGAGCATGGCTCGGCGCTGCGAAGGGGGGCATTACAGGGCCTGACGGCCGGGCGCGGTAGAATCCCCGGCCATCCCAGAACCACCGGATTCCGATGAGCTCCAGCCCCGCCGAACGCGCCGAAGATCTCCGCCGGCAGATCGCCCAGGCCAACCGCGCCTACCATGAGCTGGACGCCCCGGAGATCCCCGACATCGACTACGACCGGATGGTGCGCGAGCTGGAAGCACTGGAGCGCGAACATCCGGAACTGGCCCGGGCCGACAGCCCGACCCAGCAGGTCGGCGCGCGTCCCTCCGGCCGTTTCCCCGAAGTCCGCCATGCGGTGCCGATGTTGTCGCTGTCCAACGCCTTCAGCGATGAGGAAGTGGCGGATTTCGTGCGCCGCATTGACGAACGCCTGGGCCGCCGCAGCCTGCAGTTCTCGGCCGAGCCGAAGATGGACGGCCTGGCGATCAGCCTGCGCTACGAGGATGGTCATTTCGTGCTCGGCGCGACCCGCGGCGATGGCAGCACCGGCGAGGACGTGACCGCCAACCTGCGCGAGATCGGCGATGTTCCCAAGCGGCTGCACGGCAAGGACTGGCCGGACGTGCTCGAGGTGCGCGGCGAGGTCTACATGGCGCGTGCCGATTTCGAGGCCTACAACGAACGTGCGCGCCTGCACGGCGGCAAGGTGCTGGCCAACCCACGCAATGCGGCGGCTGGATCGCTGCGCCAGCTCGACCCGAAGATCAGTGCGCAGCGCAGGTTGAGCTTCTTCGCCTACGGTACCGGTGAAGTGCAGGGCGGCGAGCTGCCCGATACCCATTCGGGCACGCTGGCGCAGCTCGGCGCCTGGGGTTTCCCGGTCAGCGCGCTGTGCAAGGTGGTGGAAGGCACCGACGGCCTGCTCGGCTACTACCGCGATATCGGCGAGCGCCGCGACAGCCTGCCGTTCGATATCGATGGCGTGGTCTACAAGCTCGATGACCGTGCCGGCCAGCAGGCGATGGGCTTCGTCTCGCGCGCGCCACGCTGGGCCATCGCGCACAAGTTCCCGGCGCAGGAACAGAGCACTACCGTGGAGGCGATCGAGATCCAGATCGGCCGTACCGGTGCGGCCACGCCGGTCGCGCGCCTGGCGCCGGTGGCCGTGGCCGGCGTGATCGTGTCCAACGCCACCCTGCACAACGCCGACCAGATCGCACGCCTCGACGTGCGCGTCGGCGACAGCGTGATCGTGCGCCGCGCCGGCGACGTGATCCCGGAAGTGGTCAGCGTCATCCTCGATCGCCGCCCGCAGGGCACCACGCCCTGGCAGATGCCGACGCGCTGCCCGGTGTGCGGCTCGGAGATCGTGCGCGAGGAAGGGGCGGCCGCATGGCGCTGCTCGGGCGAGCTGTCCTGCCCGGCGCAGCGCAAGGAAGCCATCGCCCATTTCGCCTCTCGCCGCGCGATGGACATCGACGGCCTGGGCGACAAATACATTGAAACCCTGGTCGACGCTGGCATCGTCAAGAGCGTGGCCGACCTGTACCGGCTCAGTCGTGACCAGCTGCTGCACCTGAAGCTGGTGCTGGACGCTGAAGATCCCTCGGCGCTGGCCGCCGCACTGAAGCTGCACCTGCCGGCCGAAGGCAGTGGCGCGGTGCTCAATGCGGTGCTCAGGCTGGACGGCAACGATCCGGGCTGGCGCGCGCAGGCGCTGGCGCAGCCGGCCCGCTTCGAATGGAACACGAAGAAGATCGCGACCAAGTGGGCCGACAACCTGATCGCGGCCATCGACGCCAGTCGTGCCGCCACGCTGGAACGGCTGCTGTTCGCGCTGGGCATCGAGCACGTGGGCGAGAGCACGGCCAAGGCGCTGGCGCAGTGGTTCGGTGACCTGGAACTGATCCGCCACCTGCCGTGGCCATTGTTCAAGCGCGTGCCGGACATTGGTGGCGAAGTGGCGCGCTCGCTCGGCCACTTCTTCGAACAGCAGGGCAACCAGCAGGCCATCGATGACCTGCTGCAGGTCGGCCAGGTTCGCATCAGCGATGTGCACGCGCCCAGCGCGAGGCTGCGCGAGGGGCTGGACCTGGCGCAGCTGTTGGTCGAATCAGAGATTCCCGGCATCACCCGCCTGCGCGCGGAAAAACTGGTGGCCGTGTTGCCCGGTGCCCAGGCGGTGCTCGACGCCGAGCATGGGCAGTTCGTCAACGCCGGGTTGCCCGACGACACCGCGCGTGGCCTGGCCCAGTGGCTGGACAGCGAGGGCCATGGCGCGATGCTGCTGGCAGCCGAGAAGGCGATGCAGCAGATCCTGGCCAAGGCACCGGCGCTGGCCGAGATCGTGGCCGGCCCGCTGGATGGGCAGACCGTGGTGCTGACCGGCACCCTGGCCCAGCTCACCCGCGATGCCGCCAAGGAGCGCCTGGAAGCCCTCGGTGCAAAGGTCTCCGGCAGCGTCTCGAAGAAGACCAGCTTCGTGGTCGCCGGTACCGAGGCCGGCTCCAAGTTGGATAAGGCGCAATCGCTGGGCGTGCCGGTATGGGACGAAGACCGCCTGCTGGCTTATCTGGCCGAACACGAATGATGACCCCGCCGGGTGCATGGCGCCCGGCATGAAACACAAAGGAACACCGATGCAGACCGCCCCGCTGGATTTCCGCCTGGCCACCCGTGCCGACGAGGAGCTGTTGATCGCGCTGATGCGCGAGTTCTACGCCGAAGACAGGATCGACTTCGATGACGCGCGCGTGCGTCGCGGCGTGGACGCGCTGCTGGCCGATCCGCGCAATGGCGAAGTGCTGTTGTGGATGGACGAGGCGGGCGAGGTGGTCGGCTACGCGGTGATCGCGATGGGCTTCAGCCTGGAGCAGGGCGGCCACTTCATGCTGCTGGACGAACTGTACCTGAGCCATCGCGCGCGCGGTCGTGGCCGCGGCAAGCAGGCGCTGGCCATCTGCGAACAGCGCGCTCGTGCTCGTGGCGTCAGCCGCCTTCGCCTGGAAGTGAACCACCACAACGAACTGGCCCGACGCCTGTACCTGGCCAGCGGCTACATCGACGATACGCGCGATCTGCTGACCCTGCCGCTCGACCATCCGCGCCCGGAGGGCATCCTGTGAGCGAGGCCCTGCTGCGCGCGCTGCAGCAGCGCGCTGCGCTCAACGCGCTGGTGCGCCGCTTCTTTGCAGAGCGCGATGTGCTCGAGGTGGAGACGCCGATCCTGTCGGTCGCGGGCAACACCGAGCCGAACATCGACAGCTTCCATACCGACTTCACCGGCCATGTCGATGCCGGCGGACGCCGCCGCTGGCTGCGCACCTCGCCGGAGTATCCGCTCAAGCGCCTGCTCGCGGCCGGCGTGGGCGACTGCTACGAACTGGGTCGGGTATTCCGCAACGGTGAGGCCGGTGGTCGCCACAACCCGGAATTCACCATGCTGGAGTGGTATCGGGTCGGCTGGGACCACCATCGGTTGGTGCAGGAAACCGCCGAGCTGGTCGGCCAGGCGCTGGCCCTGGTGGGACGCCGTGCGACCCTGCGCGTGCTGAGTTACCGCGAGCTGTTCCAGCAGCACCTTGGCGTGGATCCGTTCGAGGCGGATGAGTCCACGCTGCGTGCCGCGTTGGGCGAGGTGCACATTGACCCGGTCGGATTGACCCGTGATGACTGGCTCGACCTGTTGATGACCCATCGTATCCAGCCGCATTTCGATGACGCGGTCATGATCGTGGTGCATGACTGGCCAGCCAGCCAGGCCGCGCTGGCACGCATCCGCGCCGGCACACCGCCGCTGGCCGAGCGTTTCGAGCTGTACCTGGGTGCAGTGGAGCTGGCCAACGGCTATCACGAACTGAACGACGCCGACGAGCAGCGCGCCCGCTTCCAGCGCGACCAGCAGCGCCGCCACGAACGTGGGCAGGTGCAGCCGCCACTGGATGAGGCGCTGCTGGCGGCGTTGCCAGCGTTGCCGGCCTGTGCCGGCGTTGCGCTGGGGATCGACCGCCTGCTGATGGCGATGAACCGCACACCCCGCATTGCAGATGTGTTGGCCTACGACTTCGCCCACGCGTGACCATCACGCGTTGCTGAACATCCCAGGCTGAACGAAACGCGGGTTCTGCGCGCTTGCGTCGGCAAGCGGGATGATGCTTTTATCACGGCCAATGCCGGACACTGGCATGCAGTTCATCCATTCCTGCTGGGGAAGGCTTTGGTCAAGTGGTTTGCGGTTGTCGCTGCACCGGTGTACTCCATCGCGCTCTGGGGTGCCTGGCTGCCGTCGCCGGCGTCGGCCCAGCAGGTGGGCTACGACGATGAAGTGGTGACCTGCGAGTCCCACGACATGGGCTGGGTGCACTGCGACATCGATGTGGCCAACGGCGTCGATCTGGTGCGCCAGCTGTCGAGCAACAGCTGCATCCGCGGTAGCGAGTGGGGCACCGACCGCAGCGGCGTGTGGGTCACCCTTGGCTGCCGCGCCGAGTTCCGTGCGCGCCGTGCGCAGGGTGCGGCACCTGCGGCAACGGAAGGCAAGCGCTTGGTGCGCCGCGTGGTGCGCTGCGAATCCAATGGCCGTCCGCAGAGCTGCCCGGTGCGCCTGGATGGCGCCCCCGTGCGCCTGCTGCGCCAGCTGTCGGTGCTGCCATGCCGCGAGGGGCAGGGCTGGGGCTACAAGCGCAATGAGATCTGGACCAGCCGTGGTTGCCAGGGCGATTTCGAGGTGGCCGACGAGGATGGCCGCTTCGTCGATGTGCCGCGTCGCCTGACCTGCGAATCGAAGTCGAAGAAGCGGCGTTTCTGCGGCGCCAGCATCTCCGTTGGCGCGGTCGTTTCCGAGCAGCTGTCGAGCACGCCCTGCGAGGAAGGCAGTACCTGGGGCTGGAGCCGCAACGGCATCTGGGTGGACGGCGGCTGCCGCGCCGAATTCTCGGTGAATTGAGCCCGGGCGGGCTCCAACGCTGCCGGGCGTGGCCCTACAATGGGCCCATGAACACTGCCTCCGACATCGACTACGCCCGTTATGACCACATCCGCCCGATCCTGTGGACCGGCGATGCCCTGCAACTGCTGGACCAGCGCAAGCTGCCGTTCGTGGTCGAGCATGTGGTCTGCCACGACAGCGACGAGGTTGCCAGCGCCATCCATGCGTTGACCGTGCGTGGCGCGCCGGCGATCGGCATTGCCGCCGCCTGGGGCGTGGTGCTGGCCGCGCGCGAGGTGCAGGCCGCAGACGGTGCGCACGCGCTGCAGCAGCTGGAACCGGCACTGCAGCGCCTGAACGCATCGCGCCCCACTGCGGTCAATCTGGCCTGGGCGCTGGCACGCATGCGCCGTTGCCTGCACGCCGCCGGCGCCGACTGGAAGGCACTGCTGGAGGCCGAAGCGCAGGCCATCGCCGAGGAAGACCTGGCCGCCAACCGCCACATGGGCGCGCTGGGCGCTGGCTTGATCGAGGCCGGCAGCGGTGTGCTGACCCACTGCAATACCGGCTCGCTGGCCACCGCCGGCTTCGGTACCGCGCTGGGCGTCATCCGCGCCGGCATGGCCCAGCACCGCATCGCGCGCGTGTTCGCCGGCGAGACCCGGCCGTGGCTGCAGGGTGCACGCCTGACCGTGTGGGAGCTGCAGCAGGACGGTATCGATGCCACCCTGATCGCCGACTCGGCGGCCTCGCACCTGATGAAGACCGGTGCCGTGCAGTGGGTGATCGTGGGCGCAGACCGCATCTGCGCCAATGGTGATACCGCCAACAAGATCGGCACCTACCAACTGGCCATTGCCGCGCGCCACCATGGCGTGAAGTTCATGGTGGTGGCGCCGTCCTCGACCGTGGACATGGAGACCGTGGACGGCAGCCAGATCGAGATCGAGCAGCGCGACCCGGGTGAGCTGTATGGCGTGGGCGGCACCCGCACCGTGGCCGAAGGCATTGCCGCCTGGAACCCGGTGTTCGACGTCACCCCGGGCGAGCTGATCGACGCCATCGTGACCGAGCGCGGGGTGATCCTGAACCCGACCGCCGAGAACATGCGCGCCGCCTTCGGCGGCTGAGGCGCAGGGGAGGGGCGGCGCGACCGACGCCCCCGGTAGTGCCGGCCGCTGGCCGGCAACCCTAAGTTCCTGATTTGTGCCGGTAAAATCCCCGTAAAGGCAGGCGGAAAACAGCCCGTTGTGGTAGTATCCACAGGTTGAATCGAGGTTCCGGCGCGACCCCCTCCCGCAGAGGGCTGCGCCGGACTGGACCGCTACCAGACAACGGAACCCGAATGGCAGAAACCGCCAAGGAAATCATCCAGGTCAACCTGGAAGACGAGATGCGCAAGAGCTACCTCGATTACGCCATGAGCGTGATCGTGGGCCGCGCGCTGCCGGATGCGCGCGACGGCCTCAAGCCGGTGCATCGTCGCGTGCTGTACGCGATGAATGAACTCAACGCGCACAGCAACAAGCCCTACTTCAAGTCGGCGCGTATCGTCGGTGACGTCATCGGTAAGTACCACCCGCATGGCGATCAGTCGGTGTACGACACGCTGGTGCGCCTGGCACAGCCGTTCTCGCTGCGCTACATGCTGGTCGACGGCCAGGGTAACTTTGGTTCGATCGACGGCGACTCCGCCGCGGCGATGCGATACACCGAGGCGCGCATGTCGCGCCTGGCGCATGAGCTGATGGCCGATATCGACAAGGAAACCGTCGATTTCCAGCCCAACTACGACGAAAAGGAACTGGAGCCGACGGTCATGCCGACCCGGTTCCCGAACCTGCTGGTCAACGGCTCGGCCGGTATCGCGGTGGGCATGGCGACCAACATCCCGCCGCACAACCTGAGCGAATCGATCAACGCCTGCATTGCGCTGATCGACAACCCGGAGATCGACGTCGACGGCCTGATGGAGTACATCCCGGGCCCGGATTTCCCGACTGCCGGCATCATCAACGGCACCGCCGGCATCGTCGCCGGCTACCGCACCGGCCGTGGCCGCGTGCGTATCCGTGCCAAGGCCGACATCGAAGTGGCCGATAACGGCCGCGAGTCGATCATCGTCACTGAAATTCCTTACCAGGTGAACAAGGCGCGTCTGATCGAGAAGATCGCCGAGCTGGTCAAGGAAAAGAAGATCGAAGGCATCAGCGAGCTGCGCGATGAGTCCGACAAGGACGGCATGCGCATCTACATCGAGATCAAGCGCGGCGAATCTGCCGAGGTTGTGCTGAACAACCTGTACCAGCAGACGCAGATGGAATCGGTGTTCGGCATCAACATGGTGGCGCTGGTCGACGGCCGCCCGCAGTTGATGAATCTGAAGCAGATGCTGGAGGCGTTCGTCCGCCACCGTCGCGAAGTGGTCACCCGCCGCACCGTGTTCGAGCTGCGCAAGGCGCGCGCCCGTGCCCACGTGCTGGAAGGCCTGACCGTCGCGCTGGCCAACATCGACGAGATGATCGAACTGATCAAGACCTCGCCGAACCCGAACGAAGCACGCGAGCGCATGCTGGCGCGCGTGTGGGAGCCGGGCCTGGTCGGTGCGATGCTGGGTGCCGCCGGTGCCGAAGCCTCGCGCCCGGAAGACCTGCCCAAGGGCGTGGGCCTGATCGAGGGCGGCTACCAGCTGACCGAGATCCAGGCCACCCAGATCCTGGAAATGCGCCTGCACCGCCTGACCGGGCTGGAGCAGGACCGCCTGACTGACGAGTACAAGCAGCTGCTGGAAGTGATCGCCGGGCTGATCCACATCCTGGAAGATCCCGACCGCCTGCTGCAGGTGATCCGCGAGGAGCTGGTCAACGTCAAGGCCGAGTTCGGTGACGAACGTCGCACCGAAATCCGCCACAGCGAAGAAGACCTGGACATCCTCGACCTGATCGCACCGGAAGACGTGGTAGTCACCGTGTCGCATGCCGGCTACGTGAAGCGCCAGCCGGTCAGCGTGTACCGCGCGCAGCGCCGCGGCGGCCGTGGTCGCAGTGCGGCGGCGACCAAGGAAGAGGATTTCATCGAACAGCTGTGGCTGGTCAACACGCACGATACGCTGCTGACGTTCACCAGTTCGGGCAAGGTGTTCTGGTTGCCGGTCTACCAGCTGCCGGAAGCGGGCTCCAACGCCCGCGGCCGTCCGATCATCAACTGGATTCCGCTGGAACCCGGCGAACGCGTGCAGGCCGTGCTGCCGGTGCGCGAGTACGCCGATGGCCAGTTCGTGTTCTTCGCCACGAAGAACGGTACGGTCAAGAAGACCCCGCTGGGCGAGTTCGCCTTCCGCCTGGCCCGCGGCAAGATCGCGATCAACCTCGATGAGGGTGATGCCCTGGTCGGCGTCGGCCTGACCGACGGCCAGCGCGACATCCTGCTGTTCGCCTCCAATGGCAAGACCGTGCGCTTCGGCGAGGACAAAGTCCGCTCGATGGGCCGTACCGCCACCGGCGTGCGTGGCATCAGGATGCCGGCCGGCGAGGAGGTGGTCAGCCTGATCGTGGCCGAAAGTGCCGGTGGCATCGAGGACGAGAACGAGGACGACAACGGTGTCGAGGAAGCCACCGCCAATGGCGATGCGGTGATCGATAGTGCCGACGATGCCAGCGTGCAGTACATCCTCACCGCCACTGAGAACGGCTACGGCAAGCGCACCCCGCTGCCGGACTACCCGCGCAAGGGCCGTGGCACGCAGGGCGTGATCGGCATCCAGACCACCGAGCGCAACGGCAAGCTGGTCGCCGCAGTGCTGATGGGCTCCCGCGACGAAGTCCTGCTGATCTCCGACGGCGGTACGCTGGTGCGTACGCGTGGCTCGGAAATCAGCCGCGTCGGCCGCAACACCCAGGGCGTGACCCTGATCCGCCTGTCCAAGGACGAGAAGCTGCAGGCGGTGGAGCGCATGGATGCCTCGATCGACGAGGACGAGGACGAGGTGGCAGTCGCCGCCCCGGCCACGACCGACGGCGCACCGGCTGCTGCCAGCAGCGAGGACGCCGCGCAGGAGTGATCCTGCCGCGAGCCTGGGTACCCGACGACGCCGGCCCTGTGCCGGCGTCGTCGTATCCGGATGCCACGCATACGCGCGCGCTTCACACAGGCGGTGGGATAACGGCGCATGCTGCCCCCGGAGATCGACGATGTCCGCCACGCCGCAGTCCGTTCCTGCTCCCGTCCGCGCCTCACGGCACCCTCTCGTTACCGTGCTGTCGCTACTGCTGGTCGTACTCGGCCTGGTCATCGGCGGGCTCGGCGCGTGGCTGCTCAGCCTGGGCGGGTCGGCGTACTACGCCATCGCCGGGGCCGGCCTTCTGGCCAGTGGCCTGTTGTTGTTCGGCAATCGCCGCAGCGGCGCGCTGCTGTACGCGCTGGTGTTCGTCGGCACGCTGCTGTGGACCTGGTGGGAGTCGGGCAACGACTACTGGCGCTGGGTGCCGCGGCTGGGCCTGGTGACCGCGCTCGGCATCGTGCTGGCGCTGCTCGCGCCGACCCTTCGCGAACCGGTTTCAAAGCGCCTGTCGCGCAGCGTGGCGGGCGTCCTGATGCTGGTGTTCGTCGCTGCCTTCGGGTTGGCGTTCGCACCGCATGGTGAAGTGGACGGGCACCAGCCGTTCCCGGAAGGCGCGGCCAGCGCCGGACTGGAACCCACGCGGGATACCACCGGCCTGCAACCGGCCGACCAGCCTGCCGAGGGAGACTGGCCGGCGTGGGGGCGCAGCAATGCAGGCACCCGCTATTCGCCACTGCAGCAGATCACCCCGGCCAACGTGGCCACGCTGCAGCCCGCCTGGCAGTTCCGCACCGGCGATATGCCGAAGAAGCGCTGGGGTGCGGAAACCACGCCGCTGAAGATCGGCGACCGCCTGTACCTGTGCACTGCCCGTAACCGCCTGATCGCGCTCGACGCCGCCAGTGGCAAGGAAGTGTGGCGCTTCGATCCGAAGGTGAAGGACGCCTCGATCCCGTACACCGCCGCCTGCCGTGGTGTGAGCTACTACGAGCAACCGGCAACGCCGATCCTGGCCGATGCCACCCTGGCCGATGCCGCGGCCGATCTGGCGTTGCCCGAACCGCCGCCCAGCGTGAGCCGCAGCGCTGCACCGGGCAGTCGTCCGGCGTGCTGGGCGCGCATCATCGAAGGCACGCTGGACGGGCGCATCATTGCAGTGGATGCAGATAGCGGCCGTCCCTGCGCGAATTTCGGCAACAACGGCCAGGTCGACATCACCCTCGGGATGGGTGAGGTGCCACCCGGCTACGTGTCGATCACCTCGCCCCCGGCCATCGTGCGCGGCGTGATCGTCACCGGCCACCAGGTGCTGGATGGTCAGCGCCGCGACGCGCCATCGGGCGTGATCCAGGCGTACGACGCGATCACCGGCAAGCTGCGCTGGGCGTGGGACATGGACCAGCCCGAGCGCAGCGGCCTGCCGCCGCATGGGCAGACCTACACCCGCGGCACGCCGAACATGTGGACCACCGCGACCGGTGATGAGGCGCTGGGGCTGGTCTATCTGCCGCTGGGCAATTCTGCGGGCGACTACTGGAGTGGCTCGCGTACGGAAAACCAGAACCGCTATGCGACGTCGCTGGTGGCGATCGATGTGGCCACTGGCAAGCCGGCCTGGCATTTCCAGGCCGTGCGCAAGGATGTGTGGGACTACGACCTCGGTTCGCAGGCCAGCCTGATCGACTACCCGACGGCGGCAGGCAAGGTGCCGGCGATCCTGCTGCCGACCAAGCAGGGTGACATCTACATTCTCGACCGCCGCAACGGCCAGCTGCTGACCGCTGCCGAAGAGCGCAAGGTGCCGGTCGGCGGTGTCGAACCGGAACAGCGTTCACCCACCCAGCTGTTCTCGCTGTACCACACGCTGCGCCGCGAGCATGATCTGACCGAGCGCGACATGTGGGGCATCACCCCGATCGACCAGCTGATCTGCCGCATCCAGTTCCGCAAGGCCTATTACGAAGGCTTCTACACGCCGCCGAGCAGTGATCGCCATTCCATCGAATACCCCGGCTACAACGGCGGTTCGGATTGGGGCAGTGTGTCCATCGACACGCGCCGCGGCGTGATCGTGGCCAACTACAACGACATGCCCAACTACAACCGGCTGGTGCCACGTGCCGAAGCCGACCGCCTGGGCTGGCTGCCGCGCGAAAAGATCCGTGCCGACAGGGGCGGTGGCGAGGGCGCCGGCGATCCGCAGGTGGGAACGCCGTATGGCATCCAGGTCAACGCTGGCTGGCGGCTGCCGTTCACGGGTCTGCTGTGCAAGCAGCCTCCCTACGGCGGCATCCGCGCCATCGACCTGCGCACCGGCAAGCTGTTGTGGGATCGTCCGTTTGGCAGTGCGCGCGGCAATGGGCCGTTCGGCATCCGTTCCGGCCTGCCGATCGAGATCGGCACGCCGAACAACGGCGGTTCGGTGGTGACCGCCAGCGGGCTGATCTTCATCGCGGCCGCCACCGATGACCTGCTGCGCGCCATCGACCTGAAGACCGGCAAGGAGCTTTGGCATGCCAAGCTGCCCGCGGGCGGGCAGGCTACGCCGATGGTGTATGAACAGGACGGACGCCAGTTCGTGGTGATCATGGCCGGCGGCCATCATTTCATGGAAACCCCGAACGGCGATTACGTGATGGCGTTTGCGCTGCCGAAATAGCGGTTGCCGGCCTGAACATGGGCGACGGGGGCCGTGACCGATGTCGCTGCCCAGTGGTGCCGAACTGATTGCCGGCGATGCACGCTTTCTGAGCCCTGCGTATGCGCCCTGCATGGGGGCCGCGGGCACCGCACTGGAGGCCCGTCGTCGTTGTGTCGACGCTGAATTCAAGGTGCGCGACGATGCGCTCAACGCCGCCTACAGTGCGGCGCGCTCCACGCTGACCGTCAGTGATCAGCAGGTGCTGCGCGATCTGCAGCGGCAATGGCTGCGCCAGCGCGACAGTCGTTGCCCGGAAGGCGGCACGGCCGTTGCCCAGCTGGATTCACAGCAGTGCCGCACGCACATGTGCCGCGCCTGACAAACAGGGCTGGATCGTCCTGCGGCCCGGCGAGGGCAGGATCACGCCTGCATTGCAGGTGGTCTTCCAGGTGGCCGACTGCGGCGGCGCCGACAACGTGACGACCTGCCGGGTGAGGAGCATGGGCGTGACCCGTGGCGGGCGCAACGTGGCGGTCACGGACGTGCAGCCGCGCCTGACCCGCGCTGGCGCCGATGCCCAGGGTGCGGTGGCCGTGCTGCTGACCGTTTCGGATTTCAATGGCGATGGCGTGCCGGACCTGCAGGTGTGGCAGGACAACAACGGTGTCTACAACGTTCCGGTGCATGCGTTCTACCTGTTCGACGCCAAGGTCAACCGCTATGTGCGTGCCAAGGCATTGGAAGCGGCCATCGGCGGGCGCGACATCGACCGTATCGACAATGGGCGGTTCGTGCTGCGCGCGAAGGTCAGCCCGTGCGCGCACGAGGACAAGGTCATCCAGCTGCGCGGAACCGGGCCGCGCACGCTGCTGCAGCGCCGCTATGACACCTGCAGGGGCGAGGCCCCTACCGAATCGGACCTGCTGAAGTAGGTCTTTCCCCGACGAACGGATGCGTTCCGGAACTGGAGAGCTGAAGGATGAGCGAAGGCTATGGAAAAGGTGGGGTGGGCTTCGGCCTGACCCGGGACCAGTCGGTCGAGATGATCGTGCGTAGCTGCATCGACAACGGCATTACTGTCCATCGGCAGATTGCCTATGTGCTGGCCACAGCGCAGCACGAATCGCGTGATTTCGCCGCGCCCGAGGAAGCGGTGCGGTACCAGATCGGCATGGGCGTGGAATCGCTGCCGCAGGAGCGGAGCGAATGGCATCGCATCGAGGCGTTCGCCGTCACGGTCGAGGTGTTGCGGCAGCGTCCCTAGCGTGGATGCAGCTGGGGTGACGACCGTCATGGACCTGGCCAATCTGCAGCAGGTGAAGCGGTTCCAGATCGTGGGCGCTGAAACGCCGGACAAGATGAAGCTCGCCCAGGCCTGCAAAGCGGAGCGCTGGTCTCACCTGCATTGCTGCAGCAGGCCACCACGACGCAGAACCACAAGGGCTGGTATGGCTTGGTTTCGTGGTGCAGGGCGAGGGTAGGGAGCACCGGTACGGCCACGAAGACGGTGCGCCTGCTTGCCGCGAACGGCAGTCGACCAGCGGTCGACTCTACCCAATCAACGTTGCTCGGTTGGTGCCGGTACCCGCACCATCTTCGTCATTAAGTGTTCCACCACACCCGCCGGGTCCGCAGTGCGGCCGACATGCGTGCTCGACATCTGCACAACCGAGCTGCGCTTGGCGGTGAGGAAGTGGAAGCGCGCACGCGCGGGCAGCTGTGCGATCGGTCCGGCGCTGGCGTCGCCACGGCAAATGGCCACGATCGCATCCAACCACGGTTGCAACGCCTCCTGATCAAGCGCTGGAGCGAACGCGTGCAGGCGTGCCGGATCGATCTCGATGGCCGCTTCCAGATGGCGCGCGCCGGGGCAGGAGACGATCACTCCGACGTTGATGAACTCCTCGCGTTCCACCCGCGGTACCACGCGGATGACCGCATAGTCATACGTGTGCAGCGTGGGCACGGACGGCCTCCTGCACGAACACCGCACGCACTTTCAGGCGGTGCTTGAGATAGTCGATGTAGCCTTGGCGATAGGCCTGCGGACTGTCGAATGCCGGCTCCTTGACCAGCCAGCTGTCCGGCACCAGGCCGACGATGCGCTCGATCTCGGCATCGCTCAGGCGCGCGGCCAGTTCGGTATCCACCTCGGCGATGCGGCTGGCGAACGACAGCAGCACATGGTCGCGGATCAGCACGAACGGCTTTTCGCAGGCATCGCCGGCATTGGCCCAGTCGTGGTGGAAGTACATCGCCGCGCCGTGGTCGATCAGGTACAGCTTGCGGTGCCACACCATCAGGTTGGGGTTGCGGGTGGTGCGATCGACATTGCTGGTGAACGCATCGAACCAGACGATGCGCGAGGCCAGGTCGGCGTCCACCGGCATCGCCGCCGGATCGTAATTGATCGCACCCGGCAGGTAGTCCAGGCCCAGGTTCAGGCCCTCGCTGGCGCGGATCAGCTCCTGGATCTCCGGGTCGGGCTCGGTTCGGGCGAACTCGCGATCCAGCTCGACGAACAGGATTTCCGGAATCGGCAGGCCCAGCGTGCGTGCCATCTCACCGGCAATCAGCTCGGCGATCAACGCCTTCGGGCCTTGGCCGGCGCCGCGGAACTTCAGCACGGCCATGCCGTCGTCGTCGGTCTCGACCACGGCGGGCAGGGAGCCGCCTTCCCGTAACGGGGTGATGTAGCGGAGGGCATGTACGGTGCGCATGGGCGCATTCTAGCGTGGGTGCAGGTACAACCCTCTGATCGGCGAGGACCGATTTCGGCCTTCACCTGTCCCTTCCGCCTGCGATGGCAGCATCGTGCTCCAGGAACCCTTGGGTTCATGGGCGCACTGGCACTCTCGATGCCGAGGCTTCGGGCTGGGCACCTGCTCGGCTGCCAGCGACGCGCACTGCGAAGCGGAAACCTCATCCACGATGTCCAGCAGGCTACGGAGGTGCACCGATGAGCGATGAATTCACTCCCATGCTGCCGCCCTTGGACGATGCCAAGGTCGAGGAAATGATCGGCAAGGTGGTGCTGGTGGGCGTCACCCGCTATGGCGGTGACGGCCAGGTGCAGGGGCTGGAACAATACGCCGGTACGGTGCTGCGCATCAGCGCCGACGAAGGCGTGGTGCTGGCGGACGAGAATGACGGCCATGAGCGCTATCTGCCGCCGATGCTCGACCAGTACCTGCCCGCCGAGCCCGGCGAGTACCGCATGCGGAACAGTGGCATGATCGTGGTCGACCCCGATTACCTGACTGCCTGGGACCTGCACGCCCAGCAGTGACGACAGACCACGCCTGGCAGATGCCGGTCCATTGCCGGCCTCTCCGGGCGTGTTCCACTTTGCCCCATCCGGCCACTAGCCCTTCCGGCCCATTCACGACAGCCCCTGCGGTGCTAGATTCGGGACCTTGCCCGATTCCGGGTACCCATTCACACCCAGGGGATAAGGATGCTCATCCGTCGAACCTCTCTGGCGGCGGCCGTTGCCGTTGCCACCCTCGGCCTGCTGGCCGCTGGCCCGGCGCTTGCAGACTACGCGAAGCCGCCGGAGCACCTGCTCAAGGTGTTGAAGGCACCGCCGCCGCCGGCGCCGAACGTGGCCCCGGGTGGCCAGCGCCTGCTGCTGACCACTGCGCAGACCTACCCGTCGATCAGCCGTGTCGCCCAGCCGTACCTGAAGCTGGCTGGCGTGCGCCTGGAACCGAAGAACCGCAGCCGCCATGACACCCCCGGTGGCTATGGCATCCCGGCCTGCGTGGCCGACTTCACCCTGGTCGACATCGGCAGTGGCCAGCAGACCAAGGTCAACCTGCCGCAGGGCTGTGCCACCGGCGCGCTGTGGTCGGCCGATGGCAGCCACTTTGCGTTCCAGAACGCGGTCGATACCAGCGTGCAGCTGTGGGTGGGCGATGCCGCTACCGGCCAGGTGAAGCAGGTGCCGAACGTTCAGCTGAACCCGATTTTCGGCTACACCTTGCAGTGGCTGGGCGGCAGCCAGAACCTGCTGGTGAAGCTGGTGCCGGCCAACCAGGGCCCAGCACCGTCCAACGGTGGCGTACCGACCGGCCCGGATGCACAGGAGTCGCTGGGCAGCAGTGGCGAGAGCAGCACCTACGAAGCCCGCGATACGCTGACCAGCGTGCATGACGAGAAGCTGTTCGCTTATTACGGCGCCTCGCAGCTGGCCGTGGTCGATACTGCCGCCAACAGCGTGCGTCCGGTCGGGCAGCCGGCGCTGTTCAACGAAGTCAGCGCCGCGCCCGATGGCGTGCACGTGCTGACCGAGTCGATCAAGGCGCCGTACTCGCATGCGGTGACCTACCAGCGCTTCGCCAACGACGTGGCCGTGCTGGATATCGCCAGCGGCAAGTCCACGCCGATCGCCAGCCTGCCGCTGGCCGACCGCGTGCCGGTGCACGGCGTACCGGAAGGCCCGCGTGGTTTCGACTGGCGTGCCACCGATCCGGCTACCCTGGTCTATGCCGAAGCGCTGGACAAGGGCGACTGGAAGGTCACCGTGCCGCATCGCGATCGGGTACTGATGCTGAAGGCGCCGTTCAACGGCAAGCCGGTCGAGATCACCCGCACCGCACAGCGCTTCGAAGGCTTCGCATGGACTGCCGATCCGGCCGTGGCGTTCCAGTTCGAGAACGACGAGAACCGCCACTGGATGCAGACCCGCATCGTCGATGTGGACCAGCCGAAGAAGGAAGGCCGCCTGCTGTGGGACATGTCCAGCGATGAGCTGTACGGCAACCCCGGCAACCTGGTCTTCACCCGCCTGCCGAATGGTGCGCAGGTCGTGCGCCGGGAGGGCAACCATGTTTTCCTCAGCGGCCGTGGTGCCTCGCCGCAGGGCGACCGTCCGTTCCTCGACCGCCTCGACCTCGGCACGCTGAAGAGCGAGCGCCTGTTCCGCAGCAGCGCCGATGCCTACGAGCAGTTCCTTGGTTTCAGCAATACGCCTGGGCGCTACCTGACCTGGCACCAGTCGGTGATCGATCCGCCGAACGCCTTCATCCGTCAGCAGGGTGAGGCGGTGGCCGATGCGAAGACCGGCGAGGCGCAGTTCGCGTCCACCGCGACCGCGCTGACCAAGCTGGTCGACCCGACTCCGGAAGTGCGCCAGATCAAGAAGCAGCTGGTGACCTACAAGCGTGCCGATGGCGTGGACCTGTCGTTCACCCTGTACACGCCGCCGGGCTACAAGGAAGGCCAGCGCGTGCCGGCGATCCTGTACGCCTACCCGGCCGACTTCGCCAACGCCGCGCAGGCGGGGCAGGTGTCCGGTTCGCAGCAGACCTTCACCCGCCTGCAGCCGTACCGCCTGATGCTGCTGGCCGGCTACGCGATCATCGACAACGCCTCGTTCCCGATCGTGGGTGACCCGAAGAACGCCTACGACACCTACCTGGAGCAGCTGGAAGCTGACGCCAGGGCGGCGGTGGACAAGGCGGTGGACATGGGCGTGGTCGATCGCAACCGCATCGGCGTGACCGGCCACAGCCATGGCGGCCTGATGACCGCCAACCTGATCGCCCATACCAACCTGTTCAAGGCTGGCGTGGCGACCAGCGGTTCGTATAACAAGACCTTTACCCCGTTCGGCTTCCAGAACGAGCGTCGCTCGGTGTGGCAGGCGCAGGACGTGTACCTGAAGGCCTCTCCGTTCTTCTATGCCGACAAGATCAAGCTGCCGCTGCTGCTGGTCCACGGCGAGGACGACGCCAACCCGGGCACTGAGCCGTTCCAGTCGCGCAAGCTCTACCAGGCGATCCGAGGCAACGGCGGCATCACGCGGCTGGTGATGCTGCCGAACGAACCGCACTGGTACACCGCGCTGGAATCGAACGAGCAGCTGGTAGCGGAAATGCTGAGCTGGTTCGACACCTACGTGAAGAACGCCAAGTAATGAGACGGGAAGGCCGCCCCAGGGCGGCCTTGCTGTATCGGGATGTGAGTGGGTAGACGGCCTGGATCCGGATGCGCAATCGGGAATCGGGAAGCCACCTGCCATGCGGCATCCGGGTCCACCCGGGCTGCTAAGCTGGGAGTGGAAACAAACCAGGAGACAGCGATGCATCGCAATGGGATGCGCGCCATCACTTTTGTCATCGCGACGCTGTTGGCCGGGATGACACACGGAGTGAAAGCGCAGGCTTTGCGGGCAGATGACCGCAGCTACTTTGGCAGCGCCTCCCAGGAACGTGAGGCGTGGCAGAACCTCGAGCGGAGGACCCATGCCCTCAAGGCACTTCATGCGCCGCCAGACGTGAGGTTCCAGCGGGCCGAACAGCTGTATGGCGAGTGCCTCCGGCACCATGGCTACCTGCATCTTCAGGCAGCGCGCAATGCCGACGATGCCCGGCTGGCCAACACCCAGGGCGAAGTCGCCAGCACATGTGGACGCATCGCGGCGATTGCCAAGCAGGCATTGCGTGATGCGCCCGCGCACGCTGCCTGGATCGGGCCGCATGCCGACCTGCGTGAACGGGCGTTGCGGGAGGATGTGCAGCCGGCCAATGCAGCGCTGGTGGATGCGGTCGACACGTTGGCTGACCCGGCGCTGGATAGCTTCGGGCGCCTGCACCGGCAGCTGCTGCAGTCGGCCCCCTTTGCGCGTTTCGAACATGAAGGCCGCACACTCGACAGCCGCACCGACGCGCGAGCCCTTTCCCGCCTGCCGGACCGTTCACTACGCGAAGCGGCATGGCGTGCCTACTGGCAGGGAATGGCGTCGCGGCGCAGCGAAATGGCAACGGTGCTGCTGGGCCTGGTCCGCCTCAACGAGCATGCGTCGGAACTGCAGGGCGATGGAACTGCGCCTGACCGCAGCTACCGGCACATGGGCCTGGATCAGGCCGCCGTCGCCGCGACACTGGCGGCGGTAGCGCGCCACGCGCTGCTGCGGCGGAACTACCAGCAGATGCAGTTGACCCATCTTGAGCGCATGGGCCAGGCGTCTCCACAGATCTGGGACATGGACCTGCCTGATGCGGGCTATATTCCTCCGCCGCTTGACCTGGCGCAGTTGCGTGATGCGGCGGCGGCATCAATGCAGGTGCTGGGGCCGGATTACGTGACAGGGCTGCGCGGGCTGCTCGATCCTGCGGGCGGACGCATGGATCTGGGCGGATCGGCAGGGCGGCGCGCGATGGATGCGTTTTCGATCAGCGCCCCCGGTGTGCCTTCGTTGCTGTTCGTTGGCCATCGCCAGGGCGATCTGGAGGGGGATGTCCAGATCGCTCACGAAGCCGGCCATGCCATGCATGGCCAGTGGATGCAGCGCGGCGGCGCATCATCATTCCAGCGCAACGGCAACAAGTGGTTGACCGAGGCCTTCGCCATCTACAACGAACTGAAGTTCCGCGATCAGCTCTACCGGCAGGCCAGTGATCCACGTGCCAAGGCGTATTACCTGAAGTCGTTGCTCGATGACATCATCCTGCAGCTGTTCGTATCGTCTGAAGAGGCCGATCTGGAGCAGTCCATCTATCAGGAGGTGGCCGCCGATGAGGTTGGCAACGCAGACGCGCTTGATACGCTGACGATGAAGGTACTGGGCAGGTATGGGGGCGCATCGGAGCAGTATCCCGAGCTGCGCAGCACCTGGGTATCCAAGCGGCTGATGTATGAGGATCCGCTTTACCTGGCCAATTACCTGTATGCAGGACTGATTGCGGTGCAGCTCTTCGCACAGGACCGGCAGGATCCGGAGGGATTCAGGGAGCGCTACCTGGCCGTCCTGGGCGAGGGGTTTGATCGCCCGCCGCAGCGGCAGGTCGAGCAGTTGCTGAATGTGAAGCCCGACTGGTCACGCCTGGTCGAGGAGGATCTGGACGTTTTCCAGCAGTACCTGGCGCAGCTGCAGGGACTGCACGCGGAAATCGAGCGCCAGCGCAGTCGCTGAACAGGCAACGGGGAACGCAGGCCTCGCAGGCGGCGATGCGTCTGCGTTTTGCCCCTGCGATGAACAAGAACCGGCTGGTGGCCGGCATCCTGTTGCTGCAGGTGCTCACCGCGACCGCCTGCATCACTGATATACCTTCCTGCTTGCGCAGCAATTGGAACACTCGCCTACGACACCGGACTGCAGGAGCAGGGGCTCGGCATCATCGAAACCGAGTTTGTCAGCAGCGCAGCTGCCAACGCCGCAGCTGCGGTGAAGGCGGACATGCAGGCGCTGCAGGATTACGCCGGTCTCTACGAGGTCAGTGAAGCCATCTGATGCTGACCTTCGTCGGCGCGCTCGCTGGCAGTGTGCTGGCATTGGCGTTGAATGTCTGGGTTTCGCGCTACTACGAGGTACCTCGCATCGATCCCGGGTACCTGGTGCTGGGCGTCGGGCTGGTGTTCACCCTGGGGCAGCTGGCTGCCTGGGTACCGGCGCGGCGGGCGGCGCGCGAGGCGCCCGTGGCGGTTCTCAACAGTACCGGATGGATCCGGAGGGTGACCTCGTGTCATTGGCCGTTGCGATTGCGTAACCATATGTGATGCGGGTGCCATGGCGTGCGGACGCTGCGATACGCTGCAGGCCTGTTGCTGTCTGCCACGGGTTTCACCTATGAAGTCCAAACGTGTTGTCGCAGTGTTGGCGCTGGTGATGACGCCGAGCCTGCATGGCCAATCACTCCCCTCCGAACTGGCGCAGCTGGGCATTGTCGCCGGCATGCCTTATGCCAAGGCCAAGCGCCTCATGGATGCGGCAGGGTGGCAGGCGAGTCCGGTCCAGCGCGCGCCTGAGTCACTCGAGGGCTTTCCGGAAGTTGGATGCCAGAAGGGCGCCAAGCAATGCGCCACGACCTTCGAAAAGGAAGGTCAGCAGATCGCGGTGCGGCTGGGCGTTACCCTGGCAGGGCAGCCGTTCGTGCAGGGCGTGGACTGAGCGCTCACTGCGTTCAGGCCAGCGGTAACCGGTCCTGAGCGTGCGACAGCCGATCGTGCAGCTCGCGCACATGCTCGGCCTTGGCATGCACCCGGGAGGTGTCGCCGAAGCTGCGCAGGTAGGTGCACGCGGCAAAGCCGGCACTCTTCTTTTCGTACTCGGCAATCCAGGCCAGTCGATCCGGATTGTTGGCCTGTTCGGCTGACCACGCGGCCACAGGCGGCCGGATGCGGTACTTCAGGCCGACGCGCCATGGCTTCGGTGTCAGTCGCGCACGGAAACAATGCTGCAGCCGGCACATGCGCGCGTACAGGGTGTCGGTGCCCAGTGCCTTGAAGAATGCCTGGAGCTGCTCGTCCTCCGGTGAGAACGTGGCATGCATCGCCAGCACGCGCAGCCCGGCGGGTGTGCGGTAGGCACGCAGGTGCCAATCGGGATGCTGTTCGCTGAAGGCGTCCACGCGTTTCAGCGCAAGCCCTTCAGCACCGCCGGCGGCGGCCAGGCGCTGCTTCCGCCGCATCAGCAGTGCCGCGTTGACCAGCAGCACTGCCGCCACGCCCAGTACCAGGCCCACCAGCCAGTGCCAGAGCAGGGTGCCGATGATGGCGCCGGCAAGCAGCACGATCGCAGCGACGATGGCCGGTATCACGCATCCGGCCGGTGGCTGCGCATGATCGATGTCGGCAAACAGCACGTCGGGGCTGTTGAGACACAATGCGCCATAGCTGTTGCGGGTGATGATGACATCGCCGTCGCGCTGCACGATCTGCTCGCGGATTGGCACACCCTCCACGCCATAGTTGCTGCGCACTTCGCGACGCGGCAGCACCTGCCCGGCGAGGATGGCATTGAGGGCTTCGTTGGCGCGGCGGTCGGCGTGGGCCTGGGCCTCGGCAGGTCCCTCATCGGACCAGCCGAAGCGGCGCACGACCACCGGCCGGCCACGGAAACGGGCCTGCAGGCGGGCTTCGGCCCAGTACGCGGGAACGATCATCATCGTGCGGTGCTCCATCATCCATGGCAGGTGCCTGAGTGAGTCTGGCACAGCCCCGAAGGGCCTGCATGTGCCCGCTGCGGTGGCCGGGGCGGAGTGATAGATTGCGCGCTTCGCATGCACTCCACCAAGGACGGAGCGATGTCCAGTTTCCTGCGTTGCCTGCTTGCCCTTGCCTGTGCCGGGGCGGTCGGCGTGGCACAGGCGGGTACCCCGCCGGGGCCGCAGATCCTCACCACCGATGCCAGCCGCTTCTACGCGCTCTACGACAGCACCGGCGGCAAGCCCAGCGTCGCCCAGCTGGCCGGTTACCTGGCCGAAGGCAGTACGGGCCTGGGTGAACTGGCGAAGGCGCGCCGGGTCACGCCCGAACGCATGGCCGAAGCCATTGCCAGCCAGCCCGGGGTGTATGCGCAGGGCCGCAGCTGCCTGGCGGAGCTGCCGGCGGTGAAGCAGCGCCTGGTGCAGGTGTTCGGCAAGCTGCAGGCGATCTATCCGCAGGCCGCGTTTCCTCCGGTGACCCTCGCGGTCGGCCGTGGTCGGCCGGTCGGGTTGACCTCGAAGAGTGGGGTGATCATCGGCCTGGAAGCGCTGTGTGCAGCCGATTTCATGAATCCCAACGTGCAGGACCGCTTCGTGCACGTGATCGCGCACGAGTACGTGCACATCCAGCAGACCGGCCTGAACGATTTCGAGCCCGGCGACCCGCATGCGACGGTGCTGCGTGTTTCGCTGGGCGAAGGTATCGCCGAATTCATCGCCGAATTGATTTCCGGCAACGTCGGCAACAGTCGCCATGCGGCGTGGACGCGCGGCCGCGAGGTCCACATTGAAAGCGCCTTTGCGCTGGATGTGGACAGTACCGATCTGTCGCCGTGGCTGTACAACTACAAGCCCGGTTCGCAGGAGCCCTATGACCTCGGGTACTGGGTGGGCTACCGCATCGCCAAGGCCTATTACCTGCAAGCCAGGGACAAGCGCGATGCGGTGCGTGCGCTGATCCAGCAAGACAACCCGAAGGCGATCCTGGCCGCCAGCGGCTGGACGCCCGGCATGTGGATGCCGGCCAAGGTGACCGGCGTGGCCGCGCGGTCTGCGGCGCGGTAAGCGCGAGGCCGCGCGCTAGACTGGCCCGGACATTCAAGGGAGAGACCCCATGCGTTCCTTGTCCGGCGGCCTGGCCGCAGTTGCCCTCGGTATCGCGCTGAGCGCCCACGGGGGGGCGGCCGAGATGCCCGCAATCAACCCGTTACTGCTGGAGCCTGTCGAAAGCCTGCGCGCGGACGAAGTGCGCTTCATGCAGCAGCGCCTGGCTGATTGGCCGCAGCTGCAGCACTATCGTGATGCCAACGCGCGACTGCCTGCGGCGGTGCTGGGCCAGCCACGCGTGGTCTTCTTCGGCGACTCCATCACCGAAGGCTGGGGCAGGGAAGGCAGTGCATCGTTCTTTCCCGGCAAGGGCTGGCTCAACCGCGGCATCAGTGGCCAGACCACCGCGCAGATGCTGGTGCGGTTCCCGCAGGACGTGCTGGCACTGAAGCCGCAGGTGGTGGTGATCCTGGCCGGCACCAACGACATTGCCGGCAACACCGGTCCGTCCACGCAGGCGATGATTGAAGACAACCTGCACGCGATGGTGGACCTGGCACGCGCACATGGCATCGCCGTGGTACTGGCATCGGTGCTGCCGGTCAGCGATTACCCGTGGTTGCCGGGCACGGCACCTGCTCCCAAGGTGCGCGCATTGAACGCGGCATTGAAGCGCTATGCCGATGCGAAGCAGCTGGTCTATCTGGACTACTACACGCCGATGACCAATGCCGCCGGAGGGCTGGATCCGCAGCTGGCCGAGGATGGCGTGCATCCCACGGCGAAGGGCTATGCGGTGATGGCGCCGCTGGCGGAGGCTGCAATCAGGCGCGCAATGGCGCCGGACTAGGCACAGCACCCGCAATGCACAGCGTCCAGCCCGTCGAGGTAAAATGGCCCTGGAGCTGGCCACGCAGCGTGGCCGCCAGGGACGATGGGGTGGGTGATGCGGAAGGGAATCCAGGGATGGCTGCGCCGCAGCGGCGCAACGATGGCACTGCTGCTGGCGGCCGTACCGGCGTTCAGTGCAGACACGGCGGCGCCTTCGCCGCTGACGCGTGAGCCGGTGGCCGGAGTTTCACTGGCCGAATGGACCGCCCGCTGGTGGCGCTGGGCCGACGCCCAGGGCGGCGCGCCCTATCTCGACCCGGATGGCCGTGTATGCGATGTGGGCCAGGAAGGCCCGGTCTGGAACCTGGCCGGCACCAATGGCCGTTTCCGGCCACATCGCGAATGCGTGGTGCCGGCGGGCAAGTACCTGTTGCTGCCGATCATCAACATGGCGCACTACCAGGTGGATGAGTCTGTGTCCTGCAAGGAGCTGCAGGCGGGGGCGGCGGTCAACAACGATTATCTGATCAGTGCAGTAGTGCTGCTGGATGGCCAACCCCTGGGCGACATGCGCATGCATCGGGTGCGCAGTGAAGGCTGCTTCCGCATGGATGACGATGACGCAGACTCACGGCTGGCCGCCGCCGACGGCTACTGGGTGATGCTCAAGCCGTTGCCGCCAGGCCGGCATACCCTCAGCGTGGGCGCCAACTACGGCGTGCCGGAGGGTGGCGCGTACAGCCGCATGCGGCAGTCCTTCGAGTACGTGCTGCATGTGGGAGGGCGCACCCAGGTCGTATCGCGCAAACTGCACGCGGTGCCGCTGGCCGCCCCCTGAAGCTCAGGCATCGTCCTGCTTCAACGCTGCATCGGCCGCCAGCAACGCTTCGGCGGCCGCACCGAGCGGCGGCGAGGGCGGGGCAACCACACCGATCGCTTCCATCATCTTCGGCATGCCCAGGAACTGGCGCGCGCGACGGTCGTAGATGCCGGTGACCAGCAGCGCGCGCGTGGCGATCTTCTGCTCGGCACCGATCAGCACGCGCTGCTCCATGATGCCGCGCGAGCCGACCCAGCCCACCAGTCGTGTTTCCAGGGTGAAGCGCTGGAACGGCTTCAATTCGCGGCGGAACTGGATGGTGCCGGCGCCGACGATCGGCGCCCATTTCTCGCGCAGCGCCACCCGGCCCAGACCCATGCGCAGGATCAGGTCCAGCCGGCCCAGGTCGAAGATGTTCCAGTAGCGGCCGTTGGTCATGTGCAGGTTGCTGTCCAGGTCGTTGGGCAGCACCCGGAACTGCAGCCGCGAGACCCCGAACGGGGCCTCCAGCTTCGGCCGGAACAGGCTGCACAGCAGCAGGTGGAGCAGGCGGAACCAGAGATTCATGGCTATGACGACTGTTATAGAATCGCCGGTACGCTAATCTATGACGACTGTCTTAGCAAGGAGACCGCCGTGAGCCCGCGACCGTCCGATGCCCCACAGCGCGTGATCGATGCCGCGGCGCAGATGCTGGCGCGGGTGGGCCTCAATGCCACCAGCATCCGCGAAGTGACCAAGCTGGCCGAGGCGCCATTGGGCTCCACCTACCATCACTTTCCCGGCGGCAAGCAGGAGCTGCTGGCGCGCGCTACCCACATGGCCGGCGACAAGGTGGAGGTGCTGCTGATGGAGCTGCTGAAGGATGGGGCGGTGCAGGGCCTGCAGCAGTTCCTGGCGATGTGGCGCGAGCGTCTGCTGCGCTCCGGGCTCCGCGCTGGCTGCCCGGTGCTGGCCGCTGCCGTGGAGGAGCCGGTGGAGGCGACACCCAGCCAACCCCGCGCGGCGGCCGCCGAGGTGTTCGCACGCTGGCACGGCCACCTCGCCTCGGCATTCGTCGCCGAAGGACACGCCCCGCCAGCAGCGGCTGAGCTGGCCAGCCTGGTGATCGCCAGCGTGGAGGGCGCGGTAGCGATGTGCCGTGCGCTGCAGGACATCGCCCCGTTCGACCAGGTGGCAGTGCAGCTGCTGAAGGCGGCCACGCGGCCTTGATCGGCCGGTGCGGGCAGGCCAGACTCGCCAGCAGCCCGCGACTGGATGCCGCCATGGACGAATTGCACCATCGTCAGTTGATCGAGCACTACCTGCAGGCCTACAACCGCTTCGATATCGACGCCATGCTGGCCGTGCTGGCGCACAACGTACGCTTCGAGAATCACAGTGGCGGCCAGCTGACGATGGCCACCGAAGGCGTCGATGCCTTTGGCGAGCTGGCACGCCAGTCTGCGCGCCTGTTCCGGGAGCGCGAACAGCGCTTGCTGGCGCTGGTGTTCGATGGTGATCGGGCGACGGCGACGATTGGCTGGCGCGGCGTGTTCGCGCAGGATGTTCCCGATGGACCGCGTGCGGGCACCGAGCTGGAACTGCAGGGCCAGAGCGAGTTCGTGTTCGCGTGAGGCCGCATCGAACGGATCATTGATCGCAGCTGAGGATCGGCCGCTTGGAACCGCCGTCTGGACAGCGGAGCTGCCCGCGGTAGAATCCGCCCAACACCGCCTACGCGTGCCCGGCAAGGATGTCCGCATGCAGCATCAGGTTCCCGAGGTCCCTGGCCGCGATGCCTCCCGCCCCCTGGCGGCGGCATGAAGCGCTCGCGCCATTTTTCACGCAGCCCACTGACATTGCCGATGAACCGCGGCAGCGAAGTCGTGCGTGCGCGCAGGCACTTGCAGCAGCGCGGTTGGCCACGCCTGCAGATGGCGCTGATCGTCGCCCTGACCGGCGCTGCAGGTTTTCTTGCCTCGCACCTGCTGCGCCTGGCCGGTATCGACGCGATGTGGTTTCGCTACCCGATGGCCGTAGTGCTGGCCTACGGCGTGTTCCTGCTGCTGATGTGGATCTGGATCCGCTGGCGTTGGGACAACGTGCTGGATGGCCTGTCGCCGGATGTGGGCGGTGGCAGCCCAACCCCTCGCGGCAGTGCCGTGGAATCACCGTGGAGCGGCGCCGGCGGCCGTTCCGGCGGTGGCGGTGCGTCGGCCTCGTGGAACGGGCCGGCATCGGTGAGCAGTGGCGATGCCGGAGAGCTGCCGTTGACCGGGCTGGCTGAAGACGAAGCGGGCCTGCCGCTGCTGGCCATCCTCGGCATCGTCGCGCTGGTGGCGACCGTCCTGCTGGCCAGCGTATGGGTGGTGTGGTCGGCGCCGGTGCTGATGGCCGAACTGCTGGTGGACGCGGCCATCGCCGGCGGCCTGTACCGACGCATGCAGGGCATGCACGAGCAGGGATGGTGGCGGGTATGCGTGTCGCACACGGTCTGGCCGCTGATCGGCCTGTTGCTGTTCTTCGCGGTGCTGGGCTGGCTTGCTCAGGAACTCGTGCCAGGTGCAAGCCATCTGCTGCAGGTCATCCAGGGGCTGTAATGCGGTTGCTCCCTTCATATGGCCCGGTCCCGACCGGTTTTCAGCCGCAATGAACAGTGGGCTATGATCGCGGTCGCCGAGGATTCGTGTCCTGGCGGTTTCACCTATCGGGAGCTTGTCATACTGCTTCGGGAACCGGGGCGCTGGATGGCCGAACGCCCACTGAGACACACAACCACTGACGAGGAAGAGCGCATGGATGTCGCTGCACGCAGGAACAGGACGTTGTTTCGTTGGATCATGGTGACGCTGCTGGCGGTGTTGTTGCCGTTTGCAGCACTGGCGCAGCCGGCAGCCGGGCAGGGCGATGGCGCTGAAGCCGCCACTGCCGCGGAAGAGACGCAATGCCGTGCCTGCGCCTATGAGCGCATTGGACCGAAGGTCGATATCGGCCTGGTGGCACTGGTGTCGCTGTTGGTGGTGGGTCTGCTGGTAGCGGTGTCCCGCGAGTGGGGAACCACCTCGCAGCGCTGGACCTGCCGCACCCTGGCCCTGCTGTTGGTGGGCATCGGCCTGGCGTTGTTGTGGTGGGCTGGCAGCGTCGTCTACCTGGGCTACAACCCGTGGCAGGAGCCGCTCGCACCCGGCGGCGGCTCGCTCGGTTCGACGCTGCTGAGTACGTCGCCGAAGTGGCTGGCGGCACTGGTGCTGGTCGGCTTCGCGCCTTCCATCTGGAAACGCAGTGAGCGCCTGCCAGCGTGGCGTATCGGCTGACCCAGGAACGGCGGCGCCGGATCACGCCCGGCGCCGCCTTCTGCCATCAATCAAAGCGCCAGCGCACACCTGCGTAGACGCCACGACCTTCGCCCGGTGTCGAGCGGGCGACATCCCTGCCGGCATCGTCGTAGCCCGGTGTGACCGTGGCGGCATAGTGGCGGTTGCCGATGTTGCGCATCTCCGCCCAGGCCTGCCAGCGACCGCCGGGGGCGTCGTAGCCGATGCGGCTGCCGAAGATCACATGGCTGTCGGCCCAGTAGCTGTTGGCATAGTCCACCGCGATGCGCGAGGCGTATTCGGTGTTCAGTGCCGCGTACAGGCCGGATGCATGATCGAAGCGCAGCTCGGCCTGGTAGGCGTGGCGCGGCAGGCCGGGCAGGCGGTTGCTGCCGAAACGTGCATCGTGGCGGTAGCGGAAGTCGCTGAAGGTATACGCCTGGCGCAGCGACAGGCGGCCCGGTGCAGCCTGCCACAGCGTGCTGTCCAATCCGGCCTCGATACCGCGGTGCACGGTGGGGCTGGCATTGTTCTCGGCGATGAACAGGTTCGGCAGCGGTTGCAGTTCGACGCTCAGCAGTTCGTGGTTCACGTGGGCGTAGTAGCCGGTCAGTTCCCAGCGGCCCAGCGCCGCGTCACCGCGCGCGCCCAGTTCCAGCGTGGTGGCGGTCTGGTTCTGCATCGGCACCGGCGCGCGCTGGCGGCCGGTAGACGGGCCATTGCCCGGCCCGAAGTACTGGTTCGAGCCCCAGATCATCGACCACGGATGCGGTGCCTCCACTGAACGGCTGAGGTTGCCGAACCACTGGGTCTGCGCGCTGTGCTGCCAGGTGAAGCCCAGTCGCGGTGCGTAGTCCCAGTCCTGCTCGCGCAGGCGGCCGCCGCTGCTCGGCCAGGTCACCTGCACATCGCGGCGGGTGTTGATCAGTGCCAGCCCAGCCTGCATGCGCAGGCGATCATTGAAGGCGAGGGTGTTGCTGACGTGCAGCGTGCTGTCGGTGCCGTGGTGGCGGAAGTCACGCGTGCGCGTGCCGGCGGCATAGCCGTTGCTGGCAAAGCGCAGCGACTCGCGCACATCGGCGTCCAGGTCATGGGTGACGCGCAGGCCGACCGTGGTCTCGCTGTCCAGGCCGAACAGCCGGTGGCGGCGGCGGTAGTCCAGTGTGGCGTTGAGGTTGGCGTAGTCCAGCTGCTGGCGATACAGGCTCTCGTTCAAGTCCATCGGGTAGGTGTGGTAGACCAGCCCGGCCTGCAGCGACGAGTCCTCATCGATCTGCAGCGTGGTGACATTGCCCACCCAGGTGCTGCCCGGCTGCGGGCGGCGCGCATCGATGGCCAGGTTGGCCGCATTCGCGGCATGTGGATCGTTGCGGATCTGGTCGCGGGTCAAGCGACCGGGTGTTTCGTGATTGGTTTCGCGGTAGCGCACGAAGAAGCGCGTCTGCAGATCGGGCGTGATCTGCCAGCCGATGTTGGCCATCGCGCCCTTGCCGTCGCCGTGCGCATGGCGCTGGTAACCGTCGAACTCGGTATCGGTGTAGGCCAGGAAGTAGTCAACATCGCCGTTGACGCCGCCCCAGCTGAGGCCGCGCTTCTGGTAGCCACGGCTGCCGGCTTCGTAGTGCAGCTGCACGCCCGCCGAATCACGGCCGCTGCGGCTGACGTAGTCGATGGCACCGCCCAGCGCGAGCGCGCCGCGCTCGAAGCCGTTGGCGCCGCGCAGGACTTCCACGCGCGACAGCCACAGGGGTTCCAGCAGTTCGTAAGGCGTGCCACCCGGGCCGGTCAGTGGCAGGCCGTCGATCGATACCGCAATGCCTGAGGCATGCGCGCCCGGCCCGCGGTTGATGCCCGAGCCACGGATCGAGATCCTGGTGCCCTCGTTGCCCGGCGATTGCGCGCTGATGCCCGGCTGATAGGCCAGCACATCCGCACTGGAGGACAGTCGGCTGTCGGCATTGGCCACGTCGATGACGTTGCTGGCGCCGGGCACCCGCTTCAGCGTCTCGCGCGCCTGCGCGCTGGCATCGCCAGCAGCGGTGACCTGCACCGCATCCAGCGTGGTGGCCTGCGGGGCTGCAGCGGCGGTGGAGGCGAGGCCGAGGGAAACGGCCAGGAACAACAGCGACGGGGTGGGGCGGTACGACGAAAGCGACATGCGGAAATGCTGTAAACCGGTAAGGTGGCGCGAAAGTTAACAGGTCGGTGGCGCCACGTCACCCACCGGCGGCGTATGGCCGCCCGCGGTGTTCCTGTAGAGCCGAGCCCACGCTCGGCTAATCGCGTGCAGCGCGGGTTGTCTGCCATCGCGGAGAAGAGCAGCCGAGCATGGGCTTGCCTCTACAGCAGGGTTTATGGCGAGGGTTTCGCCAGCGTCTTCAACTTTGCGTAGAGCTGATCAGCTGCTTCCTTCTCGCCCAATGCCGCATGACACTCGGCCAGGCTGTCCCACACATTGGCCGAATCCGGATACAGCTCGGTGTTGAGGGCGAATACCTTCAACGCCCTGCGTGCACCCAGGCTCTGGCGGATGGCATAGCCGCTGGCGTTGATCGCACGTTCCAGCTCGCTGCCCGTCACCCGGTTGTTATCGCGCAACCAGCTGCGTATCGCCTGGGCGGCGCCTGCATCATCATCCAGCGCATACGCAACCAGCCGCTCGGACAGCACCGCGTGCGGAAACTCCTGCGGCGCGGCCATCGCCATCGTGCTCTCCACCAAGGTACTGGACCAGACATTGCGGGCGCTGCCGCTGGTCAGGTACACGAACACCCAGTAGCCGTCGGCCAGCGTGCCCTTGTAGGCCAGCCGCGCACGTACACGGGTGCCGCCATCATGGCCGACCTGGGTATAGCCGTCGCTGCGGGTGGTGTCCCAGCCAGTGGAGAAGAAATTGCTGCCGCCACCGCTCAGTTTCTGCGGCTGCCAGAACTTTTCCAGGGTCGCCGTGCGCACCAGCTTGCTGGTCGCCAGCGCCTGCAGGAAGCGGTTCATGTCGCCCACGGTGGTCTGCAGATCGGCATGGCCCCAGCCGTAGTCCGGCCAGGGATCTTCATTGGCAGGCTGCAGTTGGCCATCCTTGCCGATGTACGGCACCGCCGCGCGCCGGGCCGGCACGCTGGCAACGCCCCACGAGGTGCTGGCCATCTTCAATGGCTGCAGGATGCGTTCGCGCGCGATGGCCGGGTAGGGCTTGCGGTAGTGCGCTTCCAGCAACGCCGTCAGCACCAGGTAGTTGGCCTGGGTGTACTGCACGCGGCTGCCGGTGGCGAACTGCATCGGTGCAGCGCCGGCCACCTTCAGCGCAGTGCCAAGGTCAGGCGCTACACCGGGGTAGCCCGTGCTCACCCAGCGGTTATCCACCCGGTCGTAGTACTCGCCGATGCCGGAGCTGTGGTTGAGGAAATCACGCACGTGGATTGCCTGCCATGCTGCAGGCAGGTCCGGCACATAGCGGCTGGCCGGTGTATCCAGATCCACCTTGCTCTGATCGACCAGTTGCATCACCAGTGTGCTGGTCAGCAGCTTGGCCATCGACTGTGCGGCGAAGATGGAATCGACGGTGGCAGGTGTGTGCGTAGCGCGATCACATTCGCCGCTGGCGCCCTGGTACAGCACCTGGCCGTTGTGGGCGACCAGTACCGCCTGGCCGGCAATGCCGTAGCGCTCGCGGTTGACCTGCAGTTGGGCGTCGAGCTGGGTAGAGAGGCCGGCGGAGAGATCATTCGCTGATGCGGGCGGAGCAGCGAACAGGACGCAGAGCAATGCAGCAGCAAAGGTGCGGTACATCGCGGTGATCCATCAGCGGTGATGGCGCATGGTGGTCACGACGGAAGAGCGGGTCAAGGGCACCGATTCCCGCATCAGGGAGAGCCGGCCGCGGGCCGGCACCCCTGCGATCAGCCCAGGATCGCAGGCAGATCCAGTCCCTTTTCCTTCGCACAGTCGATCGCGATGTCATACCCCGCATCGGCGTGGCGCATGACGCCGGTCGCCGGGTCGTTCCACAGCACGCGGGCAATCCGCTTCGCCGCTGCCTCGGTACCGTCGCAGACGATCACCATGCCGGCGTGCTGCGAGAAGCCCATGCCGACGCCGCCGCCGTGGTGCAGCGAGACCCAGGTCGCGCCGCTGGCGGTGTTGAGCAGGGCGTTCAGCAGCGGCCAGTCGGACACCGCGTCGGAGCCATCGGCCATTGCTTCGGTTTCGCGGTTCGGCGAGGCCACGCTGCCGCTGTCCAGGTGGTCACGTCCGATCACCACCGGCGCCTTCAGTTCGCCGTTGGCGACCATCTCGTTGAACGCCAGGCCGAGTCGATCACGATCACCCAGGCCGACCCAGCAGATGCGCGCCGGCAGGCCCTGGAACTTGATCTTCTCGGCAGCCATGTCCAGCCAGCGGTGCAGGTGCGGGTTGTCCGGAATCAGTTCCTTCACCTTGGCATCGGTCTTGGCGATGTCTTCCGGATCGCCGCTCAGTGCGGCCCAACGGAACGGGCCGATGCCGCGGCAGAACAGCGGGCGGATGTAGGCCGGCACGAACCCGGGGAAGTCGAACGCGTTCCCCACGCCTTCTTCCAGCGCCATCTGCCGCAGGTTGTTGCCGTAGTCCACGGTCGGTACGCCGAGTGCGTGGAAGCCGAGCATGGCGCGGATATGGTTGGCCATCGACGCGCGCGCAGCCTTTTCCACTTCCTTGGGGGCGGAAACACGCTTTTCGTCCCACTGCTCGACGGTCCAGCCCTGCGGCAGGTAGCCGTTTACCGGGTCGTGCGCGGAGGTCTGGTCGGTCAGCAGGTCCGGCTTCACGCCGCGCTTGAGCAGTTCGGCCAGCACGTCGGCGACGTTGCCGAGCAGGCCCACGGACTTCGGCGTACCGGCCTTGCACGATTCGTCGATCAGGCGCAGCGCTTCATCCAGATTGTCGGTCCAGGTGTCCAGGTAGCCGGTGCGCAGGCGCATGTCGATGCTGCTCTTGCGGCACTCCACGGCCAGGCAGGAGGCGCCCGCCATCACCGCGGCCAGCGGCTGTGCGCCGCCCATGCCGCCGAGGCCACCGGTGAACAGCCACTTGCCGGTCAGGTCACCACCGAAATGCTGGCGGCCCATTTCCACGAAGGTTTCGTAGGTGCCCTGCACGATGCCCTGCGCGCCGATGTAGATCCAGCTGCCTGCGGTCATCTGGCCGTACATGGCCAGGCCCTTCCTATCCAGCTCGTTGAAGTGGTCCCAGTTGGCCCAGCGCGGTACCAGGTTGGAATTGGCGATCAGCACGCGCGGCGCATCAGCGTGGGTGCGGAACACGCCCACCGGCTTGCCCGACTGCACCAGCAGGGTCTGGTCATCGTCCAGGCGCTTGAGCGTTTCGACGATGGCATCGAAGCTCTCCCAGTCGCGTGCGGCGCGGCCGATGCCGCCGTACACCACCAGTTCCTGCGGGCGCTCGGCCACATCGGGGTGCAGGTTGTTCATCAGCATGCGCAGCGGCGCTTCGGTCAGCCAGCTCTTGGCGTTCAGCGTGGTGCCGGTCGGCGCGGCGAGGGTGCGGGACGGGTCGTTGCGGGTCATGCGGCGCTCCGGTTCGTAGCGAATTCGAGGCAGGCGTTGAGCACCTGCGCCAGGGTGTGGCGCAGCGGTGCGGCGTGGTCGGGGTCGAGCGGGGTGGGCCAGCTGTGCTCGTCCACCTGATCTGGCAGGGGTTCGTGCATGTAGCCGCGGCAGGCCAGCTCCATCTGCAGGCTGTGCACACCGCCGGCGATGTTGCTGTAGTGGCGGGTGATCCAGCCACCTTTGAAGCGGCCGTTGCGCACCTGGCTCATGCCACTGATCTTCAGCAGGTTCTCCACCACGTCGCTCAACGCGTTGTCGCAGGACGTGTCCGGCGCGCCGGACGGGCCAGCGGTACCCAGGTTGAACTGCGGCAGTTCGCCGTCGAACAGGTGCGGAATATGTGAGCGGATCGAATGTGCGTCGTACACCACCACCGTGCCGAACTTCGCGCGCAGGCGAGTGATCTGCGCAGCCAGCGCATCGTGGTAAGGCAGGAAATAGGTGTCGCGGCGACGGGCGATTTCTGCATCATCCGGTTCGTGTCCGGCGTGGTACAGCGGCTGGTTGTCGAAGGTGGTCAGCGGGCACAGGCCGGTGGTGTTCTGGCCCGGGTACAGCGAGACCCCGCTGGGGTCTCGGTTGAGGTCGATCACCGAGCGCGAGATCGCCGAGCGCACCGTGGTCGCGCCCATGCCACGCACAAAGTCGTACAGCTCGTGCACCCACCAGTCGGCATCGCGACGGGCCAGCCACGGCGAGTGGTAGTCGCCGATCAGATCGTGCGGCAGCTCGCTGCCGGTATGCGGGAAGCTGACGATGAGGGGGGCGTCGCCCTCGTGCACGGTCAGCCATTCGGGATGGGTATTCATGCCTGCGGCTCCACGGTTGGCAGCAGGTCGGTCAGGCCCTGCGCCAGCGCGCCACTGCGCACCAGATTCGTGGCGGTCACCATGTCCGGATGGAAGTAGCGGTCTTCTTCCAGCGTCGGCACCTGCGCACGCAGGGTGGCGCGCACGGTTTCCAGCGCGGCGCTGGAGCGCAGCGGGGCGTGGAAGTCGCAGCCCTGCGCAGCGGCCAGCAGCTCGATGCCGATCACGTTGGCGGCGTTCTCGGCCATCTGCATCAGCCGGCGCGCGCCATGCGCGGCCATCGACACATGGTCTTCCTGGTTGGCCGAGGTCGGGATCGAATCAACGCTGGCGGGGTAGGCGCGCTGCTTGTTCTCCGAGACCAGCGCGGCGGCGGTCACCTGCGGAATCATGAAGCCGGAATTCAGGCCGGGGCGCGGGGTCAGGAATGCAGGCAGGCCGGACAGCGCAGGGTCGACCAGCATCGCCAGGCGGCGCTCGCTGATCGAGCCGATCTCGCACACCGCCATCGCCAGCATGTCGGCCGCGAAGGCCACCGGCTCGGCGTGGAAGTTGCCACCGGACAACGCTTCGCCGGTATCCGTGAACACCAGCGGATTGTCGGACACCCCATTGGCTTCGATTTCCAGCGTGGTCGCAGCCTGGCGCAGGATGTCCAGCGCCGCGCCCATCACCTGCGGCTGGCAGCGCAGGCAGTACGGGTCCTGCACGCGCACGTCGTTGTCACGGTGCGATTCGCGGATCTCCGAGCCGTGCATCAGCGCGCGCAGCGTCGCGGCGGTGGCGATCTGTCCGCGCTGGCCGCGGATGGCGTGGATGCGCGGGTCGAACGGCGTGTCCGAGCCCTTGGCCGCTTCCACCGACAGCGCGCCGGCGACCAGTGCCGCCTGGAACACGGTCTCGATCTCGAACAGGCCGGCCAGCGCGTAGGCGGTGGAGAACTGGGTGCCGTTGAGCAGCGCCAGGCCTTCCTTCGCTCCCAGTTCGATCGGCTGCAGGCCGGCACGTGCCAGTGCATCGACCGCCGGCAGGCGCTCGTCACCGATGAAGGCTTCACCGACGCCCAGCATCACGCTGGCCAGGTGCGAGAGCGGCGCCAGGTCACCCGAGGCACCCACCGAGCCTTGTGCCGGCACCACGGGCAATACGCCCTTGACCAGCATCCCTTCGAGCAGCAGCAGGGTTTCCTCGCGGATGCCCGATGCACCCTGCGCCAGGCTGACCAGCTTCAGCGCCATCATCAACCGCACCACGCTGGCCGGCATCGGCTCGCCCACGCCGGCGGCATGCGAGAGCACGATGTTCCGCTGCAGGGTGGCCAGGTCTTCGCGCTCGATGCGCACGCTGGCCAGCTTGCCGAAGCCGGTGTTGATGCCATACACCGGTGCGCCCTTGGCGACGATGGCGGCCACCGCCGCAGCGCTGGCGCGTACCACCGGCAGGGCGGCCGGGTCCAGTGCGAGCGGCGCACCGCGATAGACCTGCCGCCACTGGGCGAGAGTGACATGGCCGGGGCGAAGAACCAGGGTGTTGCTCATGTGTTGCTCCAGGAGGCAGGCAGGTCGGGCTGCCCGCGCACCACGCGCGCGTGCAGCGGGTTGAATCCAATGCGATAGACCAGGTCAGCGGGCGCATCGATGTCCCAGATCGCCAGGTCGCAGTCCATGCCCGCGGCCAGGCGACCGATGCGCTCGCCGTGGCCCAGTGCGCGCGCCGCTTCACGGGTGAAGCCGGCGATGCACTCATCCACGGTCAGGCGGAACAGGGTGGCGCCCATGTTCATCGCCAGCAGTGGGCTGGTCAGCGGCGAGGTGCCCGGGTTGCTGTCGGTGGCCAGCGCCAGTGGCACGCCGGCCGCACGCAGCGCGGCGATCGGCGGCAGGGTGGTATCGCGGGTGAAATAGAAAGCACCAGGCAGCAGCACGGCGACGGTACCGGCGGCGGCCATCGCGGCGATGCCGGCATCGTCCAGATGTTCGATATGGTCGGCCGACAGTGCACCGAAGCTGGCCGCCAGTTCGGCACCGTGCTGGTTGCTCAGCTGCTCGGCGTGGATCTTCACCGCCAGCCCGTTCGCGCGGGCGGCCTCGAACACCTGCCGCGCCTGCGCGGGCGAGAACGCGATGTTCTCGCAGAACACGTCCACCGCTTCGGCCAGGCCTTCGGCAGCAATGGCCGGAATCATTACCTCGCACACCTCGTCGACGTATTCCTGTGCCTCGCGGCCCGGCGGAGTCGCGTGTGCGCCGAGGAAGGTGGTCACCACGTTGACCCGGCATTCCTCGCCCAGTGCACTCGCCACCTGCAGCTGCTTGCGCTCGTCGGGCAGGGTGAGGCCGTAGCCGGACTTGATTTCGATCGTGGTCACGCCTTCGGCGCGCATCGCCAGCAGGCGCGGCCGGCTTTCGGCGGCCAGCTGTTCCGGGGTGGCAGCGCGGGTGGCGCGCACGGTGGAGACGATGCCGCCGCCGGCACGGGCGATCTCGGCATAGCTGACGCCCTGCAGGCGCTGCTCGAATTCGTTGGCGCGGTTGCCGGCGTAGACCAGGTGGGTGTGGCAGTCGATCAGGCCCGGCGAGATCCAGCGGCCTTCACCGTCGATGCGGGTGGTCGGCTGCAGGTGCGCATCGCTGCCGGCAGCGCCGACGTGGACGATGCGGCCCTCGGCGCAGGCCAGTACGCCATCGCGGATGACACCCAGGCCCTCGCCATCGAGGGTGATCAGGTGGACGTTGGACCAGAGGGTATCGACGTGCATGGCATCCACAACGCGGCTGTGCTTATATGTCTATACAATATAGGCGTCCATTTCGGGTTGTCCAGCCATGTCCGATTCGCGTTCCCTGCTCAGTTTCCATGCTACCCACGCCCTGCTGGCCGAGGGCTGGGCCCGCGATGTCCGCCTGCAGGTGCGGGACGGCCGCATCACGGCAATCAGCAAGGGGCAGGCCGCGCAGGGCGGTGACACCCGCGTCGGCATCCTGGTGCCGGGCCTGCCCAACCTGCACAGCCACGCCTTCCAGCGCGGCATGGCCGGCCTGACCGAGATCGGCGGCGGTGACGGCGACAGCTTCTGGAGCTGGCGCGAGCTGATGTACCGCTTCCTGGCCCATCTGCGCCCGGATGCGGTGCAGGCCATCGCCGCCCAGGCCTACATGGAAATGCTGGAAAGCGGCTTCACCCGCGTCGGCGAATTCCATTACCTGCACCACGACGCCGAGGGCCATGCCTATGCCAACCGCGCCGAGATGAGCGCGCGGATTGCCGCTGCGGCCGATCAGACCGGCATCGGCCTGACCCTGCTGCCGGTGTTCTACGCGCATGCCGATTTCGGTGGCGCGCCGCCGAATCCGGCGCAGCGCCGCCTGATCCACGACGTGGACGGTTTCGCGCAGCTGCTGGACGCCGCCAAGCCGGCGTTGGCCGCGCTGCCCGATGCGGTGCTCGGCATTGCACCGCACAGCCTGCGTGCGGTCACCGGCGAGGAACTGGGCGCGTTGCTGCCGTTGACCGACGGCCCGGTGCACATCCATATCGCCGAGCAGGTGCGTGAAGTCGAGGCCTGCCTGGCCTGGAGCGGCCAGCGCCCGGTGCAGTGGCTGTACGACCATGCACCGGTCGATGCGCGCTGGTGCCTGGTGCATGCCACCCACATCACCGATGACGAGCGCGCGGCCATCGTCGCCAGCCAGGCTGTGGCCGGCCTGTGCCCGATCACCGAAGCCAATCTGGGCGACGGCCTGTTCCCGATGCAGGCGTTCGCCCGCGAGGGCGGGCGCTTCGGTGTCGGTTCCGATTCCAATGTGCTGATCGATGCAGCTGAAGAACTGCGCCTGCTTGAATACGGCCAGCGGCTGACCCTGCGCGGACGCAACGTGCTGGCGCCGGATGCCACCCGCAGCACCGGTGGTTTCCTGTTCGAAGGCGCACTGCGCGGTGGAGCGCAGGCGCTGGGCGTGGCCGCTGGCCTGCAGGTCGGTGCCAGTGCCGACCTGGTCGAACTGGACGCCGCGCACCCGGCGCTGCAGGCGCGACAGGATGACGCATGGCTTGACAGCTGGGTGTTCGCCGCACGTAATGGCGCGCTGCGATCGGTCTGGCGCCATGGCCGCCAGTGCGTGGCCGAGGGCCGCCACCTGCAGCGCGAGGCGATCACCACCGCCTTCGCCGCCGCCCTGCGCGGCGTGCTGGGCTGATCGCCTCCGCCACCGGGACCTCATTACGTGAAGGCAAGCAAGTCCGCCACGCTCAACCAGCGTATCCGCAGCGATCTGGAAAGCCGCATCCTCAGCGGAGAGTGGGCGCCGGGCTTCCGTATTCCGTACGAGCACGAGCTGATGGAGCAATACGGCTGCTCGCGGATGACGGTGAACAAGGTGCTGACCGCACTGGCCGAGAGCGGCATGATCGAGCGCCGCCGTCGCGCCGGTTCATTCGTGGCGCGTCAGCCGCCGCACCTGGAACAGGTGGCGCTGGAGATTCCCGATATCGCGATGGAGGTCGGTTCGCGCGGCCATCAGTACGCGTACCGCCTGCTGCAGCGCGAGCTGCGTCTGGCCGACACCGGCAATGCCGGTGAAGTGGAGCTGGCCGGCAGCGAGAAGCTGCTGGCGATGCGCTGCCTGCACCTGGCCGATGGCCGTCCGCTGGCGCTGGAGCATCGCCTGATCAGTCCGGTGGGCGTGCCCGAGGTACTGGAAGTCGATTTCAGTACCACCGCGCCGGGCAGCTGGCTGCTGCAGAACGTGTCCTGGACGCGCGCGCAGCATCGCATCAGTGCCTGGGGTGCGGATACCGCTACCGCCAGGCTGCTGGAGGTGAAGCCGGGCACCGCATGCCTGGTGATCGAGCGCCTGACCTGGCGCGGTGAACAGCCGATCACCCGCGTGCGGCAGGTGTTCCTGGGGGATGCCTGGGACCTGGTTGCGCGCTTCGCGCCGGGCGCTCGCTAGGGATTCCATCCACGCATGGCGTGGATCTACTGGTCCGGTACGGCTGTCGTCTTGAACTCTGTTGGTGCGTGTGTACGATGTGTCGTCCCTGCATGAAGAGCAGGGACCTCATCCGGGATCTGGAGGCGGCAGGTTGGACCTGTTGCAGGATTCGCGGATCCCATCATGTATTCGTGCACCCGCAGTGGCCTCACATCATCACCGTGCCTCACCCCAGAAAGGATCTGGGCAAGGGGCTGGTTCAGGCGTTGCGGAAGCTCGCAGGATTGACGTAGGAGGTCCCATGCGCTATCCAGTCTTGATTGAGGCCGGCGATGAACGCACCGCGTGGGGGGTCATCGTTCCCGATCTGCCGGGGTGCTTCTCGGCAGCCGACACGCTTGACGATGCACTCAGCGCGGCCGAGGAGTCTGCGCTTGCCTGGATCGATGCGGCCCTGGATGAGGGGCGCTCGATTCCCAGTCCTTCTGCGCCACAGAAGATCGTCGCCGAGGCTCCCAGTGGTACGGCCTGGATTCTTGCCTACATCTGCATTGATCCATCTCTGCTGGACGACACCATCGAGCGGGTCAACATCAGCCTGCCGCGTCGCATCCTGGCCAGGCTGGATGCGCAGGCCAGGGCGGCCGGCGAATCCCGCTCCAGTTACATCGCCCATCTCGCAGCATTGGGCTGAGCGGGCGCCTTGTAGAGCCCAGCCCATGGTCGGCTGCTGTTCGCGCGTTGCGCGATGAGTCGAGCGTGGCTCGACTCTGCAAAGGCATCCACGCATGGCGCGGGATTCAGTAGATCCACGCCATGCGTGGATGTTGCCCCATCAATACGTAGCGCACTGCCGCCAGCGTACGGGTTCATCCACGCCGGGGCGGGCGTTGAGCTGGATGCGCACGTTGCGCAGGGCAGGGTAGTGCAGCACTTCCTCACAGACCTGCGGCCAGACCTTTTCCAGTTCACCGGTGCGGTTGATCGCCAGCGTCTGCCGGGTCAGCCAGACACCGCTGGCGATGCCGGGCTTGCCGGCCAGGGCGCGGGCCAGATCGGCCTGGAAGCGCTCCAGCGTGGCCGCATCCGGATTGGGATTGCTGCGCGCGTCGGCCGCCGGGGCGACGGCAGCCGCGGGTGAAGGGGCGGCCGGGAGCACTGCCGTGGTGCCAGCAGGTTCCGCCGCAGGCGCGGTTGAAGGCGTCGCCACCACCGGTGCCGCAGCAACCGGCGCGGCCTCTTCCACACGCAGGCCCTGCAGGCCCAGGCCAACCAGCAGCCCCAGCGTTGCCGAACCCAGTGCGGCGATGGCGATGCGGCGCAGCGCTTCGTGCCGGGCGCTGGCGCGCACGCGTGCTTCGATATCGCCGGGCAGGTAAGGCTGCAGCAATGGCCACAGGCGCGGGCCGTCCAGCACTTCAACCGCCTGCTTCTCGGCGGCGCTGCGGCCGCCGCGCTCGATGCGGCCTTCGGTCAGCAGCACGCCGCCCTTGGCGCCGGCCAGGCGCGCGGCCGCACCCAGCTCGTTCACTGCGGCGGTGCCGATGCGGTAGGCCAGGCCATGCTTGCACGACACCAGCCAGTGGTTGGGGCCATCGCTGAGCATGAAATCGCTGCTTGGCTCGCGGGCTTCTTCCGCCGGATCGATCAGCTCACGCAGGCCGCGCTGTTCGCGCAGCATGCGCTTGACCAGAACCGAGAATTCGCGCCAATGCATGCCCGCCAGGGCCTGCAGGCCGAGTTGCATCTCCTTCTGCCGCCGCTTGACCCACCACAGATAGACAACGGCCAGGGAACAGCTAAGCAGGGCCGACAGCAGGGCCAGGATCCAGGGGAGCATGCAGGAGTAGGGCGGAAGGGGCGAAAGCGGAGAACGACAGTGTAAAGGTCGCGGTGCCTGGCCGGGTCAGGATGTTCCTGACAGAAAGCGTGATGGAGCGCGCAGATCGGCGTACAGCGGGCACGAAAAACCCGCCAATCCTGAAGCCGTGAGGGGAGGGAACAAACGGCAGCCGAAGCGATTGGCGGGTTGCTCGCGATTGTCAATCAATTTTTATTGCGTTGCAACAATTGCGCTCAGGGCACGCTGCCCGGCGACTGATGGCTGCCCGGAGCAGGGGCGTCGGTGCCGGACGCGGCGCGGTTTTCCAGCTTGGCCAGGCGCGCGTGCAGGGCATCAATGCGGGCCTCCAGTGCGGTCACTTCGTCGGCGGTGGGTACATGGAGGCGCTTGAGTACGCCCTGCACCTGGTCATCGAAGGCCTTCTCCACCTTGTTCCAGGTGCCGGAGGCCTTCTCGCGGGCCTCGTCCAGCGAGGTCTCGACATTGTCACGCCAGCCCGGGCCCTGGTCGCCGTTGCGTTCACGGCGGCGGGCTTCCCAGGCTTCGCCTTCCTTCACCAGGCCATCGAAGAAGCGGCTGCCCTCGGCCTGGGCGCGACCCAGCGCACCCAACCCGGCCAGCCAGACCTGCTGGGCCGAATCGCTCAGCTTGCGCGAGAAGCGCTCGGCCTGGTCACTGAAAGAGGCATCGTCGTTGCGGCGGTCGTCGTTCTCGTAGTGGTTCATCGCACTTCCCGTGGGAGTTGGGCCTGACCCCGAGAGTAGCGCGCACCGGCGTTGCACGGCCGTGACGGCCGCCGCCGGGGTTCAGCCCAGCTTTTCCTTCAGCACACGCTGGATCTCGCCTTCGACCATGCCCTTCATCGCCGACAGCAGGAAGCCCAGCTTGGCGGTTACGCGCACGGCACCCGGCTGCAGTTCGATCGCACCGTCCACGCCGCTGCCGGAGAAGTTCAGTACGTCGGCGGTCCAGGACGACTTCAGGCCAAAGCGCTCGGACAGCTTGGCAGCGACCTGTTCGATCGCGGCGCGCGCCTGTGCATCGGGCAGGGCGTGGGCGTGGCGGACATCGATGGTGGACATGCAGGCTCCTGGCGCAGGGCGGGGTAGGTCGAAGAGGGCAAGCATTGTGCGCATCAAGGGCCGCCGCGCCAAGCACTCATCGTGGGTTCTTCTTCGTTGGCGACCAACCTGCTAGTCTGCGCCGCGTGCAGAACCTGCTTGTTCACTTCAGTCAACAACAACAGCCCGACCAGCCCTTGCGGCCCGGGGTGCAGCGCATCGTGCGCCAGGCCAACGGCAGCGTGCGGCTCGGAGATCCCGGCCACGGCGCACTGCTGCTGGCCCAGTTCTGCATGGATGATCGCGGCCTCTGGCTGCAGGTCGGCAACGGCATCCGCGGCGTCCACGTCAACGGTCGCCCGGTACGCAGGATGGCCCTGCTGCGTGCAGGCGATGCGGTGTATGTGGATGGCGTGGAGATGGTCCTGCAGGGCGAGGTCGAAAGTCTGCTGCAGGCGCCTGCGCCGAAAACCGAAGATGGCAGCGACGAGCAGCAGCGGCTGCTGCGCGGTGTCGGCGGCCTCCATCATGGCCGCAGCTTCACCCTGTCGCGGGCCCGCCTGATCGGGCGTGGCAACGAGGCTGACATCGCCATCGATGACCCGGCTTTTGCCGAGCAGCATGCCCGCGTGGAAGTGCACGGCGAACGCGTGCTGCTGCGCGACCTCGGCAGTGCCGACGGCACCCGCGTCAATGGCGTGGCCGTGCGCCATTGCTGGCTGCAGGCCGGCGACCAGGTGGTGTTCGATGGCCAGCACCGTTTCGTGCTGGAAGTGCCGCATGATCCGCGCCGACGGTCGTTGCCGGTCGAGGACGAGTCGGGCGAGGACGTGGAACAGGCGCCGGTGCTGCCGGCTGCGCCGCGCAGGGTGCGGCGCTGGCCGTGGCTGCTGGTCAGTGCGCTGCTGCTGGCCGCGCTGCTCAGCCTGCTGCTCTGGTTCGGCGCGCGCTGACGGTGGTGCCGGCCGCTGGCCGGCAACCGCCGCCCCTGAATCCGTGAGGTTGCCGGCCAGCGGCCGGCACTACCCGGTCGCGTTGCCGATGGATTCCAATGAAACCAAATTTCCCTTGCCGCACAAGGCCGCAAGGCTGGTGCACTGCGGCATACTAGGGGTCTTGCCCCACAGGTGTGACATGACGCGCGCGTTCAACTTCAGTGCCGGCCCTGCGACTTTGCCGGAATCGGTCCTGCGTCAGGCGCAGGCGGAAATGCTGGACTGGCACGGGTCCGGCGCTTCGATCGTGGAAATGAGCCATCGCGGCGCGGAATTCATGTCCGTGGCCGCCGAGGCCGAGGCCGACCTGCGTCGCCTGCTCGATATCCCCGAAGACTATGCGGTGCTGTTCCTGTCCGGTGGTGCCACCACCCAGCAGGCGTTGATCCCGCTGAACTTCGCCGCCCCCGGCCAGCGTGCCGACTACGTGGTCAGTGGCCACTGGGGCAAGACCGCGGTCAGGCAGGCCGGTGTCTACGTGGACGTCAACATCGCCGCCAGCAGCGAGGCCGATGGCTATCGCACGCTGCCGCCGCACGCCGATTGGCAGCTCTCGCCGGATGCCGCCTACGTGCACATCACCGCCAACGAGACCATCCACGGCGTCGAGTTCCGTGATGTGCCCGATACCGGCAATGTGCCGCTGGTGGCCGACTTCAGTTCGTCCATTGCCAGCGAGCCGCTGGACGTGCGCCGCTACGGCGTGATCTATGCCGGTGCGCAGAAAAACCTGGGTCCGGTCGGCATCGCGGTGATGATCATCCGCCGCGACCTGCTCGAGCGCAGTGGCCAGCCACGCGCGGACATCTTCGATTACCGCTCGCATGTCGCCCGCGATTCGATGCTGAACACCCCGCCGACCTGGAACTGGTACCTGGCCGGTCTGGTGTTCAAGTGGATGCTGGCCGAGGGCGGCGTGACCGAGTTCGCCAGGCGCAATGCCGCCAAGGCCGCGCTGGTGTACGGCGCCATCGACGGCTCCGGCGGCTTCTACCGCAATGAGGTTGCACACGCGGCCCGTTCGCGGATGAACATCCCGTTCTTCCTGCCCGATGCCGATCTCGATGCCCGCTTCGTGGCCGAGGCCAAGGCCGCTGGCCTGCTGGCGCTGAAGGGGCACAAGGTCGTCGGTGGCATCCGTGCCTCGCTGTACAACGCCATGCCGCTGGCCGGGGCCGAGGCGCTGGTCGCCTTCATGGCCGATTTCCAGCAGCGTCACGGCTGAGCAATGAACGGCGCGCACCGTCGGGTGCGTTCCCCGCAACAAGGAATTCCGATGGCAAGCAGCAAATCCAGCAAGAAGGCGCCGAAGAAGGCCGAACCGGCCAAGGACAGCGTGCCCACCAAGGCGAAGGGCAAGGCCAAGGCCACCTCGAACCCGGCACCCACCCTGGCGCCGCTGGCGCTGGCCGATGTGCGCTCGAAGATCGACCAGATCGACCGCGACATCCAGAGCCTGATCGCCGAGCGCGCGCGCTTCGCCCACCAGGTCGGCAAGGCCAAGGGCAAGCTCGCCGCCGCCGTCGACTACTACCGCCCCGAGCGCGAAGCGCAGGTGCTGCGCATGGTGGTGGACCGCAACGAAGGCCCGCTCAGCGATGAACTGCTGGTGCACGTCTACCGCGAGATCATGTCGGCCTGCCTGGCCCAGCAGGAGCCGCTGAAGATCGGCTACCTCGGCCCGGAAGGTACTTTCAGCCAGCAGGCCGTGCTCAAGCACTTCGGCCGCTCCGCGCTGGGCCTGCCGATGGCCAGCATCGAAGAGGTGTTCCAGGAAGTGGAAGCGGGCAACGCCGATTTCGGCGTGGTGCCGGTGGAGAATTCGGGGCAGGGCACCATCCAGATCACCCTGGACATGTTCCTGACCTCCAACCTGAAGATCTGCGGCGAAGTGGAACTGCGCGTGCAGCAGTACCTGATGTCGCGCAGCGGCCGCATCGAGGACATCGAGCGCATCTACGCGCACCCGCAGTCGTTCATGCAGACCTCGGCGTGGCTGCGCGCCAATCTGCCGAAGGCCGAGAAGATTCCGGTGTCGAGCAACGCCGAAGGCGCGCGCCGTGCGCGCAACGCCGACGACGCGGCGGCCATCGGCGGCGAGAGTGCCGGCCACGTGTACGGCCTGAAGAAGGTGGTCACCAAGCCGATCCAGAACGATGCCGACAACACCACCCGCTTCCTGGTGGTGGGCCGCAACATTTTCCCGACCTCCGGCCACGACCGCACCTCGGTGCTGGTGTTCATCCATGACAAGCCCGGTGCGCTGTTCGACGTGCTCAGCCCGTTCGCCCGCCACGGCATCAGCATGAACCGCATCGAGTCGCGGCCGTCACACCACGGCAAGTGGGAGTACGGTTTCTTCATCGACCTGGCCGGCCACATCGACGACGCGCCGATGCAGGCCGCGCTGGCCGAACTGGAAGCGCACTCGGCGCAGATCAAGGTGCTGGGCTCCTATCCGGTGGCCGTGCCCTGAGTGCTGCTGCGGCGGCAACAGCCGCCGCTCCCTGATGCATCGCCGGCGCTGCCGGTGTTTACGGAATGATCGAACGATGAGCAACGCGCAACACTGGATAGCCCGCAAGGGCCAGCCGCTGCAGGGCAGCCTGACCATTCCCGGCGACAAGTCGGTCTCGCACCGCTCGGTGATGTTTGCCGCGCTGGCCGATGGCACCTCGCACATCGAAGGCTTCCTGGAAGGCGAGGACACCCGCGCGACCGCGCGCATCTTCAGCCAGCTGGGGGTGCGCATCGAAACGCCCAGCCCGTCGCAGCGCGTCGTGCACGGTGTCGGCATCGATGGCCTGAAGGCGCCGGATGCACCGCTGGATTGCGGCAATGCCGGTACCGGCATGCGCCTGCTGGCCGGCCTGTTGGCGGGCCAGTCGTTCGACTGCACGCTGATCGGCGATGAATCGCTGTCCGGCCGCCCGATGCGCCGCGTCACTGGCCCGCTGTCGCAGATGGGCGCAAGGATCGACACCCAGGACGACGGCACACCGCCGCTGCACGTGCATGGTGGCCAAGCGCTGCACGGCATCGATTTCGCCTCGCCGGTGGCCAGTGCGCAGGTCAAGTCGGCGGTGCTGCTGGCCGGGCTGTATGCGCAGGGCGAAACCTGCGTGACCGAACCGCACCCGACCCGCGACTACACCGAGCGCATGTTGTCCGCGTTCGGCGTGGACATCGCGTTTTCGCCGGGCAAGGCCCGCCTGCGCGGTGGCCAGCGCCTGCGCGCCACGGATATCGTGGTGCCCGCCGATTTCTCTTCGGCCGCGTTCTACCTGGTCGCCGCCAGCATCATTCCCGGTTCCGAGCTGCGCCTGAAGCAGGTCGGCCTGAATCCGCGCCGCACCGGCCTGTTGCATGCGCTGCGCCTGATGGGTGCGGACATCACCGAAGAGAACCCGGCAGAACAGGGCGGTGAACCGGTGGCCGACCTGGTGGTGCGCTACGCCCCGCTGAAGGGCGCACGCATTCCGGAAGAACTGGTGCCGGACATGATCGACGAGTTCCCGGCGCTGTTCGTGGCGGCAGCTGCTGCAGAAGGCCAGACCGTGGTGACCGGCGCCGCCGAGCTGCGGGTGAAGGAATCCGATCGTCTCGCAGCGATGGCCACCGGCCTGCGCGCGCTGGGCATGCAGGTGGACGAAACTGAAGACGGTGCCACCCTGCACGGGGGCGTGCGCCTGGGCAGCGGCACCATCGAAAGCCACGGCGACCACCGCATCGCTATGGCGTTCGCCATTGCCGGCCAGATCAGTAACGGCGAAGTGCGCATCAACGACATCGCCAATGTCGCCACGTCCTTCCCGGACTTCGACGGCCTGGCGCGCAGCGCCGGCTTCAACCTGGCCTGACCGGCGGATCAGGTTTTCCGGTAGGTGCCAACCATGGTTGGCACGCGCCCCCTGTCCGGTAGGTGCCAACCTCGGTCGGCACGCTCACATCGCCCGGTAGGTGCCGACCTTCCTTGGTCGGCACGCTTCTCCGCATAAAAGGACGGAGGCCGAAGCCTCCGTCTAAACATCACGAACCCCTCGTCCGCGATCAACGCTGTCCGGTACGGAAATCCACCGGGACCCGCACCACACTGGCCACTGCACGGCCTTCATGCATCGCCGGCTGGAACTTCCAGTTCTGCACGGTGCTCAGCACCGCACGATCCAGGTCACGGCTGCGCTCGCCGCTGCGCGAAACAATCGCAGCATTGGTCACTTGGCCGCGGGCATCGACATTCAGGCTGGCGATCACGCTGCCCTGCACGCCATTGCGCAGCGCGGCAGCGGGGTAGGTCGGCTTGCTGTTGCCCGCCAGCGGGCGCGCCTCGCGATTGCGTACGGCAGGGGTCGCCTTGCGCTGGTTGCCGGCCGCTGCGGCCTGGCGTGCCGCAGGCTGCTGTACGTCGGCGACCGGCGCCTGCTCGGGCGCGGGCAGCATGCGCTCGCCGACCGGTGCCGGCGCCACGTCTTCCTGGTTCGAGTGACGCAGCCAGAGCAGTGCGGCGGCAAACATCGCCACGATCAGCGCGATCCACATCCAGGGCGACGTGGGCTTGTGCTGTTCGCTGGCGTCCTGCTGTTGCTGCGGCGAATGAAGGTCTTCGTGGGTGGTGGCGGTCATCGCAAACTCCTTCCGTCAATGGACGACGGGGAGAGTGTTGCGCGGGCCAGTGGCGGGAAGTGTCAGCGTTGCGTCAACGCAACCGGCAGGGTTCAGTTTGCCTGCCGGGAAACGTTCAGTTACTGGGTCTTGAAGTCGAACGGCACTTCAATGCTGCCCGGTACGGCCTGGCCGTTGCTCTGTGCCGGGGTGAAGCGCCAGCGGCGCACCGCATCGGTCGCGGCACGGTCGAGCTCGCGTGAGCCGCTGCGCTGGATCACCGTGGCATTGTTCGGATAGCCGGTGGCATCCACGTCCACGCGTACGACCACCGTACCGGTTTCACCGGCGCGCAGGGCGGCGGCGGGATAGGACGGCGGTGGCGACTGGCCGGCAATCGGCATCGGCTGGCTGTTGCCCGTGGCAGCCGGCGCGGGAGCCGGTGCGGCCGGGGCCGCTTCGGCGACGGGCGCCGGCGGTGGCGGCGGGGTTTCGACCAGCTTCGGGGCTTCCTCTTCGACCGGGGCCGGCTTGGCATCGGGCATGTCGCTGGAACCGGCGGCCGCCGCCAGCGGTTCGGGCAGCGGTTCCACCTGCGCCGTCTCCTGCGGGGTCTGTGCGGCCGGGTCGGCGCGGAAGAATTCCTTGTCGCGACCGGTGAACCAGACCAGCACGAACAGCAGCACGCCCACGCCGAAGGCGATGCCCGCGATCTTCAGGGCGTTGCGCGGGATATGCACGGTAAACGACTTGGCGGACGACGAGCGGGGTGCAGACATGGACCGGACCAGTACGGAATGCCCCGATTCTGCCACGGCGGGAATGAACCGGGCGGCAGAAATCCGTATAACAAGCGATAATCCCATCCCTGATACCCACCACGACACCTGCCATGCTTGATCCAGCCCTGCTCCGCCACCAGCCCGCCGACCTCGCCGAACGCCTGCGCGCCAGCCGCGGCTTCGAGCTCGACGTGTCTGCCTTGGAGTTCCTGGAGGCCGATCGCAAGCGCATCCAGGTGCGGACCCAGGAGCTGCAGAGCCTGCGCAACAGCCGTTCCAAGGCCATCGGCCAGGCCAAGGCCAAGGGCGAGGACGTGTCGGCCATCATGGCTGAAGTTGCCGCCTTCGCCGACGAGCTGAAGGCCTCGGAGGTGGCGCTGGACGAGCTGCGCGAGAAGATCGAAGCGATCTCGATGGGGATCCCGAACCTGCCGGCCGATGACGTGCCAGCCGGTGCTGACGAGAACGACAACGTCGAGCAGGCGCGCTGGGGTACTCCGCGCCAGTTCGACTTCAAGGTGCTTGACCACGTCGAACTGGGCGCCCGCAATGGCTGGCTGGACGGCGAGACCGCGGCCAAACTGTCCGGTTCGCGCTTCACCGTCCTGCGCGGCCCGATCGCGCGCCTGCACCGCGCCCTGGCCCAGTTCATGGTCGACCTGCACACCGGCGAGCACGGTTACGAGGAAACCAACGTACCGCTGCTGGTCAATGCTGACTCGCTGCGCGGCACCAGCCAGCTGCCGAAGTTCGAGGACGACCTGTTCAAGACCGCCGTGGGCGACTCCACGCGTTATCTGATCCCGACCTCGGAAGTGCCGCTGACCAACATCGTGCGCGACGAGATCGTCGACGCCGAGCGCCTGCCGCTGCGCATGACCGCCCATTCGATGTGCTTCCGTGCCGAGGCTGGCAGCGGCGGCCGCGACGTGCGCGGCATGATCCGCCAGCACCAGTTCGAGAAGGTCGAGCTGGTCTCGATCAGCCGCCCGGAAGACAGCGACGCCGAGCACCAGCGCATGACCCGCTGCGCCGAAGTGGTGCTGGAGAAACTGGGCCTGCCGTATCGCAAGGTGCTGCTGTGCACCGGCGACATGGGCTTCTCGGCGGTGAAGACCTACGATCTGGAAGTCTGGCTGCCGTCGCAGGAGACCTACCGCGAGATCTCCTCGTGCTCGAACTGTGGTGATTTCCAGGCCCGCCGCATGCAGGCGCGCTGGCGCAACCCGGCCACCGGCAAGCCGGAGCTGGTGCATACCCTGAACGGCTCGGGCGTGGCGGTTGGCCGTGCGATGATCGCGGTGATGGAGAACTACCAGAACGCCGACGGCAGCATCACCGTGCCAGAGGCCCTGCGCCCGTACATGGGCGGCCTGGAAACCATCGCCTGACAGCCGGCGCTTTGCGCCGCCGCCCGAGCGTAGGCTCGGGCGCTACAGATCCATGTAGAGCCGAGCCTATGCTCGGCTCTCCTTTATGACCCGCAGCTTCTCCAGCGGCACCCATCCCGGTTCGCCGTTCTCCGGCACGCACCACGCCCAGCCATTGAGGATGCGCAGCCCGCGCAAGATCTGCCCGGGATCCACATCCAGCTCCCGCGCGCAGTAATCCTCCGTGGCATAGGCGTCATCCTGCGCATCGCGACCGATCACCGGCGCCGGCACGAAACCGGGCTGCTGCCCTTCGGCTTGGCACAGGAACCAGTCTTCCCAGCCCTCCGGGCCTTCATAACGTTCGCCCACCACCAGCGCCTGGCCACGGCGCAGGGTGATCGGGTGCGGAAATTCGCTGCGGTGCGCAGCCGTCACGATGTAGTTCATGGCCCCAGCCTAGCGCGTCGCAAAAGAAAATGGCCCCGCATAGCGGGGCCGCCAGGGTGGGCCGGGATGGGGGAGGGGATCCCGGCCCGCGTTCAGCGCCCAGACGAGGAGAGAGGGGCGCCGAACGTTGGAACGCGTTACGCAGCGACGGCTTCGGCCGCTTCGTGCGACGGCAGTGCCGCCAGTGCACCGGCAATGGCGTCTTCACGGTGCTGCGGCGAATAGGCGATGCCCTCGGCGCGCACGAATTCGACCTCGTTGATGCCCATGAAGGCGAACACCTGGCGCAGGAACGGCTCCTGGAAGTCGGCCGGCGAGTCGGTGTAGATGCCGCCACGGCTGCTGGCGATGATCACCCGCTTGCCACCGGCCAGGCCCACCGGGCCGTTCTCGGTGTACTTGAAGGTGCGGCCGGCCACGGCCACGCGGTCGATCCAGGCCTTCAGCGTGGACGGAATGCTGAAGTTGTACATCGGCGCGCCGATCACCACGATGTCGGCGTCCAGGAACTGCTGCATCACCTGTTCAGCATCGGTCGCCTCGGCCGCGTCGGTCCTGGCCAGCGAGCTGCTGCGCAGATGCGGTACCGGATTGGCGTCAAGATCGCGATAATCGACCTGCAGGTCATCGATCTGGCTGGCGAAGCGGGCGACCACGGCGGCCGACAGCTGGCGCGAGACGGAGTTGTCGCCAAGCACGCTGGCGTCGAGATGCAGAAGCTTCATGGCAGTCACCTGTGTTCTGGGAGGAAGGGGCGGGGTGGCCCCGCCGACGGAGAGAACGATAGGTTGTTGCAAAGGCGGAATAAAGGTGATTGAATGCCACGTATTGTTCTAGATATGGAACTCGGGTATGCATGACCTGAATGACCTGTACTACTTCGCGATGGTGGTCGACCACGGGGGATTCGCCGCCGCCGAGCGCGCACTGGGTATTCCCAAGTCGCGCCTGAGCCGCCGCATCAGCCAGCTGGAAACCGACCTGGGCGTACGCCTGCTGCAGCGCTCCACGCGCCGTTTCGCGGTCACCGATGTCGGCACCAGCGTGCATCGCCATGCGCAGACGATGCTGGCCGAGGCCCAGGCCGCCCGCGAAGTGGTGGACCGCCTCAGCGCGGAGCCGCGCGGCGTGGTGCGCGCCAGCGTGCCGGTGTCACTGGCGCAGATGCAGCTTCCCAAGCTGCTGCCCAAGTTCCTTGAGCAGTACCCGAAGGTGCGGCTGCAGCTGAACATCAGCAACCGCCGCGTGGATATCATCAATGAAGGCTACGACGTCGCCCTGCGCGTGCGTTCGCGCCTGGACGACGACGGCAGCCTGGTGATGCGCAGCTTCGGCCAGGTGCAGGAACTGCTGGTGGCCAGCCCGAAGTACCTGGACCGCGCCGGACGCCCCAAGGACCCGGAAGAGCTCACCCAGCACGTCACCCTCAGCATCAGCGAAGACGAAGCACGCCAGCGCTGGGAACTGCATGGCCCGGAAGGCGAAGTGCGCCGGGTCGACTTGCAGCCGCGCGTGGCCGGTTTCGACTTCCCGCTGCTGCAGAGCATGGTGAAGGACGGTTTCGGCATCACCATGCTGCCGGAGACCGTGTGCGCCGACGCCGTGCGCAACGGCGAGCTGGAAGTGGTGCTGCCGGACTGGTCGCTGCCGCAGGGCGTGTGCCACGCCGTGTTCGCTTCGCGCCGCGGCCTGCTGCCGGCGGTGCGCGTGTTCATCGACTTCCTGGCCGAGCACCTGCCGCCGCAGCTGGAGGCCTCGCGCCTGGATTGCGGTGGCGCCTGTGAGAAGGCCAAGGAGCGAATCAAGGCCAGTGCACTGGGTGCGCTGGCGGTGGATGCCGGCTGAGAGCGCTGAACGGTAGCGCCGGGCCATGCCCGGCGTTGCTGTTTTCCGACGATCAGTTCCGGCCGAACAGCCGGTCCCAGAAGCTGCGGCGTCGCGCTGCGGCCGGTGGCGGTTCGGCCGCAACGACGGGCGCTTCCAGCACCGCCATCAGTTCCGCGCTGCGCGGCTTCTTCAGGAAGCGCGCATAGTCCAGATAGCCGGTCACCTTGCTCATGTGAAGGCGTTCGGGCATTGCCGGCAATGCGCCGCCCTGCAACAGCACCCGCAATGCCTGCGGGCGGTCCAGGCGGATCGCCTCGTACAGGGCGGTGCCGCCGCAGCCCGGTTCGATCTGGTTGGCGCGCTGCGGCGCATCCTTCAGCAGGTCCTGCAATGCCTCCGCGTCGTCTCCTTCTACCGCAGCCACCAGCCGCGCCAGCGCCTCGGCTTCCGCAGGGGGCAGGTTGTCGCGATAGGCCTGGTCGGCAATCTCGCGCTCGTCGCGCCCATCGCCGCCCTGGATGCACAGGAAATCGGTGACCAGGGCGACCGGAATGCCGGACGTATCCAGCCCCCAGTAGCTGGGATAGACACCGTCGCCCCAGCCGCTGGTGAAGACCACCAGGCCGTGCGGCGAGTTCTCCCCCCAGGGGCGGTATTCGACGCCTTCGTCCAGGCCATCGTGGTCGATCAGTGCATCCGACCATTCACTCTCTTCCTCGCCATCGGCCTGTTCGATCAGGGCCAGCAGCGCCTGCTGGGTGTCGGTGTCCATGAAACAACCGATGCCAGCGTCGACCGGATAGCCGATGAAGCTGTCCTCATCCAGGCCGGTCAGGTCCTGGGTGGCCCAGCGCGCCATCTGCCAGTGCAGGGCGGTCGCGGTAAGAGCTTCGCGGGGCTTGAACCAGACCACGGCCAGGGCCGGGTGGCCGCTGTGCACGATGATTTCGACCGGGTGCCGCCCCAGCGGGGCGGTGTAGTCGGCCAGCGCAGGCGCCTCGGCCTGGACCAGCGGATCGCAGACCACCAGCTGCCCGCTGCTGACCGGCAGGTGCCCCGCGAAGGTGCGGTGCAGGGCCACAGCGGCCAGCTGTGTATCGTCCAGCAGGCAGGTGCGCAGGTTGGCCAGATCGAGATGGGCCATGGCGGCTCCGAGTGCGGTGAAGGCTCCCACCGTGCCGGATGCGAAGGGCAGGGGCAAGGTGGTCTTGGGCAAATGCCCTTCACGTGCGAGAATACGTCGCTGCCCGGGCGACCGGGACCCGATTGGAGAGATGGCCGAGCGGTTTAAGGCACCGGTCTTGAAAACCGGCGAAGGGTTAAACCTTCCGTGGGTTCGAATCCCACTCTCTCCGCCAATTGTGAGTGTAAGTGTTTGAAGTTAAAGGTCGCCAAGTGCGGCCTTTCATATTGTTCCCTACTTTGTTCCCTAGCTAGTCACTGGCTACAATTGGGCGACGACGAAAGGGGAAGTGCATGGCAAAGCAGCCGACATTTGAGGTCGCATATGGACCGTTGGTCGATGTGTGCAAGGCACATGGGATATCGCGGACAAGGGCGTTCCAGTATGCGAGTCAAGGGCTGCTTGAGACGTTTCCGATAGGAAATCGCACGTATGTCTACGTAAAGAGCGTACACAGTCTCCCAGAGAGGCTGGGAGCAGTCCGTCGAGAACCGTCAGACGACATGGAGTAGACGTCAGCGGCGAAGCCCAAGGATACGTCGAGCATCCTGGAGTGAAATTAGCTGGCGCTTTGCAAGCCGCCCCAAGACCCGATTGAACGTTTTTTTGGACCAGGGCTTAGGGCTTTTGCCGCGCGTGAAGTGACCGTGCGCATTCAACCACTGCATGCACTGCGACATGTCTGTGCAGCCGCTCTCCAATGCGTTCATGACCAAGGCGAAAACTCTTAGCGCCTGCTCGTCAGCCGCTCGCTGTCTTGCAAGATTCGCAGCCCCAGTATCTGAGTTGCGGATACGCAGGAATTCTGGGTTGCCCCTCGGATTTGCCATAGTCTGTACTTGCGAAGTGTCCCGCCTATGGAAGATACCTGTGAGAGCACAAACGCACAACGCTCTTGAAGGTACAGGTAATGGACGACACAACGTATTCGAGAACCGAGTTTCAACAACAAGCCGCAGACTGGCTCCTGAAAGCTGAGCACAACGCTATGGTGACGTTAACATTCAGCGGTGATGAGGGGGTCAGCTACAGGCTGGCGGAAAATGCATTTGGAAGTTTTGCGCACAAGTTCAAATGCCACCTGTTTGGTGCAAAGTCGAAGAAACGAATATCTATGTGTCCGGTAGTTGAGAGCTTTGGTAGCGAAATGATGTGGAGTACATCGGTTGCGGGAACTCGACAGGGAACGCACATTCATTGCCTTATGCGCCTCCCTGGTTGTCCGATGGATTACAAGGAAGTAGTCCGAACGCTGTGGAGAGCCTCAGGAAAACTGTGTGGAGACCCGAAAGTGAACTGTCCGAATAGTAACGATTGGTTCATCCAGCTGGACGACGCGCGCGATAGGAACGAGATGACTAACTACGTCCTGAAGAAGTGTGGCGACAACCTCGATGGAGTGCTTGTTATGTTTATGCCCATTCGACCTTCGATTTAAGGACTGGATTCACTTCGAGGGAGGCATTTGCCTCGGGTATATCGCTATCAGACAGCTCAGGGGAGTCAGCTCTCCCCTGATTTGTCATTTCTGTACCTAATGCGGAAAATCCGTACTCGATAGCTGTTGGTGGAGTGATTGCGTCAAGGCCACCACTACATGTTAAGCAGCTATTGCCTGCAGGAAGTCTGTCAGCCCTTCTGGCACGCGAGTGGCAGAGGCCAATCTCCTCAGGCCTACTTGGTCTGGTGAACCGGGTAGTCTCTCTGACATTCTTGGGAATAGCTGCGGGCTATCGCTTCGCCTGTCGATTACAAGATGTCGCAGCCACTCGCGCAGAACTTGCAAGGCGTATTTTCCACGTATGGCATATGGCGACTCTAGTGCGGAAAATTCCGACTTCCGTATCGCAAGCTTTTCTGGGCTAAGCTCAATATTCACGGTAAGAATTTGGTCTAGTTCGGTAAACTTCGGTGTGACCCCCTGCAGTGAGATGTTGAGGTAATCAGTCGCCGAATCAGGCCGTGCAACGATGCGAAATCCCTCTTTGCGCGCGATGTAGAGAGCTTCATGTAGTGGGAAGCTGAGCTCTTCAAAGCGTGATACCAAGTTTCGATACACTTCTAGGATGGTATCGCGCGCGGCTGGGTCGCCCGTGCAGCGCAGTTCGTCCAGCAGCAAGCTCTCAACCGCGTCTTCCAAGCAGAGAAGATTCTCGATGGAATAGGCCCTTAGAACAAAGACGTGCTCAAGAGGCGGGTTGTCATCGTAGTCATGGTCTACAAAGAAGTATACGCCCCGCAGACGGCCGTCTTGCTCCAGCATTAGCTGAAATGCTAGCAGCTGCTCCTTCCCATTCCCTGGAACAGGCTCATATCGTGGGCTTCCGGGTACGCGAGAAATCCAGTCGCCGTATACGGAAACATCCTCACGGCTTTCGAAGAAGAACACAAGCGAGTTGGGTCTTGAGCTTCGAATACTAAGCAATTTCAAGTTGAGAACTTGCGGGCTCTTTCGTCCGTCTCGCATCCGTTCAAGAAGCGGCATTTCCCTTTTCCTTCCTATCGTTGCGGCTGACCTTCAGTGGCGCAGCGAACTTATCCAGCTCGTTTTCGAAAACAAATGGTGAATGCGTAATTGCAAATAGCTGAACGACGGAGGGGCTGTTTGCAATGTCTGGCAGAACCTTTCGCTGCCAGTCGATAGAGAGCGATAGCTCCGGCTCATCTATGAGAACGAGTTTGGGGCGCTGGCTCAGGTGCAAATGGGCCATCAAGGATACGATTTGCTTTTCACCTGAAGACAAGTCGTCGAGAGATATCGGTTCCTTTGACCAAGTGTTCTCAACAACTACGCGCAATGTCCGGGCGTCGAAGGTCAAGCTCTTCTCGTCACTTGAAAGCGTCAGATAGCTGTTGCAAATGGCCACGAATTGCTCAACCACGAGTTCAGTCTCGCGGGTCTCGTCAATTACTTGGGATAATTGACTTAGGAAATAGCGAAGGAATTTGTTCTCGGTGTCATTAATGTGTCCGCTTTCGTATAGCTCCTGGATGCGGTGGAGCATGAGGCTCGATGACGTTTTTGCTGTCCTGTCAACTCGACTAAGAAACAGGCCAAGCGCGTCCACATCTGGGAGTGAAGAAGAACCTATGTTTTCGCTGGTGTCCTGACGAGTGAGCATGTCTTGAAGGACTCTCGCACTTAGATTTCGGTACTCGATATTTGAGCGCCGCTCAATGTCCTCGCTTAGCTGGATAAGTCTTTCTTGAACATCAGCGAGGCCGAAAGCCATGTCATCGTGCTCAGCTTTGCTGGGTGTCTGGCGTCGATGAGGAAATTGGCGCGGGCGGGATTGCCTAAGCACAGGGCGTTCAATTCGCCTATACGTTGGCAGGAAGATAACCTCGATTCCTTCCATTCGCGACTTCACTTCATCGCTAACAATTTTTGCGAAATCGGTAAGTGAAGAGCTCAGGGACTCGTGAAGTTCGCAAAAAACGTCTTCGAGGGCATCCCAGTCGTAAGGGCTGCCCATATAAACCTGATGGGCGATAGGATGCTCTTTCAGGTGCCAGAGGTTTCCTGGTGTGTACGTGTTTGATATGAATTCGGAGAGCACGGGCTCTGGCATCCCGCCAAAAGCAGCTAGCTGACTGAGACTATCACTCGAATCATCGCGTTTCGAAGTGAGTTGCGATTTCGAGATTGAGATGGGCTTCTCGGCTCCGGTGAATTTGCATTCGATTGACTCGAAGCTGATAGATGCCAAGCGATGAAAGCGCCTGGTTATGAAGGCATTTAGAGCGTTCAGAACCGTGGTCTTGCCCGTCCCGTTCTCAGCCACTACGACGGTCGATTCTCCCGAAAAGTCTATTCGGACGTCTTTGTAGCCATGAAGCCCTTTAATGCAAAAGCTCTCAAGAGGGGGAGGTATCTGCTGGTCGTTCACTAAGAATTCCTTGGTGGCTGGCGTCACGCGGTCGAGTCGCCCTCGTCAGCTGGTTGTAGCGGCATGGCGGGGTGGTTCTTAATGTATACAACTTGGGACGGCCTAGTCTGCGTTTCAAAACCCATTCCAGAATGATATTATCGTAACGTCTAGAGCTTTTGGGACAAAGGATGCAAGTCATCGGCTACGCGCGGGTAAGTTCAGCAGGGCAATCGCTGGATGTTCAACTGGACAAGCTGCACAGGGCAGGTTGCAGCCGGGTCTACCAAGAGAAGCGCTCTGGCCGTCAGGCTGACAACCGTCCGGAGCTACAAGCGGCGTTGGAGTACCTTCGCGACGGGGACACGCTAGTCGTGTGTCGCTTGGACCGCATGGCTCGGTCAGTGCTGGACCTCGCCAAGATTGCCGACCGACTCAAGCGGAAGGGTGTCAGTCTCCGGGTGCTCGACCAAGGTCTGGATACCACCACGTCAGAAGGCAAGCTGATGTTTAACTTGCTAGGCGCCTTCGCAGAGTTCGAGGCTGATATCCGTGCCGAGCGCCAGCGAGATGGCATTGCACTCGCTCAGCAGAAGGGCACCCGGTTTGGTCGCAAGAAGGCACTCACCAGTGAGCAGGAAGAGCGCATCCGAGCGCTTCGGGCCGAGGAAGGGTTTAGCATCGAGCAACTAGCTGAACGCTTTTCCATCAGCAGGAGCAGCGTGTACCGTGCCCTGAAGCTCGCTCCTAAGGCTTAAGTAGTTCCAAAAGCGCCTCACGCTTCCTGGCCCGTAGCGCCCGAAAGCGAATTAGTAGAGCCTCCTCCTGCGCATTGTTGGCGCGTAGCTCGTTTTCCTTTCCAGCCGCAGGCCCGGTTACGGCATTCGTTTCCCCGCAAATCAGCTCATCCAAGGAGCGGTCTAACGCTGCCCGCAGGGCAAGAAGGACGCGGAAGCCAGGTGTTTCGCGTCCATTCTCCCAGGCCGAGACCGAGGCCTTTGTGACCCCGATAGCGAAGCCAAGCTGCTCCTGTGTCAGCCCCGAGGCTGCTCGCGCCTCACGCAATCTGTCGCCAAAACCCTTCATCTGGACTGCCTGCTGGACTAGGCAAACAAAATATGGAGTGTCCGCACCGCTGTCGTTCGGCGTGGCTTGACTCTATTGGTTCGGAGAATCCATACTTTGTCGGTGCGGACATGCTAGACACCCCGGTTGCGTTCAGAGCAATTGTTTGTTCGCGCTGGAGGGTGCACTTGGATGTCGCGCGAGGCCCTACTCCGCAGGGAATTAGAGCTGCTGACTAGGCTAGTAAGGTGCTTATGAGTTAGTCAGGGCTTGCTGGACCGGGATGGGGAAATCATTCGACTAGGGGACAGCTATGAACGAGAGTGGGTCGGACGCCAGCGCCACGTATGCGTTGCCTGAACACGTCCGTATGAATTTGAAGAAGCACCAACGACATGCCCCAGGAATGACATGTCTGGAATGCGGATACACCGGACTCGTGGGCATCAAATCTAGTTGGAGGCCGTGGTACGCAACGTGGTGGGGAAGCACGCTCCTCTCCGCCGCAGCAGCGTGCGTCGCATTTGTCTTGTTCGGCGGTATCGGAGTGGTGGCTGCATTCGTGGTTGGTGCGTTGGTCAGCGGCGTGGCGATGTCTGGAAGCCATGAAGTCTATTCCTGCCCGAACTGCGAAGCAGACCTTCAACGCCGCTAACCAAGCCTCGCTTCCTTACAACAATCCCCGCATCAAAGGAGAACCATGCGCGTCGTTCGCCCTCTCTGCACTGTATTACTCCCCATTCTCCTCGCTGGCTGTGACCAGCTCACGGCCATGACTGGCCCGAGTGAGATGGTCTCATTCGGGTTCGTCAGACCCGTGTCATGCGAACGGCGTGGACCAGTCAGCTTCAACTGCGTGATGCGCAATCACATGAGCGCTCCCAGGGAGGCCAACATGGAGTGTGTGGGCTTTGACGGTCAAAAGCGCATGGTGGGCAGGCCCAAGAACGTGCACGCAATGATGGGCGTTACCCTGATGCCGGGAGAGGAGCGCGTTGCCACCATCTTCTACGAGAAGGGGGTCGAAAGCCTTGTATGTGTTGACGTAAAGGACAGCATTCCGGCGTTCAATAGGGTCCAGGAGTTGATCGCCGACCCCAGCGCGCGGGACATCACTTCCGTGCTTGCTCTGTAGATGGCAGAAGGGGTGAAAAAGTTCACACGACAACCAGGCTGAAGAGACAACAAGTTTGGCGTTTTGTGGATTCGCGTAGACAGGGACTCCTCCCTACATCCCGCGTAGCGCTCTCAGAGACCCAAAATCCTCATCTCTTCGGACATTGCACTTTAAGGAAAGAGCACATGCTGAATCGGTTTGCCATCGCGGTGTCCCTTGCATTCGTTCCACTTGGCTCCCAGGCACAGAGCCATCTCACCGTCACCGGCCAGTGGGAATATCACGATGCGTCCCGAATGGAGACGGACGAGGGACTCAATGTCTGCTTCCAGCTGGACGCGACTTCTGTAGCCCGGAATCCGCAGCTACAACAGTGGGGCGGCGCTCTTTGCCTGTCAAACCCTTCGGAGGGCGCAAAGCTCCTTGGGGTCGTGCAGGCCGCCCAGAGGCCTGGGTGCAAGTACGTAGCAAAAGGAACGGCTACCGTCGTGCTCGCCAATGTGAGGTTGCTGCCGGAAGATGAAATGTACGACGAGCGCATTGAAGCTCGCCTCATGCAGGTGCGGGTGAATCGTGTGACATCCGCACTTGGCAGTGACTGTGACCGCTCCATCACTTCGCGGGGATTCGCGTCTATCCACGAGGCCATCGCTGCACTAGGAACTCATCCAAGCTATGCAGGTGTGTCGGCATCAGATTTCGTGCGTATAGATGCCGGCAATGGCTACGCTGAGCTTGATGCGAGCACGCAGATGTGGTTGCCGCGAGGTGCCTCAAACATGCTGGTGACGTACTATGAAGGCAACTCCGGTTTGCATGAGCTGGGCGTCTATCGGTATGAAGGGGGCTGGTGGCACAACGCGAGTAGTGATGTGCTGCCTGGGTACACTGAGAGCGCCAAGAAGTTCAAAGGGACCAACTTCTACTTGGACAGCAGCAACGGAAGGCCGGTACTGAGAAGCCTTCCGGGGAGGGAGGCATGGACTTACGCAAATGGTCGCTTTGCGCGGCAGCGGTAGCTTGGCCAGGGCTGCGCTGGTCCTGGCCTAGCCGCTACGGCTTGGCGTGGCAGTAGTCCGCCCAGTCCTGCATGAGGGGAACTCGCTTTTTGAACATATCAGAACGGAAGTAGGCTGCCTCGGTCTTGGATTTGATGACGTGTCCAAGCGATAGCTCTGCCGCTTCTCTACTGTGATGGGTGGCCTCGGCGGCCCAATCTCTGAAGGAGCTTCGGAAGCCGTGGCATGTCTGTCCCGCTCTTAGCGACTTCAGGAGTTTCAAGGGGGCCGCAGTTGTGATGGACTTACCTGGCTTCCCAGGAAACAGGAAAGCGTCCCCCGATGTTGGAAGGCTGGTCAGCAATGCAATGGCTTGGGCGGATAGGGGGATAGCGTGTTCCGTTCCGGTCTTCGTGCGTGACCCTGGAATTTTCCAGATTCCATTGGTCAAGTTGAACTCCTCCCATCGAGCGGCCGAAGCTTCGCCGGGACGAGTCGCTGTAAGAATCTGGAGACGCAGGCAGGCTGCGGACAGGTCAGTCTTGGACGCCAGCTCGCGCATCAGGGCTGGCACTTCTGTGTAGTCTAATGCAGGTCTGTGTGCGACCTTTTTTACCTTCGCGGGGGAGGGAAGGAGGCTGCGAAGATTGCCGCGCCACGCAGCAGGGTTGTCGCCCTCGCGATAGTTGTTGGCCTTCGCCCAATCAAGGACTCGTTCCATTCGTGCCCTGACTCTGGTCGCGGTCTCGGTCTTATCGAGCCAGATTTGCTTCAGCACCTCGTATACATGGTCCACATTGATTTCTGAAACGGGTATGTCCTCAATCGAGGCGCAGTGTGTTTTGAGGGTCGAGGTCCATTGCGCTTTGTGCTTTGCGTTCCGCCATTCGTGCTCATGTGTCGCAATGCAGTGCAGTGCACACTCTCCGAAGGTTATTTGTCTTGCCAGGCCGCGCCGCGCCGCTTTCAGTGCGTCTCTTTTTGCGCGCAATGGGTCTATGCCTGTCGCGAGTTCAGCTCGGAGCTGCTGGGCGCGATGCCTCGCTCGCGCAAGGCTTACATCTCTGACCGAGCCTAGTCCCAAGTCCTTCAACTTACCCGTGAGCCGGTCTCGGTAGCGGAAAACCCAAGTCTTACGACCACTGTCCTTCTTGACGTACAGATACAGGTTGCCGCCGTCACTGTGCCTGCCCGGGCCTGCGTTTTTGACTGCCACCGCTGTGAGCATTGCCTGATTTCGTTCCCATCTTTGTTCCCTACATGGTAGCCTGGCTGGGCGGGAACGGTCTAGACTCTATTTGTATTTCATGGCCTACAAGTGTCTGATTTATAAGATTGTAAGTGAGTTGTGTGGACGGACTGGATAAAATTTGTATTCTGGTTTGGATGACACTCTCTCCGCCAGTCTTTGCAAAAAGCTCCTGGAAATAGGGGCTTTTTCGCTTCTACAGCCTTAGCTGCCCGCCCGCTTACCCTTCCACCTGCAAAGGTCGATTCTGCGCGATCTGCTGCCGAACCCAGCCTTGCACCCCGGATTCTATCCAGAGGAAGTTGTCGCCTCGGCCAACAACAGGCGCAGCGCAATCTTCTCCCTGCAGCGACGGAGGCTGCGCCGAACCTTCTGCTCTACGAATTGACCGTCTGACGAAACAGGGCACCGCCCGGGCGTCGGCAAGCATCCGGGCAGTGCCCCAAAACAGGTGATCTCAGCACCTGACATGGCCGTCGCCCCTCGCCAGAGCGTCGGGATTGTCGTCAGGGTCTACGGTAATGGGGAACAGCAAGTGTCTACTCTGCGTTGGGTTGCTCAGCTGCTGCGCCTGTACGTACCAACGAATACTGATCTGAATGTGGATTCAGGGAGACTGCACAGCGCTGAGGGAACCTCTACCAGTAGCACACCGCTGCGGTATGCATCCTTCCATCGACGTGTTCACAGTTCGGGCATCACTTATCAGACACGCCACTTGCGCTGTGTGTGTGCCTTCGAATGGTGAGCTATATGGCTCGGTCACCGACGTTGTACATCTTCCATCATCGATGGAGAGCGTTGCCTTCATGTCTCCCGCGACTACACTCTTAAAAGCAACAGCGCCAGTGGATGTAAAATTTTTGCTACAGGATAGTACCCTTCGGGGCGACAGCGTACAGATAGTCCGAGCTCCTGGCGGAGATTGGAGCATTGCTCGAAGAGGGGACATCAGCTTTGCTGTTTGTGCAGGACCAACTCCACACTGCCTCTCCGGAGATTGTGGTTGCCCCTCTTGAGGGGACAGAGTCTTTTGCTTCACACAGGGCCTGGTGATAGATCTTGGTTGCTTGACTTTGGTCGTCAAACCGATAGACAAGCCCGCCCTTTCCATCTCTGAACAGACGTTGCTCAACCATCACCGTACCGCCTTGGAAATCGGACGTCGGGATGGTTCGAACGATCCACTTCTTTCCATCGGAAGATTCAAGCTGGCGTTCATGAATCGCCGAGCTTTCACTGGCAATCGGATTGGCGGCCGCTAGTCCTGGCGCGACCGCAACGAGAATGGCGAGGGCGATCAAGGCCTTTCCAATCGGCTTCGATGATTTCTTTACAGTGTCCATACTTTTCCCTTGTTCGATTTGGCGCATCAGTCGAGCTGTTTTCGCAGCTGGCCAGTGACCTCCTGGACTCAAATGCCGAGAGACTTGGAGACACTGCCTACACCGATGCAGGGCTCGCTTGTGCGAGGTTGCTCGCATTTTGTGAAATTGGTTGGCATTTTAACTTTCCCGCGCTGATCGTAATCTTCGCTGGGTCGTGCCTATATTCTTGGCCCTAGTTTCATGGTGATACTGGGAGACAGCCGGCTGGGTGCGGTCACTCTCATCGCCATGCGCGAATGCCCAGGGAGAGGCATTTGTGTTTCTGACAGACTACGACCCCTGGATACTTGAACTGCTGGCTCGCTGGTGAGGTCACGTGTTCATCCCCGACGCCCACCCTTCGGCTTGTTATGGCACAACGGGTAACTCGAGCACGACCGGAACGCCCCGTGCGGCCCATTGCGGTCCACGAACACGCCCACCTTGCACACCGGGCAGCGCTCTTCGTGGATGGCCGCGCCTGAAATCGCGGTCACTTCCACTGCCCCGTCCTCCACCAGCTCATCCAGGAACGGCGAGTGCCTGCCCTGCACGGTGAACATCGCAACCGATCGTCGTGCACGCGTCAGCGCGACATAGAACAGGCGTCGTTCTTCGCTCAGCGGATAGGTATCACCATCCGGCATCGCCAGCGAAAGCACCGGGTCATCGGCGCGCAGGCTCGGGAAGCTGCGGTTGATCATGCCCGGCAGGATCACGTAGTCCGCCTCGCGCCCCTTCGATCGATGTGCGGTCAGGAACTCGACGTCCATCGTGCTGCCAAAGGCCGTCTTCCAATCCGAAGGCACCGCGCCGCGGTCCGCGCGGTAGCGCCCCAGAACAAAGACCGTCACGCGCCCGTTGCAGCCCTGCGCCACCGCGCCTGACAATAGTTGCTGGTGCAGTTTCGACAGGTATTGGCGAACGCCATCCTGCACCTCCTCACGCCGGTTCATCTGGAACGCCTGCAGCACCGGGCCCATTGCCGGCGCAGCAGAGCGGACCTTCTTGGCGATCTGCGCGGGGTTGCGGCTGATGAAGCGGCTGGAAACATCACACAGTGCCTGTGGGCATCGGAATGTCTGCTCCAGTTTCAGCACCTGGCCATGCCCCATCCATTCACGGAATCCGGTCATCACCGAAACGTCGGCGCCAGCGAAGCGGTTGATCGACTGCCAGTCATCGCCCACCGCAAACAGATAGCGGCCCGGTTGGCTGACCAGCGCACGGCAAAGGCGCGCACGGGCGCGCGAGGCATCCTGGAATTCGTCGGCCATCACCAGATCGTAGGGTGATTCATAGTGGCCCTGTTCCAGCAGCCCGGCGGCCATGTTGAGCATGTCCTCGAAGTCGATGCTGCGCTCGTCAGCCAGCGCGTTGTCCCAGGCCTGGAAAACCGGCCCGGCGATCTCCAGGAAGCGCCGGTAGCGTTCCTTGAACTGATCCTCGGGCATCTGCCGCAGGCGTGCCGCCATGTCATCCAGCGTCAGGCAGTTGCTCTTGGCATGCGCAATGAAGGTGCGCATCAGGCCGATCAGGTCTGCGTCCGGCATCGGCTTGGCGCCCGGGTCAGGCAGCTCGCGGTCCGGGTGCGGGTCGAGTTCGACACCAGACGCACCCAGCCGCTCGGCAAGATGCTGCAGGGCCTGTCCACTGCGCAGGCCGAACGACGTCGTTTCGACCAGTGCGGTGCCGCGTGCCGCATGCTGCTGCCGCTTCCAGCGCATCCCTTCGCTGTAGTTGGCAAAGTGCTTCGGCGGCTGGCCATCGGCATCCAGCGCAAAGTGCTCGTGATACAGCCGGGCGTCCGGATAGTAGAAGTCCGGACGATACTGGCGGTGGGTATCCGTCGCGGTATCGAACTCGTAGCGCCACTCGTAGTCGTACGCCACGCCGTTGTAGAACAGCCAGTCGGCGATGACGCACTCTTCCAGGCTCTTCACCCGCTCGCCCTGCAGGGTACGCATGTAGGGCGTGCCATCGCGGTCGTAACCATCGGCCATCATGTCGGCGCCGAACGGCGGAAGATCGCGCCCGAACACCAGGCGGAACATGTCCCACTGGGTGCGGAAGTGGGTCGAGCGGTCCTTCAGGTCGTCCACCAGTTCGGCCAGCTTGTTGAAGCCCAGCGTCGCGTCGACCGCCCATTCCGGGATATCCGGCTTGCGCCCTGTGGCTTTGGCGATGATGGACAGGCCCAGGGCGTGGAAGGTCCGGGCTTCCACCACGGTATCGCCCATGCCGAGCCGGTCGAAGCATCGCTGCGCGCGCTCTTCCAGCTCCTTGGCGGCGTCCTTGTTGAAGGCGAGCATCACGATCCGTTCGGGCTCCATGAAGCCGCGATCGATGGCATAGGCGGCCTTGGCAACCATCGTGGAGGTCTTGCCAGAGCCGGCCGCGGCCACGACCTGCACGCGGTTGTCGAAGCAGATGACGGCGCGGGCCTGCTCCTCGGTCAGCGGCCTGCTCTCGACCCGGTCCAGGAAGGGCTTGGCCAGACCCAGTTCGCGGGTCGCCATTGCCTCATTGGCGTCCGCCCACAGGGCGGGCCAATCCAGCTGCCAGTCATGCAGTGCGTCCAGTGCCATGCGGTGGCGGTCCGAGTGCAGGTCGTCATGCACCTCCTCGTCGAGGAACAGCTGCTCCAGCTCGGCGGGCGGCAGGGGCAGGGACGGGCGGTCGGCCAGCAACGCCTGCTGCTGTTCGTACGTGATCCAGCGGCGGCCGGTGGTGCCTCGGTCGGTAAGCGCATCTGCCTCGGCCAGCCACGCCTGGATCTGCGCCAGAACGTGCTCAAACTGTGCCTTGCGCCCCCGCCTGGAGCGCGCGAAAAGCATGTGCTGCACGGCAGCGGCAAGCCGGGAGCCCTGGCTGTTCGGCAGCCCATCCACAGACAGTGCTTCGCCGCGCTCGGTCGTCAGTTCGACCCTGGACCAGAGTACGCCGCGAACGACCCGCACGCTGTGTTCGTTCGCTACATGCTGGCGGTACTGCCTGCCGTCGATCAAAAGCGCGACCTGTTCGCCATCCAGCCGCAACTGCCAGTCCGGCGAGCGGGTCACACGCTGGCCCCAGCCCGAGGGGCGCCATTCCATAGACATCCAGATACTGCCTTGCGTACGTCACCGGGCGTAAAGCGCCCTTGCCGCCCCATGATAAGGCGGCTTGGCGTGGCACGTTGCGTTTTTCCGGTCAGTCGCGCGCGTGAGCCAGCGATGGCATTGCACCCTCGCCGGTACGACAGGCGTCAGGCGTTCACATCCACGACGATGCGGCCGCGCACCTTGCCGGGGATGATCTGCTCATAGACATGCAGCACCTCGGCGAGGCCGATCTGCTGCACGGTACTTTCCAGCTTCTGCGGGTCCAGGTCAGTTGCAAGCCGATCCCAGGCGCGCTGGCGAACCTCTTGTGGGGCATTCACCGAATCCACGCCGGCCAGGGTCACGTTGCGCAGGATGAAGGGCAATACCGAGCCGTGCAGAGCGTCGCTCTGGGCCAGGCCGCACGCGGCCACGGCGCCGCGGTACTTGGTCTCGGCGATGGCGTTGACCAGGGTGGGGCCGCCGGCCACATCGACCACGCCTGCCCAGCGCTCGGCACTCACCGGCCGCTCGCGCGGCTCCGAAAGCTGCGCACGATCGATGATCTCAGCCGCACCCAGGTTGTGCAGATACTCAGCATGCTCCGGACGTCCGGTGGCGGCTACCACGCGGTAACCCAGCTTCGAGAGGATTGCCACCGCGATCGAGCCGACGCCACCGTTGGCGCCGGTTACCAGCACATCGCCCTTGTCGGGCGTCACGCCGGCATGTTCCAGGGCGAGCACGCACAGCATCGCGGTATAGCCAGCGGTGCCGATGGCCATGGCATCGCGGGTGCTCAGGTTGCCGGGAATCCGGTTGAGCCATTCACCGCGTACGCGGGCGCGCTGGGCCAGGCCGCCGTGGTGGCCCATGCTCAGGTCCCAGCCATTGAGTACGACGCGGTCGCCTGGCTTGAAGTCGGTCCTGCTGGATTCCAGTACCACGCCTGCCAGATCGATGCCGGGAATGAGCGGGAATGTCCGGATGATCGGACTCTTGCCGGTGAGCGCAAGCGCATCCTTGTAGTTGAGCGTGGAGTACTCGACCTGCACCAGGACGTCGCCGTCCATCAGATTCGCCTCATCGAAATCGACCAACTCGGTCGAGAGCTGGTTGTTCGTCTTGCGTGTCAGCAGGGCTTTGAACGTCATGGATGGCCTCACATTCATGGAATGGGGCCATGCTAGGCTCGTGCCACTATTGCAACAAGAACGATGATTTTCCGTAGGTACTATGGTTTTCCGGAGTATGCATGCGTAGCAGGCGTTGGGATGGCAAGAGCGGGTGTGCGGTGGAAGTCACGCTGTCCGTGATCGGTGGCGTGTGGAAGCCGATCATTCTGTTTCACCTGATGACCCGCAAGCGACGTTTCATGGAATTGACCCGGCGGGTGCCCAACGCCACCCAGTCCATGCTCACCAGCCAGCTCCGTGAACTGGAAGCCGATGGCGTGGTGATCCGCCACGTGTATCCGGAAGTGCCGCCAAAGGTGGAATACGAGCTGTCCGAGTTCGGTCGCACGCTGGTGCCGGTGCTGCTGGCCATGCGCGAGTGGGGCGAGACCTACCGCGGCTATCAGAGCACCCAAGGCGATAGCTGAAGGCTGAGGGGCGTTGCGCCTGCCGCATGTGGGTTTCGCGAATGCCTACAGCCATCGGCGGGTCTTTGGCACCGCGAGCGCGCATGTCGTATACGGCTGGATAGGGCGTCCGGAAAGTACGCGTCGATGGTAGTCGCCTGCTGGCGAAGAACGCCAGTCAATGGACAACTCGACATCCACTGACGCAACCAACGTAGCGACGTGATCGATCAGGATTTCCCTGCTTTCCACCGCCGGTTCAGGGCGGTAACCATGTCCGCGCCAAGGCATTCGCCGTGGCCGGGATTGGCGTCCCGAACTTACGTAGTACAAGGCGTCGTAGTTGCAACGTATGTTGCGATCACGACAATGCACCTTCTGTCAGTTCATGGCGGATGGTGCGTGGGGGTCTTAGGGCCCGTCGGCTTTCGTACTACGTATCCGGCACGCCAACCCGCACCGTCCGCCACCTTGCATCTGCAGGTGGCCACAACGTGAGGTTGCCGTCATGCCCGAACGTCTTCCCGACCATCCCCGCCTGCACGCGCTGCTGGGTGCCGCTGTACTTGATCTTCCCGCTGCCTTGGCCGAAACGCTGGAGGACGCGCTCCGCGAATCCGCCGAGTTCGTCACCCCATCGGCATTCTTTGCACACCTGAAAGGCCACGGCAGGAACCTGCGCGCCGATGGCGAGGCCTGGAGTGAAATGTGCCTGAGCCCCGGCCGCGCCTTCGACATGGCCCTGGCCACCCGCAGCGTTTCGGGCATCACGGCTTTGACTGCGGTGCTGCACGCCGCGCATGTGGCGCGGGAGAGCGACGATCCCGCCTGCTGCCCCTCCGCAGCCGTGGTCGAAGGTCTGTTCAACGCCTGCCAGGCGTTGTCGCTGCAGGTGGAACGCTGCCTGGTGCCGTGAAGGGCTGCGACGCGGTTCCTGTTCCGTTGACGCCCGGTTCCCTATAGTGGCGCTGGAACCCCGCAATGGAATGCCCATGCACGTGATGTCCCCCGGCCGTTGCCTGACGCTTGCACTTGCCGTCGCGGTGAGCGCCAGCGCATGTGCACGGTCACCGTCCACCGAACACGAAAGGAATCCCGCCATGTCCGGCGCAACGCAGACCGGCCGCACGATCAACGGCCACACCTATACCGATGCGCCCGTGGACGTGAAGCTCGGGCCGAATACCTTCCGCATTCCGGCCAACTACCTGGACAGCCAGATCGCACCATGGCCAGGCGAGGGCGTGACGCTGGTCATCGAGTGGCCGGACATGAAGCCGACGGCGCCGGGTGCGCGGGCCAATCCGCGTACGAATGATTTCCGGAAGGAGATTCCCATCCGGATCAACTATGTTGATCGCGTTCCCGTTGAAACACTGCTTTCAAGGCTGTCGTCAAATGAAGCCATCACGGAGGAGGGCTCTGTGGAAAGGGAGGATCCCAGGGACCGTCTCGATCAACGCGTTGCGCAGCCGGAAACCTTGGGCCTGACGCCCCATGCAATCGATGAAGCGAAGATGGTGGTGTACGCGAAGAAGTATGAGGCGCGGTACGGGAAGCCGCCTGTGCGCAATCCCGCCTACGAAAGAGACTGGTACATCGCACGTCAGAGCGACGGCCGGATCAGCTCATTCATCAAATGTGACGGCGAGGAATTCCGAGGCGACGGCGTGCGGCTGGAGGGGCGCGAGGTGATCAGTGAGCCAGGGGAAGTGGCCGCGGGCTGCGTTCATTACTTCGTGGACATCGACAACAAGCTGTCCGTCAGCCTGGACTACAAGAGAGCGTTTCTGAAAGACTGGAAGCGCATGGAAGAGGCCGTCAGGGACGTCATCGCGCGCACCCGGTCCAAGTGATCGGTGATTCAAGGAAGAGAAGGGGCAGGGTATGAGTGGATTGACAGAACGCGATCTGAGCGTCCTTGGCAGCTATGCCAGAGACGGCAACCGCGAGCTTTACTGGAACTACCTGTCGCAACTGCCGGGAGCCGATGGATACGGGACACTGGCACTGGGTGTTGTACGCAATGACAGCCTGCCGGGACGCGTCGCGAACGCGTATGCACAAAGCTACGCAAAGACCCAGCAGGACGAGGGATCCCGGTTTTCAAATGCACAGTTGACGGAGCGGCAATGGGAGTCCTTTGGGCAGACCCTGCTCGAAAGAGATCTTGAGTTGCGGCAGCAGTGGATGAACGAGCGCCGTCCAGACCTGGCACTGAATCTCCCCGGCAAGGATGTAATGCTGGCTCACGACCGGGCATTTGAACGGCATGAACTTGATCCTAACTGCTGGACGCCGCGCGTGTTGCTGCAAGCGGCTGAGCAGAAGAGCGGCCCCGAGAAGCTGGAACAGATCTGGACCAACATGCTCAACAATGACTACGCCGGAGGCCCGCGCGTAGGCAACACCAGTGTCGATGCCGTCAGCCAGATGGGATGGGTGAAGGGCGGCCAGTACCTCACCCGGTTGAGCGTGCTGGAAGCCACCCAGGCGCTGGAGGGCCGCTCAGCAGTCGATCCGAACGTCATCGGTGGCAACAGCTACTACGCGATGTACTTCGAAGCGGACAGGAAGTGGGCCAGTGTCAGCGCGGGCGGCGGCCACATCTCGATGCGGGAGATCACCGACCCCGCGCGCATCGCCGAACTCAACGACACGCGCGAGGTCCGTCTGGAGCGCCAGGAAAAACGCACCCAGTTCCACCCGGACGACCCGTACCGGACCATCACCCGCAGCCCGCTGACCGCAGCCGTGGACGACGTGCCGGATCCCTCGCAGGCACCGACCCGCCTGGCCGACATTGGTCCGGGCCACCGCGACTACGCACTGATGCAGCAGGTGCGCGAAGGCGTGGCCGCGATCGATGCCAGCGCGGGACGTACCCACGATGAGAACAGCGAGCGCTTGGTGGCGAGCGTGATGGCATTGGCCCGTCGCAACCAGCTTGAACGGGCGGACCATGTCCTGCTGAGCGCGCAGACCGCCGAGCATCCGGCCGGCCGCAACGTGTTCGTGGTGCAGGGCGAGATGAGCGATCCCGCGCATCTGCGAGCCGTCATGCCTACCGATGTTGCGGTGCAGATGCCGGTTGAACAATCACTGCAGCAGATCGAAGCTGCCAGCCTTGAGCGCCAGCAGGCGGCCATGCAGCGCCAGCAGGATATCGATGTGCAGGCGCGCGAAAGTCACGCGATACGCATGGGGTGACCAGGCGAGCGCCGAGCCGGGCGTGGGCACGGCGCCACAGGAGCGGCTCGTCAGAAGCTGTAAGCCGCCTGCACATACACCCGCCGCGGCTCGCCCGGGAAATGCCCGTTGCGCTCGATGAAGCCGCTGGCCGCGTACACCTTGTCGAACAGGTTCTTGACGTTGGCCTGGAACTGCCACTGCTTCCACGTGGTCTTCCAGCTCATGTCGAATACCGTGTATGCCTTGACCGTCTGCCCATCCAGGCTGACACGCTCGCCCACATGGTCGGCGCCGAAGCCGATTGCCGAGTTGATCGAAGGCAGGTCGTAGCGCGTCCACAGGCCGAGCTTGTTGCGTGGCGCATTCGCGAAGCGGTCGCCGGAGGCATTGGTGATGCCGTTCGGTCCGGCGTCCTTCACCCGTGCGTCGTTGTAGGCGTAGGTCAGGTTCACCACCCAGCGCTCGGTCACGTCGGCCAGCAGGTCCAGTTCCATGCCCGTACTGCATACCAGGCCCAGCGCGGCCAGCTGGTTCACGCCGTCCCGTACTTCACCGGTGGCCTGCACGATGTTGCTGCGGTCGATGCGGTAGGCCGCCATGTTCAGGGTCACACGGTCGGCCAGCAGGGACTTCAGGCCGACTTCCCATTGCCTGCTGCGCTCCGCGTCGAACGGTCCGCCGGCCGCCGGGTTCTGGTTGGTGGCACTCTGCGGCACGAAGCCGCTGGCGATGTTGGCATACAGGTTCACGCCGTCCCGGACGGTAAAGGTACTGCCCAGGCGCCAGCTGAGATCGTTGCCATCCACGCTGCCGCCACCCATGCGGTCCTCATCCTTGAAGCCATCCCAGCGCAGTCCGGCCAGCACGTGCCAGCGCGTGCCCAGCGCCAGCTCATCCTGCAGATAGCCGCCGTAGCGCTTGCTGCGGGTTGCGGTGCTGCGCCAGGGCAGGGCGGCCAGGTTGTAGTCATGCCAGGTGCTCGCGCCATAGACCGGGTTGAACAGGTCGATGCCGCGCACCGGGCCGGCGCCGCGTGCCAGGTCGGCACTGTTGGCGGTCTGCGCCGTGAAGTCGGCGTCGAGCTGATACACGTCGGCGCCGAACAGCACCTTGTGTTCGATACGGCCGGTGTTGATCCGCCAGACGGCATTGCCGCTGGCGGTGAAGGCCTCGTTGTCGCGGATCTGGTTGCGCAGCTGGCGCGTCATCCATTCGGCTACGCCATCGCGGTCACGATCGATCAAGCCCATCGGTTCGTGGTACATCTGGTGCTCGTTGTTGCTGAACCAGCGTGCAGCAATGTCCACGTCCAGCGTATCGAGCGGTGCGAAGCGGTACTGCGCCAGTGCAACCCTGGCGCGCATGTCGAGGAAATCACTGGCCTCGTTGTGGTTCCATCGCCGGTCGGTCAGGAAGCTGCCGGCATCGTTCACCGGCACACCGCGCAGCCGGTTGCCGCCCAGGTTCTGGGTGATGTCGGTGAACTGCAGCACCAGTTCGCCGGTCTGGCCAACGTCGAAGGCCAGCGATGCATCGCCGATCACGCTTTCGCTGTCGGCGTTCCAGCGCACCCCCTGCTCGCTGTCGGCATACAGGCCGGCGCGATAGCGGATGCTGCCGCTGGCATTCAGCGGGCCGGTGCCTTCGATCGATCCGGCGCGGAAGTCCTTGTCGCCTGCCTGCAGCTCGATGCGGCGTTCGGCGCGCGCCTTGGGCTTGCGCGTCACGTAGTTGATGATGCCGCCCGCATCACCACCGCCGTACAGCGCACCGGCCGGGCCCTTCAGCACTTCCACGCGTTCGATGTTGAACAGCTGCGGCACCGAGAAGCCTGCATACGGATCGCCGCGCAGACCGTCGTAGAGCACGTTCTCCTGGCGGAAACCGCGCAGCGTGACGCCGGCATAGCTGAAGAAGCTGATGCCGCTGATGCTGCGGTACAGATCGGTGACCTGGCGCGCCGCCTGGTCGTCGATCAGCTCGCGTGGCACGACCTGGATCGACTGCGGTACCCGCTCCAGCGGAGTATCGGTGCGGGTGCCGACGGCTGCATCGTTGGCGCGATACAGGGTCTGCGCGCGGCCGCGGACTTCCACTTTGTCCAGGTCCTTCGGGGCGTCAGTGGAGGTCTCGGAAGCCAGTGCAGGTGCAGCCAGGGAGAGAGGCAGCGCCAGGCAGAGGGCGTGCTTGAGCGGGGTTGGAAGGGGCATGAGGGACGAGGCCGGGCTGCAAATGAGAAAGATTAGCATTTGCAGTGCTTCGAGGCCTATCCCCCGGATGCACTATGGACGCGGGCCCGGGTCGGTATACGGAGTGCCGGCCAGGGCCACCAGCACGCCGGTCCCGCCGCGCACGATCAGCTGCAGCATCGCCTGGCGCGGATCCTCACCCTCCTGCTGGCTGGCCAGTCCTCCCTGATAGGCCGCCACCATCGACGCCAGCAGCATCGCCGCACCCAGGCGTGCCTCGGCATCATCCGCTGGCCGCCCGACCGCGCTTGCCATCAACAGCGTGAGGTCGTCGGCCAGCAGTGCCTGCAGCCGTCGCGCGTGCGCCACCAGCACCGGACTGTCGGCCACGGTGGCCCAGAAGGCCGCTGCACCGGCATTGATCCGCAACAGGGGATGGCCGCTGTCGAGCAGCTCCCTCACCAGAGACTGGAAGGCGGCCAGCGGCGTCATGCCGCGGCGCGCCGCCATGCCCTCGCGCAGCAACGCCCGCGCCTCCTCGTCGCGGTCGAATACCAGGTCCTCCTTGCTGGCGAAATAGTTGAAGACCGTCTTGCGCGAGACTCCGGCGGCCTCGGCGATCTCGGACATCGACACCGCCTCGAAGCCACGCTGGATGATCAGCGCGGTGGCGACATCGGAAATTGCCTGTCGCGTCTGTGCCTTGCGTTGCTCGCGACGGCCTTGGGGCGGGGTCATGGCGGTTGGCTTGTGTAAACGTACACCGAGTGTAACATTGTGCGCACCAGAGCGCCGGGCCGGCGCAGAGCGGGGATCCTGATGCTGTACGACGTTGTCATTGCCGGGGCCGGCCCGGTCGGCCTGTTCCTGTCCTGCGAGCTGGCCCAGGCCGGCTGTTCGGTCCTGCTGCTGGAGCAGGCTGAGTCGCCCGATTCAGCCCTGAAGCGCCTGCCCTTTGGCCTGCGCGGCTTGAACGCGCCCACGCTGGAAGCGCTGGATCGGCGCGGCCTGCTGGACGCGGTCGCGGCCCGCCAGGTGCTGAAGCCGGACAAGGGCGCACCGCCGCCCGGCACCGCCCATTGGCTGGCGCAACCGCGGCCGCTGGGAGGCCACTTCGCCGGCATTCCTTTCGCCCTGGATGACGTGGACGGCGGGCGCTGGCGTGATCGCCTGCCGACCCCGGTACCCACCCAGATGGCGGTGGAGCTGCAGTCGCTGGAGGCGGTGCTGGCCGAGCGCGCAGTGTCACTGGGTGTGCAGATCGAGCGGGGCTGTACGGTGCAGGCAGTGCACGCACACCAGTCACAGATGGAGGTGCAGACCGCTCGCGGGCTGATGCGGGGGCGATGGCTGGTCGGTTGCGACGGCGCCCGCAGCACGGTACGCAAGCACTCCGGCTTCGAGTTCGCAGGGACGGCGCCCGAGTTCACCGGGTACACGCTGCAGGTTGAACTGGCCGATCCGTCGGTGCTCACCCCGGGGCGTCAGTTCACCGAATACGGCATGTGCAATTTCAACCCGCCGGGCGTGCTGGCGCTGGCCGATTTCGACGGTGGCGCAGGCCACCGCGGGCCACTGGACCTGCACGCATCCCAGGCGTTGCTGCGGCGGGTGTCCGGGCGCCAGGCAACGATCACCGCGTTGCATCTGGCCACCACATGGACCGATGCCGCGCGCCAGGCCACGGCCTATCGCAGCGGCCGCGTGCTGTTGGCTGGTGATGCGGCGCACATGCATTCGCCGCTGGGAGGTCAGGGCCTGAATCTCGGCATCGGCGATGCGATGAACCTGGGGTGGAAGCTGGCCGCCGTGGCGCGAGGCGACGCCGCCGAGACGCTGCTGGACAGCTATCAGGCTGAGCGTCATCCGATCGGCGCCCGGGTGCTCGACTGGTCGCGTGCGCAGGTGGCGTTGATGCGACCAGGCCCAGGGCAGCGCGCGCTGGCGGCGGTCTTCGCCGACCTGGCCGCGACCCGCGACGGTGCCACCTATCTCGCTGAGCGGCTGTGGGGCGTGGCACAACCAGCGGTGTTCAACGGCGAGCATCCGTGGGTTGGCCAAAGCGTGCCTGACGTCCAGCTGGCCAATGGCGATCGCATGGGGGAGCTGCTGCGCGCAGGGAAGGGCGTGCTGCTGGGGCTCGATACCGGCGTTTCACTCGGCCCGATCTTTGCGCGCTGGCAACGCTCGGTTACCTGCGTGATATCCACGGCGCGCGATGCGATGGGACTGGGTGCGTTGCTGGTCCGCCCTGACGGTATCGTGGCCTGGGCCTGCGATGCCGGCGGCGATGCGTCGGGGCTGGCGCCCTCGCTGGAACGCTGGTTCGGTCCGCCGCGGGGAGCGACCGGCTAGGGCGATGCCACCACAGCCAGCGCGCGGCGCGCGGTCTCGGTCATCACCGAGGCCAGCTGCTTCAATGAGTACGGCTTGCGCAGCAGGGTGAAGCCATGGCCAGGATCCCGCGCCAGCAATTCGCTGTAGCCGCTGGTGAGGATCACCGGAAGCTCCGGGAAGCGGGCGCGGATGGCACGGGCCAGATCCAGGCCGTTCATGCCCGGCATTACCACGTCGCTGAACACCACATGGAAGCGCGAGGCATCCCGTTCCAGCTCGGCCAGGGCCTCGTCCGCATTGCGTGCAAGGACCACGCTGTAGTCGAGTTCGCGCAGGGCGCCCACCGCAAATTCGGCCACGTCGACGTTGTCTTCCACCACCAGCACGCAGACGCCATGCCCATGCTGCAGCCCCGATTGCGCCGCCGGCCGTTCCGTCGTTTCTCCTGCCTGCGCCAGCGGCAGGTACAGCGTAAAGCGGGTGCCGGCGCCGGCCTGGCTCTGCACGTCCACCTCGCCTTCTGACTGCTTGACGAAGCCGAATACCTGGCTGAGACCGAGTCCGGTCCCAGCGCCCACGCTCTTGGTGGTGAAGAAGGGCTCGAAAATGCGGTCAACCACCGCAGGGTCGATGCCCGCTCCGGTGTCGGTCACACTGATTGCGGCAAAGTCGCCCTTCATCGGCGCGGCGAAGCGCACCGAAGGCACGGCGGTTACCTGCTCCACCTGGATGGTCACCCTGCCGTGTCCCTCGATCGCATCGCGGGCATTGACCGCGATGTTGATCAATGCAGTGTCCAGCTGGGTCCGGTCCAGCAGTACCGGCATCGGTGTATCGGGCAATGTCAACGACACCTGGATGCGCGCGCCAAGTACCGTGGTGATGATATCCGAGAGCGCGTGCACGCTTTCGCAGAGGTCGAAGACCTCCGGCGACAGGCTCTGGCGACGCGAGAATGCAAGCAGTTGCGCGGTCAGCTTGGTGGCGCGGTCCGACGCTGTTGCAATGGCCTGGATGTAGCGGCGCCGGGTGTCGTCTGCCGGCCACGTGTGCAGGAGCATGTCTACCGAACCGGTGATGACCTGCAGCAGGTTGTTGAAGTCGTGGGCCACCCCGCCGGTGAGCTGGCCGATCGCCTCCAGCTTCTGCGACTGGCGCAGCTGCTCGCGGGCGCGCACCAGTTCCAGATGGGCCTCCCGCGCCTGCTCGGTGATCGCCGCGACCTGGCGGCTGTGCAGGTCGCGCTCGATCACCCGTTCGGTCTGTTCGCTGACCACGCACAGGATGCCGGCCACACTGCCGCAGCCGACGCGCAGCGGCGAATAGGAGAACGTCCAGAATGTTTCACGCAGCGTGCCGTCGCGATCCATCATCAGTGGCAGGTTCTTGAAACTGCGGCTGGTGCCGGCGAAGGCATCGTTGACGGCCTGCACCACGTCTGGCCATACGTCCGCCCAGACATCCTCCAGGCGATTGCCCATCGCGCCGTGCAGTTTTTCCCCCAGCATGGGCAGGTACGCATCATTGAAGAAGAACGCCTTGTCTTCCTTGCCCCAGGCAAGCCACAGGGGTTCTGGCGAATCCAGGATCATCGCCAGCAACGTGCGAAGTTCGGCGGGTGCGCTTGCGGCAGTGGCCGAGCGGGCCCAGTCACTGTCCTGCAGCAGTCGGTAAGCGAGCTGATCAGGTGCAGAGACTGGCAGGGGAAAAGGATGCATGGCCGCCATTGGCGCAGGAAGGTGGCGCAGCATAGCCCAGCGCATGTCATGACGCTCTGCACACCGCCGACATGAAAGACCTCGCCACTTCGCCGCCGACGTGGCAGCGATGTGCCCTTTGTTCCGCAGGTTGCCGCTATCGCGACGCAGCGCGAAGGGAGGCGACGCTGGCCTGAGCGGCGGGTCTAGCCCTCACGACCTGCCTGCGCGGTGAGCGCATCCCGGCCAGCCTCGGTGAGATCGATATCCCCGTCCTCTGCCTGTACCGCCCATCCGGCGGTCACCGCCCACGTTGCGGCATCACCGCGCACCGGTTCTGCAGCGGCGATGGCCTGGAGTATTTTCCGCTGTTCCACAGTCATTGCCACGTCGCGGTCCTCAGATACCCAGCAACGACGCCGGTTGCCAGTCCGACAGCCGGGCATGGCTGACCGGTTGATGGCAGCCGCACCCGTCGCAGCGGAACAATGCTCCACCTGGCAAGTGCACCAGATTGTCCTCACTGGCCGAACTGGTCGACGTGCAATGCCGGCAAGTGACCGTGAGCGCGGTGATGCGCTGCACGCCCCCTGACAGATCGAACACGGCCTCGAACGCGCGAATGACAGGGTGGGCAGTGTCCGGCATCTGAATCTCGACAGGGTGGGGAGACCTCATCGTCGCGCGCCGGTTGTGATGGGCCAGTCAGCCAGGTGCATGGACATGATCAAGACAGCCGCGGCAACCGGCAGCGCTCCATTTCAGAGATCCTTTTTCTTTCCGCTCAGGTCCAGCGGCTTGTCACTGCCGCCGCGCTCGCTCGACCACACTTCCACACCCTTGTTGCAACGGCTCTCGCGGGCAGCGACCTCGCGTGGCAGATCCTTCAGATGGGGTGGCTCCTGGCAGGCCGGATGCATGGCACTGTCGTCGTAGGTGGCGCAGGCGCTGAGCGACGCCAGAGCGATGGCAGTGAGGGTGGCGTGGAATGAAGGCTGCAGGTTCATGGGATGGCCTCGGGTAATGCCAGGATGGCCATGGAATTCAAATCCGTGACGCCGGGCATGCACAATCGGACCCGTTGCACTTGTTATTCTGTAACAAATGCGCGATAGTCCGGCCCCTGCTGGGTCAGGCGATGCAGATCATCAGCACCATGCACAGCGCCACCATCAGCACGAACACACGACGGCTCAGCGCCAGGCAGGCGAGATAGGCTGCGAGCGCCCACGCAGCCAGCAGTGCACAGGCCACCACCCACAGCCCGATCCCCATCATCGAACCGGCTGCCAACGCGGACAAGGCAATGGCCTTGGACAACGCCACCCCCAGCACGCTGCCCAGCATGCCGGCCTGCAAGGCGATGGCATCGTGGCGGGCAGGGGCGCGAGGGTGGTGCATTGCGGGTCCGGTGCAGGCCGAGGAAACGGCGTCGGCTGCACTGTGCCCAAATGCACATCCACGAAATGTGTTCATCGCGCGTCAGGAGCGCGACGAAGCCGGCTCAGTCGAACGGTTGACCTGTGGATGCGGTCGTCCGTTCTTCAGTGGTTGCCGGCGGCGACGGTCTTGCGCTTCCTGTCCAGCATCACCGCCACGCACCACAGCAGCAGGCCGCCGATCGCGGTGGCTGCACCGACATAGCCGGTACTGGCCGGGCTGAAGCCGGCGCTGATCGCCATGCCGCCCAGCCACGGGCCGAGTGCGTTGGCGGTATTGAAGGCGGCGTGATTGGAGGCCGCCGCCAGCGTCTGCGCTTCGCCGGCCACGTCCATCAGGCGCGTCTGCAGCACCGCCGCCAGCGCACCCATGGTGCCGACCGTGATGATCATCGGGCCGATGGTCCACACCGACTGTGCGGCCAGCGGATACAGCAGCAGCATCACGATCGACCACAGCAGCACCACGGCGGCGGCCTTGAAATGGAACTTGTCCACCAGCCAGCCACCGGCGATGTTGCCGATGATCGCGCCGATGCCGAACACGCCTACTGCCAGCGGCATCCACGATTCGGCCACGCCGGTGACCTGCACGAGGGTGGGTGCGAGGTAGGTGAACACGCAGAACATGCCGGCGAAGCCGACCGCACCGATCGCTAGCGCCAGCCACACCTGGGGAGTGTTGAAGGCGCGCAGTTCGCGCATCGGCGAGGTACGCACTTCGTCCGGGTCCGGCAGCAGGAAGCGCGCGATCATCGCCACCGTGGCAATGGCCAGCACGCTGACCAGGGCAAAGGCGGTGCGCCAGCTCAACTGCTGGCCCAGCCAGGTGGTCAACGGATTGCCGACCAGGATCGCGATCGACAGGCCCAGCAGCACCCGCGACATCGCCTGGCCGCGCTGGCCGGCAGGGCTGATCGCAGCGGCCACCAGCATCGCAACGCCGAAGTAGGCGCCATGCGGCAGGCCGGCGACGAAGCGTGCCACCAGCATCGTGCCGTAATTCGGTGCCAGCGCGCTGGCCAGGTTGCCGATCGCGTAGAAGCCCATCAGCGCCAGCAGCAGCTTGCGGCGCGGGAAGCTGGCACCCACGAAGGCGAGGATCGGGGCACCGACCACCACGCCGATGGCGTAGGCGCTGATCAGGTGCCCGACCTGGGTTTCGGAAATCGACAGGCCGCGGCTGATCTCCAGCATCAGGCCCATGCTGGCGAATTCGCTGGTGCCGATGGCGAAGCCACCCAGTGACAGAGCGAGGATGATCAGGGTGCGCTGACGGGGCGTCAGCCGCGCAGCCAGGGAAGAGTTGGGGCTCATGCGGGGGCGCGATGGGGCGGGGGAGCCGTCCATTGTACTGCTGCACTGCAACAGGAGCAGCAGCACTCAGGGTAAATCAGCGTTTGATCGGTGACACGCCGGCCCTCCGCGCCACCTCGCGGCCGGCTCAGATGCCCAGCGCCGCCCGGGCATGAGCGTATTTGTCGCGAAGGCGCCCTGCCGTGGTTCCGTCCAGCATCGCCAGCCGCTGTGGATCGGCGTTGTCATCCAGATCGGCGCGCTTCACTTTGAGTGCCAGCGGGTGGGCGGCAACGCGCGCGTAGTAGCTGTCCGCGTCGGGTGCTGCATCGCGGTTGAGCAGTTGCACCGCCTCGCGCAGCGGTGCGGGAAATACCTCGATCCGTGCGGCAAACGCCGGGCAGTCCTCGGCCACGTCATGCAGCCAGGCCACCACTTCGGCGTCATCGTCGCCGCGCACCGCAGCCGCCACCCGCGCCACATGGCCGATGTAAGGCTGGCCGGCCTTGTCGATCTGCCCCGCGTGGGCCTCGGTGGCCAGCGTGCGGGCAAGTGCTACCCAGTCCATTGCAGTCTCCTTGGATATCCGCGCACAGTTTCGCGCAAACGCCGCAGCGGTTGTGGATGCGCCCATGACGCTGCCACGGGCATGATGGCGAGGCAGGGGACGCAGTGTTGCCCCGACAAGGAGGAGTGAGATGCAGGAATTCAGGCATGTGCTGGAAACCCGTGGGCGCTATCAGCTGGTAGCGGTGTCCTACGAGCCGGTGTACGCTCCCGGCGATGTGGTCGGCCATGCGGTCGTCGCCGACGATGGGGATCGTCTGACCGACCTGATATCACTGGCCGAAGCGCGCCAACGCTTGCTGCAACTGGTGCGTGAAGAGGGCGAGGAGCCCGGGCTGGAAAACGAGAACCACCTGCGGAAGAAGGCGTCGCGCTGGCGCCACCGCTAGGCCGTCGCGCCGCGTGCGCATCATGGAGGATTCGGGTGTTGCCCAGTAAGAAGTATCTGCTCATCGCCATCATCACGCTGGCGACCCTGCTGCTCGGTTTCGTGTTTTCCGGCTATCTGACCCTGCTGTTCCTGGGGCTGGACACCCAGCTGTTCACCTGGAACACCTACTACCAGTACGTCCACGCCATCGGCCAACCGCAGGTCGCGCCCTTCGTGGGCAAGATCAAATGGGCGGGCTACGTGGGCTTCGGCCTGCCCTTGCTGGTGCTGCTGGTGGCCGGCCTGGTGCTGCTGCTGAAGAAGGACAAGCGCTCGCTGCACGGCGATGCGCGCTTTGCCACCGGCTCCGACCTGGCCAAGCACGGCATGTTCAAGAAGACCGGCCAGAGCATCGTGGTCGGCAGCCATGGCGGCAAGCTGGTGCGCCTGGATGGCCAGCAGTTCGTGATCCTGGCCGCGCCGACCCGCTCGGGCAAGGGCGTGGGCGTGGTCATCCCGAACCTGCTGGAGTACGGCGAATCACTGGTCGTGCTGGACATCAAGCAGGAGAACTTCGACCTGACCAGTGGCTGGCGCGCCAGCCAGGGCCAGGAAATCTATCTGTTCAATCCCTTCGCCGAGGACCGGCGCACGCACCGCTGGAACCCGCTCAGCTACGTCTCCGATGATCCGGCCTTCCGGGTGTCGGACCTGATGAGCATCGCCGCGATGCTGTATCCGGACGGGGCCGAGGACCAGAAATTCTGGGTCAGCCAGGCGCGCAACGCGTTCATGGCCTTCACCCTGTATCTGTTCGAGAACTGGGACGACGAGCGCAGCAGCGGTTTCCCGGGCGGCGCCGGCACGCCCACGCTCGGTGCGGTGTACCGTCTGTCCTCCGGCGACGGCACCGACCTGAAGAAGTACCTCAAGACCCTGTCGGAGCGGCCGTTCCTCAGCGCCAACGCACGTTCGGCGTTCGCCAACATGCTGTCCCAGGCCGATGAGACCTTCGCCTCGATCCTGGGCACCTTCAAGGAACCGCTCAATCCCTGGATCAATCCGGTGCTGGACAAGGCCACCAGCTGCAACGACTTCCTGCTGACCGATGTCCGCAAGAAGAAGATGACCATCTATATCGGCATCCAACCGAACAAGCTGGCCGAGAGCCGGCTGATCATCAACCTGTTCTTCAGCCAGCTGATCAACCTCAACACCAAGGAACTGCCCAAGTCCAACCCGGACCTGAAGTACCAGTGCCTGCTGCTGATGGACGAATTCACCTCGATCGGCAAAGTGGAGATCATCGCCTCGGCGGTGTCCTACATGGCTGGCTACAACATCCGCCTGCTGCCGATCATCCAGAGCATGTCCCAGCTCGACGCCACCTACGGCCGGGAAGTGTCACGCACCATCATCACCAACCATGCCCTGCAGATCCTGTACGCGCCGCGTGAGCAACAGGATGCCAATGACTATTCGGACATGCTGGGCTACACCACGGTGCGCAAGAAGAACGTCACCCATGCCCGCGAGAAGACCCACAACTTCACCGAGGAACGGCGCGCGCTGATGCTGCCGCAGGAGCTGAAGGCGATGGGGCCGGACATGGAGGTGTTCCTGTATGAGGGCATACCGCATCCGGTGAAGTGCGACAAGATCCGCTACTACAAGGACCGCTACTTCACCTCGAGGCTGCTGCCGAAGGTGGATGTTCCGATGCTGAACGTCTAATTCACGACGCTTAATTTGTGAATTTGATTCGAAGTTAAGAATGTGAATTCGTGATTTCGGTCAAGAATTTGGCATTTGTTCATGGATTTTCAGACTTGCCTGACATGGAATTGACGCGTGGTTGTGCGACCCTGTGTCTGTCGTCCAGAAGTGTGTGCTGGATGTCAAAGATGTAGCAGCAGGGTGGCCAGGAGTTTGTGCCATGGAAACAAGGATGGTTTCGACGTTGGTGAGGTATGCGGATGTGTTGTCGGCTGCGCCGATGGCCCCGCGACCTGGTTGGCAGCCTTTGGGCTGCAGGGGAGCCGGAGTGGGTGCGCTGCACACAGCGTGTCCCTCCGATTCCGGCGTGCGCGATGCAGCGCCGGACGACCAGGGGACCAATGCTCGGGACTGCTTTTTCGTACGTCAAAGTGAAGCCCGTATGAATCAGGCGTTTATCGCGAAAATGTCCATCGCCGCAGTGGCGGCGCTGATGGTGGCCGGTTGCGCCACCAAGTCCGCTCCGGATTTCGGAGGCCGCTGGAAGCCGGTCAACCGCTTTGCTGCGACGACGACCGAAATTCCGCTGTACTCCAGCTACGTCTACCAGGCCTCGCCGATGGATGGCACGCTCAAAGCCATGCTCGAGCGTTGGGCCAAGGATTCCGGGCGCACGCTGGACTACCGCCTCAGCTCGGATTTCACCCTGTATGGCGCGGTCTCGAACATCGACACCACCAACGCACAGCAGGCCGTGATCGATCTGACCGCAGCCTATGCAGCGCAGGGCATCTCCGTCTCCATCGTTGGCAACCAGATCGTTGTGCAGAGCGCTGGCTCGACGCCGACCGCGTCGGCGCAGGGCGCTGATTCCAACAGCGGCACCTGAGTCCACCTCGAAATCATCGAACGTGCCGCTCCCCGCGCCTGTCGCAGGGGTGCCACGCCCATTGATGTTTCAGCAGTACGGAAGAATCCATGTTCCGCAAGAAGGATCCCGGCAATAGTCCCAAGGTCGAGCAGTCGGTCGCCAAGGCGGTCAGCTACGAGATCACCGTGGCCGACATGGCACGCCGCAGCGAGCGGCGCGCATGGTGGGTCGCCACAGGCTCGTTGCTGATGTCGCTCGCCCTGGCGGGCGGCTACTACTACATGCTGCCGCTGAAGGAGAAGGTGCCGTTCCTGGTGATGGCCGATGCCTACACGGGTACCGCGACCGTCGCGCGCCTGAGTGGCACGTTCCAGGGCGAGACGATCACCACCAACGAAGCGATCAATCGCAGCAACGTCGCCCAGTACGTGCTCGCGCGCGAATCGTATGACTCGGCGGTGATGGGGCTGCGTGACTGGGAACTGGTGTTCGTGATGTCCACCGATCCGGTGGCGCAGTCCATGCGTGTCCGCTATGCCGGCAACAATCCGCAGAACCCGTTCGTGATGTATGGCCGCGAACGCGCGATCCGGGTCAAGATCCTCAGCATCACGCCGCTGGGCGCAGAACCGAACGGCAGCTTCCGCGGCGCTTCGGTGCGCATCCAGCGCAGCCTGCTGGACAAGCGCACCGGCGTCTCTACCTACCTGGACAACCAGCTGGTGACGATGCGCTTCAGCTACAACCAGAACCTGGCGCTGTCCGAACAGGATCGCATCCTCAATCCGCTGGCGTTCCAGGTCACCGAGTACCGCGTCGACAACGACTACTCGCGTGGCGTGCCGGTGCCGGATGACGGCGCCATGCAGGCACAGGCGCAGCAGGCCGCGCAGGCCGCGCAGCAGGCGCAGGGTGTCTACGATCCCAACAATCCGGCCGCGGCCACCATGATCGACCCGGCCACCGGCCAGCCGGTCGCGGTGCCAGCCAACGGCCAGGTACCGGGCCAGGCAATGCCGGGACAGCCTGTACAGGGCCAACCGATGCCGGGTCAGCCGGTGCAGGGGCAAGCGATGCCGGGGCAGGCCATGCCCGGACAGCCGGCCATGAGGCCGGCGCAGAACAATTCCACCGGAACTGCTGATGGAGCAAGCAACCGATGAGTAGTCGAAATATCAGGGGAAGCGCGCTGGCGCTGCTGTCGATGTTGTCGTTGCTGTTCTCAGCAGCGGCGATGGCGCAGGCGGTTGACCACTACGAGTACGAGAAGGACCGTATCTATCCGGTTCGCACCGGCCTGGGCCTGACCACCCAGATCGAGTTGAGCCCGAACGAGAAGATCCTCGACTACAGCACCGGCTTCAGCAGCGGCTGGGAACTGACCCGCCGCGAGAACGTGTTCTACCTCAAGCCGAAGAACGTCGACGTTGACACCAACATGATGGTGCGCACCGAGACCCATTCCTACATCTTCGAACTGAAGGTGGTGGCCACCGACTGGCGCCAGCTGGAGCAGGCACGCCGTGCAGGCGTGCAGTACAAGATCGCCTTCGTCTATCCCAACGACACCGTGTTCGGTGTCGCCCAGGAAGCGGTCGAAGAAGAGGCCAAGCCGTTGTTGAGCTCGGAACTGGCCAAGGACCGGCAGTACAACTTCAACTACTCCTATTCGACCAGCAAGGCGAAGAAGATGGGGTGGCTGATCCCGGTCAACGCCTACGACGATGGTCGTTTCACCTACCTGAAACTGCCGAATTCGCCGGAGTACAAGACCGGCATCTTCCCGGCGGTGTTCGGTCGTGAAACGGAATACGGTGAAGACTTCGTGGTCAACACCACGGTTGAAGGCAATACGCTGATCGTGCACGGGACGCACCCGTACCTGGTCATCCGCCACGGCGACTTCGTCGTCGGCCTGCGAAGGAACGTGAAGAAATGAGCCAGCAGAACACTCCCGGAAACGACCCGAACAACGGACGCGACGAGAGCCAGAGCCCGTACGGCGCACAGGGTGCCGCGGACGCGCCGTCGAATCCCTACTTCGGCACGACCCAGGCCGAGCCCGCGCCGGATCTGGATGCGGCCGCGCCGCAGCTGCGCTCGGCCGAAGAGCAGCGGTTGAACCGCAAGGCGCTGCTGTTCCTGGGCGGTATCGTGGTGCTGCTGGTGGCCATGGGTTTCCTGCTGTTCCGCAAGGGGCAGGATGACAAGAATGCCGTGCAGAAGGTGCCGGACGTTGCGCGCGTGTCTACGCCGACGCTGCCGGACGCCGTGCAGACGAGTCCGGTGCCCTCCCAGGCCATGCAACCGGTTGATCCGATTCCGATGACGCCGCCGCTACCGCCGCCGCCGCTGGATTCCACCCCGCTGTTCGTTCCCCAGTCCGATTCGGCCCGCGAGATGGACCGTGGCCCGACTTTGCTGGACCGCCGCATCGGCTCCGGGAGCGGGGTGGGTGGTGGTGATGGACAGGATGGCAACGGGGGCAATGGCGGCCGCGGCATGGATGAGTACACCCGTACCATGCTGGCGCAGCTGCCCAACAATCAGGCGGCGCCGGCAAAGGTCCGTCGCGGCCCGGACGTCGAGGATGTCTCCAGCGCCACCTACATCCAGAGCCCCGACGCGCTGCTGGTGCGTGGCACCTACCTGCGTTGCGTGCTGGAAACCCGCATCATCACCGATCTCGCCGGCTATACCTCGTGCCTGCTGACCGAGCCGGTGTACTCGATCAACGGTCGCAACCTGCTGCTGCCGAAGGGCTCCAAGATCTATGGCGCCTACGGCGGCGGTCCGATGGGCAAGCGCGTGGAAGTGATCTGGGATCGCATCACCACACCAAATGGCATCGACGTTGCGATGTCCAGCCCGGGCGTGGATCAGCTGGGTGGCGCCGGTCATCCGGGCCAGTACAGCGCGCACTGGGGTAGCCGTATCGCTTCGGCGCTGATGATCAGCCTGATTTCCGATGCCTTCAAGTATGCGGCCGCCGAGCACGGTCCGGAGACCACGACCATCGCCAACAATGGCATGACGGTGCAGTCGCCTTATGAGAGTGCTACCGCACGCACGATGGAGCGCCTGGCCAATGAGGCTCTCAGCAGCAACCGTCGTCCGCCGACCGTCACCATCAACCAGGGCACGATCGTGAACGTCTACGTTGCAAAGGACGTCGACTTCACCAACGTGCTGCACCCCCGCCGGTAACCCAACGAACGATCATGGACGCCGAAGTGTCACCCCTCGCCCTCGTCTCCAGCGATTTCCTGCGCTATCAGTACGAAGTGCTGGGCATCGCCGAGTACATGACTTCCCCGGAAGTGACGGAAATCTGCATCAACCGTCCCGGTGAGCTGTACCTGGAAACCCGGGCGGGGTGGCAGCGGGTGGACGTGCCGAGCCTGACCTTCGAGCGGGCCCGGCAGTTCTGCACGGCGGTGGTGAACGAGAGCAACACCGGCCAGCGCATCACCGATGCCGATCCGGTCGTGTCGCTCACGTTCCCCACCGGCCAGCGTGCACAGTTCGTCATTCCGCCCGCGTGTGACGCTGGCAAGGTGTCGATCACCATCCGTCTGCCGTCCAAGCACACCAAGTCGCTCACGCAGTATCACGAAGACGGCTTCTTCAATCAGATCCTGGAATCTGATGGCAGCATCAGCGAGCAGGATCGCGAGCTGCTGGAGCTGCGTCATTCGCGAGAGTACGCCGAATTCTTCCGGCGTGCGGTGATGTACCGCAAGAACATCGTGGTATCCGGCGCGACCGGCAGCGGCAAGACCACCTTCATGAAGGCGTTGGTCAACCATATCCCGGACAACGAGCGCCTGGTCACCATCGAGGACGCACGCGAGCTGTTCCTGACCCAGCCCAATGTCGTGCACCTGCTGTATTCCAAGGGCGGGCAGAGCACCAGCAATGTCACGGCCAAGAGCTGCATGGAAGCCTGCCTGCGCATGAAGCCCGAGCGCATCATCCTGGCCGAGCTGCGCGGTGACGAGGCGTTCTACTTCATCCGCAACTGCGCGTCCGGCCACCCGGGCTCGATCACCAGCTGTCATGCCGGCAGCCCGGAGCAGACCTGGGACCAGCTGGCGCTTATGGTGAAGGCTTCAGCCGAAGGTTCGGGCCTGGAGTTCAACGTGATCAAGCGGCTGTTGATGATGACCATCGACATCGTTGTGCATATCAAGGCGCATGCCGGCTCGCGCTACATCACCGGCATCGACTTCAATCCTGGGCGTGCCCAGGGGCAGGAGGGCTGAGGGATGCTGCCAGGACTGGAAATGATGGCGTGCCCGGAGATGGCCGTGTCGATGGATGTGATGCAGCACGTCATCAACGTCGAATCGTCGCGCAATCCCTACGCCATCGGCGTGGTCGGCGGTGCACTGGTGCGCCAGCCCAAGGCGTTGGATGAAGCGCTGGCGACGGTGCGCATGCTGGAAGAGAAGGGCTACAACTTCTCGATCGGGCTGGCCCAGGTCAATCGCTACAACCTGGGCAAATACGGGCTGGATTCCTACGAGAAGGCCTTCCAGCAGTGCCCGAACCTGCAGGCCGGTTCGCGCATCCTTGCTGAATGCTACAAGCGTTCCGGCGGTGACTGGGGCAAGTCGTTCAGCTGTTACTACTCGGGCAACTTCGAGACCGGCTTCCGTCATGGCTACGTGCAGAAGATCTACGACTCGATCCGCCGCGGCCAGCAGGTTGCCAGCAATGGTGTTGCGCCGATCGACGTGGTGAGCCGCGGTGAACGCCGCAGCGTGAAGGTCGAGCATCATCCGCAGCTGGCCTCTCCGGCGCAGGCGCGCATCGTTGCTCAATCCAATGGCCCGGTGTACGTGCCGTCGGAAGATCCGGCACGCGCGTATGTCGTGTATCCCTCCACCGGTGCGATGGCGCGGGGCAGCCTGCTGAACATCGCTGACCAGGCGCTGTCCAAGGTGGTGCTGGGTTCGGTGGATCGGATGATGCAGCCGCAGGCGCAGCCGGCCCAGGCGGGCGCCTATCCGCAGCAGCAGGCCGGCGGCATGCCGCAGCAGCTGCCACAGCAAGGCCCCGCACAGGCGATGGCCATGCCGCAGCAGTTGCCGGGCGCGGCTGGCGCCGGCAACGAAGGGCCGGTGATGTTGCGCCCCTGGAGCGAGCGTAACCAGCCTGTGGCCGGTACCGACAATTCGTACAACGCGCCGGTGCAGGCCGCACCGGTGCAACAGATTCCCGCAGGGGATGCGGCCTTCGTGTTCTGACGAAGTCGTGGTGCGGCCAGTCCCCCGGCTGGCCGATTCAGTTGTGTTAGTCCATCAACAAGGAAATCAATCCATGAAGCGATCCAATCTCGACCTCGTCCAGGCCCAGCGCACGCTGAAGACCCTGCTGATGGCCACGATCTTCGTTGGCGCACTGTTCGCCCCGCAGGTGTTCGCCACCAGTCCCGACTTCGGCGGTACCGACAAGAAGGTCTGCGGCTTCTTCTCCAACATCAACGGCCTGCTGAACATGGCTTCGATCGCCGTGGTGACCATCGCGGTGATCTTCGCCGGCTACCAGATCGCCTTCGCACACAAGCGCATCGCTGACGTCGCGCCGATCCTGATCGGTGGCGTGCTGATCGGTGCCGCCGGCCAGATCGCGCGCATGCTGCTGGGCGAAGGCAGTGATGGCAAGTGCGGCGGCGGCACCGGCACCACCTACTACCTGATCAACAACGCGATCCAGTACTACAGTGCATAAGAACGTCGTGTTCCGCGGCTGCACGCGCCCGGCCATGTTCCTGGGCGTGCCCTACCTGCCATTCTTCATGGTGGCAGGTGGGTTGCTGCTGCTCAGCATGTACACGAACTTCTGGTTCCTGCTCACCATCCCGGTGGCGGTCTTCATCATGCGGCAGATGGCCAAGCGTGACGAAATGATCTTCCGCCTGTTGGGCCTGCGCCTGATGTTCAAGCTGAAAGTCCGCAACGTGCAGGAACACGATGGCATGTGGGTGTTCAACCCCAACCATTACCGCGACAAGCCGGCCCGAATGGATTGAGGTCCGGATCCGGCCCGGCGGGCGCAAGCGCCCGTCGGGTCTGTTGAAACTTCTTGGCAGTACCTCTTTGGAAGCAGTCGTATGTTCAGCCCAGACACCTCCATCAGCGAGTTCATTCCATTGTCGTCGCACGTCGCCCCGAACGTGGTCAAGACCACGGGCGGCGACTACCTGCTGACCTGGCATCTGGAAGGGCTGCCGTTCGTCGGCCGTGAGGAGTGGGAGCTGGAGCATCGCCACAACACGTTCAACCGCCTGCTGCAGACGCTGCGTGCTCCCGACTTCGTGAACGTGGCGTTCTGGGTGCATGACATCCGTCGTCGCCGCACGCTGAAGGGCAAGAGCAACTACAAGCAGCGCTTCAACCAGGACGTGTCCGACCAGTACATGGGCATGCTGTCCTCGCAGCGCATCATGCAAAACGAACTGTACCTGACCATGATCTATCGCCCCGTGGTGGCGGGTAAGCGCTTCGTCGAGAAGTCGGCGAACGTGGACAAGCTGCGCGCGGAGCAGGAGCAGGCAGTCGAAAAGCTGATGGAACTGGCCGGCAACGTCGAGGCCGTGATCCGCGACTACGCGCCGTATCGCCTGGGCATGTATGAGGCCAAGAATGGCGTGGTGTTCTCGGAAACGCTGGAGCTGTTCGGCTACCTGATCAATCGCATTGACGAGCCGGTCCCGGTGCTGTCGGCACCAATCAAGGACTACCTGCCGGTCAGCCGGCACATGTTCTCGTCCAAGACCGGTGACTTCGTCATCAATACCCCCAATGGTGCCAACCACTTCGGCGCCATCCTGAACATCAAGGAGTATGCCGAGGGAACTTACCCGGGCATCCTCAACGGCCTGAAGTACCTGGACTACGAGTACGTCATCACCCATTCGTTCAGCCCGATGGGGCGTCAGGACGCGCTCAAGGTGCTCGACCGCACCAAGGGCATGATGATCTCCTCCGGCGACAAGGCGGTGAGCCAGATCGTCGAGCTGGACCAGGCGATGGATCAGCTGTCGTCGGGCAACTTCGTGCTGGGTGAATACCACTTCATCATGGCGGTCTACGGCGACACCCAGGCCAAGCTGTCGCAGAACGTCGCTTCGACCCGCGCCGAGCTATCCAACGCCGGCTTCGTGTCGACCAAGGAAGACCTGGCGGTTACCTCGTCCTTCTATTCGCAGCTGCCGGGCAACTGGCGCTATCGCACACGCTTGGCCAATGTCAGCTCGCTGAACTTCCTGGGCCTGTCGCCGCTGCACAACTTCGCCACTGGCAAGCAGCACAACAACCCGTGGGGCGACTGCGTCACCACGCTGCAGACCACCAACGGCCAGCCGTACTACTTCAATTTCCACGCGACCCATCCGTCGGAAAACTCGCTGGGGGAGAAGGCGATCGCCAACACCATGGTGATCGGCAAGTCCGGTACCGGTAAGACCGCGCTGATCAACTTCCTGCTCAGCCAGGTGCAGAAGTATGAGCCGTCGCCGACCATCTTCTTCTTCGACAAGGACCGTGGTGCGGAAATCTTCGTGCGGGCCTGCGGAGGCAACTACCTGGCCCTGGAGAACGGCGCGCCGACCGGCTTCAACCCGTTCCAGTGCGAGAACAACGAAGCCAACGTGCAGTTCCTGGCCGACCTGATCAAGGTGCTGGCCGGCAAGCGTGAGTACAGCGCCCGCGAGGAAGAGGATATCTATCGCGCTGTAGAGAGCATGCTCGATACGCCGATGCACCTGCGCAGCATGACCAACTTCCAGAAGAGCCTGCCCAACATGGGTGACGATGGGCTCTACGCGCGCATGCGCCGCTGGACCTCGGGCAATTCGCTGGGCTGGGTGTTCGACAATCCGGTGGATACCGTCGACCTGAGCAAGGCCAATATCATCGGGTTCGACTACACCGACATCATCGACAATCCCGAAGTGCGCGTGCCGGTCATCAATTACCTGCTGCACCGCCTGGAGTCACTGATCGATGGTCGTCCGCTGATCTACGTGATGGACGAGTTCTGGAAGATCCTGGACGGCGAGGGTGGCCTGAAGGAATTCGCGAAGAACAAGCAGAAGACCATCCGTAAGCAGAATGGTCTCGGCATCTTCGCAACGCAGAGCCCGGAAGATGCACTGAAGAGTGATATCTCCGCCGCCCTGATCGAACAGACCGCCACGCTGATCCTGCTGCCGAACCCGAATGCCAGCAAGAGCGATTACATGGATGGCCTGAAACTGACCGAGGCCGAGTTCAGGGTGGTTACCGCCCTGGACGAGCGCTCGCGCTGCTTCCTGGTCAAGCAGGGTCATGCCTCCAGCGTGTGCCAGCTCAACCTGCGTGGCATGGACGACATCCTGTCAGTGATCTCGGCGTCCACTGACAACATCGACATCATGCATCGGGTATTGCAGACAGCTGCGGTACGCGCACGGGTGACGGTGGATGAGCTGACGCCGGAACAGTGGCTTGAAGATTTCTACAAGAATCGAAAGGGCTCGGGCAAGGCGGCTGTCGCAGCGCGCGACACTGTTACCTGATCCGCGAGACGGCCTGCCCGAAGACTACGAGTTCCGATCAATGGAGACTGATATGAACAATACCAAGCAAGCTTCCTCGCCCCGCCGCCGCGCGCCCCGTCTTGCAGCGATGACCGTGGCAGCCATGATGGCGCTCGGCACCGGCAATGTCAGCGCCTGGATTCCCGTGCAGGAGACCGGTACCAGCCTCATCCAGCACCTGCTCAATCAGATCAACACCTACAAGACCGAGGCGACCGTCTACGCGGCCAAAGCGCAGGACGCGGCCGAGTACGTCGAGCAGAACACCCGCTGGATCCGCACGCTGGAGCAGTATCGCCAGGCGCTGATCCAGGTGCAGGCGGCGGTGAACAGCTTCGGTATGCCCGACAGCGCGCCGCTGGTGCCGGTGGCACCGAACTATCTGGTTGCCGAAACCTGCGGCAAGGCGCTGGACTTCAGCCTGGAGTCCGCCTTCAAGGTGTTCGTGTTCAATCCGCAGGCGGATGTGAAGGAGCAGCAGATGCAGATCTGCGTCAACATCCGGATGATGCAGAACCGCAAGTACAACGACGCGATCGATTTCCTGACCCAGACCGTTCCGCGCATCAACAACTCCTTGACCCGCATCCTCAAGATCCGCCTGACCAACAACGATCAGGGCACCGTGCAGGGTGCCGACAGCGAATCGCTCCGCACCGCCAATGACATTGCCGCACTTGCCCAGAGCTGGGAAGCGCGGATGAAATCCTATGATGCCTATATCGAGGTCATGGAGTCCAACCAGAAGGTGGTGGCGCAGGCCGCATTGAAGGGGGACCCGACCAAGCAGCTGATCAGCGACATGGTCAAGACCACCGCACTGAAGGCCGCGCTCAGCGTCAAGTGATTGCAGGCCGCTAATACGTAGACATGCGCTGCAAAGCAATGCGGCATTTCATGCAGTAACGGAATTACCAAGGGATTGTGGAAATGACGATCAGGTGGCTGGCCAACTTTGATTTCTCAGGCGGATTGCAGGATCTGCTGGGCTACGCTGTGCGTGTCCAGTCGATCGGCGATTTCGTCTTCTTCAAGCTGATCATGGATTACCTGCGCGACAGGATCAGTGACTACGGCATCGACCTGATGGGGCGCATGATGTCCTGGGTCGGTGGTATTGCCCTGGTGCTGATGACGCTGTGGGTACTGATCCAGGGCTTCCGGATCGTCACCGGCCGCAGTCGCGACTCCATGATGGTGCTGGTGACCAATATGGCGCGCGCGGCGTTGATTGTGAGCGTTGCCACCAGCATGGCGATGTTCGGCAGCAACCTGCAGAAATTCCTCAACGAGGACGTCAAAGGCCTGATCACCCACGTGGTGACCGGCAAGGACCAGCAGCCGGAAGACCAGATCGACAAGAGCTTGGCCTGGATGCAGGTGGCGCTGTCGAGCATTGATGGCATCAAGATCCTGAATGATCCAGGGTTGCAGGCGGACAAGACCCGGGCGCTGTGGTTCATCGGCCTGGGCACGGGCGGTCCGGCCGTCACCGCTGGTGCGATGTTGCTG